>NZ_LZKJ01000081.1 GCF_001672775.1 Mycobacterium kyorinense | reverse complement strand
CTGCCTCACCGCGCGCGGTCACGAGCTTCGGTGTGAGCGGCAGTGACGTCTCCGCAGCATTACGACGACGGCCTGGTCCAGTTGGACCGCACCGCGATCACCTTGCGGCGCTATCATTTTCCTTCGGGCACCTCGAAGGTCATTGCGCTAGACAGGATCCGCGGCTACCAGGCCGAGCCGCTCGGGATGCTCGTGCACAGGTTCCGGATCTGGGGCAGCTCAGACCTTCGACGCTGGCTGCCACTCGACGTTCGCCGGCCATTGAAGTCGACGTTGATCACGCTGGACGTACCGGGAACTCCCTTGAGCCCCGCATTCACGCCGGAGAATCCGGAAGAGTTCACCGCATTGCTCGACCAGCTGTTGGATCGATCGGGTTAGCAGCCAGCGTCAACCAGTGCTTGGTGCGCGGCGTTATAACCGGGAATAAAGGTGATGCCCGGCCCGCCGTGGCATCCCGCACTGCCCAGGTACAGGCCGTCAATCGGGATCGGTTGGCCGACAAAGCCTTTGGGGCCTGGGCGATTGGGACCGATCTGATTGGCGTTGAGCAGCCCGTGGCAGTAGTCGCCGCCCGGGGCGCCGAACATCACACCCATATGCCGGGGCGTGAAGGTGGTGTGCCGGATAATACTGCTTTCGAAATTCGGTGCGAGGCGGGTGATCTTGTCGATCACGCGCCGACCCATGTCAACTTTGGCCTGGCCGTAATCGGCATCCCCTTCGATCGGGAACCACAACGCGAAGGCCGATGCCGCGTGTTTACCCGCCGGGGCCAGGTCGGGATCGTTTTGGGACGGGATCTGCAAAACCACCGTCGGGTCGGCCGGAACCGTCCCGCGGCGGCAATCCTCCCACTGCTGCTGGACTTCTTCGGGTGTGCAGAACACGCCGATCGATGCCTGCATGGCGGGGTCGTCGAGCGCCTCGTAGGGCGCAGCGAATCTGGGGGGCTCGTCCAGCGCGAAGTGCATCTGCAGGTAGCTGCCGCGATGGTCGGTCCGCGCGTAGCGCTGCCGGATATCGGCGGGCAGCGCAGCCGGATCGATCAACTCGTTGAGCGTGAGGTCCGGCGCGATGCCCGAGACGACGACGGGGGCGGTGATGGTGTCGCCCGCCTCGGTGCGCACCCCGCTGACGCGGCCGCCGGTGAGCACGATCTCGCTCACTTTGGTACGTAGTCGGAGTTCGCCGCCGTGGCTTTGCAGCACGTCGCTCAGATGCGCGGTGAGCGCGTCGATGCCGCCGCGCAGCTTCTTCATCTGCATGGTGTCGCCGTCGGGAACACCCAATCCGAAGGCGAGTGCGGCCGCGCTGCCCGGTGTGGCCGGCCCGCGGTAGAGGGTGTTGACCGCCAGCACAGTCATCGAACCACGTAGCGCGCCGTGTTTCTCGCGGTCGGGAAGGTAGCGGTCCAACACGTCGGTGACCGAGCCGAACAGCATGTCGTCGATGGCGGAGCGTTCGAATTCGTTGGTGGCACAGGCATACATCTGATCGATCGTCTTCGGCGGTGTCCCGGCCTCGAAGCGGCCCAGCGCGCGGGTGGGTGCCTGGCTCCAGGCCATCAGGCCGGCCATGCCGTTGACGGCATCGGCGCCGTGCACATCGCTGAGATGGGCGAACAGCTTGATCGGGTCGCTGTACTGGACGAGCGGGTCATCACCGACCCCCCGCAGCGCGACCGACATGACGTCCAAGTCGATGGTCGGCAAGGTGTTCAGGCCCAGCGCTTCGACAACGACGGGCGCAGTCGGGAACTGCACCGAGCCGGCGATTTCGAATCGGTAGCCGTCGAACAACTCGACCGTGGAAGCCATCCCTCCGGCGTAAAGCTTGGATTCCAGACACAACGTGCGCAGTCCGGCGCGTTGCAGCAGTACCGCTGCGGCCAGCCCGTTGTGTCCGGCACCAATGACGATTGCGTCGTAGTCGGCCATCCGCTCTGCCCTCCCTGCATCTGCGACGCAGGCTGGCATGGATCCCCAGTTTTGTCAATTATGACGAAACTGGTCCAGCACACCCAGCTGCAACGAGTCGAGCGCCGCTCGGCACAGGCGGGCCAGCTCAGCCAGTGACCGGTCCTCGCCGAGCATCCACACCTCCATCGCGCCGAACACCGCGGCCGCGATGCAGCGCGCGGTCACCGTGATCTGCAGCCGGTCATCCGGCATGCGGGGCCCGTCGGGGGCCAATCGTTCGACGATCGCGTCGGCGAAGTCGGCTTCCACCTGGCGGATGTGCCGCACAATGCGTCCGGGGTCGAGTTCTTGGGCCCGCAGCGCAGCTATTCGGGTCACCGCCTCAACGTCATAGGGAAACGCGAAGATTGCCGCTTGCACGGACTCGATGATCGACTCGTCGGGCCGTCGTGCGTTCAGCGCGGTGCGAAACCAGTGCAACCCGGCGTCGTAGTCGGCGAATAACAGGTCGTGTTTGGACGTGAAATGCCGATAAAAGGTGCGCAGCGACACCCCGGCGTCCGCCGCGATCTGCTCGGCCGAGGTGTCTTCGACGCCTTGGGCCAAAAACCGCACCAGCGCGGCCTGGCGCAATGCTTCGCGAGTGCGCTCGCTGCGCGACGTCTGGGGCGGTCGGGCCATGCCGGTAACCTACCGTGCCGTTCGACTCGCAGAAGTGTCAATATTGACAAAACTGCGCGGGTTGCCGAGACTGCCCGCATGATCTCGCTTCTCGTACACGCAATCCTGGGCCTGACCGTGATCGGCTGGATCGTTGCCTCGAATCCCGCTGTATTCAGCCGGCCGTCCGGCGGGTCCCGGTTCTCGACGCTGGAATGCCTCTACTACGTCATCGGGATCGCGTCGATCGTGCTGGGCTGGTATTTCAATATCCGGTTCGTGCGTGAGTACTCGACCGGATCCGGCAATCCGATATGGGGACCTGGCAGTTGGTCGGATTACATCCGGCTGATGTTCACCAACCCCGCGGCCAGTTCGGCCAGTCAGGACTACACCATCATCAATGTCGTTCTGCTGCCGCTGTTCACGATCATCGACGGGTACCGGCGGGGTCTGCGGCGGCCGTGGCTGTATTTCGTGTCCAGCCTGTTCACCAGCTGCGCCTTCGCGTTCGCGTTCTATTTCGCCACGATCGAGCGGCAGCACCGCCACGCGCAGTTGCGGGCGACGCCGACCGCGGTGGACGCTTAGCCGACCGGCTCCAGCAGTTCGGTGCCCACGAACGGAACCAATGCCTGGGGCACCCGCACGCTGCCGTCGGGGCGCTGGTGGTTCTCCAAGATGGCGACCAGCCAACGGGTGGTGGCCAAGGTGCCGTTGAGCGTCGCGGCGATCTGCGGCTTACCGTTGGCGTCCCGGTAGCGGGTGGCCAGCCGGCGGGCCTGGAAGGTGGTGCAGTTCGACGTCGAGGTCAGCTCGCGGTAGGCGCCCTGGGTGGGAACCCATGCTTCGCAGTCGAACTTGCGAGCCGCTGAGGAGCCGAGATCGCCTGCTGCCACGTCGATTACGCGGTAGGGCACCTCGATACGGGACAGCATTTCGCGCTGCCAGCCCAGCAGCCGGCTGTGCTCCGCCTCGCTGTCGGCCGGTGTGCAGTAGACGAACCCCTCGACCTTGTCGAACTGGTGCACCCGGATGATGCCGCGGGTGTCCTTGCCGTGGCTGCCGGCTTCGCGCCGAAAGCACGACGACCAGCCCGCGTAACGCAGCGGGCCCGCGGACAGGTCGAGGATCTCGTCGGCGTGATAGCCGGCCAGCGGCACCTCCGAGGTGCCGACCAAATAGAGGTCATCGGCTTCGAGGTGATAAACCTCCTCGGCGTGTGCGCCCAGGAAACCGGTGCCCGACATCACGTCTGGGCGTACCAGCACCGGGGGGATCACCGGGATGAAGCCGTTGTCTGCCGCAAGCCGGATGGCCAGCTGGAGCAGCCCCAGCTGCAGCAGCGCGCCCCTGCCGGTCAAAAAATAGAACCGCGAGCCGGACACCTTGGCGCCCCGCTCCATGTCGAGCAGACCCAGAGACTCGCCGAGTTCCAAATGGTCCCTCGGATTTTCGATAGTGGTCGGCTCGCCGACGACGTCGAGGACGGTGAAGTCGTCCTCGCCGCCGGCAGGCACCGGATCGAGGATGACGTTGGAGATCGCCATGTGCGCAGCGGTGAACGCCGCCTCGGCGTCGGCCTGCTCGGCCTCGGCCGCCTTGACCTGCTCGGCCAGCCCGCGTGCCTGCTGTAACAACGCCGGGCGCTCGTCGGCGGATGCGGCGCCGACCTTCTTGCTGGCGGCCTTTTGCTCGGCGCGCAGCGAATCGGCGACCGAGATCGCGCTGCGCCGGGCGGCATCCGCCGACAGCAGCGCGTCGACCAGGAGCGGGTCCTCGCCGCGGTTGGTCTGGGAGCGCCGGACGGCGTCGGGGTCTTCGCGCAACAGCTTCAGGTCGATCACGGCCAAGAACACTACTTTTGTCGGGCGCCGCCCCGAGCGTTGGCTAGTCCGGCACGCCAGCACCGACCTCGGGTGCAACTTTTGCATCACCTGTCACGGCACGCGTGGGGCCTGTCAGAATGGAGCCGATGTTGGACGCACTCGAACAGGACGATGCGCTCACCGACCAGCCGCAATCCCGGCCGGCGCGGTTCGGTTGGCTGCGCACCCTGCAGGCCTCGGCAACCCGGCGGGCGCTGCTGCTGACCGCGTTGGGTGGTCTGCTCATCGCCGGGCTGGTGACCGCGCTGCCGATCACCGGCGACGGTCCCGGG
Organism: Mycobacterium kyorinense; assembly: GCF_001672775.1. Lineage (GTDB taxonomy): Bacteria > Actinomycetota > Actinomycetes > Mycobacteriales > Mycobacteriaceae > Mycobacterium > Mycobacterium kyorinense_A. Next base: position 14,814 of record NZ_LZKJ01000081.1, on the reverse strand, counting down.
CGACTCGCCGGCTACATCGACCCGGTGCCCAGCACCGGCACCAAGGGCAACGCCGCTTTCAACCGTGCTGCCGGCGGCGACTGCCTGATGTGGCCCGATAAGACGCCAGATGCCGCGACCATTGTCGACTGCAAGGACGAGCACCGGTTCGAGGTCGCCGAGTCCATCGACATGCGGACCTTCCCGGGTTCGGAGTATGGGCCGGATGCCGCCCCGCCGTCGGCAGCCCGCATCGAGCAGATCGGCCAGGAGCAATGCGAGTCGGCGGTGCACCGCTACCTCGGCACCCGGTTTGACCCGCACAGCAGGTTCACCATCAGCATGCTGTGGTCGGGCGACCGGGCGTGGCGTCAAGCCGGTGAGCGGCGCATGCTGTGCGGCCTGCAATTGCCCGGCGCCGGCAACGAACAACAGGTCTTCGAGGGCAAGGTCGCCGATCTCGACCAGTCGCGGGTGTGGCCGGACGGTACCTGCCTGGGTATCGACCCCACGACCAACCAGCCCACCGACGTGCCCGTCGACTGCGCCGCCCCGCACGCCATGGAGGTCACCGGCACGGTGAACCTGGTCGCCAAGTTTCCCGACGCGCTGCCTCCCGAACCCGAACAGGACGCCTTCGTCAAGGAGTCGTGCACCCGGCTCACCGACGCCTACCTGGCCCCGGTGCAGTTGCGCAGCACGACGCTGACGCTGACCTACAGCACGCTGTCATTGCCGAGTTGGTCCGCGGGCAGCCGTGAAGTGGCGTGCAGCATCGGCGCGACACTGGGCAATGGCGGCTGGGCGACACTGGTGAACAGTGCCAAGGGCGCGCTGATGATCAACGGCCAGCCGCCGATCCCGCCGCCGGACATTCCGCAGGAGCGGCTCAACCTGCCACCGATCCCCATGCCGCCGCCCAGTTCCGGGGGAGGCCCTTCGTCGTCATCGGCCGCCGGGCAGACCGGCCAGCAACGACAGGGCAACCAGCATCTGCCGCAACAGCCTGGCGCACCTGTGCAGCCACCACCGGCGGCACCCGCGCCGGCTCAGCCACCCGCAGCGCCTCCGCCCGAAGCACCGGCTCCGGCACCGCCGCCGGAGGCACCGCCCGCACCGCCGCCGCCGGCTCCGGAAGCGCCACCTGCTGCCGAGCCCGCTCCGGCACCGCCGCCGGCCGCTCAACCCGCACCGGGGACGTAACCGAGTGGCGGTGCGGATGGGCCCGCAGCGATTCGACGAGCTGTTGTCCGACGCGCTCGACCTGATCCCGCCCGAACTGGCTGCCGTCATGGACAACGTCGTCGTGTTGGTCGCCGACCGCCATCCCGACGATGCCGAGCTGCTCGGCCTCTACGAAGGCGTGGCGTTGACCGAGCGGGACTCCAACTACGCCGGGTCGCTGCCCGACACGATCACGATTTACCGCGACGCGCTGCTAGACATCTGCGACTCCGACGACGAGGTTGTCGACGAAGTGAAGATCACGGTGATCCACGAGATCGCCCACCATTTCGGCATCGACGACGACCGCCTGCACGACTTGGGCTGGGCCTGACGATCTCATGCCGGCCCGCCGGGCGCGGCATCGATGATCTGTCGGCGCAGCGTGCTAAGAACGGGCCATGACTACAAGCTGCCGCGATTGCCGGGCCGGCTTGGATCACTGCCACGGCACCATCATTCGACATTCATTGCGCCGGTCGGAGTGCACCGAGCCGGATTGCACCAGCCCGGAGCTGATGCCGCACGCCTTCGTGGTCGACTGCGACGTGGTTGGCTGCGGGTGCGCCGAAGCCATCGCGCTGGCGGTCTGAACCTCGACTGCCCGTCCCGGCTCCTCATCGCGCTGTGCGCTCGCATCGTCGCCGGGCGGTCAGCCCATCGGGTCGGTGCCGGATTCCACCGCGTCGGCCACCGGTGATGCCTGCGGCTCAGGCGCAAACGGCGGGGACAGTGCGCCCCATTGCACGCAGCTCCAGCGGCCGTCGGTGATGGGCGCCAGCACCACCGACTCGGCGTTGCCCAAGTGGTGGTCCACCACGAAGCTGCCGTCGACGCCGGCCAGGACGGCCGCGGCCAGCCGGATCGCCGCACCATGGCTGACGACGACGATGTCGCGATCCCACCCGTCGTCGTCGAGATAGCGCATCCGCAACTCGGTCAGTACCGGCACGTAACGGTCCAGCACGTCGTTGGCGGTCTCGCCGCCCGGTAATGCGACATCCCAGTGGCCCTCGTGCCAGCGCTGGTAGATGGCGTTGAATTCTGCGACGGCGTCGTCGTCGCTGCGGTTTTCCAGCTCGCCGACCTGCACCTCGTGGATGCCGGCGACTTCGTTGGCCGACACGTCGACCGCGGCGCTGATCTCCGCGGCGGTCTGCGCCGCCCGGGTGGCGATCGAGTGCACCAACAGCCCGGGCGGTCGTAAGCCGTTGTGCGCGAACGCGCGGGCTTGATCGCGGCCCAACGGCGTCAGCTCGCTGCCGGGCGGTCGGGTGTCCAGCCGGCGGTCGACATTGCCGAAGGACTGACCGTGCCGCAGCAACACCAACCGGCCGCTCATTGCCGACCCCGCAGCCGTGTCAGCCAGCGTGATGCCGCGTCGAGTTGCGGTGGCGCGGCGCCCGCGACCACTCCAGTAGGCCAGGAACCCAAATAACGCACGTCCGTACAACGACGGTAGAGCGCTTTGAGTGCCTCGCCGACCGCGTCGTCGTCGAGGTGCCCGACGCAATCCAGAAAAAATACGTACGTGCCCAACTCTTTTCGGGTCGGGCGCGATTCGATGCGAGTCAGGTCGATATCGCGGATACCGAACTCGATCAGCGCCGCGACCAGGGCCCCTGGCGCATTCTCGATATGCAACACCACCGACGTCCGGTCGGCCCCGGTGCGGGCCGGTGGCGGGCCCGGCGGCCCGACCAACACGAACCGGGTGCGCGCGTTGGGCTCGTCGACGACGCCCTCGGCCAGCGCCGCCAACCCGCGGTGGGACGCGGCCAGCGGCGAGCTCACCGCCGCGTCCACAAGGCCGTTGGCGACTTGCTGCGCGGCCTCGGCGTTGGAGTTGGCGGGCTGCAACTCGACGGTGGGCAGATGTTCGGCGAGCCACCGCCGGACCTGCGCAGCGGCGACGGGAAAGGCGGCCAGCGTCCGCACATCGGCTTCGGTGCGGCCAGGTTTGACGGCGATGGTAAACGCCACGTCCAGGGTCACTTCGGCGAAAACCTGTAGCGGCGAGCCGATGGCCAGGCTATCGAGCGTCGGCACCACGGAGCCGTCGATCGAGTTCTCGATCGGCACGCAGGCGTAATCGGCTTCGCCCCGCCGAACGGAGTCCAGAGCGGCCGGTGTGCTCACGACCGGTACCGCTTCCACCGCGTCGGGACTCTGCATGGGAACCATGCCGGTGTCTCGCATTTGGAGCAGCGCGGCTTCGGTGAAGGTCCCCTCGGGTCCGAGATACGCGATACGAGCCACGCCAAAACCCTATCGGGTCGACAGCCTTGCGCCGCCGCCTCCACGTTAGTTAAGTTAGGCTTACCTCACTTAAGGATGGTGATCGATGACCCTCGCCAACTGCGCCACGCCGACGACCGCTGAGCGGATCCGCAGCACCTGTTTGCGGGCCGGCGGCGCACTGTTGGCCGTCGATGGGGCAGAGCCGGTCACCACCCCGCTGCACCACCTGCTGGCCGACGGGTCGTTCGCGGTCGTGGCCGCTGCCGACGGGGAGGTGGCCGAGCAGTTGGCTGGCTGCGGTGCGGCGGGCGCTCAGGCTGTGTTAGAGCTGGCCGACTATGCACCGTTGCCGTTGCGCGAGCCGGTGCGCTCGCTGGTGTGGATCCGGGGCCGGTTGCGGGAGGTGCCGCTGCCCATCGCGGCCCAAGTGCTGGACCTGATCGCCGCTGAGGACCCGAATCCGGCGCTACTGCAAGTAGAGACGGCGGCATCCCAGCCCGCCGTCGACGGCGACACCCGCTACACGCTGCTTCGGCTGGAGATCGAGTCGGTGGTGGCGACCGATACCACCGGGGCAGAATCCGTCGGGGTCGCTGCGCTGCTGGCCGCACGCCCAGACCCGTTCTGTGCATGGGAGACCTGCTGGATTCGGCACCTCGACACCGCGCATCGCGACGTGGTGGCACGACTGGCCGCCAGGCTGCCCGCACGGCTGCGGCGCGGCGACGTGCGCCCGTTGGGCATCGACCGCTACGGCGTACGACTGCGCGTCGAAAGCGCCGACGGCGACAGCGACGTCCGGTTGCCGTTCCGCAAACCGGTTGACGACGTCGTCGGGCTGAGCCAGGCCATCCGGGTGCTGATGGGCTGCCCCTTCGTCAACGGCCTCCGAGCCCGCGGTTACTCCTAACCGGTTTCGTGCGGCCCGCGCACGGTGAGGGCCGTCGGGTGATTCGACCGGTTACCGTGTCGAGGTGACCGCCCCCGATCGTCCACTGGCGCAGCCACGCGCGCTGTGGATCGAGGTCGGCGTCGTACTGGGCGTCACCTTCGGGCTGGCCGCCGTCACCGCGGCTCTGCAGCTGACCGATGCGGTCCTGCGGAATCTGAGCGCGCAGCGGATTCCACTCAATCCGAAGCGGTCCTACTTCGACCTGATCGATCTCGGGCTGAATGCGGCCTTCGTCGGACAACTCATCGCCTGGGGTGGGCTTGGCCTGTACCTGTTGTGGCGCAGCGGCTTTACTCCGGCTCGGATTGGCCTCGGCCGGTTCGACTGGCGTACCGATCTGTGGGGCGGTATCGGTTTGGCTGCGCTGATCGGGTTGCCGGGGTTGGGGCTCTACTTCGCCGCGCGGGCGATCGGGCTCAACGCCGAGGTCGTCCCCTCCAGTCTGAGCGACACCTGGTGGCGGGTGCCGATATTGGTTGCGGCCGCATTCGCCAACGGGTGGGCAGAAGAGATCATCGTTGTCGGCTACCTGTTGACCCGGCTGCCCCAGCTGGGCGTCAATCCCCGTGTGGCGCTGGTATGTTCCAGCCTGCTGCGCGGCAGCTACCACCTGTATCAAGGCTTCGGCGCTGGCCTCGGCAACATCGCGATGGGGCTGGTGTTCGGGTACGTCTGGCAGCGCAGCGGCCGACTCTGGCCGTTGGTGATCGCCCACGGGGTGATCGATACGGTGGCCTTCGTCGGTTATACGCTGCTGGCCGGCCATCTGGGATGGCTGCGCTGATGGACCGCAACCGGCCGACCGGACCGCGACGAGAACCGTCGCCGATCATTCAGCGCGATATCGGCCACCGACCGCGTCGTCCCGATCCGCCGCCGCCAACCCGGGGCACCACACCGCAACGCGCCCGTCCCAGCCGTCCTCCGCGGCGCCGCAAACATGCATGGGGTCAGGTCATTTCGTTGACCGTACTGATCGCGGTGCTGCTGACTAGTGCCGCGATCCTGGGCGGTGCACTGTGGATGGACACCGCCCTGCAACGGCAGCCGGTGCTGGCCGACTATCCCGGTCGCCCATCCATCGGGCGCGGCACCACCTGGCTGCTGGTCGGCTCGGACAGCCGGCAAGGGCTCAGCGCCGAACAGCAGCAGGATCTGACCACCGGCGGCGACATCGGTAACGGCCGCACCGACACGATCCTGTTGGTACATGTGCCGACGTTCGGGTCTTCGCTTCCGACGACGATGGTGTCCATTCCCCGCGATTCCTACGTGCCGATCCCGGGTTATGGGCGGGACAAGATCAACGCGGCGTTTGCGATGGGCGGCGCGTCGTTGCTGGCGCAGACGGTCGAACAGGCCACCGGTCTACGACTCGACCATTACGTCGAAGTCGGATTCAGTGGGTTCGCGGTCCTCGTCGACGCCGTGGGCGGTGTCACGGCCTGTCCGACGGAGCCGATCGACGACCCGCTGGCCGGGATCGGCCTTCCCGCCGGTTGCCAGACCCTCGACGGCCGTAGCGCGCTGGGCTACGTGCGCAGCCGCGCCACCCCGCGCGCCGACCTCGACCGCATGGCCAACCAGCGGCAGTTCATGTCGGCCCTATTGCACCGCGCCACCAGCCCCGGCGTGTGGCTGAACCCCTGGCGCTGGTATTCGGTGCCGCACGCGGCGGCCGATGCGCTGACCGTCGATCAGGGCTCCCACGTCTGGGACCTGGCCCGATTGGGGTGGTCCTTGCACGGCGCGACGACGACGGTGACGGTGCCGATCGGCGAATTCACCGGCAGCGACTCGGGCGCGGTGGTGGTGTGGAACCACGACGAAGCCGCCCAATTGTTCGACGCGCTGGCCGCCGACGCGCCGGTGCCGGCGGCCGTTGTCGAAGGGCAGCCCTAACCGCCGGCCGAACAATTTCTGACGGCGCGCCATAAGCTCGCCAACTAATACATAAAGCGATCGATAAATACATTAAACATAGCCTTGCTTAACTTAGGCAAAGCTCGCCTGAGTAAGTATTACCTTGGATGACAATGCCTTCTGACCTGGGGTAGCGTGGCCATCATGACTGATCACGATGCTCACCGAACAAAATTCCATGCATTAATGCAGGAGCAGATCTACAACGAATTCACCACCGCGCAACAATATATTGCAATGGCGGTCTATTTCGATGATTCCAATCTGCCTCAACTGGCGAAACACTTTTACAGTCAAGCTGTGGAAGAGCGGAATCACGCGATGATGCTGGTGCAATATCTGCTCGACCGCGACGTCCGCGTCGAGATCCCCGGCGTGGACCGGGTGCGCAACCAATTCGACACGCCACGGGATGCGCTGGCGCTGGCCCTGGATCAGGAACGCTCCGTCACCGACCAGGTGAGCCGACTAGCCGCCGTCGCGCGCGACGAAGGCGACTTTCTGGGTGAGCAATTCATCCAGTGGTTCCTCAAAGAGCAGGTCGAAGAGATGGCCTTGATGACGACCTTGTTACGGGTCGCCGATCGTGCCGGAGCCAACCTGTTCGAGCTGGAGAACTTCGTCGCACGTGAAATCGGTTCGGCGCCTCGGCAATCGGACGCACCGGCCGCGGCCGGCGGCCGGCTCTAGTCGAGCCCTGCGCCGGCCAGCCCGTCCTGTAGCCAAGCTTTGACGCGGCCGGGGTGGCGGGTGGCCAGCCAGGCCACCCCCACCTCGCGGCAAAAACTCACGTCGTCATAGTGGTCGACGTTCCAGCAGTACAACGCCCGTCCCTGTGCCGCGGCACGGTCGACCAACTCGGGATGCTCGCGCAGCGTCGCGATCGACGGTCCTACTGCCGTAGCCCCGACGGCCGTCGCTGCGCTGCTACCCAAGTACCGGGCGGCCTTGCCGAGCAGCACCGTAGGCAGCAGCGGCGCCGCTCGCCGGACACGCCACACCGCAGCCGCCGAAAATGACATCACCACGGCCCGTGACCGATCCGCGGAGGCTGGGGTCGCGATGCCGAAGCGCTGCAACAGCGCCAGCACTTTGCTTTCGACCAACGCCCCGTACCGCACCGGGTGTTTGGTCTCGATGAAGATCTTGACCGGCCGGTTCCAGTCCAGCACCAATTCCACCAGCGCATCCAGCGTCAGCAGACCGCTGTCCCCATGGCCACCGTCGGGACGCCAACTGCCATGCCATGCCCCGTATTCCAACTCCCGAAGCTGTGCCAGGGTCATCGTGCTGACCAGGCCGGCGCCCGTCGACGTGCGGTCTAGCCGGCGGTCATGCACGCAGACCAAATAGCCGTCGCGGGTAAGCCGGACATCGCATTCCACACCGTCGGCCCCTTCTTTGAGGGCGAGGTCGTAGGCGGCCAGCGTATGTTCCGGTCGAGCAGCCGAGGCGCCCCGATGGGCGACCACGAAGGGGTGCCGGGCGAGCACCTCGTCGGCCGGCGTCATACTCCTATGCTGCCGGTTCGGCACCCTCCAACTCAACCGCCGGAGCGGATCCCGCTGCGCTGCCGTCCCCGTCGGGAACCATCACCCACCGGCGGGCGGGCCGTTCGACCGGTTTGCGCTCGAATCCCTCGAAAACCCGCCCGGCGGCGGCCACCGCGGCCGCCGCGACGAGGTAGGCGAAAATCATCGCCACCGTGTTGTTGGCAATACCTTGGGCATCCTGAGCTCCGCTGGTAACGATGGCGAAGAGCGACACCGCGGTGCTGGCGAACCACAAGATCCACCACAGCAGGATCGGCCTGCGGAGCCGCTCGTAGACACCTTCGGTGTCGGCCAATTCGATGACATAGACCGGGGCCCACACCAAGTTGGCCAGCGGCACCAAACAACCGGCCCACAGCGCTCGAAGTCCACGCCGCTCCGGTCTGCCGCAATGAGCGAAGGCTGCCGCCCGGCGCGCGATCAACCACCGGGTCAGCACAACCACACAGGTGACTACCGCCGCGATCGCGGCCACGCTTGTCAACACGCCCAACCAGAACGCAGCACCCGCTACGAACGCATTCAGCAGTGTGTTGCGGTTGATGACCAGCAGCACGTAGCGCACAACATGCACCAGCGCGGCGATGCCCAGCACCACGACCCCAGCGAAAAGCGTGCTGCGCACCCATGCCGCCGTCGGTCCGCGCGCTGCGCTCGAGGCCGGTGCCGGCCCGCCGGGGCCGACCCGATCAGCCAGGCCCCACCGGGGTATGACCGCGTAGCGCGGAGTTGGTCCCAGCGGCCGCCGACGCCGTGGTGGGGGCGGCGGGGCGCCCGGACGCACCGCGATCCACCGGTAGCCGGCCGGCAGCCGCGGCGCTGACCGCTGTGACCCAACTAGCTGTCCAGCACCGCGCGGGGTCCACCGCGGATCGGCGGGCGGCGCTTCGCTCGAGGGCGCCAGCAGCGTCCCGCGGCAGCGGGGACACCACACCCGCTGGCGATCACGAACATTCCAGCGTGTGCCGCATTGGGAGCACACTTGGATCACCGGACCAGCTTAGTGACGATGGCAAGCGCGGGGGGACCAGCGGGTCGCGACCCGACAAGTCCCTCAGACGGTGCCGGGTCTGCCGTCGTCGGTGATCACGGCCCGACCGGCGCCCGCCCAGGCCAGCATGCCTCCGCTGACATTGACAGCGCGGTAGCCGATTTGCTGTAGGTACTGCGCCACCCGCATGGAGCGGCCACCGGCATGGCAGATCACGTACAACTCGGCGCCGGGATCGATCTCGCCGAGCCTCGCCGGCACCTCGCCCATCGGGATGTGGTGAGCATCTGCGGCGTGACCGCGCTGCCATTCGTCGTCGTCCCGCACATCCAGCAGCACCGCCGCGTCAGCTCCGAATTCGGCGGGCAGCATAGCGACGTCTACTTCTGCGACCACCGGTTCACCAGCCATGCGGTCGATCTTGGCATGCGGCCGCCGCGCGTGCAGCGCGCCGCAAACGCCAGCAACCAAGAGCTATCCACAGTTTCCACAGGTTTATTCACAGGGCCTTGGGCAGCGCCGCACCGTTGTGGCGGGTCCAACAGGCCTGTTGGACCGGCAGTTGTGGATAACGACGGGGTAACGGGCACGTCCGTCGACAGCCCGATCGTCAGCCGAGCGAAATGTATCGCCACACTAAACACCCACGGCCCGCCATCAGATGGTGCCGAGTCCGGCCAATCAGGCAATCCGTCCACAAACCCGGACTCGCTCGCGCACCGACCCCATCAGACCCTGCTTCGGCGCTGGTCAAGGGCTTATCGGAGGATCAATTTTCCCGGCGCTTCAGGAGGCGTTATTATCGCGTCCACTGGAGTTGCTTGTGACTCATCTCACTGGGGGAGTGTTTGGACGTGCAGGTCAGGGTCATCCGATGACGACGCAACCGATCGGGCCGCAGCCGGCGGCGTCGTCGTCACATTGGTACACCGGCTCGCCTGCATGTAATCGCTCCTACTTGTTGGCGGGAGTGCGCGCCGGTCTCATCGCGCTGGTGTTGCTGGCCGTCCTCGCACTCATCGTTTTGGTCTAAAGACACGTCCGCCGGGTATGCAACTCGTTGCACTCGTTGTTGCGGTGCGCGTAGTCATGGAGCAGGGTTGATTACGCTAGCCCCCCGCGGGGTGAAAGCCCTGCGAGTGCAGCGTCGGACGCAGCTCACCATCGGTCGTCAGACGCAGCTCACCAACGATGAAGGAAAGGAACCCCGTGGCTGAATACACGTTGCCCGATCTGGACTGGGACTACGGAGCGCTCGAACCGCATATCTCGGGACAAATCAACGAGCTTCACCACAGCAAGCACCACGCCACATACGTCAAGGGCGCCAACGACGCGCTGGCCAAACTCGATGAGGCGCGCAGCAAGGACGACCACTCCTCGATTCTGCTGAACGAGAAGAACCTGGCTTTCAACCTCGCCGGTCACGTCAACCACACGATGTGGTGGAAGAACCTGTCGCCCAACGGCGGCGACAAACCAACCGGTGAACTTGCCGCCGCGATCGACGACGCGTTTGGCTCGTTCGACAAGTTCCGCGCACAATTCACGGCGGCCGCCAACACCGTGCAGGGATCGGGCTGGGCGGCACTTGGTTGGGACAACCTCGGCGAGAAGCTACTGGTATTCCAGGTATACGACCACCAGACCAACTTCCCGCTCGGCGTCATTCCGCTGCTGTTGCTCGACATGTGGGAGCATGCGTTCTACCTGCAGTACAAGAATGTCAAGGCCGACTTCTCCAAGGCGTTCTGGAATGTCGTCAACTGGGACGACGTGCAGTCGCGTTACGCGGCTGCGAGTTCGAAGACCAAGGGGCTGATTGCCGGCTGACGTTCGAGCAATGTCGGGGCGTCGCGGTGATCGCGGCGCCCCGATTTTTTGGGACCGTGATCCTTTTGCGATACCTGCGATTGATTGGCCGTGTCCGCTTGCGGGTATTCCAGCGCTAGCGCATGCTGAGCACATCGACCCGCTGGCATATCGCGGAGGGCCACATGGAAACAGGGTCAGGCCGGGCCGTCGAAGTCGCCCCATTCCACTCCAATGGTGCTCTGAAGGGGTTTGTCATCTCCGGCCGTTGGCCTGATTCGACCAAGGAGTGGGCGCAGCTGCTGATGGTGGCGGTCAGGGTAGCGTCGCTGCCGGGATTGCTTTCTACGACAACGGTATTCGGTGTCCGCGAGGAACTGCCGGACGCACCTCAGCCCGGCACGGTCGGGCTCGTCCTGGCAGAGGGTCCGGTCGTCGGCGAATCCGCGGTTACCCCAGGCTATTTCGCCGATCATCAGCCGCCCGCGCTGTTGATGCTGCATCCGCCATCCGAGACGACGCCGTCGTTGCCTGAATGCAGCGGCGCGGCTTCGGGATGCGTCCTGTTGCCGGGCCTACCGTATCTGGGCTTGGAACATCGCGCGGCATGGGTAGAAGCAGAAGCCGACGGCACCATAACTTCGATGGTCAGTCGCGTCGGTGTTGATCCCATCAGCCATCCGGATACCGCAATTTTGGCAATGCTGCTTGCCGCATAACGAATTTCGCCGGTCGCCGACGATTGGGCGAATCATTAATAGCCCCACATCGAATCGGAAAATACGGCTACCCGAACTCGATCGCCCCGCTGGTGTGTCTGGGATATGGCCGCTAGCCTGAGGTCGATTGTCGAAGGTATTCAGCGGGTCATACAGAGGCGAATAGCCGGCTGGCCAACCGGTCCGACTCGGGCTCGGGGGAAGAACCTTCGACCCGACGCTGGACGAGCAAAGGGAAACCTCGATCGTCAGCGACGCGCCTGAAAGGTCGCCAAGCATGCTTGCAGCCGCGCTACTGAGCTTCGGAGTGGTCTTCCTCGCCGAACTCGGCGACAGGTCGCAGCTCATCACCATGACCTATGCGCTGCGTTACCGCTGGTGGGTGGTGTTGGCGGGCGTGGGGATCGCCGCGTGTGTGGCGCACGGCGTCTCAGTGGCCATCGGCCACTTCCTGGGGCTGACGCTGCCGGCCAAACCGATGGCGTTCGCCGCGGCGATTGCGTTCCTGGCCTTCGCGGTGTGGACGTGGCGCGAGGGCACTAATGCCGGTGACGACGTCCGCCCGGTCCGCGAGCCCCGGTTCGCGCTGCTCGCCGTCGTGTCGTCATTTCTGCTTGCCGAGTTGGGCGACAAAACCACGCTGGCCACCGTCGCATTGGCCAGCGACAAGAACTGGGCCGGCGTATGGATCGGCACGACGGTCGCCATGGTCGTCGCCGACGGACTGGCGATCGCGGCGGGCATCCTGCTGCACCGGCGGTTGCCAGAGGGGCTGTTACATGTGCTGGCCAGTCTGCTGTTCCTGTTGTTCGGGTTGTGGATGCTGTTCGACACCGCGCTGGGCTGGCGCTGGATCGCCGTCGCCGTGACCGCGTCGGTCGGCCTCGTCGCGGGGACCTTCGCAGTGGTGCGGTTCATCCGCCGGCCGCCTGTCGCGGCGCCGATCCCAGAGGCGTCGCGGGGCCTCGGTTGAGGCACGTTATAGGCCCGACAGCAAAGTTGTTTCTCGACGCGTCGCCGCCGCGCGCTGGTTGCCCGACGCCAGGTTCGCTCAGCCGACGGAGGCACCGCACGCCGCTGCCCGCGGCGTCGACGACGAAACTGCTGCACAATTCGCTTGGTGCATCTTGTGTATGCGCTGTGCGCGACGAGCGTTGCGTTTCAGCGTTCTGTCAACGGTGGTACCGCCCGCATTGGCCAATTCCCAATTGGTTTGCACTTGGTTGTGGCGATAAGTGTCGCTACGATGATCAGCAAATCGTGCCTGGAGTCATTCGTGCTACCAACCTGGTGGAGGTCATATCGATGAGCACGACGTTCGCTGCCCGTCTGAATCGCTTATTCGACACCGTGTATCCGCCCGGACGTGGGCCACATACATCTGCTGAGGTGATCGCGGCGTTGAAGTCGGAAGGCATCACGATGTCGGCTCCCTACCTGTCGCAGCTGCGCTCGGGCAACCGTACGAACCCCTCGTCGACCACCATGGCCGCGCTGGCGAACTTCTTCCGGATCAAGCCGGCTTACTTCACCGACGACGAGTATTACGAAAAGCTCGACAAAGAGTTGTCCTGGCTGGCCACGATGCGGGACGAGGGTGTTCGCCGTATTGCGATGCGCGCCAGCGGCTTGTCACCGGAAGCGCAGCAAGACATCGTGCAGCGCGTCGACGAACTGCGGCGCAAGGAGCACCTGGACGCCTGAGCCCTCATGACCTGACGACCCGCCGCCGGTCCGGTCCGTTAGGGTTGGCCCATCGATCGCGTTGACGTAGGGCGATACGCACCGAGACACCGGGGAGGCGGCCGGCAATGGGCCTGTTTCGCAAGCGAAAAAGCCGCGCAATCCGTCGTGCCGAAGCCCGGGCGATCAAGGCGCGCGCCAAGCTCGAGGCCAAGTTGGCCGCGAAGAACGAGGCCCGTCGTCTCAAGTCCGCGCAACGCGCTGAAACCAAAGCCCTCAAAGCGCAGTTGAAGGCGCAACGAGACAGTGACCGCTCAACGCTGAAGGCGGCCGAGGCCCAGCTCAAGGCAGCGCGCGAGGGCAAGTTGTTCTCGCCCAGTCGGATTCGGCGAGTGTTGACCGTCTCACGGTTGTTAGCGCCGGTGTTGGTGCCGCTGGTGTACCGGGCAGCGACCGCGGCGCGTGGGCTGTTGGACCAGCGTCGAGCCGATCAGCTCGGGGTTCCGCTGGCGCAAGTCGGGCAGTTCTCCGGGCACGGCGCGCAGCTGTCGGCCCGTATCGCCGGCGCTGAGCAATCGCTGCGAACCGTGCAGGAGAATAGGCCCAAAGACGCCGAGACCAAGCAATTCGTGGCGGCTATTTCCGAGCGGCTCCGTGATTTGGCGGCCGCGGTGACTGCTGCCGAAAACATGCCCGCCACCCGCCGTCGCGCCGCCCACGCCGCAATTTCCAACCAACTCGACGAAATTGATGCGGATTTGATGGCGCGACTCGGGTTGGCCTGACGTGACTTCACGGGTCCTGATCACCGCCGCAGCAGGCATCACCTTATTTGTCGGCTCGGCGACCGGCATTGCGCCGGCGTCGGCTCACGTTCGCGCGGTCAGCGACAATTCGGTGCGCGGTGGCCATGCCCTCGTCACGTTCTCGGTACCCAACGAATCCGCGACCGGAGCTCTCACCACCGCATTGACCGTCACGCTCCCCGACGTGGCTTCGGCGAGTACCGAAACCATGCCCGGTTGGACGGCCCGCCTCGACCGCGACGTCGCGGCCGGCACCGTCAAGTCGGTCACCTGGACAGCCGCGCCCAACGCCGGTATCGCGGTGGACCAGTTTGCGTTGTTCCGGATATCGGTGACGTTGCCCGACGCGGAGACGGTCAGCTTTCCGGCCGCTCAGACCTATTCGGACGGTTCGACCGTCACATGGGACCAGCCGCCCCTGCCCGACGGGACTGAGCCCGAACATCCGGCGCCCATGCTGACCCTGGCGGAACCGACCGCATCGCCACAACAGCACACGACTGCCTCCGATCAGCGAGCCGTCGTAGTGGCGGGCGACGGCCCGCAAAGCCGACCGGATAACACCGCCCGGATGCTTGCCGGTGCTGCGTTGCTCGTCGGCGCGGTCGGTATTGCTGTTGCGCTGGTTCGGCGGCGGGCGTGACGCGGCCGGCACGCTCGGCTGCGGCGGTGGCGCTGCTGGTCGTGATCGCATTCACCGCGTTAGGCACCGCGGGTGTCGCCTCTGCGCATGCGGTTCGGGTCGCTACCGATCCCGCCGAGAATGCCGCCCTCAGTGCCGGCCCGAGCCGGGTCAGCGCAACATTCAACGAACGGCTGCAGCCCGCCTTCGCGGCGATGAATGTCCTCGGGCCGGACGGGCGCCTGTGGTCAACCGGTGAACCGCAGGTGGAAGGCGCGGTGGTCAGCATCGGCGTGCGGCCGCTGGGGC
>NZ_LZKJ01000080.1 GCF_001672775.1 Mycobacterium kyorinense | reverse complement strand
GACGTGCCCGCCTCGTAGCGACAACTGAGGATTTGGCGTGGCGACGCGGCAACAAATGGTTCACTGGGGACACTTCCGCCACGCCAGTCACGCGAGTGGCCCAGTTGTCGCTGGTGGCAGGGTGCCCGGCTCCGAGCGACACTTGGCTTGGTCGCGCAGCGCCAGCTCACGCGTGTGGATTCGGTGCTCAGTGCCACGCGGCATCCAGCCGGGTCCATATCGACCGCGCCTCAGCCGGCGCACCCGGCCGTGGCCCATTTCCCAGCGCAACGCGTCCGAGATGGATTTCGATGTCCGTCCGCCCACGGCAAAACCGTGCTGCGCGAGCGCCTCGGCCAACTCGCCGACGGTGGCGGGCCCATGGCGAAATAACTGCATTGTCAGTACGTAGCGGAGTTCGGTCCCCCGCAGTAGCAGCGACTCATTCATCGGCCGACCGTCGCATGGACGTCCGACAACCCGTTCGCTGTCGCTGATAGGCGGGCACCCCGAAACACCGGGTCAGGCCGTGACAGGTGTGGCAAACCAAGACAGGAGTGGTCAAAGTGACTCCGGCGCCGCGGCGCCACCTGGCCATACGCCGCGTTGTCGCTACGAGGCGGGCACATCGTCGCATCCCGAATTCCCTGCGACAGCTGGGACTACTGTGACGTCACATCTCGCCGAGGAGCCCCGCCAGCACGTCGAGGCCTTCGGTGAGCAACTCGTCGCTGATCGCCAGGGGCGGCAAAAACCGCACCACATTGCCGAAGGTGCCGCAGGTCAACGTGATCACTCCCGCGGCGCGGGCGGCGGTGGCCAGTTTGTTCGTCAGCTCGGCGTCGGGTTCGGTGCCGCCGGATTTCACCAGCTCGATGGCGACCATCGCGCCGCGGCCGCGCACGTCGCCGATCCGGTCGTCGTCGGCCTGCAGCCGGAACAGTCGCTCGGTCATCAACCGCCCGATTTGCTGGGCGCGCTCGATGAGCTCGTCGCTCTCGATGGTCGCGATGGTGGCCAGCGCCGCCGCGCACGCCAGTGGATTGCCGCCGAACGTGCCGCCCAGCCCACCGACGTGGGAAGCGTCCATCAGCTCTGCGCGGCCGGTGACCGCCGACAGCGGCAACCCGTCGGCGATGCCTTTGGCAGTGCAGATCAGGTCCGGCTCGATGCCCTCGTGCTCGCACGCGAACATCGCACCGGTGCGGGCGAATCCGGTCTGCACCTCGTCGGCGATGAACACGACATCGTTCTGATGGCACCACTCCAGCAGCGTCGGCAGGAACCCCTCGGCCGGCACGATGAAGCCGCCTTCGCCCTGGATCGGCTCGATGACGACGGCCGCCAGGTTGTCCGCGCCGACCTGCCTGCCGATGACGCGGATCGCCCGCGCGGCCGCCCGTTCGCCGTCGGTGGCCAGCTCTTTGTCGAGCAACCGGTCGCGGTACGGGTAGGACAGTGGCGCTCGATAGACCTCCGGCGCGAACGGCCCGAAGCCGCTCTTGTAGGGCATCGACTGTGCGGTCAGGGCCATGGCCAGATTGGTGCGACCGTGGAAGGCATGGTCGAAGGCGACCACCGCAGACTTGCGGGTGAAGGCGCGGGCCACCTTGATCGCGTTCTCCACCGCTTCGGCACCGGAGTTGAACAGCACCGAGCGCTTCTCCCCGGAGCCGGGGGTGAGGCGGTTGAGTTGCTCGGCGACGGCGACATACCCCTCGTAAGGGGTCACCATGAAGCAGGTATGAGTGAAGTCTGCGACTTGCCCGCGCACCGCATCGACGACCCGCGGCGAGGCGTTGCCGATCGTCGTGACTGCGATGCCGGAGCTCAAGTCGATGAGCCGATTGCCGTCGACGTCTTCGACGATGCCGCCGCCCGCGCGCACGGCATAGACCGGCATCGTGCTGCGGACACCTCGGGCGACCGCTGCCGACCGGCGCTTGGCCAATTCCAGCGACGCGGGGCCCGGGATTTCGGTGACGAGGTGGCGACTCTGTTCGAGAGTGGGCACGAGTGTCTCCTTCAGGCAGCGGGCTTGTCTGATATCCGAGCCTAGTTGCGGGCATACCCGAACCGCCGGGCGAGCGCTCGAAACCGCAATCACTATGGGAACTGCCTGAGAAGATGCCGATATGGCCTCCGCGGAAGGCTCACGCATCGGCACCTTGTTCGGGCCCTACGAGCTGCAGGCGTTGCTGGGCCGCGGCGGCATGGGGGAGGTGTACCGGGCCTACGACACCGGCAAGGACCGGACCGTTGCGCTCAAGCTGCTACGCCCCGAACTGGCCGCAGACACCACTTTTCAGCAGCGGTTCCGCCGCGAATCACGACTCGTGGCGCGGCTGCAGGAACCGCATGTCATCCCGGTGCACAACTTCGGTGAAATCGACGGCGTCCTCTACATCGAGATGCGGCTGGTGGAAGGGGGCAACCTCAAAGCGATGCTGCGCCAGAGCGGCGCGCTGGACCCGGGCCGGGCGGTGTCGATCGTCGCGCAGGTCGCCGCAGCACTCGATGCCGCCCACGCCGACGGGCTGTTGCACCGCGACGTGAAACCGCAGAACGTCTTGTTGACGCGCACCGACTTTGCCTACCTCGTCGACTTCGGTATTGCCCGTTCGACTTCGGACACCAGCGGGACCAGCGCCGCCACGCTGAGCGGAACCTACCTCTACATGGCCCCGGAGCGGTTCAGCGGCGGGCCGGTGGGACCGCACGCCGACATCTACTCGTTGACGTGCGTTCTCTACGAATGCCTCACCGGCCAACCGCCGTTCCCGCAGGGCGAGCTGGATCAGTTGTTGGGCGCCCACTTGTTGACGCCGCCGCCGCGGCCCAGCCAGATCCGGCCAGACCTCGGGCTGGCCTTCGACGAGGTCATCGCCCGGGGCATGGCCAAACAACCAGGGGAACGATTTCCGTCGGCCGGCGAGCTCGCCCAGGCCGCCAACACGGCGTGGGTCTGGTCGGCCGGGGTGCCGTCGTCTGTGGCGAAACGGCCCGATCCGAGCCCGACCGATCCAAGCCTGACCCCACACCAGGCCGCGTCGTCGCGGCACCGGTGGCCGCTGCTGGTCGCGGGCGCCGCTGCGGTGCTGATTGCCGCTGTCGCCGGCGCGCTGTGGTGGGGATTCGGGGCGGATCGCCAGCCCGACGTTGCGGTGCCACCGCCCGCACGCACGACCACGACGGTGCAGCCGCCGCGGTCGTCGTCGTCGACGGCCGCCCAGCCGCCGCTCAGCTTGCCGGGCACCGACGCGCAGGGCTTCGTCGACTATCCCGGCGCCCGCTGTGACCCGGGAAATCGGCCGACGGTGCTGGCCCGTACCGAAGAGTCGGTGCTGGTGATCTGTCAGGCCGGGCCCAGCCGCTATTACTACCGCGGCGTGCGGCTCAGCGACGGCGCCGCGATCGAACTCGCCAACGCGGTCCGCTCATCGGGCGGATTCGACGTCGTCAATCCGGTCGACGGAACCCGATACGAGGTGCGCGGCGACGGCTTGACCATCAAGCTGTCCGACGGTCGGCACTTCATGGAGCCGATCGTCGACTACGCGGCCGATTAGTCCGGTCAGGGCTGACCGAGTGGCTTGCACACGTTGTCGCCCGGGTGCCAGTACTGGCCTTCGGGGCAATTGATGGGTTGCGGGCCGACGCCCAGCGGGCGGCAGACGTTGCCGGTCGGCTCCCAGTACTGGCCCTCGGGGCAGTTCAACGGCTCCGCCGAGCCCAGGGCCGGTGTTCCGACCACCGCGACCGCCATCGTCGCCGCCGCCAGCATGATTGCGGCAGCCAATCGGCCGACGAGGTTATTCATGACAGACCTCCCGGGAAAACGTGTTGGACATGCAATGACTTATCTATTGACGGCGCCGTCATTGACCAAACACCGGGCCGTCGATCGTGTCGACGGTGGCGAACGAGGCGACCGGCGCGCGGCGCAGTTTGCGCGGCTGGCGAACCGGGTGCCCGAGCGCGATCACCGCGGCCAGCGCCAACGGGTCCGGCGCCGCGAGTAACGCTTTGACCTGCGACTCCTCGCGGATCGCGATCGTCGTGATCACACCGCCCAGGCCTTCTTCGCGGGCGGCCAGCAGGATGTTCCAGGCGAACGGGTAGATCGACGCGCCGCCGGCGAAGGTATACCGGTCAGCGTCGCGGTCCACCGCCGCCAGCAGGGACAGGTCAGCGAACAGCGCAATCAGGACCGGGGCCTGGTCGAAGCGTTCGGCGAAGGCTCCCGTGGTGTCCGGCTTTTCGGCAGCAAGGGCGCTGGCCTCGGCGCCGCGGTCGTTGGTCGGTGACCAAGGCCGCAGCCCGGCGGCGCTGAGGGCCATGTAGTCGCGGGAACCGCGTTGGTACAGATCCCGCAGTCGGCGACGCCGCTCGGGATCCTTGATCACCACGATCCGCCACGCCTGAGCGTTGGCGCCGCTTGGTGCGAACCGGGCGTTGTCGAGCACGCGCGCCACGGCGTCGTCGTCGACGGGCTGATCGGTGAAGTCGCGAACTGCGCCGGTAGTGCGCAATGCCGAGAGGAGTTCCATCACCACATCATGGAGTAGCTCGTCAAGGCCCAGGGCGCCACAATGGCACACTGGCGGTCATGGACCAACTGCTCGTCTTCTTGCCGCTGTTGATCATCCTGGCGGCGTTCATGTTCTTCGCGTCGCGGCGTCAGAAGCGGGTGATACAGGCCACCATCGACCTGCACGAGTCGCTGGACGTCGGCGACCGGGTGCACACCAGCTCGGGCCTGCAGGGCACGATCACCGCGCTCACCGACGACACCGTTGACCTGGAGATCGCGCCGGGCGTAGTGACCACGTGGATGAAGATGGCGATCCGCGACCGTATCGACGTCGACCCGGAGGTGGGCGACGGCGCCGTCGAGCTCACTGCCGACCCGGAGCGACTGCCCAAGGACTAAGTCCTGCCGACCGGCACGTACCCTTTGGCGGGAGCAGTCGAACTGATCGGTGAGCGAGGAGACTCAACAACGTGGCATCGTCTTCGGCGCCGGTGCACCCTGCCCGTTACCTGACGATCTTTCTGGTCATGCTTATCGGCGTGTACCTGCTGGTCTTCCTGACCGGGGACAAGCAGGCCGAACCGAAGCTCGGTATCGACCTGCAGGGCGGCACCCGGGTCACGTTGACCGCACGGACACCGGATGGTTCCCGGCCGTCCAGGGACGCCCTGTCGCAGGCCCAGCAGATCATCGGTGCCCGGGTCAACGGTCTGGGCGTGTCGGGTTCGGAGGTTGTCGTCGACGGCGACAACCTGGTCATCACGGTGCCCGGAAACGACGGCAACGAGGCCCGCAACCTGGGCCAGACCGCGCGGCTGTACATCCGGCCGGTGATCAACGGCCTGCCCGCGCAGGCCGCGCCACCGCCGGAAAATGCGCCACTGCCGGAGAAGGCGCCACTGCCGGAGAAGGCGCCGCCACCGGGCGAAAAGCCGGGCAACGCGCCCGCGCCGACCGGCCAACCGGCACCCCCGCCCCAGCCGCGGCCTTACCCGCAGGAGCCGCCGCCGTCGCCGAGCCCGGCTCCGCCGCCGGATCAGACCGCGGCGCCGGTGCAGCCCGGGCCCTCGGATCCACGCAAAGACCTCGCCGAGCGCATCGCCAAAGAAAAGGAATGGCGACAGAGCACCGACAAGGCCATCCAGTTTTACGGACTGCAATTCCAGGCCACCCAGTGCGATAAAGACGACATCCTGGCCGGCAACGACGACCCGAACCTGCCGTTGATCACTTGCGACAAGGACCACAAAACCGCCTACCTGCTGGCGCCGTCGATCATCAGCGGTGACCAGATCCAGAACGCCACCTCCGGGCTGGACCCGCGTAGTGGCTACGTCGTCGACTTGCAGTTCAAGAGTGCCGCCGCCAACATCTGGGCCGATTACACCGCCGCCCACATCGGCACCCAGACCGCCTTCACGCTGGACTCCCAGGTGGTCAGCGCACCGCAGATCCGGGAAGCGATCCCCGGCGGCCGAACCCAGATCACCGGCGGTGACCCGGCGTTCACCGCAGACAGTGCCCGTCAGCTCGCCAACGTCCTCAAGTATGGGTCGCTGCCGCTGTCGTTCGAATCCTCGGAAGCCGAAACCGTCTCGGCCACATTGGGTTTGACGTCGTTGCGGGCGGGGCTGATCGCCGGTGCGATCGGGCTGGTGCTAGTGCTGCTGTATTCGCTGCTGTACTACCGGGTGCTGGGATTGCTGACCGCACTGTCGCTGGTGGCTGCCGGCGCCATGGTTTTCGCGATCCTGGTGCTGTTGGGCCGCTACATCAACTACACGCTGGACCTGGCCGGCATCGCGGGTCTGATCATCGGTATCGGCACCACCGCCGACTCGTTCGTCGTCTTCTTCGAACGCATCAAAGACGAGATCCGCGAAGGCCGTTCGTTCCGGTCAGCGGTTCCCCGCGGCTGGACGCGGGCCCGCAAGACGATCGTGTCCGGCAACGCGGTGACGTTCCTGGCCGCCGCGGTGCTGTACTTTTTGGCGATCGGACAGGTCAAGGGCTTCGCATTCACCTTGGGCCTCACCACGATCCTCGACCTTGTGGTGGTGTTCCTGGTGACCTGGCCGCTGGTGTACCTGGCGTCGAAGTCCCCGACGTTGGGCAAGCCCGCATACAACGGCCTGGGCGCGGTCCAGCAGGTCGCGCGCGAGCGGCGTGCCGCAGCCCACTCAGGACGGGGATAGCGAAATGGCCGCAGAAGCAGGCGAAGCCTTGAACAGCGCAGAAATCACCGAGACGACCGGCACCGAGGTCGACGACACCGCCACCCAGCTGCCGCACCACAACTTCCTGTCCCGGCTCTACACCGGAACCGGGGCGTTCGAGGTGGTCGGCCGCCGCAGGCTGTGGTACGCCGTCAGCGGGGCGATCGTCGCGATCGCGCTCGCCAGCATCGTGTTTCGCGGGTTCACCTTCGGTATCGACTTCGCGGGTGGCACCAAGGTGTCGATGCCTCGCGGCGACATCCAGACCAGCCAGGTGACCGAGGTGTACCACGACACCATCGGCTCTGATCCCGAGTCCGTGGTGATCGTCGGCAACGGTGCGTCGGCGACCGTGCAGATCCGTTCCAAGCCTCTGGACAACGACCAGACGGCCAAGCTGCGCAATGCGCTGTTCGACAAGTTCCAGCCGAAAGGCGCCGACGGTAAGCCCAGCAAGCAGGCGATCAGCGACTCGGCGGTCTCCGAGACCTGGGGCGGCCAGATCACCAAGAAAGCGGTGATCGCGCTGGTGGTCTTTCTGGTGCTGGTCGCGATCTACATCACCGCGCGCTACGAGCGCTACATGGCGATTTCCGCGCTGGTCGCGATGTTCTTCGACGTGGCCGTCACCGCGGGCATCTATTCGCTGGTCGGCTTCGAGGTCACTCCGGCGACCGTCATCGGCTTGATGACGATTCTCGGGTTCTCCATCTATGACACCGTCATCGTGTTCGACAAGGTGGAGGAGAACACTCACGGCTTTCAGCACACCGCCCGGCGCACCTTCGCCGAACACGCCAACCTGGCGGTCAACCAGACGTTCATGCGCTCGATCAACACCAGCCTGATCTCGGTGCTGCCGGTGGTCGCGCTGCTGGTGGTGGCGGTGTGGCTGTTGGGTGTGGGCACGTTGAAGGACTTGGCGCTGGTGCAGCTGGTCGGCATCATCGTGGGCACCTATTCGTCGATCTTCTTCGCGACCCCGCTGCTGGTCAGCCTGCGTGAGCGCACGGAGTTGGTGCGCGCCCACACCCGCCGGGTGATGCGCCGGCGCAGCGGCGCTTCGGAGAAGGCTTCGGAGTCCGCGGAATCGGCCGAGGACGAGCCGGACCGCCAAGACACCGTGGCGGCGCCCAGCAAGCCGGCGCCGAGCAAGCCGGCGCCGAGCAAGCCGGCGCCGGGCGCGCGGCCAGTACGGCCAACCGGCAAGCGAAAGAGGTAGTCCCGATGGCTGCCTGGCCCCGGCGCGTGGCCGCCAGCTCTCTGGCGGCCATCCTGGCGGCAGCGGGGCTGGCGAGCCTGACGGGCTGTTCGGGTAGTGCCGCCGGGCACGTCGACTACGCCGTCGACGGCGCGCTGATCACCTATAACACCACCACCGTGGCTGGCGCCGCCTCCGCCGGTGCGCAGGCGTTTGCCCGCACACTGACGGGGTTCGGCTACCACGGGCCCGACGGGCAAGTCGTCGCCGACCACGACTTCGGCACGGTGTCGGTAGTCGGCGGCGCGCCGTTGGTGCTGGACTACCAGATCGCCGACAAGGCCGTGTATTCCGACGGCAAGCCGGTCACCTGTGACGATTTGATGCTGGCCTGGGCGGCTCAGTCTGGCCGGTTCCCGGCGTTCAACGCCGCCAGCCAAGCGGGCTATGTCGACATCGCGTCCATCGACTGTCAGCCGGGCCAGAAGAAGGCCCGGGTGTCATTTCTGCCCGACCGCAACGTCGTCGACTACCACGAGCTGTTCACGGCGACCACGATGATGCCGTCGCACGTCATCTCCGACGAACTGGGCATGAGCGTCGCCGCCGCGGTGATGGTCAACAACGGGCCGGCCATCGAGCGCATCGCCCAGCTGTGGAACACGATCTGGGACCTCAAACCCGGGCTGGACACCAAGCATTTCCCGTCGTCGGGGCCCTACAAGATCGAATCGGTGCTGAACGACGGCGGGGTGGTGCTCGTCGCCAATGACCGCTGGTGGGGCGCCAAACCGATGACCAAGCGGGTCACGGTGTGGCCGCAGAAGGCCGACATTCAAGACCGGCTCAACAACCAGAGCGTCGACGTCGTCGACGTCGCGACCGGCTCGTCGGGGTCGGTGATCACCCCGGACGACTACCAGCGCATCGACGCGCCGTCGGATGGAATTCAACAGCTGATCTTCGCCCCGAGCGGTCCGCTGTCCGAGACCCGTGCGCGCCGCGCGCTGGCATTGTGCACGCCGCGCGACGTGATCGCCCGCGACGCCGAGGTGCCGATCGCCAACGCGCGGCTGCACACCGCCGCCGAAGACGCCATCAGCCAAGCCGAAAACGTGCCCGAGGCCGCGCAATTCGCCCGCTCGAATCCCGACGCGGCCCGAGATGCCCTGGGCAAGGCGCCGCTGGCCGTGCGGATCGGCTACCGCGGGCCTAACGCGCGGCTGGCGGCCACCGTCGGCGCGATCGTCAAAGCGTGTGCGCCGGCCGGCATCACCGTCTCCGACGTCACCTCCGACACCATTGGCCCGCAGACGCTGCGCGACGGGAAGATCGACGTGCTGCTGGCCAGCACCGGTGGCGCCTCCGGCAGCGGGTCCACCGGCTCCTCGGCGTTCGACGCGTATGCCCTGCACGCCGGCAACGGCAACAATCTCTCCGGGTACCACAACGGCCAGATCGACGGGATCATCAGTGCGCTGGCGGTATCGGCCGATCCGGCCGAGTTGGTCCGGCTGCTGGGCGAGAGCGCGCCGGTGCTGTGGGCCGACATGCCGACGCTGCCGCTGTACCGCCAGCAGCGCAGCCTGCTGATGTCGAAGAAGATGTATGCCGTGGGCACCAATCCCAGCCGTTGGGGCGCGGGCTGGAACATGGACCGCTGGGTGCTGGTGCGGTGACGCAACCTGGCGAGCCAGTCGCCGACATGATCGCGTCGTTGACCCGCGAGGTGGCCGACTTCCCCACGGCGGGCGTGCAATTCAAGGACCTCACCCCGGTGTTCGCCGATCCGCACGGGTTGGCCGCGGTGACAGATGCGCTGGCCGAGGTGGCCGCCGGCGCCGAGGTGATCGCCGGCATCGACGCCCGCGGTTTTGTGGTCGGCGGAGCGGTGGCGGCCCGGCTCGGCACCGGAATGCTGGCGATCCGCAAGGGCGGCAAGCTGCCGCCGCCGGTGCTCGCCGAGGCCTACGACCTCGAGTACGGCACCGCCACGCTGGAGATCCCTGCCGACGGTATCGAGTTGGCCGGCCGCAGCGTGGTCATCGTCGACGATGTGCTGGCTACCGGCGGCAGCGTCGCCGCAGCGCACCGGTTGCTCTCTCACAGCGGCGCCCGGGTGACGATGGCCGCGGTGGTGCTGGAACTCGCCGCGCTGGGCGGACGCGATGTGGTGGCGCCGCTGCCGGTACACAGCTTGCGCCGCATCTAGCGGGACAATCGTTGTTGAGCGATATCCTGGGTGGTCGGAGGTGACGAACGTGGCGGATGACCAGCGCACGGCTGTCCAGCAGCCCACTCAACCGCTGCAGATCGCCGATATTCCGCAGGCGCCGCCGGCCCCGGAGACCCTCAAGACGTCCAGCAGCGCGTCGCGGCGGGTTCGGGCCCGACTGGCCCGGCGGATGACCGCCCAGCGCAGCACGCTCAATCCCGTGCTCGAGCCGCTGGTGGCGGTGCACCGCGAGATCCACCCCAAGGCCGACGTATCGCTGTTGCAACGCGCCTACGACGTCGCCGAGCAACGGCACGCCGACCAGATGCGGCATTCCGGGGATCCCTACATCACTCATCCGCTGGCCGTCGCCAACATCCTGGCCGAGTTGGGCATGGACACCATCACGCTGGTGGCGGCCCTGCTGCACGACACCGTCGAGGACACCGGCTACACGCTGGCCGCATTGTCCGAGGAGTTCGGCGAGGAGGTCGGTCATCTCGTCGACGGGGTGACCAAGCTGGACCGGGTGGTGCTGGGCAGCGCCGCCGAGGGCGAGACGATCCGCAAGATGATCACCGCGATGGCGCGCGACCCGCGGGTGCTGGTGATCAAGGTCGCCGACCGGCTGCACAACATGCGCACGATGCGTTTCCTGCCGCCGGAGAAGCAGGCCCGCAAAGCCCGTGAAACGCTGGAAGTGATTGCGCCGCTGGCACATCGGCTGGGGATGGCCACGGTCAAGTGGGAGCTGGAGGATCTGGCTTTCGCGATCCTGCATCCCAAGAAGTACGAGGAGATCGTGCGGCTGGTGGCCGGGCGGGCGCCGTCGCGCGACACCTATCTGGCCAAGGTGCGCGCCGAGATCATCGCGACGCTGACCGCGTCGAAGATCAACGCGGTGGTCGAGGGCCGGCCCAAGCACTACTGGTCGATCTACCAGAAGATGATCGTCAAGGGCCGCGACTTCGACGACATCCACGACCTGGTCGGCATCCGGATTCTGTGTGAGGAGATCCGGGACTGCTATGCCGCTGTGGGCGTGGTGCATTCGCTGTGGCAGCCGATGGCCGGCCGGTTCAAAGACTACATCGCCCAACCCCGCTACGGCGTGTACCAGTCGCTGCACACCACGGTGGTCGGACCGGAGGGCAAGCCGCTGGAGGTGCAGATTCGCACCCGCGACATGCACCGCACCGCCGAGTACGGTATCGCCGCGCATTGGCGATACAAGGAAGCCAAGGGCCGCAACGGCGTTCCGCATCCGCATGCTGCCGCCGAGATCGACGACATGGCCTGGATGCGTCAACTGCTCGACTGGCAACGCGAGGCCGCCGACCCCGGAGAGTTCCTCGAGTCGCTGCGCTATGACCTTGCGGTCCAAGAGATTTTCGTGTTCACCCCGAAAGGCGATGTGATCACGCTGCCAGCAGGTTCGACGCCGGTGGACTTCGCCTACGCCGTGCACACCGAGGTCGGACACCGCTGCATCGGCGCCCGGGTCAACGGCCGGCTGGTAGCGCTGGAGCGCAAGCTGGAAAACGGGGAAGTCGTCGAGGTTTTCACCTCCAAGGCACTCAACGCCGGGCCGTCACGCGACTGGCAGCAGTTCGTGGTCTCACCGCGCGCCAAGACCAAGATCCGGCAGTGGTTCGCCAAAGAGCGCCGCGAGGAAGCGCTGGAGTCCGGCAAGGAAGCGATGGCACGCGAGGTTCGCCGCGTCGGACTTCCGTTGCAGCGCTTGATGAACGGCGCCTCGGTAGCGGCGGTGGCCAACGAGCTGCACTACAGCGACGTGTCGGCGCTCTACACCGCGGTCGGTGAGGGCCACGTGTCGGCCAAGCACGTCGTACAGCGGCTGTTGGCCGAACTCGGTGGTATCGACCAGGCCGAAGAAGACCTTGCCGAGCGGTCCACCCCTGCGACGATGCCGCGCCGTCCGCGCAGCACTGAGGATGTCGGGGTCGCCGTGCCCGGCGCGCCGGGAGTGTTGACCAAACTGGCCAAGTGCTGCACACCGGTGCCGGGGGACCAGATCATGGGGTTCGTCACCCGCGGCGGCGGGGTCAGCGTGCACCGCACCGACTGCACCAACGCCGCGTCGCTGCAACAGCAGGCCGAGCGGATCATCGAGGTGCACTGGGCGCCGTCGCCGTCGTCGGTGTTCCTGGTGGCGATCCAGGTCGAGGCCCTCGACCGGCACCGGCTGCTCTCGGATGTGACCAAGGTGCTCGCCGACGAGAAGGTGAACATCTTGTCGGCCTCAGTGACCACCTCATCCGGGGACCGGGTGGCCATCAGCCGCTTCACCTTTGAGATGGGCGACCCCAAGCACCTTGGGCATCTGCTCGACGTGGTCCGCAATGTCGAAGGCGTCTACGACGTCTACCGGGTAACGTCCGCGGCCTAACTTTTTGGCGCGAGCGTGCGCGAGAGTCGGCGGCGGCCTGCGCCGCGAAACTGCAGCCAAGGTCGTGATTTCTCGAAACTACAGCCCTGGCTGCAATCTCGCGGCGTGCGGCGGCTTGCTCAGTCCAGCCGCACCGACGTGATCGTCACTTTGGTGGCGGGCGATCCGTCGTCGCCTCCGCCCTTGACACCGGCGGCCGCGACCTTGTCGAGCATCGCCAGCCCGTCGTCTTGAATAGTCCCGAAAATCGTGTATTGCGGTGGCAGCTGCGAATCTTGATAGACCATGAAGAACTGACTGCCGTTGGTCCCTGGTCCGGCATTAGCCATCGCGAGTGTGCCGCGCGGGTAGACGACCGGTTGATTCAGCACCGAATCGTAGGGCGGAAATTGATCGGTCGGATATTCGTTGGCGAACTGATAGCCCGGCCCGCCGGCGCCGGTGCCTTTCGGGTCACCGCACTGCAGCACGCTCAAGCTCGGCGAGGTGGTCAGCCGGTGACATTGGGTGTCGTCGAAGAAGCCCTGCTGCGCCAGGCTAACGAAACTGTTGACCGTGCAAGGGGATTGGTTGTTGGTCAGTTGCAGGCCGACATTGCCCTGGTCGGTGACCATGCTGACGCTGACCTGCGCTGGATCCGTCGGCACCTTGCCGGTTCGGGGCGGGTTTACCGGCTTGCTGGCCGGATCCGTCGACGGCGGGTATTGGCAGTCGGAACCCAGGTGCTCGGTCGGCGTGAACGGTGGCAATTGTCCGTTCGCCTGCGGCGCCGACCGTCGTGAGGTACTGGGCGCCGTCCATGGTGAGGCGCTGGTTTCCGGGGTGCCGCTGCTGGCGGTCTTGTCCGAATTACGGTTGACGGCCACCACCGCGACCACCGCGACGAGCGCGGCGATCACGCCGCCCGCAATGAGCAGGATTGTCGGCGTCGACAACCTCTTGCCGGAGTTATTCATCTGCGCCACAAGCTCCTTCGATCAGTCCAGCAGGACCGACTTGATAGTGACCGGGGTAGCGGGTGGGCCGTCTTCGCCGCCGCCGGCCACGCCGGCCTTGGCGATCTTGTCCAGCGTGGCCAGCCCGTCGTCCTGGATGGTGCCGAACATGGTGTACTCCGGCGGCAGCTGCGAATCGTGGTACACCATGAAGAACTGGCTGCCATTGGTGTTCGGCCCGGAGTTGGCCATTGCCAGCGTGCCGCGCGGATACACCACGGGCTCCTTGGCTTTGGGATCGTCCGGCGGGTATTGGTCGGTGGGGTATTCGTTGCCGAACTCGTAACCCGGGCCGCCGGTGCCGTCGCCCTTCGGGTCGCCGCATTGCAGCACGCCCAGCGTCGGTGAGGTGGTCAACCGGTGGCACTGAGTGTCGTTGAAAAAGCCCTGCTGCGCCAGGCTGGCGAAACTGTTGACCGTGCAGGGGGATTTCGCGTTGGCCAGTTGCAGCCCGATCTTGCCCTGGTCGGTGACCATGCTGACGCTGACCTGCGCCGGCTCGGTCGGCACTTTGCCGGTCCGCGGCGGTTTCACCGGCTTGCTGGCCAACTCCGGAGACGGCGGGTATTGGCAGTTGGCGCCCAGATCGGCCGACGGCTTGAACGACGGCAACGGCGCGCCCGGAGGTGCGGCTTGAGTGGTCGTCGCACCGCCCTCGCCTGCCGACGCTTTGTTGTTCTTGTCCTTGTGGGTGACCAGCACAGTGATGACCACCGCGGCGATGACGACCACCGCGGCGACCGAACCGGCGACGATCGCCACAATCCGGCGCCGGCGGGCCTGCTTGGCGCGGCGTTCCAGCTGGCGTTCGAGTTTGCGCTTGGCTGTCGCCCGTCGCTGTTCGTTGGTCGGCACCGCCGAAGTCCCTCCTCGATCGTTCGCGTGGGTCAGCACAGAGTGTGCCAGAGTGCCAGCAGTCAGGCGCAACGTGGGAAACTGGGGATCGTGTTGATCTCCGCGTTTCCTGCCGGGTTGCTGCAGTGCAACTGCTACGTGCTGGCGCCGCATCCCGGGGCCGACGCCATCATCGTCGATCCCGGTCAGCGCGCCATGGCCCCGCTGCGGCGCATCCTCGACGAGAATCGGCTCACCCCGGCGGCGGTGCTGCTCACCCACGGCCACATCGACCACATCTGGTCAGCCCAGAAAGTGTCCGACACCTTCGGCTGTCCGGCCTATATCCACCCCGAGGACCGGTTCATGCTGACCGATCCGATCAAGGGATTCGGCCCGCGGCTGGGCCAGGTTCTGTTGGCAGCGATGTTCCGCGAGCCGAAGCAGGTCGTCGAACTGGATCGCGACGGCGACAAGATCGACCTGGCCGACATCGCCGTCACCGTCGACCACACGCCCGGCCATACCCGCGGGTCAGTGGTGTTCCGGGTGGCCGGCGACGGGTCCGACGTCGTGCTCACCGGCGACACGCTGTTTCAGCGCTCGGTAGGGCGCACCGACCTGTTCGGCGGCAGCGGCCGCGACCTGCTGTGCTCGATCGCCGACAAACTGTTGGTGCTCGACGACAAGACCGTGGTGTTGCCGGGCCATGGGCCCAAGACCACGATTGGCGCCGAACGCCGGTACAACCCCTTCCTCGAAGGGCTGTGATCGGGTGACGATGCAGAGCGCAGCGATGAGGAGGAGCGGCGCAAGTTGACCCAATTCCAGGCACCCAAAGGCGTGCCGGACTACGTGCCGCCGGATTCGGCGCGGTTTGTCGCGGTGCGCGACGGGTTGCTCGACGCGGCACGGCGGGCCGGCTACAGCGACATCGAGTTGCCGATCTTCGAGGACACCGCCCTGTTCGCGCGGGGGGTGGGGGAGTCCACCGATGTGGTGTCCAAGGAGATGTACACCTTCGCCGACCGCGGCGACCGGTCGGTGACGCTGCGCCCGGAAGGCACTGCGGGCGTGGTGCGCGCGGTCATCGAGCACGGGCTGGACCGCGGTGCGCTGCCGGTCAAGCTGTGCTACGCGGGCCCGTTCTTTCGCTACGAACGCCCGCAGGCCGGGCGCTACCGCCAGCTGCAGCAGGTCGGGGTGGAGGCCATCGGGGTCGACGACCCGGCGCTGGACGCCGAGGTGATCGCCGTCGCCGATGCGGGTTTCCGTTCCCTGGGGTTGACGGGGTTCCGCCTGGAAATCACCTCACTGGGCGATGACACCTGCCGACCGCAATACCGAGAGCTCTTGCAGGAGTTCCTGTTTGCGCTCGACCTGGATCCGGAAACCCGCAGACGCGCCGAGCTCAACCCGCTGCGAGTGCTCGACGACAAGCGCCCGGAGATCAAAGCGATGACCGCCGACGCGCCCGTGATGATCGACCACCTCTCCGATGTCGCTAAGCAGCATTTCGAAACAGTGCAGGCGCATCTCGACGCGCTCGGCGTGCCATATGTGATCAACCCGCGGATGGTGCGCGGGCTGGACTACTACACCAAGACCACCTTCGAATTCGTGCACGACGGGCTGGGCGCGCAGTCGGGTATCGGCGGCGGCGGCCGCTACGACGGGCTGATGCGGGTGCTGGGTGGCCAGGATCTGTCCGGCATCGGGTTCGGCCTCGGCGTGGACCGCACCATGCTGGCACTGCAGGCCGAGGGCAAAACCGTTGGCGCGACGGCACGGTGCGACGTGTTCGGAGTTCCGCTGAGCGAGCAGGCCAAGCTGCGACTGGCGGTGCTGGCCGGTCAACTGCGGGCCGCCGGCGTGCGGGTGGACCTGGCCTACGGCGACCGCGGGCTCAAGGGTGCGATGCGCGCCGCCGACCGGTCCGGCGCCCGGTTCGCGCTGGTGGCCGGTGACCGTGAGATCGAGGACGGCATCGTCGGCGTCAAAGATCTTGCCTCGGGCGAGCAGGTCGACATTGCCACGGACGCCGTTGTCGCCGAGGTGCTTTCGCGGCTCACCCCTTGACCGCGAGCGTGCGTGTCCCCGGCTATCAGCCCGGCGTGTCGACCGGGGACACGCACACTCGCGCCAAAGAGGCCTCAGTGCTTGACCTGGTTGAACGGCACACCCCGATCGGCGGCGTATTCACGCGGAAAACCCAGCACCCGTTCGCCGATCACATTGCGCGCCATCTCCGTACTGCCGCCGCCAAGCGCCGCTGTCTGCCGGGACAGATACCGTTCGCCGACGGTGAGCAGGTCACCGACCACCCCGGCGCTGCCCGCGATCGCCAATGCGGTGTCCACCTCGAGTTCGATGGCCTCGGCGTGGAAAAGCCGAATCAGCGTCCCGGCCGCCGGCGGTAGCGAGCCGTCGAGCACACCGCGGTAGACGTGGTCGATCAGCTGCTCCCGCACCGCCCGGTGCGCCAGCGCCCGGCCGGCCTTTTCACGGAGCCGATCGTTACCGGCCTGCCCGATCGCCTGCAGCAGGACGCAATAGTCCGGCGTCTTCTCCTGGGCGTTCTCGCTGCCGCTGCCGCTGGCGAACTCCGAGCCGCCGCCGACGGCGCGCCGCTCGTGATAGAGCTGGCGTGAGGCGACGTCCCAGCCCTTGTCGACCGCGCCGAGCACGTCGTCGTCGCTGAGCTCCAGGTTGTCGAAGAACTCCTCGCAGAACTCGGTGGAACCGTTGACTTGTTTGATGCGCCGCAACGTGATTCCGGGACTGTCGATGCGCACCAAGAACATGGTCAGCCCGTCGTGCTTGGGGACCTCCCAGTTCGTCCTGGCCAACAGCAGCCCATAGTCGGCAGCGAACGCCCCGGTGCTCCAGGTCTTCGCGCCGTTGACCACCCATCCGCCGTCCCGCCGCTCGGCGCGCGTGATCACGCCGGCCAGATCCGAACCGCCGCTGGGCTCGGAGAGCAGCTGCACCAATACCTCATCGCCGCGCAGTGCCGCCGAAATATGTTGACGCTTCTGGGCTTCGCTGCCGGTGTCCAGAATTGTCGCGCAGCAGATCGTGAAGGTCGGCGTGTTGAGTATCAGCGGCATCTCGTAGCCGGCGCTCTCGGCGTCGAAGGCCTTCTGATATTCGATGCTCAGCCCGAGCCCGCCGTACTCGACCGGAAAACAGATCCCGGCGAACCCGCCGTCGTAGAGCCGCCGCTGCAGTTCGCGGGCCCGCTGCCACGACTCCTGCACGCCGCGATCGGCAAACGGCGGATTGCCTCGATCGATGCGCGGCATCGCCTCGGCCAGCCATCCGCGGGCCCGCTCGGCGAACTCAGCTACCGACTCGCTCGTGCGGGGAAGTGCGGTCATGACGGCAGCCCACGTGACAGCATGCGGCGCCTCCCGAGAGTCTTATTCGTCGGAAACGGAAATGACATTACCAAAGGTCACGAGTCGCCCCGCGGCTTGGTCAAGGTGAATTGGTCGACGACGGTCAGCGCGCCGAACGATCCGGTGATCGCGTAGTGCGTCGCGGTGATCGACGTGTGGCCGCCGGGAGGCCCCGGGTCGACATCGAATGCCGCGAAGCCGTAGGGGTGCGTGCGGTCGCGAAACGCCGACCATGGCGCATCCTCCACGACGTAGATCGGCGCTTTGCGTCCGATCGCCGGGTCGAGTCGGCCGACGCCGGTCACCACGCGGCATTTGGGCCGGTCGAAGAACATCGTGTTCGACGGCGCCGACGTGCCACCGCCGCCAATCACCACGTGCACGGTGCCCTTGGTGGTGTCGATGAGGTCGGGGCGGGTATCGACCGGTCGGGGAGTTCTGGTTTCGCTGACCAGCGCTCCGCGCACCGGATGTGAACGTTCGTAATGGTGTTCGTGGCCGCACACCACCAAATCGACCTGGTAGCGGTCGAACAGCGGCAGCCACTCCTGGCGGATGCCAAGGTCGGCGCCGTTGGTGCGGTCGGTAGTCGAGATCGCCGTCTGGTGCATGCAGACGACCACCCAGTCGACGTCGGGATCGCGCCGCGCATCGGCGAGTTCGGCTTCGAGCCAACGCTTCTGCGCACCGCCGGAATAGCCGTGCACATAGAAATTGCCGCCGTCTTGAAAGCACACATCGTCGTTGGAGAGGCTGATCACCCGCACCGACCCGGCGGTGAACGCGTACCACAGCCCGCGAAGCGCCGGGTCGGCTCCCGAGTCGGGCAGTGCAAAGTACGTTTGGTAGGCCTCGAATCCGACTGGGCCGTTGCCCAACTCGTTTTCGTGGTTTCCCGCTGCCGGCATCCAGGGTCGGTAGCGCGCCGAACGCGAGTTGTTGTCGAACCAATCGGTCCAGGACCGGATCCGGTCGTGGGCGAGGTTGGCGTAACACAGGTCGCCGTTGACCAAGTTGAACAGCGGGCCGATGCGCTCGATCGCGGTCGTGGTGTCCGCAGCGGCCGGCGAGCCCAGGTTGTCGCTAGTGTACGTGCTGCCCGTCTGCCTGCCGAGCGTCGGGGTAGCCTGATCACCGAAGCTGGTGAACGACAGCGGTTTCCGTCCCGACGGCGCGGTGCGCACCGTACCCAGCTCTGGGCTGGTCCCGTCGTGCACCGCGGCGTAGACGTATTCGGTGTCTGGCGTCAGATCGGTTAGCGCCGCATGATGAACGCGAACTTCACTGCGCGACTTAGCATCCCGGTAGGTTCGGGTTTCGGCATGTATCGTGCGGCCGAAGCCGGACGTCGGCATGCCCACCAGCACCCGGGGATTGCGTACCGCGTCGGTGGTCTGCCAGGACACCACGACGTCGGTGGCGGCATTCCGACCGAATTGCAGATGCAGGCCCCGCACCGGCGGCGCACCGCTGGCGTCGGGTGGCGTCCACACGCCCGGCCCGGGGGAGCGCAGCAGCGTTGCTCCGGCGCCGCCGATGCCGACACCGGCAAGTGCCGCCGCCCCTGCGGTCAGCAGCGTGCGGCGGCTGACACCCGACTCGTCGCTCATCTTTGTTTCATACCGCACCCGACAGCAGATTTCTGCGCTGGCGCGAATGCTCGGCTAGCCTGCGCACAGGCCGAGCGCACAGAGTTGCGCCATGACACAAAGTGTCCTAACGTCATTCTTAGTGTCATATCACTACGACTCAGGGAGCCGCTGATGGCAACCACGTTCACCGATTCCAAAGCCGACTTGATGCGCCGTGCGCAAGACAGCCTGGCCGCCAACGTGGGCGAGTCGGCGTTGTCGACCCGCCAGAAGCTGGCACTGACCTGCCGTGCCCTGTTCGACCAAGGCCACGATTCCGGGTTGGCCGGACAGATCACCGCCCGCGCCGAGCAGCCCGGAACCTACTACACCCAGCGGCTGGGACTGGGCTTCGACGAGATCACCGACGCCAACCTGCTGCTCGTCGACGAGGATCTCAATGTGCTCCACGGCGACGGAATGGCCAACCCCGCCAACCGCTTTCACAGCTGGATCTATCGTGCCCGGCCCGACGTGCAGTGCATCGTGCATACGCACGCCTTCCACGTCGCCGCGTTGGCCATGCTGGAGGTCCCGCTGGTGGTGTCCCAGATGGACACCACGCCGCTCTACGATGACTGTGCGTTCCTGGCAGACTGGCCGGGGGTTCCGGTCGGCAACGAGGAGGGCGAAATCATCAGCGCTGCCCTCGGCGACAAGAAGGCCATCTTGCTGGCCCATCATGGCCAGATCGTGGCGGGTGCCAGTGTCGAGGAGGCGTGTTCGCTGGCGGTGCTCATCGAGCGCGCGGCCAAACTGCAACTGGCCGCGATGTCAGCCGGCACCATCAAGGAACTGCCGGAGAAGTTGGCCCGCGAAGCCCACGACTGGACGTTGCGGCCGGAGCGTAGCCGGGCGAATTTCGCCTACTATGCGCGCCGCGCGCTCACGCAGCACCCCGATGCCTTGACGAGCTGACCGAAGGAGTCTGCAGTGCCGAAAATTCACGGCATCATCGCTTACCCGGTGACTCCGTTCGCCGCCGATTCGGGCACGATCGACACCGCGGCGTTGACCGCGCTGGTTGACCGGCTGGTGAGCTCCGGCGTCCACGCGATCGCCCCGTTGGGCAGCACCGGCGAGTTGGCCTATCTCGACGAGGGCGAGTTCGACACCGTCGTCGACACCACGATGGCCGCCGTCGATGGCCGGGTGCCTGTCGTCGTCGGTGTGTCAGACCTGACCACTGCCAACACCATTCGACGCGCACAGGTGGCCGAGAAGGCCGGCGCCGACGCGGTGATGATCCTGCCAGTGTCCTACTGGAAGCTGACCGAGCGCGAGATCGTCACGCACTACCGCAGCATCGGCGAGGCGATCGGAATTCCGATCATGGCCTACAACAACCCGGCCACCAGTGGCATCGACATGAGCCCGGAGCTGCTGGTGCACATGTTCGAGAGCATCGAGAACCTCACGATGGTCAAGGAGTCCACCGGCGACCTGTCCCGGATGCAGCGCATCGCCGAGCTCAGCGATGGCCGGCTGCCGTTCTACAACGGCAGCAACCCGCTGGTGCTCGACGCGCTGCGGGCCGGCGCCGCCGGATGGTGCACGGCCGCCCCGTGTCTGCGACCGCAGCCCTGCATCGACTTGTACGACACCGTGCGGGCCGGCGATCTGCACACCGCGCAAACGATCTACGACAACCTCAAGCCGCTGTTGCAATTCATCGTCGCCGGAGGGCTCGCCACCACCGTGAAAGCCGGACTGGAGCTGCTCGGCGCCGGGGTCGGGGACCCGCGCCGCCCGCTGCTGCCGCTCGACGACGAGGGCCGCGAAACGTTGCGCGCGCTGCTGCCTGCTTGACAGGAGCTCGAACTGGCGTTCGAATAGGGTATGCGGTGGGACGCCCAGAGCATCGGCGCCGATGACGGCGCGCTGCCCGGCCTGCAGCGCATCGGATTCGTGCGCAGCGTGCAGACCCCGCAGTTCGACGGCATCACGTTCCACGAGGTGCTGTGCAAGTCCGCGTTGAACAAGATCTCCAACGCCGCTGTGTTGCCGTTCCGCTATACCGTCAACGGCTACCGCGGTTGCTCGCACGCCTGCCGTTACTGTTTTGCCCGGCCCACTCACGAGTATCTGGACTTCAACTGCGGCAACGACTTTGACACGCAGGTTGTTGTCAAGACGAATGTCGTCGACGTGCTGCGGGGCGAGCTGCACCGTAAATCCTGGCGCCGCGAGACCGTGGCGTTGGGCACCAACACCGATCCCTATCAGCGCGCGGAGGGTCGCTATGCGTTGATGCCCGGCATCATCGGTGCGCTCGCGGAGTCGGGCACCCCGCTGTCGATCTTGACCAAGGGCACCCTGCTGCGGCGCGACCTGCCGCTGCTCGCCGATGCCGCCGGGCAGATCCCGGTGCGGGTGGCCGTTTCCTTGGCGGTCGGCGATCCCGAGCTGCATGCGGCCGTCGAACCGGGCACGCCAGGGCCTCGGGCGCGGTTGGGGCTGATCTCGGCGATCCGCGCCGCCGGCCTGGACTGCCATGTCATGGTGGCGCCGGTGCTGCCGCACCTGACCGATTCCGCCGAACAGCTCGACAGCCTGCTGAGCCAGCTCGCCGCAGCCGGTGCGACCGGTGTGACGGTGCTGGGCCTGCATTTGCGCGGCTCGACGCGGGGCTGGTTCTTGTCGTGGTTGGCCCGCACCCACCCGGAGCTAGTAGCGCCGTACCGCGAGTTATACCGGCGCGGAGCATATTTGCCGCCTCGATACCGAGACGAGCTACGAGATCGGGTTACGCCGCTGATCGCAAAATACCGGCTGACCGGTGATCGGCGCCGCCCCGATCCTGCGCCGGCAGCGGTGCCCGTAAAGGCTTTGCAGCCCACGCTGTTCTAGCCGAGTTCTGCCGCGCGGAAGGTGTCGCACTGGTTGGGGTCACCGGTCTGGTAGCCGACGGTGAACCAGTGCTGCCGCTGCTCGGAGGATCCGTGGGTCCACGACTCGGGGTTGGTGCGCCCGGTCGCCTTACGCTGAATACGGTCGTCGCCCACCGACGCCGCCGCCGACAGCGCGTCGTCGATGTCCTTGTCGCTCAACGGCTCCAAAAACGGCACCCCGGTGCTCTCCTGCTTGGTGATCGACGCGTAGTGCGCCCACACCCCGGCATAGCAGTCGGCCTGCAGCTCGGTGCGCACGCCGTTGCCGCCGGCGCCCTGTGCCCCGTGCTGGGCGCGTCCCAGGACTCCCTGCAGGTTCTGCACATGGTGGCCGAACTCGTGCGCGACCACGTATTCCTGCGCCAACGGCCCACCGCTGGAATTGAATTGGGTTTTGAGCACGTCGAAGAAGTCGGTGTCGAAATACGCTGTCTTGTCGACCGGGCAGTAGAACGGGCCCACGTCGCTGGTGGCCGCGCCGCAGCCGGTGCTGACCTGGCCGCTGAACAGCCGCACGTGCGGGCGGGTGTAGCCGCGCATCAGCTGCTTCCACACCCCGTCCACCGAGTTGCCGGTGGCCACCACGCGGCACTGCACGTACTTGTTGGCGTCGGCTCCGGTGCGGCAGGTGCTCAAGTCGAAGCCCGGCGCGACGTCCTCGTTGGTGGTCATCGGTTGCTGGCTGAGCACATTGCCCGGATCGACGCCAAGGAACATCGCCACCACCACGATCACCAGCCCGCCGAGACCGCCGCCGATCGCCATCCGCCGACCGCCGCCACCGGACGACGACGTGGTGCTGGTGTCGATCTGCATACCCTCGTTGAAGGTCATCGCACGCTCCGTTTGCCGCTAGATCGGGTGGCCGGACCAGCTTTTCACACTACGGTGCGGCGCGCCGGTGGATGAGCGCCGCGAGGCTCAGCCCGGGCCGTCGCTGGCGGCGGCCAGCAGCGGTACGACGACGTCGCTGATCGGGGTGGCCAGGCCATGTGTGCGCGCTTTGCGGACGATCACCCCGTTGCGGATATCCCACTCCAGCCGCCGGTGCGCCTCCCGATCGGCCAGCATCGAGGTGCCCATATCTGCCGGGGCCCGCCGGAAGATCTCGACCAGCTCGTCGACCACGTCGTCGCCGAGCGCGGCGCCCTCGGCGCGGGCCACGGCCAGGCATTCGGTGAGGTAGCGGCGAGCCAGCGCGGCAACGTCGTCGCGCCCGAACATGCCGGACCGCCGGCCGGTCAGCGCCATCAGTCCGGCCACCGCGTTCACCAGCAGCTTGCGCCAGGCCGCGGTGGTGAAATCCGGTTCGCAGTCCACCACGCAGCCGGCGTCCCGCAATAACGAGGCGAGCCGGCCGCCGGCCGGTCCGGTGGGCAGCACCAGCCGGGGTTCGGTGCGCAGCCGCACCCAGCCGTCCGGATGGTTCTCGGCGGTGTACCAGACGATGCCCGGCACCACCGTTGACGACGGGCAAAGCGGCTGCACCTGCTCGACCTGCTCCACCCCGTTCTGCAGCACGGCCACGATGGTGCGCTCATCGCACAGGCGGGCCAGCCAGTCGGCTGCGGCGTCGTTCTGGGTGGTTTTGACCGCAAGGATGACAACCTCGACCGGGCCGCTGATCTGGCTCGGCTGGGTGTGCACCGGGCCGGGCACCACGATCGGATCGGCGTCGTCGGGCCGCAGTTCGATCCGGTCCCGCGCCGTTCGTCCGCACAACAGCACCCGGTGACCGGCCGCGTGCAGATACGCCGCGACCGTCGTGCCGACAGCGCCGGGACCGACAAGGGCAATATCCATGGTTATCCCGAAATTACCGGCTCTACACTGAGCAGTGCTTGTCGCGTGCGACCCGCGGCGCCCGGCTCCGCCGCGCTTGCGATCGCCACGAGACTAGCCGCGTGGCGACCCGCGGCGCCCGGCTCCGCCGCGCTTGCGATCGCCACGGTGTCCCAACCGATGCAGAGGAGTAGTTCGTGCTGCGCAGTCACGTCGCCGGTTCGTTGCGCGCCGCCGATGCCGGTCAGAAGGTGACGTTGGCCGGTTGGGTGGCGCGCCGCCGCGACCACGGCGGGGTGATTTTCATCGACCTGCGGGACGCATCCGGTGTGTCGCAGGTGGTGTTCCGCGCGGCTGATGTGCTGGAGCAGGCGCACCGACTGCGCGCCGAGTTCTGCATCGCCGTCGAGGGGGTGGTCGAGATCCGCCCGGAAGGCAACGCCAACCCGGACATCGCCACCGGCGAGATCGAGGTCAACGCGACGACGCTGACCGTGCTCGGCGAGTGTGCGCCGCTGCCGTTTCAGCTCGACGAATCCGCCGGCGAGGAGACCCGGCTGAAGTATCGCTACCTCGACCTGCGCCGCGACGGGCCGGGCGGGGCAATTCGGTTGCGTTCCAAGGTGAACGCCGCCGCCCGCGCGGTGCTGGCCGAACACGACTTCGTCGAGATCGAAACACCGACGATGACCCGCTCCACCCCGGAAGGCGCCCGCGACTTCCTGGTTCCCGCCCGGCTGCAGCCCGGCTCGTTCTACGCCCTGCCGCAAAGCCCCCAGCTGTTCAAGCAGCTGCTGATGGTCGCTGGCATGGAACGCTACTACCAGATCGCCCGCTGTTACCGGGACGAGGATTTTCGCGCCGACCGCCAGCCGGAGTTCACCCAGCTCGACATGGAGATGAGCTTCGTCGACGCCGACGACGTGCTGGCGATCTCCGAACAGGTGCTCCGGGCGCTGTGGGCCCTGATCGGCTACGATCTGCCGTTGCCGTTGCCGCGGATCAGCTACGCCGAGGCGATGCGACGTTTCGGCTCCGACAAACCCGACCTGCGGTTCGGGCTGGAGCTCGTCGAATGCGCAGAGTTCTTCAAAGACACCACATTTCGGGTGTTCCAGGCCCCCTATGTCGGCGCGGTGGTGATGCCGGGCGGGGCGTCGCAGCCGCGACGGACGCTGGACGGCTGGCAGGACTGGGCCAAGCAGCGCGGACACAAGGGTCTGGCTTATGTGCTGGTGGGCGAGGACGGTGCGCTGTCCGGCCCGGTGGCCAAGAACCTGTCCGAGACCGAGCGTGCCGGCCTGGCCGACCATGTCGGTGCCGGGCCCGGTGACTGCATCTTCTTCTCGGCCGGGCCGCCGAAGGCGTCGCGCACCCTGCTGGGCGCGGCCCGCATCGAGATCGCCAAGCGACTGAACGTGATCGATCCCGCTGCCTGGGCGCTGACGTGGGTGGTGGACTTTCCGCTGTTCGAGCCGGCCGACGAGGCCGCCGCCGCCGGCGAGGTTGCCGTCGGCGCCGGCGCGTGGACCGCGGTGCACCACGCGTTCACCGCGCCCAAACCCGAATCGGAGGCCACCTTCGACACCGACCCGGGCAGCGCACTGGCCGACGCCTACGACATCGTCTGCAACGGCCACGAAATCGGCGGCGGCTCCATTCGTATCCACCGCCGCGACATCCAGGAGCGGGTGTTCGCGATGATGGGCATCGACGCGGCGGAAGCCCAGGAGAAATTCGGATTCCTGCTGGACGCCTTCACCTTCGGAGCGCCGCCGCACGGTGGCATCGCGTTCGGCTGGGATCGCATCGTCGCGCTGCTGGCCGACATGGATTCCATCCGGGAAGTCATCGCATTCCCGAAATCCGGCGGTGGGGTGGACCCGCTGACCGACGCGCCGGCGCCGATCACCGCGCAGCAGCGCAAGGAATCGGGGATCGATGCTCGCCCCGAAGATCGAGATCGACGTTAGAGCAGATTTCCGCCGTCATTTGAGCGCTACCGTCGATCTCGGCGATATCCGCGCCGCCGAAGTGCGGCGTAGACGCGGTTGATGACGTCGCCCGGCCTGTCTTCAGAAACCACCCGCACAGCGATCCAGCCGTGATCGCCGACGATCTCGTGGCGGCGAATGTCCTTGACGTATTGTCGGCGATCGCTGCGATGTTGATCGCCGTCATATTCGGCGGCAACCTTGAACTCCTCCCAACCCATGTCCAGAAACGCCACCGGCCGGTAGCCGTCGAGGATGGGTATTTGCGTGGTCGGAGCGGGCAACCCGGCGTCAATCAATAGCAGCCGCAGCCACGTTTCTTTGGGAGAAGCTGCACCACCATCGACGAGGGGAAGCGCGGCGCGCAGCTGCTGTAGACCCCGAGCGCCCCGACGACGCTTAGCGGTCAACAGGACA
Organism: Mycobacterium kyorinense; assembly: GCF_001672775.1. Lineage (GTDB taxonomy): Bacteria > Actinomycetota > Actinomycetes > Mycobacteriales > Mycobacteriaceae > Mycobacterium > Mycobacterium kyorinense_A. The sequence goes on along the minus strand of NZ_LZKJ01000080.1, from coordinate 72,043 downwards.
TCCTCTACCGAGAACGGAGTTGCGCGCATCAGCGCATCGAGTCGTGCGACTGCCTGCCCGCGGGGGAGACGTCGGCCCAGATCATAAGCAGTGCGCGCAGGCGTAGTGACGGGAAGCCCTACGACATGGGTCGTTTCGTGGTCATCCAGCGTCTCGTTGCGTACGACGAGGCCACGTTGCGGACGGGCATTCGGTGCGACCAATTCGATGGGAACACCGGCGTCAACCCACTGGGCGCCGTGCAACGCCGATGCGGCAATTCCACCGATAACCGCCCGTCGACGAGACCACAGCCATGCTCCGATGGTCCGGTCACGCAATGACGGCTCGATGTTTCCGGGCACGTAGACGCCACGGAAAATGGCGCGATGCCGTACGCGTAGGTCGGACTTGGTGAGTTCGCCGCGCGTCACCGCCTCGCTGCCGATGAAGACTTCGGCCATGGCGGCATGATGGCAGCGGGCACCAACACGTCGCCGAGATCGACGGTAGAGCCGATTTCCGCGCGCATTTGAGCGCTAACGTCGATCTCGGCGATAGCAAGGAACGCGGGTTGGGGCAAGCTGCGTATATGGACACCGACAACCTGGCTACTCTCATCCCCTTCGCCGGCACTTTGGGCATCGACGTCGTCGAGGTGACCCCGCAGCGGGTGACGGCCACCATGGATTGGGCCGAGGACCGTTGCACGACGGGCGGGATTCTGCACGGGGGCGCGCTGATGGCGTTCGCCGACACGATCGGCGCCCTATGCGCGGTGGCAAACCTTCCGCCGGGGGCGGGCACCGCCACGATCGAGTCGAAAACGAACTTATTCCGGGCGGTGCGCGCGGGCACCGTCACCGCGATTTGCGAGCCGTTGCACGTCGGCCGCACCACGATCGTCGCGCAGACCAACCTCACCGACGACAGCGGGAAATTGGTCGCTCAGGTCACCCAGACCCAGGCCGTGCTGACCCGATAGGCGGTGCGGCCAGCGGTCGCTAATGCGGGATCGCTTTCGACCACAGTTTTCTCAGCGTGGTTCGAACGGGATGGCCCGACCGCAAAATGTTGACCACTTCCGTCGGAAACAGCGCTTGATTAGGACCGCATTTGGGCCAGGCCTCAGGCCCTTGCGTCTTCAACACTCGTTCGGCCACAGCGATCTGCTGCTCGCGGGAGGCGTCCGCCGGCGAGCCGACACCGCCATTGGCGGCCCACGTCGACGGCTTGAACTGCAGACCGCCGTAGAAGCCGTTCCCGGTATCGGCCGACCAGTCACTTCCGGACTCGCACTCGGCCACGGCGTCCCAATTGACCGCATCGGCATACGCCACGCCGGTGGCGGGATCAATCACCAGCGAAATGGCGACGACGACGATTGCGCCTTTCATCAATGACTTGCACAACGTTTTCGAAATGGGTGCCGCACTGCGATGTGCCATTAACGACATGTAACAAACCATAGTGAAAGGTGTCAACAGCTGAGGCTGAATTGACTTAACGAGATAGGTGTTGTCCTGCGGTTTTAAACGGTAAATCGATGCCGATGATGCCGGTGTTATTGCAGTGATATCTGATGTTTGAGATATCGCATTTATGCTTCTGTGATTGATGATACTGAAGTGCTTAAAGATGCATGCGTTGCTAGAGTTACAGCAGTGACTGGTGTGAGTAGACGCTTCCGGCAAACGCTGGGCCGTCAGTTCGGCTCGTTGAGGAATTCCTCGACCAGACGTTTCGGCGCCTGTGTCAACCACGCCTCGGTGAGCAATTCGGCCAGTCCCAGCTCGTCGATCGCTGCCAGCCGAACCAGCACCGCCGGGTAGCCGTCGAAATGCGGAGTGGTGAAATACACCTCCGGCTCGTCGGCGATCAGCGAGAACTTGACGCCCTCGTCGGCTACCCGGATACCCAGGATGTCGCCGGTGGGAGGCTCAATACCCAACGCCGCCAAGGCTTCCCGATCGGAGGCGCGCAGCGGCCGCTCCCAGGCGACCAGTTTTCGGCCGACCCGCCAATCGTGCGGTGACCGCTCCTCGGTGAGCGGGAGCTCGGCGACGATACTGGCAACGTCGTCCCAGGTGGCCACCCCATGATTGTGCGCCCGCAAGCTAGTGTGCGGATCGTGTTGCACTTGCGGGTGATCGCGCCGCCGGAGTTGCGGGACGACCTGGTGGAGCTGCTCGAGCGCGAGCCCGGCGTCGCGCACATCGCGCTGCACAAGCAGGCCGGCATCGACCCGGCCGGCGATCTGCTGACCGCCGATATCGCCCGGGAAGTGGCCAACGACGTCGTCGAACAGCTCAAGGCGCTGGGGCTGGCCGATCGCGGCGCCATCACCATGGAGGCCATCGACACCGTGGTCTCCAAGGCCGCCTACCGGGCCGAGAAGAAAGCGCCGGGAGACCCCGCCGACGCGCTGGTCTGGGAGGAGCTCATCGGGCGCACCCGAGAGGAGTCCACGCTCAACCTGACGTTCCTGTTGTTTTTGTGCCTGGCCTGCCTGATCGCCGCGATCGGGGTGATCACCGACTCGACGGTGACCGTGGTCGGCGCGATGGTGGTCGGCCCGGAGTTCGGCCCGTTGGCGGCGCTCTCGGTGGCGCTGGTACGGCGGCGGATGGACCTGGCCCGGCGGGCATCGACGGCACTGGCCGTCGGGTTCCCGGTGGCGATGGTGGTGACCGCGCTCGCCACGCTGGCCGGCGAGGCGGTCGGTTGGGTGGATCTGGGCAACCTGCGGGAGTTCAGGCACGTCGACTTCATCTTTCAAGTGGGTCCGCTGTCGGTGGTTGTTGCGCTGTTCGCCGGCGCCGCCGGCATGCTGTCGTTGGTGTCGGCGAAGTCGGCGGCACTGGTCGGCGTGTTCATTTCGGTCACCACGGTGCCCGCCGCCGGGTTCGCGGTGGTGGCGGCCACCACTGGCGACTGGGATGTGGTCGCGAAATCGGTGGCGCAGTTGGCGATCAACCTGGTTTGCATCACGGTGGCCGGTGTCCTGGTGCTGACCGTGCGGCGCGGCGGCACCTCAAATCGGCTGATGCGTTCCTAGGATCGCTCGGGTGACCGACCGCTACGGAACCGACGCTCTTGCCAACGACCCGCACCGAGCGCGACGAATCCGCTCGGTCGAGCTGCCGGTGGAGCTGGGCATGGTCGTCGAAGACGCGCAGACCGGCTACGTGGGCGCGGTGGTGCGCATCGAATACGGGCGCATGGACCTCGAGGACCGGCACGGTCGCCGCCAAGGCTTCCCGGTGGGCCCGGGCTACTTGATCGACGGCAAGCCGGTGATCCTGACCGCGCCGCGCCGCCACGCGCCCACGGCCGCCGCGCGGACGGCGTCGGGTTCGGTGGCGGTGACGGGGGCCCGCGCCCGGGTGGCGTCGGCCGGTCGGATCTACGTCGAGGGCCGCCACGACGCCGAGCTCGTCGAGCAGGTGTGGGGTGACGATCTGCGGCTCGAGGGCGTGGTGGTCGAGTATCTCGGTGGCGTCGACGACCTCGTCGGCGTCGTCGAGGAGTTCCGCCCGGGTCCGACGCGGCGGCTGGGTGTGCTGGTCGACCATTTGGTGCCCGGCTCCAAAGAGGCCCGGCTGGCCGCAGCCGTCCAGCGGGGACCCGGTGGGCCGCACACGCTGGTGGTCGGCCACCCCTTCGTCGACATCTGGCAGGCCGTCAAACCCAACCGGCTGGGCTTGTCCGAGTGGCCCGTCATACCGCGCGGCGTGGACTGGAAGCACGGCATCTGCCAGGCGCTGGGCTGGCCGCACGCCAGCCAGGCCGACATCGCCGCGGCCTGGCGGCGCATCCGTAGCCGGGTGCGGGACTGGCAGGATCTCGAGTCGGCGCTGATCGGCCGGGTGGAGGAGTTGATCGACTTCGTGACGCAGCCGCAGCTCAGCTGATCGGCACTACCTGCCCACCGGAGAGGCGTCGATAGGTGTAGGTCTGGATGAGTGTTGCCAGCGGGCCGGCCACCAGCAGACCCACGGCGCAGATCACCGTGCCGACCAGCAACACCGCATACTGCACCAGCCAAGACAGCAGCGCGCCGCCGACGTTGTTCTTGGCCGCGCCGAAGCTGGCCTTCAGTCCGCTCACCGGTGAGAGGGACCGGTCGACGACGAACGCAATGGCGAACTGGGCGAGGAATCCGACGATGATTCCGGGGACGACAAGCAGCGCCAAGCCGACCGCGGTGAGCGCCCCGACCAGCAGGGCCGTGAGGATCATCGCGCCGAAGTGGCGTGGCTTGAAGAACGACCCGACGCTCACCGGCTTGCCGTCGGCGATGTCGAGGCAGCCGGACAGGAAGGCGGCCTGGATGAACATCGACGCCACGAAGATGACGAGGTAGCCGATGATCATGACCACGATCGAGGTGGCAGTCAGCGTTCCGGTGACCGAGGTGTCGTAGTAGCCGTCGCCGCTGACGGTCACCGTGTCGGTATCGGCGGTCGCGAAGATCAGCGCGATCAGCCCACCACCGAGGACCAGCAGCGCCAGAACGTAGAGCAGGGTCGAAATGATCAGCGGGCCGGCGTTTTGGCTGAACTTGTTCCACGCCCAGTTGAACGCATCACCGACGTCGAATCCCTGATGCGGTGGCGGGTAGCCGCCCGGCTGCGGATAGCCGGGCGGGGGAGGCGCATGGCCGGGCGGAGCGCCATACCCGGTTGGCGGGGGACCATACCCGGGCGGCGGAGGAGGGGGGGCCGGGGAGCGGGGGGCCGCCCGTAGCCGGGCGCCGGATAGCCGGGGGGCGGGCCCGGCGGGTCGGTCGGGCTGCCGGGGTGCTGTTCGGGTCCGCTCATCTGCCGCTCCTCGGTGGTGGGCTGAAGTATCGCGTGCGCAGAACGTAACAACTATTCGGCGTCATCGCCGGGAACGCGCCGCCGACGGTGACGTGGTATGCCTGAGTTCGTGTCCGACGGTCTGTTCGACGTCCCGGCGAGTCTCCCCGAACCCGCTCACGACGGGTCGGCGGCTGCGCCGCTGGCGGTGCGCATGCGGCCGGCGACGCTCGACGAGGTGGTCGGTCAGGATCACCTGCTGCAATCCGGGTCGCCGCTGCGCCGGCTGGTCGAGGGCTCGGGCGTGGCGTCGGTCATCCTCTACGGTCCGCCGGGCAGCGGGAAGACCACGCTGGCGGCGTTGATCTCGCAGGCCACCGGCCGACGGTTCGAGGCGCTGTCGGCGCTCTCCGCCGGCGTGAAGGAAGTCCGGGCGGTGATCGACCTGGCGCGCCGGGCCGCCGCGCACGGCGAGCAGACGGTGCTGTTCATCGACGAGGTGCACCGGTTCTCCAAGACCCAGCAGGACGCGCTGCTGTCGGCCGTGGAGAACCGGGTGGTGCTGCTGGTGGCGGCGACCACCGAAAACCCGTCGTTCTCGGTGGTGGCGCCGCTGCTGTCACGGTCGGTGATCCTGCAGCTGCGGCCCCTGTCCACCGACGACATCCGCACGGTGGTGCAGCGCGCCATCGAGGACCCGCGCGGCCTGAACGGTCGCGTCCAGGTCGCCGCCGATGCGGTCGACCTGCTGGTGCGGCTGGCCGCCGGTGACGCCCGCCGCGCGCTGACGGCGCTCGAGGTGGCAGCCGAAGCGGGGGAGCAGGTCAGCGTCGAGACGATCGAGCAGTCTCTGGACGAAGCCGCTGTCCGCTACGACCGCGACGGCGACCAGCACTACGACGTCATCAGCGCGTTCATCAAGTCGGTGCGCGGCTCCGACGTCGACGCCGCGTTGCACTACCTGGCGCGGATGCTGGTCGCCGGCGAGGACCCGCGGTTCATCGCCCGCCGGCTGATGATCCTGGCCAGCGAGGACATCGGGATGGCCGACCCGACCGCGCTGCAGACTGCGGTCGCCGCCGCGCAGACCGTCGCGCTGATCGGCATGCCCGAAGCCCAGTTGACCCTCGCGCATGCCACCGTGCACCTGGCTACCGCGCCCAAGTCCAACGCGGTGACCACCGCGCTGGGCGCCGCGATGGCCGACATCAAGGCCGGCAAGGCCGGCCTGGTGCCGCCGCATCTGCGCGATGGCCACTATTCGGGTGCCGCCGCACTGGGCAATGCCCAGGGCTACACATACTCCCACGATCACCCGGATGGCGTTGTCGCACAACAATATCCGCCGAACGAACTCGTCGGCTCGGACTACTACCGCCCAACCGGGCGCGGCGGCGAACGCGAAATCGCCGGCCGGCTCGAACGGCTGCGCGCGATCATCCGCGGCAAGCGCGGCTAGCCGCTAGCCGCCAGCGAGTTCGCCAGCGACCGGCCCGCGTCCAACACGTGGCGTTCGGCGGTCTCGCGGGCCCGCTCGGCATCGCCGTCGGCGAGGGCGGCGACCAGGGCCTGGTGGTCGTCCAGCGCGTGATGCTCGTGTTCGGGAAACACCGCCAGGAAGTTCGACGGCACCACCCGCACGGCCTGGCGGATCTGCGCCATCAGTCGCGGCGAGTGCGCGGCCCGGTGGATCTCGCGATGAAACCGCCAGTTCGCGTCGACGATGCGGCCTTGCCCCGAGCGCGATTCCACGTCGGTAGCCAACTCGCGCAACCGCTCGATGCCGTCGGGAGTGACCCGCTGCGCCGCCCAGGCCGCGGCCTGACCGGTCAACACGCCCAGGATGGTGAAGCTGTCGAGCACGTCGTCGGGGCGGATGCCGATCACCGTAACGCCGCTGCGCGGCGCGACCCGCACCAGCCCGTCGTAGGACAACTCCAGCAGCGCCTCGCGCACCGGGGTGCGACTGGTGGCGAACTCCTTGGTGATCGCGTCGAGGTCGAGCCGGGTGCCGGCGGGCAGCGTGCCGGTGAGGATGCGGTCGCGCAACTCGCGCGCAGCCCGCTCCCGCACGGTCCCGGCGATATCGACGTCGCTGCTGGTCATAGCGCGACTGTAACCGAAACAGACATCTAACACTTGAAATCTGATATATCAGATGTTAGACATCAGACATGACCACCACCCGACAGATAGCGCTCGTCGCCTTCATGCAGGCCGGCAGCACCTCGGTGTACGCAGGATCGTGGCGCCACCCCGCCACCGAGCACCGCTACCTCGACGCCTCCTACTACGCCAAGATCGGCCGGCAACTCGAAGAGGGTTGCTTCGACCTGATGTTCTTCGACGACCGGCTGGCGATGCCGGGCATCTACGGCGGCTCGGTCGCCGACGCGGTGCGCTACGGCGCGCGGCCGGTGAAGCTGGACCTGTCCATCGTGCTCGGGGTGCTCGCGCAGGCGACGTCGCGCATCGGGTTGGGCGCCACCTGCTCGACCACCTACTACCCGCCGTTCCACGTGGCCCGCACGTTCGCGACCCTCGACCACCTGTCGGGTGGTCGCGCGGCGTGGAACGTGGTCACCTCGGTCAACGACAGCGAGGCCCAAAACTTCGGTATCGACGCGCATTTGGGTCACGACGCGCGCTATGACCGCGCCGACGAGTTCCTCGACGCCGTGGTCGGCCTGTGGGACACCTGGGAGGACGACGCGGTGCTGCACGACCGGGCCGGCGGGCACTACGCCGACCCGGACAAGGTGCACGAGCTCGGCCACGTCGGCGAGTACTTCTCGGTGCGCGGACCGTTGACCGTGCCCCGCGGTCCGCAGGGCCGACCGGTCATCATCCAGGCCGGCTCGTCGGGACGGGGCCGCGAATTCGCCTCGCGCTGGGCGGATTTGATCTTCACCGGCGACCCTGGCATCGAGGTGGCCCGTAGCCACTACGCCGACCAGAAAGAGCGCATCGCCGCCACCGGCCGCGACCCGGAGTCGGTCAAGCTGTGCCCGATGGCCTATGCGGTGGTCGGCGAGTCCGAAGATCACGCCAAGCACCGCGAACAGGTCTTCCTCAACGACCTGGTGCACCCGATGGCGTCGCTCACGCTGCTCTCCGAGCTGATGAACTACGACTTCTCCCGCCACGACCTCGACGACCCGATCACCGACGAGTTGATCGCATCGGTATCCGGCATCCGCGGGCTGGTGCAAAACCTGCGCGCCCACATCGGTGGCGACACCGTCACGCTGCGCGATTTGGCCGGCCACCGCGCCACCCTGCTGCAGGGGCCCCGCTTCGTGGGCACCGGCACGCAGGTCGCCGACCAGATGGAGGAGTGGTTTCACACCGGGGCATGCGACGGATTCGTTTTGGCCGCAACACATTTGCCCGGGGCGTTCGAAGATGTGGTGCGGATGGTGGTTCCGGAGTTGCAGCGTCGCGGGCTGTTCCGCACCGGCTACCAGGGCGCGACCCTGCGCGACCACCTGGGTTTGCAGCGGCCGGCCTGCCTCAGCGCGTGATGCTCGACGGCATCCGGGTGCTCGACGTCGCCACGCTGGCGGCCGCGCCGCTGGTGGCCACCTACCTCGGTGAGTTCGGCGCCGACGTCGTCAAGGTCGAACAACCCGGCGGTGGAGACCCGATCCGCAGCTGGGGACACCAGCGCGACGGCGTCGGGCTGATGTGGAAGTCGGTGTCGCGCAACAAGCGGTCGATCACCTGCGATCTGCGGGTCACCGAGGGTCAAGCGTTGCTGCGCCGGCTGGCCGGGCACGCCGACGTGGTGATCGTCAACGCCCGGCCCTCGACATTGGCGAGGTGGGGGCTGGACTACGCCGCGCTGCGCGCGGTCAACGACCGGATCATCATGTGCCACATCACCGGATACGGCCTGTCCGGCCCGAAAAGCGACCGGCCCGGCTTCGGCACACTCGGCGAGGCGATGAGCGGCTTCGCCAACATCACCGGCCAGGCCGACGGGCCGCCCACCCTGCCGCCGTTCATGCTGGCCGATGGGGTGGCGTCGCTGAACGCCGCCTACGCGGTGATGATGGCGCTGTATCACCGCGACGTGCACGGGGCGCCCGGCCAGTTGATCGACGTCAACCTGATCGACCCGCTGGCGCGGCTGTTGGAACAGACGCTGTTGGGCTACGACCAACTGGGGCTGGTGCCGAGCCGGGCGGGCAACCGCTGGGACATCTCGGCGCCGCGCAACACTTACCGCACCGCCGACGGCCGCTGGCTGGCGATGTCGGGCAGCTCACCGGCGTTGGCGCTGAGGGTGTTTCGGGCCATCGGATGTGCTGACCTGGTCGACGACGCCGACTTCGCCGATCCGCAGCGGCGGCTGGCGCGAGCCCGCGACGTCGACCAGGTGGTCGCCGACTGGGTGGCCGGCAAGACACTGGCCGAGGCCATGACGATCCTCGAAGCTGAAAACGTCGCGGCCGCACCGGTTTACGACATCACCGAGCTGGTCGCCGACGAGCAGTTGACCCACCGCGAAGTGTTCGTCGAAGTCGCCGACGACCAACTGGGCGCCATGACCGTGCAAGCACCGGTGCCGCGGTTCTCGGCGGCGACCGGCCGCGTCGAGCACCTCGGCCCCCGGCTCGGCGAACACAACGCCGAGATCTACGGCGAGCTGCTCGGGCTGACCACCACCGACATCGACGACCTGCACGCCCGCGGCGTGCTGTAACCAAGGAGATCCGCCGATGCTGCTACGCCGCTCGGAGTTGGCCGTCCCGGCCAGCAACGACCACATGTTCGCCCACGCCGCCGGCTCCGGCGCCGACCTGGTGTTCCTCGACCTCGAGGACGCCGTCGCGCCGGCGCACAAAGAAACGGCACGCGCCAAAGCCATTGCGGCGCTGAAGGAATTGAACTGGGGGCGCACGGTCCGAGCGATTCGCATCAACGGCCTGGACACCCCGTGGTGCCACGACGACATCATCGACGTCGTCACCCAGGCGCGCGATCACCTCGACACGATCATCATCCCCAAGGTCTGCACCGCCCGCGACGTCTGGTGGGTCGACGTGCTGCTGACGCAGCTGGAAGCCAAGCTGGGGTTAGGGCGCCCGATCGCCCTTGAGGTGCTGATCGAGGAAGTCGAAGGCCTGGCCAACGCCGAGCAGATCGCGGCGGCCAGCCCCAGGCTGGACGCGTTGATCTTCGGTGTCGGCGACTTCTCGCTGTCGCAGGGGGCCCGGGTGGACACCAACTTCGTCCCGCTCGGCGACTACCCCGGTGACTTTTGGCACTACGCCCGCAACAAGGTGTTGGTCGCCGCCCGCATCGCCGGCATCGAAGCGATCGACGCGCCCTACCCCGACTACCACGACCTCGAGGGGTATGAGCGCGACGCGCGGCGGGCCGGGCTGCTCGGCTACACCGGCAAGTGGGCGATCCACCCGAGCCAGGTCCCGGTTGCCAACCAGGTGTATGCACCGACGCGCGCGGAGATCGAACTCGCCGAGCGCAACGTCGCCGCCTACCGCGACGGCGAGGAGAAGGGCCTGGGCGCGGTCGGAGTCGATGGCGTCCTGGTCGACGCCGCCCACGTCAAGATGGCGCAGGCGACGCTGGCGCGCGCCGCCCTGATCGACGGACGGGCCGGCTAGTGGTCTAGCGGCGACCCGCGGCGCCCGGCTTCGCCGCGCTTGCGATCGCCTAGACCAGCTCGGGCACCCGCAAGTGGGCCAGCGCCAGCTCGAACTCGCCGACGTCGTACTGGTCGGTGCCCAGGTCGCGAAGCCGGGAGGTGCGCAGGGAACGCGCGGCGTCTCCGTTGCGCTCCATCGCCTCGAGGCTGTCGAAGGTCGACGACGACACCGCCCGCCAGGACGTGCGGTCCAGCATCAGGCTGGCACTGCAGAAACCCTCGAGTTCTTCGATCGCGGGCAGCACCGATTCCCGGTAGAACTCGATGGCCTTGTCGAATTGATCGGGCCGCACCTTGAGCCAGGTGGCCCGCACACAGGCGCCCGGAGCGGAGTGGTGGTCGCGGTGCAGCACGGCGATCTCCCAGTCGTCCACGGTCGGGCTGCCGCCGAACACCCCGGCGGCCTGATCACGAACCGGTCGTACTTGCTCGGCGCTGGCCTGCATCGCCTGCAGCGTCTCCCAGGAGCTGGTCGCGATGCAGCGGCCGGCCTCACGATCGACCAACAACGACACACCGACACATCCGTCGATCTGCTGGAGTGTGGGCATGACCACATCACGAACGTGCGCGACGCCCGCGTCGATGGACGACGGGTGCGCCTCGATGGTGGTAGAGCGCGCGTACACGATCACCCTCCCTTTCTGGTCGAATCCGCTCGGCGGCAACGCCCCGGTGGCGCCACCGGTCCAGTAACCACCTTCCTCCAACCCGATAAGCGTCGCAATGGTTTTGCCGCGGGTCGGAGGCTTGCAATTGGAACGGTGCCGAGTCCGGCCCGTAGGCTGGTCGACGTGGACAGCGATGTGCTGGAAGTGGACACCAAGCGCCGCCGCATCGTCGATTTGACCGAGGCGGTGCGCTCGTTTTGCGCTGCCCGCGCAGACGGGCTCTGCAACGTGTTCGTCCCGCACGCGACGGCCGGGGTGGCGATCATCGAGACCGGCGCCGGTTCCGACGACGACCTCGTCGACACGCTGGAGCGGTTGCTGCCCCGCGACGACCGCTACCGCCACGCGCACGGTTCACCGGGCCACGGCGCCGACCATGTGCTGCCGGCTCTGGTGGCGCCGTCGGTGACGGTGCCGGTGGCCGGTGGCGAACCGCTGCTGGGCACCTGGCAGAGCGTGGTCCTCGTCGACCTCAACCGGGACAACCCCAAGCGGTCGGTGCGGTTGAGTTTCGTCAGCGGGTAGCCATCCGGGCGGCGCCGGTCGGCACGATCCCTGATCTGTGCAGGCCGGTAAGGTAATGCGGTCGATTTAATTACAAGGACAGCGACGGACACGTGCAGACACACGAGATCAGGAAGCGTTTCCTGGATCATTTCGTGAAAGCGGGCCACACCGAGGTTCCCAGCGCCTCGGTGATCCTCGACGACCCCAACTTGCTGTTCGTCAACGCCGGCATGGTCCAGTTCGTGCCGTTTTTTCTGGGGCAGCGCACTCCGCCCTATCCCACGGCCACCAGCATCCAGAAGTGCATCCGCACGCCGGACATCGACGAAGTCGGTATCACCACCCGGCACAACACGTTTTTTCAGATGGCCGGCAATTTCTCGTTCGGCGACTACTTCAAGCGCGGTGCCATCGAGCTGGCGTGGAGTTTGCTGACCAACAGCATCGCCGATGGCGGATACGGCTTTGACCCGGAACGAATGTGGGCCACAGTCTATTTCGACGATGACGAGGCCGCGCAATTGTGGCAGGAGGTCGCCGGTCTGCCGGCCGAGCGGATCCAGCGCCGCGGCATGGCCGACAACTATTGGTCAATGGGCATTCCCGGGCCGTGCGGCCCGTCGTCGGAGATCTACTACGACCGCGGACCGGAGTTCGGCGTCGAGGGCGGCCCAGCGGTCAACGAGGAACGCTACATCGAGATTTGGAATCTCGTGTTCATGGAAAACGAGCGTGGCGAAGGCACCACCAAGGAGGACTTCGAAATCCTCGGCCCGCTGCCGCGCAAGAACATCGACACCGGCATGGGAGTCGAGCGGGTTGCGTTTCTGCTGCAGGGCGTGCACAACGTCTACGAAACCGACCTGCTGCGCCCGGTCATCGACACGGTCGCCAGGGTGGCGGCGCGCCCCTACGACGTCGGCAACCACGACGACGATGTGCGCTACCGGGTCATCGCCGACCACAGCCGCACCGCGGCGATCCTGATCGGCGACGGGGTCAGCCCCGGCAACGACGGCCGCGGTTACGTGCTGCGCCGGCTGCTGCGCCGGGTCATCCGCTCGGCCAAGCTGCTGGGCATCGAGGACCCCATCGTGGGCGACCTGATGGCCACCGTCCGCGACGCGATGGGCCCGTCGTATCCAGAACTCGTCGCCGACTTCGACCGGATCAACCGGATCGCGGTGGCCGAAGAAACCGCGTTCAACCGCACCCTGGCGTCGGGTTCACGGCTGTTCGAGGAGGTGGCCGGCGCCACCAAAGCGTCGGGCGCCACGGTGCTGACCGGACCGGATGCCTTCACGCTGCACGACACCTACGGGTTTCCGATCGAGCTGACGCTCGAGATGGCCGCCGAAGCGGGGCTGCAGGTCGACGAAGCCGGCTTCCGGGAGTTGATGGCCCAGCAGCGCAGCCGGGCCAAAGCCGACGCCGCCGCGCGCAAACACGCCCACGCCGACCTGAGCGCCTACCGCGAGTTGGTGGACGCCGGCCCGACCGAGTTCACCGGCTTCGACGAATTGACCTCGGAGGCACGGATTCTGGGCATTTTCGTCGACGGCAAGCGGGTCCCGGTGATCGCCCACGGCACCGATGGCGCTGATCGCGTCGAGCTGGTCTTGGACCGCACGCCGCTTTACGCCGAATCCGGCGGGCAGGTCGCCGACTCCGGCACGATCAGTGGCACCGGCGCCGGCGAGACCGCCCGGGCGGCGGTCAGCGATGTGCAGAAGGTCGCCAAAACCCTGTGGGTGCACCGCGTCAACGTGGAGTCCGGCGAATTCGTCGAGGGCGACACCGTCGTCGCGGCGGTCGACGCCGGCTGGCGCAAGGGCGCCACCCAGGGACATTCGGGCACCCACATGGTGCACGCCGCGTTGCGACAAGTGCTGGGCCCCAACGCCGTTCAGGCTGGCTCGCTGAATCGGCCGGGCTATCTGCGGTTCGACTTCAACTGGCAGGGCGCGTTGACCGACGAGCAGCGCAGCCAGATCGAAGAAGTGACCAACCAGGCGGTGCAGGCCGATTTCGAGGTGCACACGTTCACCGAGCAACTCGACAAGGCCAAGGCGATGGGCGCGCTGGCGCTGTTCGGCGAAAGCTACCCCGACGAGGTGCGGGTCGTCGAAATCGGCGGGCCGTTCTCGCTGGAACTCTGTGGCGGCACGCACGTGCACAATTCGGCGCAGATCGGTCCGGTGACCATCCTGGGGGAGTCTTCGGTGGGCTCCGGGATACGCCGCGTGGAGGCCTACGTCGGGCTGGAGTCGTTCAAGCACCTGGCCAAGGAACGCGCGCTGATGGCGGGGTTGGCGTCGTCGCTGAAGGTGCCTTCGGAGGAGGTGCCCGCCCGGGTGGCCAACCTGGTGGAGCGTCTCAAGGCCGCCGAGAAAGAGCTCGAACGCGCGCGGCTGGCGAATGCCCGCGCCGCTGCGGTGAACGCCGCAGCCGGGGCACAGCGCATCGGTAACGTGCGTGTGGTGGCGCAGCGGATGTCGGCGGGAATGACGGCCGGTGATCTGCGTTCGCTGGTCGGTGATATCCGCGGCAAACTCGGCAACGATCCGGCCGTCGTCGCGTTGATCGCCGAAGGCGACAGCGGCACAGTGCCGTATGCGGTCGCCACCAACCCGGCCGCCCAGGATCTCGGGTTCCGCGCCGACGACCTGGTCAAGCAGCTGGCCGGCGCGGTGTCCGGCCGCGGCGGAGGCAAACCGGATCTGGCTCAGGGCTCGGGCAAGGACCCGACGGGCATCGACGCCGCGCTCGATGCGCTGCGAGCGCAGATTGCGCGGGTCAGCTGAGTGGACACTGCAGCGCACCGCCTTCCGGATCGCCCGGGTCGGGACGACCCCGGGCGGGGCCGGCGGCTCGGTGTCGACGCCGGCAGCGTGCGCATCGGTGTGGCCTGTAGTGACCCGGACGGGATCCTGGCCACTCCGGTGGAGACCGTGCGCCGCGACCGGTCCGGCAGCCATCTGCGCCGGCTCGCTGAGTTGGTCGCCGAACTCGAGGCGGTCGAGGTGGTCGTCGGGCTGCCGCGCACCCTGGCCGATCGCACCGGCCCGTCGGCCCGCGACGCGATCGAGTTGGCCGATCTGCTGGCCCGCCGGATCGCGCCGGTCCCGGTGCGGCTGGCCGACGAGCGGCTGACGACGGTCACCGCGCAGCGATCCCTGCGGGAGGCAGGTGTGCGGGCCAAGGGCCAGCGCGGGGTGATCGATCAGGCGGCGGCGGTGGCGATCCTGCAGGGGTGGCTCGACCAACGCCGCGCCGCGCTGCCCGGGGAGGTCAACGGTGCGTGACGGCGGCGGACGCGGCCGGCCCCGGGCTCAACCTGTTGCGGTTGGGCCCGCTCGCCGCACGATGACGCGCGCGGAACGGATCCGCGCCGAGCGCGGCCGCCGGCGCCGGCGGATCGCCGGAGGATTCGCCGCGGTCCTGCTCATCGTCGTAGTCATCGCGGCCGTCTTCGTCGGTTCCAAGTTGTGGCACACCTTCGGCTCGACGAACGACTACCGCGGCAGCGGCAAACAGGATGTGGTCATCCAGATCCAGGCCGGCGACTCGACCACCGCAATCGGCGAGACCCTGCATGATCGCGGCGTGGTCCGCACGGTCCGGGCGTTCATCGACGCCGCACACGGCAACTCCGCGATCTCGGCCATTCAGCCCGGCTTCTACCGGATGCGCACCGAGATCCCCGCATCGTCGGCGGTCCAGCGGCTCACCGACCCCGACAGCCGGGTGGGCAGGCTGGTCATCCCGGAGGGCCGCCAGCTCGACGACACCACCGACGTCAAGACCAACGCCGCGACGCCCGGCATTTTCACCCTGATCTCGCGGGCCACCTGCGTGGAGCTCGACGGGGACCGGCACTGCGCGTCGGTGACCGACCTGCGGACCGCGGCTGCCGACACGCCGCCGGCGAAGCTGGGAGTGCCCGGGTGGGCCGTCGAGCCGATGACCCGGATGGGCGCTGATCATCGCCGGATCGAGGGTTTGATCGCCCCGGGGACGTTCAACGTCAACCCGTCGGCCTCCCCGCAATCGATTCTGTCGACGCTGATCAGCACCAGCGCCGTCAACTACGTGAAATCCGGGCTGCTCGACACCGCCAAGGCGATGAACCTGTCCCCACACGCGGTGCTGGTGGTGGCGTCGCTGGTGCAACGCGAGGCCACGCCGGAGGACTTCCCGAAGGTGGCCCAAGTCATCTACAACCGGCTCGCCGAGCATCGCACGCTGGAATTCGACTCGACGGTGAACTATCCGCTGGACCGCCGGGAAGTCGCCACCACCGACGCCGACCGCGCGCAGTCCACACCCTGGAACACCTACATGTCCGAGGGGCTGCCTGCCACGCCGATCTGTTCGCCCGGCACCGACGCCCTGTCGGCCGCCGAGCACCCCGAGCCCGGTGACTGGCTGTACTTCGTCACCATCGACGCGCAGGGCACCACCCTGTTCACCCGGGACTACCAGCAGCATCTGGCCAATATCGAGCTGGCCAAACACAACGGTGTCCTCGACTCCGCGCGATGAGCGCAGCGCGCGGTAGACGGGCGGGCGTCCTCGGCTCGCCGATCGCGCATTCGCGCTCCCCGCAACTGCATCTGGCGGCCTACCGCGCGTTGGGCCTGCAGGACTGGACCTACGACCGCATCGAATGCGGCGCCGACGAACTGCCGGCCGTCGTCGGCGCTTTCGGGCCGGAATGGGTTGGTGTCTCGGTGACGATGCCGGGAAAGTTCGCCGCGCTGGCGTACGCCGACGAGCGGACCCCGCGCGCCGAGCTGGTCGGCTCGGCCAACACGCTGGTGCGCACGGCCCGCGGCTGGCGGGCTGACAACACCGACGTCGACGGCGTCGTCGGCGCGCTCGGCACCGCGTCGGGACACGCGGTGGTGTCCGGCTCCGGCGGCACCGCACCGGCGGTGGTGGTGGCGCTGGCCGAACTCGGTGTCAGCGGCATCACCGTCGTCGCGCGCAACCCCGACAAAGCCGCCCGATTGGTGCAGCTGGGTGAGCGGATCGGCGTGGCGACCCGGTTCTGCGAGCTCGACAGTAGCGCCCGGCTCGAGGAAGCGACGGTGCTGGTCAATACCTTGCCTGCGGAGGTGGCCGAGCGTTACGCGGACGCGTTGGCCGGGGTGCCGGTCTTGTTGGACGCCGTCTACGACCCGTGGCCGACGCCGCTGGCCGCCGCGGTCGGCGCGGCCGGCGGGCGGGTGATCAACGGCCTGCAGATGCTGCTGCACCAGGCGTTCGCGCAGGTCGAACAATTCACAGGCCAACCCGCGCCCCGAGCGGCGATGACCGCGGCACTGGGTTAGCCTCCCGCCGTGACGGCGGCGGTGTTGCTGTGGATGGGCTTGTTGAGTGGCCATGACCTGATGCAGCGGCGGTTGCCCAACTGGTTGACGCTGCCGGGGGCCGCGGTGATTCTGCTGGTCGCCGTGATTGCCGGTCGCGGTGTGCCGGCGCTGGCCGGTGGCTCGGGGCTGGCCGCGGTGTATCTGCTGGTGCATCTGGCGTCGCCCTCGGCGATGGGCGCCGGCGATGTGAAGCTGGCGCTCGGGCTGGGCGCGCTGACCGGCCGCTTCGGCGTCGACGTGTGGGTACTGGCGGCGCTGGGCGCGCCGCTGTTGACCGCGGCGACGGGAGTGGTCGCCCTGCTTCGGGGTGTCCGCACCGTGCCGCACGGCCCCGCGATGTGCCTGGCGAGCCTGGCGGCGGTGGGGTTGGCGGCGCTGTAGTCGTCGTACCTTCCTGGTAGGTAGGTCGACATGGACAACGCCAGATCCAACTCGGGGACCGATCCAGCGGAACCTAGACCGGTTGTCGTCGTGGGCGACGGCTCAAGGCCGCCGTTGACGCTGGCGCGTTGTCTCGCACAGTTGCTGCCGCAGCGGAAGAAAATCATCGGAAGTGAACAAAGCCCCGGCGACATGACCCGTAAGGGACAGGGGTCATCCGGGGCAGTGCACGACGAAGTTTACCGGCAATGACCGACACTGAGGAGCCTGGCACATGGTTGGAGGCCTGGCTGTCGAGGCCACGGTTTGCGGTCTATCTGGCGGCTGTCGGTGTGGATCGACGACGAGCGCTCGAACTTTACGAATGGAACACCGCCTTGTCGGCCGTATTTCTGCATGATCTGGCGCACCTGGAAGTGGCGTTGCGCAACGCTTACGACGCCGCGATCACGGCTAGCACAACGGCGGGCCGGCCGCATTGGACGACCGACCCATACCGGTTGTTTCCGGTTCGATGGCGAGCAGCGCGTGATGGCACCCGAATTGATGCGAACCGTGCTCCGCGCGAGCAGATAGAGCGAGCCGTGCGGGAGGCGGGTCCTGGTGCGCCACCCGGCAAGGTGATCGCCGAATTGACGTTTGGGTTCTGGCGCTACCTGTCCACAACGGCGCACCACCATCCGCTGTGGATTCCACATCTACACAAGGCTTTCCGACCTGGCACGAGCCGGCGAGCGGTGGACGATCCGGTCGGTCGACTGCATCAGCTCCGCAACCGGATCGCACACCATGAACCGCTACTGCGGCGCGAGACGGGGCGAGGTGTACTGAGCTTGACGACCCGCCATCTGCTCGACCGGCTTGCGGATCTGTTAACGGTTGCCGACCTGATTTCACCCGAGCTGCGCGACTACATCGCGGCGGCGAGCAGTGTGCGGGGCAAGCTGAGTGACCTTCCGCTGTGAATTACTGACAATACGAAGGCCCGGGAGCTTCACGTGTCTCGACAACGCACGTTCGAGGAGCAGCGATTGGGGATCGTCCCGGTGCCGTTGGCTTAGCTCGGCGCGGCCTGGGCGGTAACGACGAGGTCAAGCGCGCTGAGAATACCTGGGTTGGCCGCACACACTGCTGGAATCGCGTTCACCACCCGGGCCGCGGTAGCAGTTGAGCCGGGCAGCTCGCCGCCATTGAGCGCAGAGTCGAGTTGAACCGGGGGATCGCCTTCGACGGAAATTCGAGTGAGCCGTCGAGTCGGGCTACCGGACGCAATGGCGGGCTGCCAGTCTTCGACCGCCTCATCGGGCATCGACCAGATCGATGAATAACGCAACCGCGGCTGACCAGCGACGATGCCGTCGAAGCGCATCCGCACACTGGCGATCGTGCCGGCCGGGATCTCACCGGCGTCGAAGCGGTAATGACGATCGGCAATCGCGACGTCCCGGTACTCGCGGACTTCGTCAAGTCGCAAGCCCAGTCCTTGGGCCAGGAGTCGTAGGGGCGGGGTGACGGTCGCGATCATTGATCCAGGCCGATAAATCTGCGCGTCCTGTTCAGCCGTTCGACCGAAGCCCAGCATCGCGAAGAAACCGGGCACCCGATAAGCCCCGCACGGAATACGTTCCTCGACCGCGACCTTTGCGGGCAGTTCACACATACTCGCCGCGTGCACGGCAAGGATGTCGGTGGCGAAGCCCGGCGCGATACCGGTTGCCAGCAGGGAGCTGTTCCCTCGCCGGCATGCCGCTTCCAGCTTTTCTCTCAAGGCGTCGTCAAGAGAAGGTGGGTGAAATAACGCGTGATATGACGGTGTCACGACATTTTTTCCGCTGGCGAGTATTGCGGATATCTGGTCAGCGATCTCGCTAGCTTCGCGGCCGGATACAGCTGCGAAGTAGCTAACGCAGTCGGCGTCCAGTGCAAGCAGATCGTCAAAGCTGTCAGTGGCCACCACACCAACGGGGGACTCGTTGATTAGTTTGCCGGAGTCTGTGCCGGCCTTGTCGTGGCTGTGAACGAGTTGGCCGACCAGCTTGAAACGTGGCGATCTGAGGATCTGTCGAAGCGCGATGGAGCCGGTGTAGCCGGTGCCGACATGTGCTATCCGATACTGCTGTCCCATATCGAGTCCGCTCCTGAATGGCGGTTGCTGAGCGTCAAGAACGCTACGCTGGCCGGACTGCGCTCAGGCATGGTTCGGCTGGGAAGGTATTGCCTAGACCGTATGGCTCGTCGAACGTGAAGCCACTGCGAGATTCGGGCGCATTTTTCGCAACGGTTTCACGTTGGGCGTTGGCGCCGGCTTTTGGGTGGTGAGAACCCGGCGTGGGAGGATGGGACACGTGTTGCGTTGGACCACAGCTGGTGAATCCCACGGCCGTGCGCTGGTGGCCGTGGTCGAGGGCATGGTCGCCGGAGTCACCGTCACCACCGAGGACATCGCCGACCAACTGGCCCGCCGCCGCCTCGGCTACGGCCGCGGCGCCCGGATGAAGTTCGAACGCGACCAGGTCACCGTCTTGGCCGGAGTGCGCCACGGCAGCACGTTGGGCGGCCCGATCGCCATCGAGATCGGCAACACCGAATGGCCCAAGTGGGAAGAGGTGATGGCTGCCGACCCGGTCGACGCGGCCGCGCTCGAGGTGGCCCGCAACGCGCCGCTGACCCGGCCGCGGCCCGGCCACGCCGACTATGCCGGCATGCTCAAGTACGGCTTCGACGACGCCCGCCCGGTGCTGGAGCGGGCCAGCGCCCGCGAGACCGCCGCCCGCGTCGCCGCCGGCACCGTCGCCCGGCTGTTCCTGCGCCAGGCCCTCGGCGTCGAAGTGCTCTCCCATGTGGTGTCCATCGGCGCGTCGGAGCCCTACGACGGCCCGCCGCCGCAGCCCGAAGACCTCGCCGCGATCGACGCCAGTCCGGTGCGGGCCTACGACAAGGCGGCCGAACAAGCCATGATCGCCGAGATCGAAGCCGCCAAGAAGGACGGCGACACTCTCGGCGGCGTGGTGGAGGCCGTCGCGGTGGGCCTGCCGGTCGGCCTTGGATCGTTCACCAGCGGCGACAACCGGCTCGACAGTCAACTCGCGGCCGCGGTCATGGGCATCCAGGCGATCAAGGGCGTGGGCATCGGTGACGGGTTTGACACCGCCCGCCGCCGCGGCAGCCGCGCCCACGACGAGATGTATCCCGGGCCCGACGGCATCGTCCGCTCGACCAACCGGGCCGGCGGCCTGGAAGGCGGCATGACCAACGGTCAGCCGCTGCGGGTGCGTGCGGCGATGAAGCCGATTTCCACCGTGCCGCGGGCACTGGCCACCGTCGACATGGCCACCGGTGACGAGGCCGTCGCCATACATCAGCGCTCCGATGTGTGCGCGGTGCCGGCCGCCGGCGTGGTGGTCGAGACGATGGTGGCGCTGGTGTTGGCCCGTGCGGTGCTGGAGAAGTTCGGCGGTGATTCACTGACCGAAACCCGCCGCAACATCGACGCTTACCTGCGCACCGTCGCCGAGCGGCAACCCGCCGCCCAAGCTCGGGTGTCGGGGTAATGGCGCCGCGGGCGGTACTGGTGGGTTTGCCCGGATCGGGCAAGTCCACCATCGGACGTCGGCTGGCCAGAGCGCTCGGGGTCGAGTTGCTCGACACCGACGCCGCGATCGAGCAGCAGACCGGGCGCAGCATCGCCGACATCTTCGCCACCGACGGCGAGGCCGAATTCCGCCGCATCGAAGAGCAGGTGATCCGTCAGGCGCTGGCCGACCACGACGGGGTGCTGTCGCTCGGCGGCGGCGCTGTCACCACCCCGGGGGTCCGCGAGGCGCTGGCCGGCCACACGGTGGTGTTCTTGGAGATCACCGCCGCCGAAGGGGTGCGGCGCACCGGCGGCAACACCGTGCGCCCGTTGCTGGCCGGACCGGACCGCGCCGAGAAATTCCGTGCGCTGATGTCGCAGCGGATTCCGCTGTACCGGCGCGTGGCCACCATCCGGGTGAACACCAACCGCCGTAATCCCGGGGCCGTCGTCAACTACATCGTGTCGCGCCTCGACGGCGCGGGCGCGGCGGGTCGCGCTCGCCGTCGCTCGCCGTGGCGGCGCACCGCCCCGGCCACGCTGCAAGAGAGCCCCGACACGGCGCCCGACAAGCCCACGCCACCGCCCACCCCGGCCACCCCCGCCGCGCTGGCCGCCCGTCGCGCCGGAGCCCGCAAATGAGAGACATCGTCACCCCGGTCACCGTGCAGGTGGCCGTCGACCCGCCCTACCCGGTGGTGATCGGCACCGGGCTGCTCGGAGAGCTCGACGAACTGCTTTCCGGCCGGCACCGGGTGGCCATCCTGCACCAGCCGGTGCTGGCCGAAACCGCCGAGGTGATCCGAAAGCGCTTGGCCGACAAGGGTGTCGACGCGCACCGCATCGAAATCCCGGACGCCGAAGCCGGCAAGGATCTGCCGGTGGTGGGTTTCATCTGGGAAGTGTTGGGCCGCATCGGAGTTGGGCGCAATGACGCGTTGGTCAGCCTCGGCGGCGGGGCCGCCACCGACGTGGCCGGCTTCGCGGCCGCGACCTGGCTGCGCGGCGTCGACATCGTGCACATACCCACCACGTTGCTGGGGATGGTCGACGCGGCGGTCGGTGGCAAGACCGGGATCAACACCGATGCCGGCAAGAACCTGGTCGGCGCGTTTCACCAGCCGGCCGCCGTTCTTGTCGACCTGGCCACCCTGGAGACGTTGCCGCGCAACGAAATCGTGGCCGGTATGGCCGAAATCGTCAAGGCGGGTTTCATCGCCGACCCGGTGATCCTGGACCTCATCGAAGCCGATCCGCAGGCCGCGCTGGACCCGGCCGGCGATGTGCTGCCCGAGCTGATCCGCCGCGCGGTCACGGTCAAAGCCGAGGTGGTGGCCGCCGACGAGAAGGAATCGCAGCTACGCGAAATCCTCAACTACGGGCACACTTTGGGGCATGCGATCGAGCGGCGGGAACGCTACCAGTGGCGCCACGGCGCCGCGGTGTCGGTGGGCCTGGTGTTCGCCGCCGAATTGGGCCGACTGGCCGGGCGGCTCGACGACGCCACCGCCGACCGGCACCGCACAGTCCTGACGTCGCTGGGGTTGCCGGTCAGCTACGACGCCGACGCGTTGCCGCAGCTACTGGAATACATGGCCGGTGACAAGAAAACCCGCTCGGGCGTGCTGCGGTTCGTGGTGCTCGACGGGCTGGCCAAGCCCGGCCGCTTGGAGGGCCCGGACCCCGGACTGCTGGTGGCCGCCTACGCGGAGGTTGCAGCCCAGTGACGCGCGCCGACAACGATGTCGCCGGGATCGCGGGGGTACCGCCCGCTTGCGGGGGAGAGTGGCGCTTATGACAACCGTCAACGTGATCAATGGACCCAATCTGGGCCGGCTGGGCCGCCGGGAACCCGACGTGTACGGCGACACCACCCACGACGACCTGGCCGCCATGATCGAGCGCGAGGCCACTGAGCTTGGGCTGAAAGTGGTTGTGCGGCAAAGCGATAATGAAGCACAGCTGCTGGAGTGGATTCATGGCGCCGCCGATGCCGGAGAGCCGGTGATCCTCAACGCCGGCGGCCTGACCCACACGTCGGTGGCGCTGCGTGACGCGTGCACCGAGCTACGCGCGCCGTTGATCGAGGTGCATATCTCCAATGTGTATGCCCGCGAGGAGTTTCGGCGTCACTCGTACCTGAGTCCGATCGCCAGTGGGGTGATCGTCGGCCTCGGCGTAGAGGGTTATCTGCTGGCGCTGCGCTACCTGGCCGGCGTTTAGCGCTGATCTTTCTCGGTTTTGGGAGTCGGCTCGGTCTGCTCCGCCTCGGCCGCCGCGGCGGTCTCCTGGTCGTAGTCGGCCAGCTTGATTTCTTCGGTCGGCGACTCGCTGTAGGCCGGTTGCGGCGCGGTGTGCTCATCGCGCTCGGCGGTGGCGACCGCACCGGCCTGCTCCTGGCGCATCGCGCCGCCCTCGGCCGCAGCCGTCGCGTCGTCGGGCCGGACGGCGGCGAACACGTCGGTGTCGACCCGGTCCTCCTCAGCGCCGGGGCGGGGGGCGTAATCACCCTTGCGGTCGGTGCGCCAACGCCCGACCGTCGCCCCGCCGATGCCACCCAAAAACACCAGCAGCGCGGTGAAGGCGGCGAACGTCGTGATCTCGTTGATCAGCCCACCGACATAGAGGCCCTTGTAGAGCAGTCCGATCAACCACGCGACCGCGCCGCTCAGTATCCCGGCGACCAAGCCGGCCAGCAGCCAGGTCATCGCCAGGTCGTCGCGACGGTCCGGATCGGGGTGCGCCCTGGCGTCAGCGCGGCCGTCGATCACGCCCCACACCACGACACCGACGAGGAAGAGCAGCAGCAGCACAATGCTGATCATCGCGGCCGCAGTCTGAAAGGCGTTGATCAATGCGCCCTGGAACAGGCGGACGACGACCATCGCGGCGGCAAAGACCAGACCACGCAGCATCCAGTTAGTCATGAGGGCACAGCGTAGACGAGTACCGTCGTCGGGCGTGACACATTCTCAGCGTCGAGACAATCTCAGCGCCCGGATCGACGGCAACGGACTGGACGCGATGCTGATCACCGACCTGATCAATGTGCGATATCTTTCCGGATTCACCGGCTCGAATGCCGCGCTGCTGGTGTTCGCCGACCGCCGGACGCCGGTCCTGGCCACCGACGGCCGCTACCGCACCCAGGCCGCTCAGCAGGCCCCCGACGTGGAGGTGGCCATCGAGCGGGCGTGCGGTCGCTACCTGACCGGACGGGCCGCCGCCGACGGTGTGCAGCGGTTGGGTTTCGAGAGCCACGTTGTCACCGTGGACGGGTTCGACGCATTGTCCCGTGAGGCCATGGGTACCGAGTTGGTCCGCGCGTCGGGGACCGCCGAAGCGCTGCGCGAGGTCAAAGACGCCGGCGAGGTAGCCCTGCTGCGGCTGGCCTGCGAGGCCGCCGATGCCGCGCTGACCGAACTGGTGCGGCGTGGCGGGCTGCGGCCGGGCCGAACCGAACGCCAGGTGGGTCGCGAGCTGGAGGCCCTGATGCTCGACCACGGCGCCGACGGCGCCTCTTTCGAAACGATCGTGGCCGCCGGAGCAAACTCGGCGATCCCGCATCATCGGCCCACCGACGCGGTGCTGGCCACCGGTGACTTCGTCAAGATCGACTTCGGTGCGCTGGTCGGCGGTTATCACTCCGACATGACGCGCACCTTCGTGCTGGGCGCGGCCGCCGACTGGCAGCACGACATTTATCAACTGGTCGCTGCCGCCCAACAAGCCGGCCGTGAGGCGCTCGAAGCCGGCGCCAGCCTGGCCGACGTCGACGGCGCGGCGCGTGACGTGATCGCCGACGCCGGACACGGGGATCATTTCGGGCACGGGCTCGGCCACGGGGTCGGGCTTCAGATCCACGAAGCGCCAGGGATCAGCGCCGGCGCCGCCGGTACACTACTTGCGGGCTCCGTGGTGACGGTGGAGCCCGGTGTCTATGTGCCCGACCGTGGCGGCGTCCGCATCGAGGACACGTTGGTCGTGGGAACACACCGCCCCGAATTGCTGACCCGGTTCCCCAAGGAACTGGCCATTCTGACCTAGTCAACGCTGTGCTTGACCTGCGAAAGCAAGTCAACGACGAGGATCATCCGGGTGAGGTCCGCAGCGGCTGTCGCTTCTGACCACGCCCGAGGACGACACCACCCCCAGCGGTTGGGGTGATTAGTGCCAGGTGGCCCGCCGCGCCGCGTTTAGGCTTCCGGTGTGGGTTTGGCAGAAGTCAAACAGGCGGCGCTCGAAACCGCCCGGAAGATCGGCGAGGCCGCCCGCGCTTACGCAGGAAGCGACCAGCAGATCGCCGACCGCATCAACCAGCAGATGCACCCAGACAAGGACGAAGATCAGCGGCGCGGCGTGCAGGCCGTAGACAACCGGACGTTCCGCGATGCGCCGCAGTTCCCGGGCGACTCCGACGATCCGTCACGGATGACGCCGGAGCAGGCGCGAGCAGCCTACGACAGGCTCAAGGGCCACATCCGCGCGCACAATCTGTCGCCGCCACCGCCCCACGACACCGGCGCGGTAGCGGCCTACAACCGGGAAGCCGCCGCTCTGAACGCGCGAAAAGCCGCGCTTGAAGCCAGGCTCGCGGAACTGGGCGTGCCGGTGGAGGGCGAAGCCCCGGCCCACCCAGAACAGGCGCCGCCGCCATTCCCACCGCCCCAACACATGACCGGCCTGACTGAGCATGGCGCACAGCGCATCAACGGGCGAGACAGTCACGGCGTCAACGACAGCGCACTGGGCGACGCCGTTAAGCATCCGATAGGTCCGCCGCAGTATGCGCCCGACCAGTACGGCGGCAGCTATACGTACGTTGGCAAAGATGCGACAGTGATCCTTAACAAAGACGGACAGGTGATAACCGCATGGGCGAACAGCCGGAACGGATGGAGGAACCCGTGAGCAACGTCCTCGACGCCGTGACCGCCGACGCGCGCTACCTGATAACGACAGAACTCACGCAACGCAATCCGACGCTACTGGCAGAACTCCGCGCTGCACAGAAGCCGACCAACGAGCAAAGCGACGCCGTTGTGTTAGGCGTGCTCGCTCCTGCGTTGAGGGAAAACTTCGGGCCGGGGCACACGCCGAACGAATACGGCTTGGCCGTCGAGCGTGCGATAGACGCCTACCTAGAAGCGTGGCCCATCTATCGGTGAGGCCAACCAGCGCCTCGGCGGCCACACCCGACACGTCACCGTCGACCACCCCCGACAGGAACGATCCTCTGCCGCTTCTGCTCCAATACCATTGACCAACCAAAACCGGTTCCCCAAGGAACTGGCCATTCTCTAGGAGACTCGTGGCATCGACTGCCGACTTCAAGAACGGACTCGTGCTGGTGATCGACGGCCAGCTGTGGCAGATCGTCGAATTCCAGCACGTCAAACCCGGCAAGGGCCCGGCGTTCGTGCGCACCAAGCTGAAGAACGTCGTCTCCGGCAAGGTGGTCGACAAGACGTACAACGCCGGGGTGAAGGTGGAGACAGCTACCGTCGACCGCCGCGACACCACCTACCTGTACCGCGACGGCTCGGACTTCGTGTTCATGGACAGCCAGGATTACGAGCAGCACCCGCTACCGGAGTCGCTGGTGGGCAACGCCGCGAATTTCTTGCTGGAGGGCATGCCGGTACAGGTCGCCTTCCACAACGGGTCGGCGCTGTACATCGATCTGCCGGTGACTGTCGAGCTGGAGGTCACCCACACCGACCCGGGCCTGCAGGGCGACCGCTCCAGCGCGGGCACCAAGCCGGCGACGCTGGAGACCGGCGCCCAAATCAACGTGCCGCTGTTCATCAACACCGGCGACAAGCTCAAAGTCGACTCCCGCGACGGCAGCTACCTCGGCCGTGCTTGACGATGGCTGACGCCAAGCCGGCCAGGCCGATCAAAGGACGTCATCAGGCCCGCAAACGCGCCGTCGACCTGCTGTTCGAGGCCGAGGCCCGCGGTTTGACACCGGTCGAGGTCGCCGATGCCCGGTCCGCGCTGGCAGCGGCGAAACCCGACGTCGCGCCGCTGCATCCGTACACCGAGACCGTGGTCCGCGGGGTCGCCGAGCACACCGCCCATATCGACGAGCTGATCGCGTCGCACCTGCAGGGCTGGACCCTGGAACGACTGCCGGCGGTGGACCGGGCCATCCTGCGGGTCGCGGTGTGGGAGTTGCTGCACGCCGACGACGTGCCGGAGCCGGTGGCCGTGGACGAGGCGGTGCAGTTGGCCAAGGAGCTGTCCACCGACGACTCGCCCGGATTCGTCAACGGTGTGCTCGGGCAAGTGATGCTGGTGACACCACAGATCCGCGCTGCCTCGCAAGCCCTGCGGGGAGGGAACCACCCGTTGTGACCCGGCTGGAGTTGCGGGTGGTCATCGCGGGCGTGCTGGCCGCGACGGTGGTGCTGGGCGCCGTCGTGTGCGCGGCCTACGGACAGGCGGCGATCGCGGCGGCGCTGGCGATCTACGCGCTGGGCGTCGGGGCGTGGCTGTATCACTCGGTCGAGCGTTACGTGGTGGCCCGGCGCATCAACACCGTTCGCTCGGTGGCCAAGCCGCTGTCGCCGCTGCTTCCGGTGATGGCCGCCATCATGGGGCTGACCCAGGCCGTGGTGCGCTCGCTGTCCGACGTCACCGAGGTGCCGGCGCGGGGATGGCGGTGGATGGCCATCAGCCGTGGTTCCCCGGACGACGAACTGGAGCGCTGACGGCGGCCCACGTCGACGAAACCGCCTCATCCTGATCACCGGCGAGACACACTGGCCTCATGGATCGAAACGGCGAGCGCCCGAGACGACTTCGTGTTTCCGCGCTGGCGGCGGTAGCCAACCCGTCGTATTCGCGGATGGATACCTGGAACCTGCTCGACGACGCCTGCCATCAGCTCGCGGTGGTCAACCGTGCCGGGTTGGACACCACCCACGAAGCGGCTCGCGTCAAGCGTCTGCTGAATCGCCTCGGCGCCTACGAGCGGTATTGGCTTTACCCCGGCGCGGAGAACCTCGCCACCTTCCGCCGCTATCTCGACAACCTCGCGACGGTCAGCCTCTCCGATGGGGTGTCGCTCGCGGTGCGGCTGCTGTCCGAATACGGCGATCGCGCAGCGTTGTTCGACACCTCGGCGTCGCTGGCCGACCAGGAGCTGGTGGCCCGGGCCAAAGAACAGCAGTTCTACACCGTGCTGCTCGGCGACGATGCCCCGGAGACGGCCCCGGAGAGCCTGGCCGAATGCCTGCGCGCGCTGCGCGATCCCTCCGACGACGTGCAGTTCGAGCTGCTGGTGGTGACCAGCGTCGAAGACGCCATCACCGCGGTCGCGTTGAACGGCGAAATTCAGGCCGCGATCATCCGCCACGACCTGCCACTGCGGTCCCGCGACCGGGTGCCGCTGATGACCACCTTGCTTGGCGGCAACGACGACGCGGTCGCCACCGACCGCACCCACGACTGGGTGGAGTGCGGCGAATGGATCCGCGAACTGCGGCCACACATCGACCTGTACCTGCTCACCGACGAGTCGATCGCCGCCGACACCGAGGACGAACCAGACATCTACGACCGCACGTTCTATCGGCTCAACGATGTCACCGACTTGCACAGCACCGTGCTTGCCGGCATCCGGAATCGTTTCGCCACACCGTTTTTCGACGCGCTGCGGGCCTATGCGGCCCGACCGGCCGGCCAGTTTCATGCGCTTCCGGTCGCGCGCGGCGCCAGCATCTTCAATTCAAAGTCGCTGCAGGACATGGGGGAGTTCTACGGCCGCAATATCTTCATGGCCGAGACGTCGTCGACGTCGGGCGGGCTGGATTCGCTGCTGGACCCACACGGCACGATCCGGGCGGCGATGGACAAGGCCGCGTTGACCTGGAACGCCAACAACACCTACTTCGTCACCAATGGCACGTCGACCGCCAACAAGATCGTCGTGCAGGCGCTGACCCGGCCCGGCGACATCGTGTTGATCGACCGCAACTGCCATAAGTCACACCACTACGGCCTGGTGCTGGCCGGGGCCTACCCGCTGTATCTGGATGCCTACGAGCTCAAGCCGTTCGCCATCTATGGCGCGGTGTCGCTGGACACCATCAAAAACGCGCTGCTGGATCTTGAAGCGGCCGGGCAGCTGGACCGGGTACGGATGCTGCTGCTCACCAACTGCACCTTCGACGGCGTCGTCTACAACCCGCGCCGGGTGATGGAAGAAGTGCTGGCCATCAAACCCGACATCTGCTTTTTGTGGGACGAGGCCTGGTACGCGTTTGCCACCGCGGTGCCCTGGGCGCGCCAGCGCACCGCGATGATTGCCGCCGAGCAACTGGAGTCGATGCTGTCGTCGGCCTCATACGCCGAGCAGTACCGCGAATGGCAGGCGTCGATGCAGGGGGTCGACCGCGAACAGTGGCGGACCCGGCGGCTGCTGCCCGACCCCGACCGGGCGCGGATCCGAGTGTATGCGACGCATTCGACGCATAAGTCGCTGTCGGCGCTGCGGCAGGCCTCGATGATCCACATTCGCGACCAGGACTTCAAGGCGCTGAGCCGGGACGCGTTCGGGGAGGCGTTTTTGACCCACACCTCGACGTCGCCCAATCAGCAGCTGCTCGCGTCGTTGGATTTGGCGCGCCGCCAGGTCGACATCGAGGGTTTCCAGATGGTGCGCTACGTCTACGACATGGCGCTGGTCTTTCGTCACCGGGTGCGCAAAGACCGGTTGATCGGCAAGTGGTTTCGCATCCTCGACGAGTCCGACCTGGTGCCCGACGAGTTTCGGGCGTCGACGGTCAGTTCCTACCGTCAGGTGCGGCAGGGCGCGTTGGCGGAGTGGAACGAGGCCTGGCGCTCCGATCAGTTCGTGTTGGACCCGACCCGCGTGACGTTGTTCATCGGCAAGACTGGAATGAACGGCTACGACTTCCGCGAGAAGATCCTGATGGACCGGTTCGGGATTCAGATCAACAAGACCTCGATCAACAGTGTGTTGTTGATCTTCACGATCGGCGTCACCTGGTCGAGCGTGCACTATCTGCTCGACGCGCTGCGCCGGGTGGCCGGCGATCTCGAACGGAGCCAATGCGCGGCCAGCAAGGATGACCGTGCCCTGCAACAGCGCCGGGTCGAGGAGATTACCGAGGACCTGCCGCCGCTGCCCGACTTCAGCGAGTTCGACGACGCATTCCGCCCCGAGAAGGTCTGTTTGTTCGGCGACATGCGGTCGGCGTTCTACGCCGGATACGAGGACGCCGACCGCGAACACGTCCAGCTCGGCGCAGCGGGGCGCCGGCTGGCCGAGGGAAAGCCGTTGGTGTCCACCACTTTTGTGGTGCCCTATCCGCCCGGTTTCCCGGTGCTGGTGCCGGGCCAGGTGGTCTCCAAGGAGATCTTGTATTTCCTTGCCGAGCTCGACGTCAAGGAAATCCACGGTTACAACCCGGAGTTGGGACTGTCGGTGTTCACCGAGGACGCGTTGCAACGGATGAGCGCGGCGCGTCGCGCGGTGGCCGAGGCAAGCGGCAACGGCAACGCCGCGCAGGTGGCGGTGGCATCAACCCGCGCTGTGCTCGGGTAACCCCCTTTTTGCGCGAGCGTGCGTGTCCCCGGCCGACACGCCGCGTGGATAACCGGATCTGCGCACGTTCGCGACTGGCCCGCCATAGGGAAGGGTGCGTTGAGGTTGGCGGGAGCGCGCGATCGACGCTCCGTCCATGACGGCGACGGGCACAGCAGCCAGCCCTAAGCGGCGGTCTTGTCGGAAAGCGACAACAGCGCACGGCGGGCTTGTCGCGTTGTGGCAAGCGCTGCGATGCCAACGTCGCCGACAATGGGTCTTGATGGCCGTAGATACAGAAGAATATGACCCAAAATGACTGCGACCGAATGAGTTTGCGTGACATGACGGCGGTCACATCATCGACAACACCGTTCCCTAAAGCGTTAGAAGCTGCCGCGAAGTAGACAATCAGGAGGCCCAGTGTCTATCGCTAACAATCCTTTTGGCCCGAAGCCCCGCGCACGCCAGCGTGCCCGAAGTGGTTGTGCGGCAACTGCTCGGCACGGCATGTCGCTGAGTACACATTTCCAATCGGATATCACCGCTGTCGAGGTACGGGGCGTGCTCGACGCTTGCGGCGCCGCCCGGCTGAGCGATTACGTCATTGAGTTGGCTAATCCGGGGCGACCTCTCATCATCGACCTCTCCAGTGTGGATTTCGTTGGCGGTCAAGGCTTCCAAGCCATGATTAGATTCGCCCAACACTGCCAGCAGATAGGCGTGCAATGGGCTCTGGTAGCCAACGCCGCGGTGAGCCGCCTGCTGCGCGCAATGGACAGCACCGACCGATTGCCCATAGCAGCCGACCTAAAGGACGCTCGGCGGCTGCTGGCGCTTTATCACCAGACATGGGCGCCGACGGTATCGCGTCACCCAGCGGCGGTCAGATGAGCCAGAGCCAGCGGGACTAGCGCATTGCGTGGCACACGGCTTGAAGGACCGGCGAGAGGAACAAGGTGGCGAACTATGAGCGCGATCGAGCGGCTCGATGAGAACGATCTGCGGGAAATATCCCAGCGAACCGACAAGCTCGGGGTGTTGTCCGTCTACCTGAGCGCAGATCCCAGCCAAGGCCCGAACCTGCAAGGGGTCGCGATCGACCTGAGAAACCGCTTTCGGGAGTTGCAGCGTCGCATTTCCGAGGATGGCGGTCCTGATCAGCGCCGCGTGGCTGCCGCGCTCGAGCGACTCTGGCCGCAGATAGAGAGCCTGGCAAGCCCGACAGCATCGGGACGCGGCCGCATCGCCTTCGCCGCGTTAAATAGCGACTGGGTCCTGCGATTTGAGAGCGCCATGCCAGTGGCCAATCGGGTGGTGTTCGACGAGGGACCATTCATCCACCCGCTGCTGGAATTGCTCGACGAAGGTCGGACAGCTGGCGTCGTCCTGGTATCGGCCGAGGAGGCCCGGCTGCTCGAGTGGCGAGCCGGGTCGCTTCGGATGCTGAGTGAGATGGCGCAGCCGTATGTTGAGGCGCCGCACGAGCGTGCCGGGCAAGTCGGCGGCGGCCCGGAAGGGCAGTTTCACACACCGGTCCGCGAACAGCGCCAAGCTCGCGACCGCGACCGGATCGAACGCTTCTTAGACCAGGTGACCAAGGCCGCTGCGAAGCTGGCCGATGATCGCGGCTGGGAGCGGATCCTCATCAGCGGCGGGGAGCGCTGGACCGAACCGACCGTCGCGAGGCTGCCCCACACGCTTCGCGGCAACGTATTTGCCGACGCTCGGGTTCTCAACGGGCTGGATGACGGTGCGCTCGCAACGGCCGTCACGGAGTGGGTTCATGGGCAGCACGGCGAACGGGAACAGCAACTCCTGGAAGAGGTCCGCGATGCCGCGGGGTCAGGCGTCGCCGCCCTGGGGTTGTCCGAGGTAGCTGCCGCGCTGAACGCTGGGCGAGTCGCGCACTTGGTGTATGACCCGCAGGTCCGCTACACCGGGACGGTGGGCGCCGACGGGGCGTTGTACGCCGGCGAGGAAGTCGGCCCCGACGGACAAGCGGGAACGCCGGAACCTCGATTGACCGAAAGGCTCGTCGAGCGAGCACTCAATACTGGGGCCCGAATTAGTCCCGTCGAGGGCGCGGCCGATGGGGCGCTGAGAGACACCGCGGGTGTGGCCGCGCTGCTGCGCTGGTAAGGCCCGGTAGGCCCTGCTTCGACGGGTGGCGCTGTGGCGAAGTGACAAAAGCAGACGTTCGCGTTGTCGCACCATGCCAAGGCAGTCATCGGAATCCGTACCACCATGGAGCGTGTCTACCAGAGTTCAGACGTCGGTGATGGTCGGCGCAACCGCATCGACCGCGAAGGAGGCGACGCGCCAGCGTTGCGCACCGAACACGCGTTGCGCGAAACCTTGAACAACACGGTCGGAGGGCAGCACATGTCAGCAAACACTGAACGCGTTGGTGCGGTAGCAGCGCGCCGGCCGGCAATCGGGACAATGCGATTGCGGTTGAAGCCCGCACACCGATCGTGTGGCTTCGTGCAGGGAGCATGGTGGCCGCGATCGACGAGGCTTACCGCCGAGCTTCCCGGACTGCTCGACGCACTCTCGTTACGGTTCGGGCCGATTGACCGAGTGCGGTATCACCAAACTGATTGGTCATCAACACCGCCGAGCGTCGACCACAAAGGTGGCGATGTCATTCTCGACACCAGCCAAGACACACCGAACGTCGTAACAGTTTTCGGGAAGCGGGTTGGGAAATTGGCCCTCCTGCTGGTTCCGCCATACACCGAAGCCAGCGATGCGTACACGGCGATGACAACCGCGGCCAGCGCCGGGAATGTTTCCACCCCCGACCGGCTACTCGGAATCAGCGAGCGCCGCGCCAAGGATCGCCAACAAGCCTTAATAGCGCTGAACCGCTGGGAATCTGAGGGAGGAGCTCAGCGGGACCTGCCCGCACGATCGCGGCCGTACATCGTTGAGCCGGACCAGAAATTCTCCGCTGGGGCCACAGCGGCCGCCGGCGCGAGATCAGAAGCGAAGGGGCGACGATGAATTCGACCGTGAGGCTGGGGCGGGTAGCCGGTGTGACCGTCGGTGTGCACTGGAGCGTATTGGCCATCGTGGTGCTGCTGATCGGCGGTCTGTCGGTGCGTTTTTCGCGGCTCGCCGCAGGGTTCCCGTCAGGCGTATATCCGCTGGCGGCGGTGGTGGCCGCTGTGCTGTTCGTGGTGTCATTGCTGGCCCACGAACTGGCTCATGCGATCGTGGCGCAACGCAACGGCGTGGAAGTGGAGGGCATCACGCTGTGGCTGCTCGGTGGGGTCGCCCGGCTGCGCGGCGAGGCGCCCACGCCTGGTGCTGATTTCCGCATTTCTGCGATCGGCCCCCTCACTAGTCTGCTGATCGCAGGCGTATTCGGCGCACTGGCCTGGTTGGGCAATCTGGCCGACATGAACGCCCTGATGGTGGCGGTGCCCGGCTATTTGGCCGTGATCAATGTGGTGCTGGCCGTCTTCAATACCATCCCGGCGGCGCCATTGGATGGCGGGCGGATCCTGCGCGCCGCGGTATGGGCGTGGCGAGGCGATCGGCTCACCGCGACGGTGGTAGCCGCAAGGGCGGGCCGGATTTTCGGCTTCACCCTGATCGCATTGGGCATCCTGCAAACTATCGGTGGTGGCCTCGGAAACGGCCTGTGGTGGATCCTGCTCGGCTTGTTCGTAGTCACCATGGCCAGCGCCGAGGAGCACCATGCCCGGACAAGCGCGGCGCTGGCCGGAGTCCGGGTTCGCGACGTCATGACCGAGCACCCCGAAACGGCGGACGGCAACTCCAGCATCGCCGAGTTCCTGCGCGACGTCGCGCTGTTGCGTCGGCACTCCGCATTCCCGTTACTCGACCCCGCCGGACGGCTGCAAGGCCTCGTCACCCTTAACCGGATCCGCGCCGTTCCGGCCGACCACGCTGCTGCGCGAAGTGGCCTGCCCCCCGGAGGAGATCCCGCGGGCCCGGCCCGACGAACCGCTGTCTGGTTTGCTCTCCCGGCTCAAAGGGTGCGCAGATGGCAGGGCGCTCGTATTCCGCGATGACGACGTGGTTGGCATCGTCTCGCCTAGCGACATCAGCCGCGCGGCGGCGCTACACGGGCTGGGCGTGCGGACGGGAACCAGCGGCGCCGACATGGCCGAAACCCCCTCCGGGGTGAACTAGCCTTCGGCACGCGTTGCGGGTTCGACTCTGATGGCCATCGACAAAATTCAAACCCCATGACCGTCGGGTGTCGGTGCCGCCGCCCGGCTGGATCGTGGATTTCGCTCACCGGGAGTTGAAGCCCCGACCGCACGGGCGAGGTGGCGCAATGACCGCCAAACGTCTCGCTTTCGCCTGGTAGCCCCGAGTCCGGAAGCGGCGCAATGCACTAGGTGGTGGCGCTGCCAACGTTTCAGCTGGTCGAGACGCTCCCGCGGGCGGCATTAGCGTGACGGCGTGGCCCTCGTCGTCCCGCTGCCGATTCGCCGGCCCCGCGCAGATCGCGCCCGCCAGGTCGCCGACGTGCTGCGCTTCCAAATCCACACTGGCGGCTACGACGACAGCCTGCCCGCCGAACACGACTTAGCCGAAGAATTCGCAGTGTCCCGCAACACGATTCGCGCGGCCCTCGCGGCGTTGAAGAACGAGGGTCTGATCGACCGCGGACCGAAAGTCGGAACCCATGTGGCACAACGTAAATACGACCATGGGCTCGACCACCTGTTGGGGCTGAAGGAAACCTTCAAAAGCCACGGCGAGGTCCGCAATGAGGTCCGCGCCGCGATGAACCTCCCTGCTCCGCCGTCGGTGGCGCAGCGGCTGCAGTTGGCCCCGGGCCAGCCGGTGGTGTTCATCGAACGGCTGCGCTACCTGGGCGGGCTGCCGCTGAGCCTGGATCTGACCTACTTGACGCCCGACATCGGGGCCGAAATCCTGACTCAGCCGCTGGAAACCAACGACGTGTTCGCGCTGATCGAACGGCGGCATCGCCTCGGCTCGGCGACCCTGGCCCTGGAGGCCATCCCCGCCGACGCCCACTCCGCTGCCACTCTGCAAGTGCCCGACGGTGCGCCGCTGCTCATGCTGGAGCGGCTCACCAGCCTCGACGACGGCAGACCCGTTGACTTGGAATACATCCGGATGCGTGGTGATCGAATCACTATGCGCGGCAACCTGACAAGGAGCACCTCGTGACACTGGTCAATCAGCGCGGTGATGTCCCGGTGACCATCGACGAGTCGCTGTGCATCGACGGTTGCACGTTGTGCGTCGATATCTGCCCGCTGGATTCGCTTGCCATCAACCCCGAGACCGGGAAGGCCTTCATGCACGTCGACGAATGCTGGTACTGCGGCCCCTGCGCGGCCCGCTGCCCGACCGGCGCGGTGACTGTCAACATGCCCTACCTCATTCGCTGATTGCGGTCGTCCCAGGACATCTCATGAGAACACTTACCGCCATGCTGGCGTCGATGGCGCTGATCGCAACGGGTTGCTCACTGGACTCCACCGACAGTGTCAACGTCGTCGTCGGCTATCAGTCCAAGACCATCAACACGGTGACCGCCGGCACGTTGCTGCGTGCGCAGGGCTACCTCGAGCGCCGACTCGCCGAGGTAGGCCGTCGCACCGGCACCCGATACCGGGTGGTGTGGCAGGACTACGACACCGGCGCGCCGATCACCGCGCAGATGGTCGCCGAGAAGATCGACATCGGCTCGATGGGCGATTACCCGATGCTGATCAACGGCTCCAGAACCCAAGCCAACGACCGCGCCCGGACGCAGATCGTCTCGGTCACCGGTTACAACGCCAAAGGCGCGTTGAACATGGTCGTGGTACCGCCGAACTCAACGGCGACAGCCTTGACCGGGTTGGCCGGCACGAAGGTCTCGACCAGCATCGGGTCGGCCGGTCACGGCACGCTGGTGCGGGCGCTGTCCAGCGCCGGCATCAACCCCGCCGACGTCGAAGTCTTCAATCAGCAACCACAGGTCGGCGCGTCTGCGCTGGAATCGGGTCAGGTGCAAGCACTCTCACAGTTCGTTGCCTGGCCGGGCCTGCTGGTCTACCAAGGCAAGGCCAAGCTTCTCTACGACGGCGGCGAGCTGAACTACCCGACGCTGCACGGTGTCGTGGTGCGTCGAGCGTATGCCGCCGCCCACCCGGAAGTGCTCGACGCGTTCTTGCAGGCCCAACTCGACGCCACCGATTTCCTCAACCACACTCCACTCGAGGCCGCACACATCGTCGCCGATGCCAGCGGATTGCCGCAGGAAGTCGTCTACCTCTACAACGGCCCGGGCGGCACCACGTTCGACACGACCCTCAAGCCGCCGCTTATCGATGCGCTGAAAGGCGATGTGCCGTACCTGAAGTCAATCGGCGATTTCGCCGACCTCGATATCGACGGCTTCGTGCAGGACGGGCCGCTGCGGGCGGCCTTCGCGGCCCGAAAGCTGGACTACGGCACGACGGTGACCCCAGCGGCGCCCGGCGGCGAACTCTGGCTGGCGGATTCAGCGGCCACCCGGCAGGTGGCGGATCCGACCGTCCTGCTCAAGGAGATCCGGGAGGCGACGGCCCGCGGCGGCCGCGTCCGGGCAGCCTATGTGCGCGACGCCGAACTGGGCACCCGCTGGTTCGCCGACAAATCAGTGTGGGTGCGCGACGGCGAACAGTATCTGCCGTTCGACACCACGGCGGCTGCACAGCGCTATATCGCCGGGCACCGCGGCAGCGTCGCACTCGATTATCAGCAGGCGCTGGAGGGCGTGGCATGACCGCCGTCAGTATCAGCGCCCCCGTGGCCGCTGCGCCGGTCGCCTTGCCGGCGCGCCCGCAACGCTCACTGTGGCGGCTGCGGCTGCTGCGGCTCACGTCGGTGGCGGCCGCGATCGGCTTGTGGCAGCTGCTCACCGCCGGTCACGTGCGGCCGTGGCTGCGATTCGACACGCTGCCCACCGTCACCGAGATCGTGACCGCGCTGACCCGGCGGCTGCACACCGATGAGTACTGGCTTGACTTGGGGCAGTCGCTGATTCGCATTCTGACCGGCTTCGGGCTGGCCGCTGTCATCGGCGTCGCGACCGGCATCCTGCTGGCCCGCTCACCTGTATGCAGCGACCTACTGGGCCCGCTGACCGAACTGGCCCGCCCGATCCCGGCCATCGCGGTGGTGCCGGTGGCGATCGTGCTCTTTCCCACCGACGAGGCCGGCATTGTGTTCATCACGTTCCTCGCGGCGTATTTCCCGATCATGGTCAGCACCCGTCATGCGGTGCGGGCGCTGCCCACGCTCTGGGAGGACTCGGTGCGCACCCTGGGCGGCAATCGATGGGATGTGCTGACCCAGGTGGTATTGCCGGGCATTCTGCCGGGCGTGTTCGGCGGACTGTCGGTGGGCATGGGCGTGGCGTGGATCTGTGTGATCTCCGCGGAGATGATTTCCGGGCGGCTGGGGGTGGGCTACCGAACCTGGCAGGCCTACACCGTGCTGGCGTATCCCGACGTCTTCGTCGGCATCATCACCATCGGCGTGCTCGGATTCGCCACTGCCGCGGCAGTGGAGTTAGTGGGCCGCCGCGTGACCCGTTGGCTACCCCGCGGCGAGGAGAACGCGCGATGACGGCCGGAATGAGCCTGGCACTGGACCGGATCCGACTGTCCTACAACGGGACGACGGTCATCGAGGGCCTGAGCCTGGCAGTGCGGCCCGGTGAGATCTTAGTGCTGACCGGGCCGTCGGGTTGCGGCAAGACGACGGTGCTGCGCGCGCTGGCTGGGCTGCTGCGGCCCGACACCGGCCGCGTGCTCGCCGACGGAGCCGAAGTCGGTGCGACGTCGGGCGAGCGCGGGGTGGTGTTCCAGGACAACGCGCTGCTGCCGTGGCGTAGCGTGCGGTCCAACATCGAGTTGGCGTTGCGGTTGCGCGGCCAGCCCCGAACCTCTCGGCGTGCCCAAGCCAATCGTTGGATCGCCGAGCTCGGGCTGACCCGTTTCGGTGATTACCTGCCCAAGAACCTGTCCGGCGGAATGCGCCAACGCGTTCAGTTGGCACGCGGACTGGCCGGGGCACCGCGCGCGGTGATGATGGACGAGCCGTTCGGCGCGCTGGACACCCAAACCCGCGCCGCGATGCAACGACTGCTCATCGACTCCTGGCGCGCCCATCCGACGACGATCGTGTTCGTCACCCACGACGTCGACGAAGCGCTCGCCCTGGGTGACCGGGTCGCGGTGCTGGGCCGCGCCGGAGAACCGCTGCGCGCGCTGGTCGACGTGTCCTCGCCCCGCACCGCGGAAGCCAGGCCCGCCTTACGGGCCGAAATCATTGCCGCACTGGAATACCCGGTAGCCGCATGACGCAGATCCCCGATCCGGCCACTCCGCTGCGGCTGGACTGTGATGTGCTGGTCATCGGTGGCGGCACCGCCGGCACCATGGCCGCGCTCACCGCCGCCGAGCGCGGCGCCCAGGTGCTGCTGCTGGAGAAGGCACACGTCCGGCATTCCGGTGCGTTGGCGATGGGCATGGACGGCGTCAACAACGCCGTCATCCCGGGCAAGGCTAACCCCGAGGATTACGTCGCCGAGATCACCCGCGCTAATGACGGAATCGTCAACCAGCACACCATCTATCAGACCGCGACCCGCGGGTTTGCGATGGTGCAGCGTTTGGAACGCTACGGAGTCAAATTCGAGAAGGACGAGCACGGCGAATATGCGGTGCGCCGGGTGCACCGGTCAGGCTCCTACGTGCTGCCGATGCCCGAAGGCAAGGACGTCAAAAAGGCGCTGTACCGGGTGCTGCGTCAGCGATCGATGCGTGAGAAGGTCCGCATCGAGAACCGGCTGATGCCGGTACGGGTGCTGGTTTCCGAGGGCCGCGCGGTCGGCGCCGCCGCATTGCACACGCGCACTGGCGAATTCGTCGCCATCGGTGCCAAGGCGGTGGTACTGGCCACCGGCGCCTGCGGTCGGCTCGGCCTGCCCGCCTCGGGATATCTCTACGGCACCTACGAGAACCCGGCCAACGCCGGTGACGGGTATTCCATGGCCTACCACGCCGGCGCGGAGCTTTCCGGTATCGAGTGCTTTCAGGTGAACCCGTTGATCAAGGATTACAACGGGCCGGCCTGCGCGTACGTGGCCAACCCGTTCGGCGGCTACCAGGTCAACGCATTGGGGGAGCGGTTCGTCGACTCGGACTACTGGTCGGGCCAGATGATGGCCGAGGTCCGTAGTGAAATCGAGTCCGCGCGCGGGCCGATCTACCTGAAGGTGTCGCATCTGCCGGATGAGACGCTGAGCGCGCTGGAAAACATCTTGCACACCACTGAGCGACCGACTCGCGGCACCTTCCACGCCAACCGCGGGCACGACTACCGCACCCACGACGTGGAAATGCACATCTCCGAAATCGGCTTGTGCAGCGGGCATTCCGCGTCCGGGGTATGGGTCGACGAGCAGGCCCGCACCACGGTGCCAGGTCTATACGCCGCTGGTGATCTGGCCTGCGTTCCGCACAATTACATGATCGGTGCGTTCGTGTTCGGCGACCTCGCCGGCGCACACGCCGCGTCGACGCTGGCTGACGTGGTCGCGCCTCGACAGCTTCCGCCAGACCAGCTGGTCGACGCGCACGAACTGATCTACCGCCCGCTGCGTCACCCCGACGGACCGCCGCAACCTCAGGTCGAATACAAACTGCGGCGATTCGTCAACGACTATGTGGCACCGCCGAAGACAGCCGCCAAGCTGTCGATCGCGGTGCGGACCTTCGAGCGGATGCGCGACGAGATCGCCGGGATGGGCGCTCGCACGCCGCATGAGCTGATGCGCGCGGCGGAGGTGTCGTTCATCCGTGACTGCGCCGAGTTGGCCGCCCGCTCGTCGCTGACTCGCACCGAGTCGCGCTGGGGCCTCTATCACCAACGCGCCGACCTGCCCGCCCGCGACGATCAGCAGTGGGGCTACCACCTCAATGTGGGCAAGGCCGCTGACGGATCGATGCAGTTCCTGAAGCGGCCGGTGGCACCGTATTTCGTGCCGGTGCCCGGACTGGATGTCCTGCCACCGGCCGACCAAACTGTGCGGACCGTGCAGCAGCCGGAGCTGGTCGGCGGTAAAGCCCCGCCCGGCGGGCAAACCCGGGTCGGCGCCGCGCCGTCGGCTGAGCCGCCGTCGCCGCGCATCGCCGGGGTGCTCGCGCTAGACGAACCGACCGTCGCGGAGCTAGCCGCTTTCCTGACCGACGCAGACGCCGGGGTTCGCCGGACAGCGGTGACCACGCTGACCGAGCACATGCCCGACGGCTACGCCGCGGCGCTGCTGGACGCGCTGGACGACGTCGACGCCGCGGTGCGCGGCACCGCCGCCGCCGGTGTGCGCGAACTCGTCGAAGTGCTGCCGCAACCCGAAGATGGGCGCAGGTTTCTGTCCTCGGCCGACGCGGTGGTCCGGGCTGTTGCGGTCTACCTGCTGGCTAGTCGACGCGTCGGCGACGCCGCGGAATACCGGCATGCGCTCGGCGACATCGACCACCGGGTGCGCATCGAGGCGGTGCGCGCGCTGGTCTCGGTCGACGATGCGGCCGGCGTCGGCGCGGCCGCCGACGACGGCAACCGGGAGGTCCGCATCACCGCGGCCAACGGCCTGGCCACACTGCGCGCCGGCGCCGACGCCGTCCGCACGCTGCTCGCCGACCCCGATCCACTGGTCCGTGCCGCAGCACTTGCGGCGGTCGGCGAATTAGGCTGCCACGCTGAGGATCTGACCACTGTCGAGCAGGCACTACGGTCACCGGCCTGGCAACTACGGGAGGGCGCGGCGCGCGCCCTGTCGGGGGCGCCGGCAGAGCCGGCAGTTCCGCTGCTCGTGCAGGCGCTGGGCGATGAGCACCTCGACGTCCGCAAGGCGGCGGTGCTGAGCCTGACCCGGTGGGGCGGCGAAGCCGCGGTCCGCGACGCGCTGAGCGTCGCGCTCAAAGACAACGACGCCGACGTCCGCGCCTACGCCCGACGAGCATTGGCCGCCGACTCCGCATAGCCCGTTGACCAGCACCGCCGTGCGGCCCGCAGGTGGCCGCCGGTCAAAGCGGCGAATTTCGGCAATCAGCATCGGCCCGGATGGCTAGGCTTGGCGAGCGTGGCGACTTCGGGTGATTCAGCCAATTCCCGGCTCTCCGTAGACGACTGGGTGCAGGAAGGTTTTCGGGTACTCGCCGAGGACGGCATCAAAGCCCTGACTCTCGACCGGCTCTGCCGTCGGCTCGGGGTCACCAAGGGCAGCTTCTACTGGCACTTCAGCGACATGAAGACCTACCGCAAGGCGCTGATCGACGCCTGGGCGGCCGTCCGCGACGAGGATCGCTGGTATTTCGACGAATTGGCGGCTGACCCGCCCCGCCAGCGGCTCTCGCGGATGATGACCGCGCTGGTCGGTCCGCGGCACTGGATGCTGGAGCGCGCGATGCGGGAATGGGCGCGCTCGGAGACGGCGGTCGCTCATGCGGTGCGCGCCTCCGACCAACGGGTCGTCGCTGCCGTGCGGCAAGCCTTCGTCGACGACGGCTTCGACACCGATCAGGCCGATATGCGGGCCAACGCCACGTTTGCCGCTGGGATCGGGTTCCTGCACCTGTCCGGTTCGCGACCGAGCCCACAGGCCGCCGGGCGTCGCGAGGCGTTCCTCGAGGTGATGCTGCGGCATTGACGGCGCGCGATCACACCCGAAAACGCCTGCGGGACCGCGGCTGACCCGTACCATACCAAAAGGTATGGTACGGTGCCTGGCATGACGTCACCCGTGGCTGCGCCGGGAATCACCGACGAGTTCGTGGCCCGGTTGGCCGAACGCGCCGGCGAGGCGGAGAAGCTGCGCCGACTGCCGCAGGCCACCATTGACGACTACCGCGCTTGCGGACTGGCGCGGCTGCTCCAACCGGCGCGCTACGGCGGGCAGCAGGCGGAGTTTCCCGAGATCTTCGATGCGGTACGGCGGATGGCCCACGGTTGCGCGTCGAGTGCATGGACGCTGGGCTTCTACACGCTGCACAACTGGATGCTGGCGCTGCTGAGCGAGCAGGCTCAGGACGAAGTGTTCGCCGACGGGCCGGTGCTGTGTCCGGCGCCGCTGGCGCCGACGGGACGGGGGACACCGGTCGACGGCGGTTTTCGGCTGACCGGGCGGTGGTCATGGGCCACCGGCGTAATGGATGCCGACTGGGTATTGGTCGGCGCGTTCTGCGACCCGGACCCGGCGCTGGTGCTGTTGCCGGCCGCCGACGTCCACGTCGAAGACGTCTGGCATACCGCCGGCATGTGCGCGACCGGTTCCAACGACGTCATCGTCGACGACGTCTGGGTCCCCGGCCACCGCCTGGTCAAGGTGACCGACATCTACGCAGGCACCACGCCGGGGGCGCAGTTGCACGACGCCGCGACCTACCGCTGGCCGATGGTGCCTGCCCTGGCCCTGACCGCCGCGATGCCCGCGCTGGGTTCGGCGGAGATGGTCGCCGACACCTATGCGCGGCGACTCGGCGAGCGGGTGCTCGCGTATTCCGGTGTGGCGCAAAAGGACCAACCGGCCGCACAACTGCGACTCGGCCAGGCGCGGGTACGGCTGCGGGCGCTGCGCGCGTTACTCGACGACACCGCGAGCCGGATCCAGGACGCCGTCGGTAGCGGGCAGCGGGTCAGCCGTGCCGCCCGTGCGAACGCCCGGGTGGCCGCCGCGCATATCGTGCACGAATCACGTGCCGTGATTGCCGATCTGCTGGAAGCCTCCGGAGCCAGCGCGCAATTTCTGGACAACCCGTTGCAGCGGGCCAAGCGGGACGTCGACGTCATCTCCGGGCATGTGGTGTTCGACTACGACGTCAGCCGCGAGCTGGCCGGCGCGCTGGAGATCGGTGTGAAAGTCTCACCGATCGCGATGATCTGACACAGCATTGCGCCGAGATCGACGTTAGAGCCCATTTTTGGCACTGGATTGACTCTAGCGTCGATCTCGGCGCGAAACCCTAAAGTCCCAACGCGCGGTAGGTGCGACGCACGAACTTCGGTTGCACGGCTTGCAGTTTGGCCTGCGACGTGTTGCCGCCGACCGCGGCGGCGGCATTCGAGGAGAGCGTGGGCAGATTCTGAACCAGGTACAGCAGGATCAGGTCGGCGGCCGGATCGGCTTGCCACCACGTCCCGTAGGCGCCTGGCCAACTGAACGTTCCCAGCCCGCCCGGCCCGAACAGCGGCGCGGACTTGGCCGGATCGGTCACCACCGACAGGTTCAGCCCGAACCCGCGGCCGATCCAGAACGGTGCCCCCAGGAAGGAATGCCGCTTCTGGTCGGCAGTGAGCCAGTCGGTGCGCATCGTGCGTGTCGACTCTTCGGAGAGCACCCGTATCCCGTCGAGAGTCCCGTCACCCAGCAGCATTTCGCCGAATCGCAGATAATCGTCGGCGGTCGACCACAGCCCGCCACCGGCGTTACAGAAATCCGGCATCGTCAGGTGCGGCGGCCCCATCGCGTCGTCGCGCAGTCGGTCGTTCTCGTCGAGCCGGTACATCGTCGCGGCGCGTCGGCGCCCCTCGACCGAGACGCAGAACCCGGTGTCGGTCATGCCCAGCGGCTGCAGAATCCGTTCGTCGAGAACCTGGTGGAACGGCTTGCCCTCGATCCGCGAGACCAGCACGCCGACCACGTCGATGGCGTGACTGTAGGTAACCCGGTCACCGGGTTGGTGGACCAGCGGCAGATCAGCCAGCGCGGCCAGCCAGGTGTCCGGACCG
The DNA here is from genome assembly GCF_001672775.1 of Mycobacterium kyorinense. Classification (GTDB taxonomy): domain Bacteria; phylum Actinomycetota; class Actinomycetes; order Mycobacteriales; family Mycobacteriaceae; genus Mycobacterium; species Mycobacterium kyorinense_A. The sequence continues at coordinate 27,742 of NZ_LZKJ01000080.1, read as the reverse complement.
TGGCTGAACGGCAACCGAACATATGCCCGCGAGATCGGACCGCCCACCGAGAATCCGTAGGCCAGGCCGCTGGTATGGGTGAGCAGGTCTTCGACCAGGATCGCCCGCTGCGCCGGATGTGTCCGATCCAGTGGGCCGGTCGGGTCGTCGAGCACGTACATGTCGGCGAACTCGGGCAGCCACCGCGAGATCGGCGCGCGCAGCGCAAGCTTGCCCTCGTCGACCAGACTCATCGCGGCGGCGACGGTCACCGGCTTGGTCATCGACGCGATGCGAAACAGCGTGTCGCGCTGCATCGGCAGCCCGGCATTAAGGTCGCGGTAACCGATCTCGTTGACCTGCAGCACTTTTCCGCGCTGCCAAACCATCGTCACTGCGCCGGCGAGCAGGCCGGCATCGCAGGCCTCGCGGATGGAGGCCTGATTTCCCTCGAGATTCACTCGGCCCGCCGTTGCGCCTGGACATACCAGAACGTCATCTCCCCGCCCCACCCTTCGCGGTACACCGCCGCCGCGTCCAGCGACGCGATGTCCCAGCCCGCATCGCCGAGCACGTCGCGCAGCGTCTGCTCAGACACCGCGGGCCGGGGCCACTCGTCGTCTGGCGGGTTGGCGTCGGAGAAGCAGCTGAGCAACAGGGTCGCGCCGGTCCGAGTGGCGCGGTGCACCGCGCGGGCGTAGCTGCGTTTGCCATCCTCGTCGAGGCAGTGGAACATGCCGCTGTCGATGACGGTGTCGAAGGCGTCGGTGTAGCCGGCCAGGGTGGTCGCGTCGCCCACCGTGAACGTCACGTTAACTCCCGCGTCGTTGGCGCGGCGCTCGGCGGTGATCAACGCGGTCGGCGAGATGTCCAGCCCGGTGACGCGGAAACCGTGCCCGGCCAGATAGACGGCGTTGTCACCGAGACCGCAGCCGACGTCGAGGACCTCGCCGTGCACCAGGCCCTGCTCCTGCCAGGCGATGACGTTGTCCTTGGGCGCCTTGGTGTCCCACGGTGGTGTCGTCACCGCCGGCCGGCCCCCGCCCGGGCTTTCCCCGCGGTAGAGGGCGTCGAAATCGATCCCGGGAAAGCCACCCGATTCGGTGCCTGTCATTTTCGCCAGGGTAGCCCCTGCCAATTGCCCGGCTCGCCCCCGCACGCGGGGGACCCCCACCTCAGGACGCGGGTCGTCCTGCATCGTCGCCGGGCGCAGTGCTAGGCTGCCGGGCAGTCGACATCCTTTAACGATCCGTCCGGTGAGGCGGAGAAGGAGGTCAAGGTCTCGCATGGGTGCTGCGGGTGACACCGGCACCGGCCGCGAATTGATGTCGGCGGCCGACGTGAGTCGCACCATTTCCCGTATTGCGCACCAGATCATCGAAAAGACCGCGCTGGACGGCCCCGACGCGCCGCGGGTGGTGTTGTTGGGCATCCCGACCCGCGGGGTGGCGCTGGCTGAGCGGCTGGCCGCCCACATCGCCGAATTCGCCGGCGTCGAGGTCGCGCACGGTGCTTTGGACATCACCTTGTACCGCGACGATCTGATGCAAAAGCCGCCGCGCCCGCTGGAGGCCACCTCGATCCCGGTTGGCGGCATCGACGACGCGCTGGTGATCCTCGTCGACGACGTGCTCTATTCCGGACGTTCGGTGCGCTCGGCGCTCGACGCGCTGCGCGACCAGGGCCGGCCGCGGGCTGTGCAGTTGGCCGTGCTGGTCGACCGCGGCCACCGCGAGCTGCCGGTGCGCGCCGACTACGTGGGCAAGAACGTGCCGACCGCGCGCAGCGAGAGCGTGCATGTGCTGCTCGTCGAACACGACGACCGCGACGGGGTGGTGATCTCTCGATGAGCCCGAGGCATCTGTTGGCCGCCGGTGACCTGTCCCGCGACGACGCCACCGCGATCCTCGACGACGCCGACCGGTTCGCCGAGGCCCTGGTCGGCCGCGAGGTGCGCAAGCTGCCCACGCTGCGGGGCCGCACCGTGATCACGATGTTCTACGAGAACTCCACCCGTACCCGGGTCTCGTTCGAGGTGGCCGGCAAGTGGATGAGCGCCGACGTGATCAACGTCAGTTCGACGGGATCCTCAGTGGCCAAAGGGGAGTCGCTGCGCGATACCGCGCTGACCTTGCGCGCGGCCGGCGCCGACGCCTTGGTGATCCGCCATCCGGCCTCGGGTGCGGCGCATCGGCTCGCCGACTGGACGGCCACCGAATCCGGTGGGCCGTCGGTGATCAATGCCGGCGACGGCACCCACGAGCATCCGACCCAGGCGCTGCTGGACGCGCTGACCATCCGCCAGCGACTCGGCGGTATCGAGGGCCGCCGCGTCGTCATCGTCGGGGACATCCTGCACAGCCGCGTTGCCCGGTCCAACGTGATGCTGCTGGCGACCTTGGGTGCCGAAGTGGTGCTGGTAGCACCGCCCACCCTGCTGCCGGTCGGGGTCGCCGACTGGCCGGTCACCGTCTCCTACAACCTGGACGCCGAACTACCCGCCGCCGACGCGGTGCTGATGCTGCGCGTGCAGGCCGAGCGGATGAACGGCGGCTTTTTCCCGACGGCGCGCGAATACTCGGTGCTCTACGGACTCTCCGACCGGCGGCAGGCCATGCTGCCTGGCCACGCCGTGGTACTGCATCCGGGCCCGATGCTGCGCGGCATGGAGATCGCGTTCTCGGTGGCCGACTCTTCGCAATCTGCGGTGCTGCAGCAGGTTTCCAACGGGGTGCATGTGCGAATGGCGGTGCTGTTCCACCTGCTGGTCGGGGCGGAGGACATCGCAGCGTGAGTGTGCTGATCCGTGGTGTGCGTCTGTACGGCGAGGGGGACCGGGTCGACGTGTTGGTCGACGACGGTCAGATCGCCGAGATCGGTGCGGGACTGGCGATTCCCGATTCCGCCGACGTGATCGACGCCACCGGTCAGGTGCTGCTGCCGGGATTCGTCGATCTGCACACCCATCTGCGTGAACCGGGCCGCGAATACGCCGAGGACATCGAAACCGGTTCGGCCGCAGCCGCACTCGGCGGCTACACCGCGGTGTTCGCGATGGCCAACACCAATCCCGTCGCCGACAGCCCGGTGGTCACCGACCACGTGTGGCATCGCGGCCAGCAGGTCGGCCTGGTCGACGTCCACCCGGTGGGAGCGGTCACTGTCGGCCTGGCCGGCACCCAGCTCACCGAGATGGGCATGATGGCCGCCGGCGCCGCACAGGTGCGGATGTTTTCCGACGACGGTAAGTGCGTCTACGACCCGCTGGTGATGCGCCGTGCCCTGGAGTATGCGAGGGGCCTGGGTGTGCTGATCGCCCAGCACGCCGAGGAGCCCCGGCTGACGGCCGGAGCCGTCGCCCACGAGGGCCCCAACGCGGCGCGGCTGGGCCTGTCGGGATGGCCCCGGGCTGCTGAAGAGTCCATCGTCGCCCGCGACGCGCTCTTGGCGCGCGACGCCGATGCCCGGGTACACATCTGCCACGCCTCCACCGCCGGCACTGTCGAGCTTCTGAAATGGGCTAAGCAGCAAGGCATTTCGATCACCGCCGAAGTGACACCGCATCACCTGCTACTCGACGACAGCCGGCTCGCCAGCTACGACGGAACCAACCGGGTCAATCCGCCGCTGCGCGAGGCCGCCGACGCGATCGCGCTGCGTCAAGCCTTGGCAGACGGGGTAATCGACTGTGTGGCCACCGATCACGCACCCCACGCCGAGCACGAGAAGTGCGTCGAGTTCGCCACGGCGCTGCCGGGCATGCTCGGGTTGCAGACCGCGCTGTCGGTGGTGGTGCAGACGATGGTGGGTCCGGGCCTGCTCACGTGGCGGGGCGTGGCGCGAGTGATGAGCGAAAACCCCGCCCGCATCGGCGGGCTGCCCGACCAGGGCCGCCCGCTGGAAGTCGGCGAACCGGCCAACCTGACCGTGGTGGACCCCGACGCCAGCTGGACGGTGGCCGGCGCGGAGTTGGCCAGCCGATCGGCAAACACGCCCTACGAATCGATGACGCTGCCGGCGGCGGTGACCGCGACGCTGCTGCGCGGCAAGGTCACCGCCCGCGACGGGAAGAGCCCGGCATGAACTCCGGGACGCTGGTGATCTCGCTGATCTTCGCCGCCGTCGTGGTGGTCGGGATCACGTTTGTGATCCAGCTGATGATCCGCGGTTGGCGCCGCCGCGGCGAGCGGCAGGCCGCGCTGATCGGCACGCTGCCGCCGGTGCCCGACACGGTGGGCGCGCCCACCGTCGCGCCGACCCGCGGCATCTATGTCGGCTGCACGCTGGTGCCCAGCTGGCACGACCGGGTCGCGGTCGGGGATCTGGGCTACCGCACCAAGGCGGTGCTGACCCGCTATCCGGAGGGGATCATGGTGCAACGCAGCGGTGCCCGGCCGATCTGGATTCCGCAGGAGTCGATCAGCGCCGTCCGCACCGAACGCGGCATTGTCGGCAAGGTAACCCCGCGCAACGGGATTCTGGCCATCCGCTGGCGGCTGCCGTCCGGCGCTGAGATCGACACCGGCTTCTGCGGCGACAACCGTGATGACTACGCCCGCTGGGTGCCGGGGGAAAGCGGTTCTCATGAGTAAAGCAGTGCTGGTCCTCGAGGACGGCCGGGTCTTCACCGGGACTCCGTTCGGGGCGGTCGGTCAAACGCTCGGCGAAGCGGTGTTTTCCACGGGGATGTCGGGCTATCAGGAGACGCTGACCGACCCCAGCTACCACCGTCAGATCGTGATAGCGACTGCTCCGCAGATCGGTAACACCGGGTGGAACGACGAGGACGCCGAGAGCCGCGGCGATCGGATCTGGGTCGCCGGCTACGCCGTGCGGGATCCCTCACCGCGCCCGTCGAACTGGCGCGCCACTACCACGCTCGAAGACGAACTGGCGCGCCAACAGATCGTCGGGATCGCCGGCATCGACACCCGCGCGGTGGTGCGGCATCTGCGCAGCCGCGGTTCGATGAAGGCGGGCGTGTTCTCCGGCGACGCGCTCGCCGACCCCGACGAGCTGATCCAGCGGGTGCGCGGTCAGCAGGCGATGCTGGGCGCCGACCTGGCCGGCCAGGTCAGCACCGACGGCAGCTATATCGTCGATCCCGAAGGGCCGCAACGGTTTACCGTGGCCGCGCTCGACCTCGGAATCAAGACCAACACGCCGCGCAACTTCGCCCGCCGCGGCATCCGCAGCCACGTGCTGCCGTCGTCGACGACATTCGAGCAGATCGCCGAGATCAAACCCGACGGCGTCTTCCTGTCCAATGGCCCCGGCGACCCGGCCACCGCCGAGCATGTCGTCGAGGTGACCCGCGAGGTGCTCGGCGCCGGAATCCCGTTGTTCGGCATCTGTTTCGGCAACCAGATTCTGGGCCGGGCGTTGGGTCTGTCGACATACAAGATGGTGTTCGGCCACCGCGGGATCAACATCCCGGTGATCGACCATGCCACCGGCCGGGTTGCGGTGACCGCACAGAACCACGGCTTCGCTCTGGAAGGCGAGGCGGGCCAGCGGTTCGACACACCATTCGGCCCGGCGGTCGTCAGCCATACCTGCGCCAACGACGGCGTCGTGGAGGGAGTCAAACTTGTTGACGGGCGGGCCTTCTCGGTGCAATACCATCCGGAGTCCGCGGCGGGCCCGCATGACGCGGAATACCTGTTCGACCAGTTCGTCGACCTGATGGAGGCCCGGCGATGAGGGCCACCACCCCCGCGAGCGTGCGTGTTTGTATGCCGACACGCCGTAAATGGCGTACATCTGTGCACCCTCGCGGCCGAACGGGAGGGGGGCGCTGATGGCGCGTCGCACCGACCTCAACCATGTCCTGGTGATCGGGTCCGGGCCGATCGTCATCGGGCAGGCCTGCGAGTTCGACTATTCGGGCACCCAGGCCTGCCGGGTGCTGCGCGCCGAGGGTCTGCAGGTGAGCCTGGTCAACTCCAACCCGGCCACCATCATGACCGACCCGGAGTATGCCGACCACACCTACGTGGAGCCGATCACCCCGTCCTTCGTCGAACGAGTCATCGCCCAGCAGGCCGAACGCGGCAACAAGATCGACGCGCTGCTGGCCACCCTGGGCGGCCAAACCGCGCTCAACACCGCGGTCGCGCTCTACGAGAACGGGGTGTTGGAGCGCTACGATGTCGAGCTGATCGGCGCTGACTTCGACGCCATCCAGCGCGGCGAGGACCGCCAGCGGTTCAAGGACATCGTCGCCAAGGTCGGCGGCGAATCCGCGCGCAGCCGCGTGTGTTTCACGATGGACGAGGTCCGCGAGACCGTCGACGAGCTGGGGCTGCCGGTGGTGGTGCGGCCGAGCTTCACCATGGGCGGTCTCGGCTCGGGAATGGCGCACAGCGCCGAGGAAGTCGAGCGAATGGCCGGCGCCGGCCTGGCCGCCTCACCGAGCGCCAACGTGCTGATCGAGGAATCCATCTACGGCTGGAAGGAATTCGAGCTCGAGCTCATGCGCGACGGCAACGACAACGTCGTGGTGGTGTGCTCGATCGAAAACGTCGACCCGATGGGTGTGCACACCGGTGACTCGGTGACCGTCGCGCCGGCGATGACGCTGACCGACCGGGAATACCAGCGGATGCGGGATCTGGGCATCGCGATCCTGCGTGAGGTCGGCGTGGACACCGGCGGCTGCAACATCCAGTTCGCGGTCAACCCGCGCGACGGTCGGCTGATCGTCATCGAGATGAACCCGCGGGTGTCGCGCTCGTCCGCACTGGCGTCCAAGGCCACCGGGTTCCCGATCGCCAAGATCGCCGCCAAACTGGCCATCGGCTACACCCTCGACGAGATCCTCAACGACATCACCAAAGAAACCCCGGCCTGTTTCGAACCCACGCTGGACTACGTCGTGGTCAAGGCGCCGCGGTTCGCCTTCGAGAAGTTCGTCGGCGCCGATCCGACACTGACCACCACAATGAAGTCCGTCGGCGAGGCAATGTCGTTGGGCCGCAACTTCGTCGAAGCGCTCGGCAAGGTGATGCGGTCGCTGGAGACCAGCCGCGCCGGGTTCTGGACCAAGCCGGACGCCGACACTGACGTCGAGGCCACCCTGGAGCGACTGCGCAACCCGACCGAGGGCCGGCTCTACGACATCGAGTTGGCGCTGCGGCTGGGCGCCTCGGTCGAAGCGGTATCGGACGCCTCCGGTGTCGACCCGTGGTTCGTCGCACAGATCGCCGAGCTGGTGGTGCTGCGGCGCGAGTTGGCCGACGCCGCGGTGCTCGACGTCGACCTGCTGCAGCGTGCCAAGCACAACGGGCTGTCGGATCGCCAGATCGCGGCGCTGCGACCGGAATTGGCCGGCGAGGACGGCGTGCGGTCATTGCGGGGACGGCTGGGCATCCACCCGGTGTACAAGACGGTGGACACCTGCGCGGCGGAATTCGAGGCCAAGACGCCGTACCACTACAGCAGCTACGAGCTCGACCCCGCCGCCGAAACCGAAGTGGCACCGCAGACCGAGAAACCCAAAGTGCTCATCCTCGGGTCGGGACCCAACCGCATCGGGCAAGGCATCGAGTTCGACTACAGCTGTGTGCACGCGGCAACCACGTTGTCGCGGGCCGGTTTTGAAACGGTGATGGTCAACTGCAACCCGGAAACCGTCTCCACCGACTACGACACCGCCGACCGGCTGTACTTCGAGCCGCTGACCTTCGAAGACGTGCTGGAGGTGTTCTACGCCGAATCCCAGTCGGGCATCGGCGGTCCGGGGGTGGCCGGTGTCATCGTGCAACTCGGCGGCCAGACCCCGCTCGGCCTGGCGCAACGGCTTGCCGACGCCGGCGTGCCGATTGTCGGGACGCCGCCGGAAGCCATCGATTTGGCCGAAGACCGCGGCGCCTTCGGCGACGTACTCAACGCGGCCGGGCTACCGGCGCCGCGCTTCGGCACCGCGACCACCTTCGAGCAGGCCCGCCGGATCGCCGCCGAGATCGGCTACCCGGTGCTGGTGCGGCCGTCGTATGTGCTGGGCGGTCGGGGCATGGAGATCGTCTACGACGACGAGACGTTGCAGGGCTACATCGCCCGCGCCACCGAGTTGTCCCCCGAGCACCCGGTGCTGGTCGACCGCTTCCTCGAGGACGCCATCGAAATCGACGTCGACGCACTGTGCGACGGCAGCGAGGTCTATATCGGCGGCATCATGGAGCACATCGAAGAGGCCGGCATCCACTCCGGGGACTCCGCGTGCGCACTGCCCCCGGTCACACTGGGGCGCACCGATATCGACAAGGTGCGACGGGCTACCGAGGCGATCGCCCACGGCATCGGCGTGGTGGGGCTGCTCAATGTGCAATTCGCGCTGAAGGACGACGTGCTCTACGTGCTGGAGGCCAACCCCCGCGCCAGCCGCACGGTGCCGTTCGTCTCGAAGGCGACGGCGATACCGCTGGCCAAGGCGTGTGCGCGAATCATGCTGGGCGCCACGATCGCCCAGCTGCGCTCCGAGAAGCTGCTGGCGGCCTCCGGCGACGGTGCCAGCGCGGAGCCACACGCTCCCATCGCGGTCAAGGAGGCGGTGTTGCCGTTCCACCGGTTCCGCACCGTCGACGGGTCCGGAATCGACTCGCTGCTGGGGCCTGAGATGAAATCGACCGGCGAGGTGATGGGTATCGACCGCGACTTCGGCAGCGCATTTGCGAAAAGCCAAACCGCGGCATACGGCTCGTTGCCGGCGCAGGGCACGGTGTTCGTGTCGGTGGCTAACCGCGACAAGCGGTCGCTGGTGTTCCCGGTCAAGCGCCTGGCCGACTTGGGCTTTCGGGTGCTGGCCACCGAAGGCACCGCGGAGATGCTGCGGCGCAACGGTATTCCATGCGACGAGGTGCGCAAACACTTTGAGCCGCCGCAACCGGACCGCCCGCCGCTGTCGGCCGTCGACGCGATCCGCGCCGGCGAGGTCGACATGGTAATCAACACGCCCTACGGCAACTCCGGCCCACGCATCGACGGCTACGAGATCCGTTCGGCGGCAGTCGGAATGAACATCCCCTGCGTGACGACCGTGCAGGGCGCCTCGGCCGCCGTCCAGGGCATCGAAGCAGGCATCCGCGGAGACATCGGCGTTCGCTCGCTGCAAGAGCTGCACAGCGCCATCGGCGACCATCGAGCATGACCGGATTCGGCGTCAAACTGGCCGAGGCCAGATCGCGGCGCGGACCGTTATGTCTCGGGATCGACCCGCATCCTGAACTGTTGCGCAGCTGGGATCTGCCGCTGACAGCCGACGGGTTGGCCGCGTTCTGCGACACCTGTGTGCAGGCGTTCGCGCAATTCGCCATGGTCAAACCGCAGGTGGCGTTTTTCGAGGCCTATGGTGCGGCCGGATACCAGGTGCTGGAGCACACGATCGGTGCCCTGCGTGCCGTTGGTGTGCTGGTGCTGGCCGATGCCAAACGGGGTGACATCGGGTCGACGATGGCCGCCTACGCCGACGCGTGGCTGGGGGAGTCGCCGCTGGCCGCCGACGCGGTGACAGCCTCGCCCTATCTGGGTTTCGGTTCTCTGCAGCCACTGCTGGATACCGCGGCCAGCCAGGGGCGGGGAGTGTTCGTCCTGGCCGCGACTTCCAACCCGGAGGGCGCCGGCGTGCAGCGGGCGATGAGCGGCGGTCGCACCGTCGCACAGGCGGTGGTCGACGACGTCGCCGCATGGAACCGGACGCGCCAGCCCGCCTCGGTGGGCGTGGTCGTCGGCGCCACGCTGGCCGAGGTGCCCGATCTCAGCGACCTCGATGGGCCGGTGCTGCTGCCTGGCATCGGCGCCCAGGGCGGCCGGCCCGACGCGTTATCGCGGCTGGGCGGAGCGAGTTGCAGCCAGTTGTGGCCCGCGGTGTCCCGCGACGTGCTGCGGGCCGGACCGGATGTCGGCGCGCTGCGCGCGGCCGGTGAGCAGATGCGCGACGCGGTGGCATACCTGACTGCGGGATAGCGCCGGTGACCAGTCGAAGGAATGGCGGACCACTCGGTGGTGGTCCGCCTTTCCTTCGGGGCGGATTCTCAGCGCTGCCCCGAGGTTGGCGTGATCTGGGCGGGGTGGTGCTTGAGCTGCTTCTTGTCTTGCTTGACAACCTTTTTCCGGTCGTGATGGTCGAGCTTGATACTGGGATTGGGGGCCGGGGCGGGTGCGCCCTTGCTGGTTGCGACCGGTGAAATACCCGGTGCGGGAGCGGCGTTCGCCATCGCGATCCCGCTGCCGAAAAGTCCAGCCACGCCGACGCCGGTAGCGATCGCAGAGGCGCACAGAATTCGTTTGGCGTCCATAGGAACTACTCCTTTGCTCATTGCAGATGTGTTTTCGTCCTACGCCCCGACGTTAACCGGCAAAACCGTTGTCCTACTGAATCGTCGTTGTGGACGGGCTGATAACAAGTAGGGGAAATGCGTACGGGTCGTTGTGATTTCGCTGCCAGCCGACGATAGCGACGTCGCTGTGCAGTGAGGTGACGTATCCTGGCGCCTCGACCGGTTAGGCGGACTGGCCGGGTGTTTCGACGATGACGGTGGTGGCCTTGACCACGGCCACCGCGACGCTGCCGGGCTCCAGCTCCAACTCGCGAGCGGCCTCGGCGCTCATCAGGGATACGACCGTAAAGGGTCCGCATTGCATCTCGACCCGGGCCATCACCTTGTCGGTCTCCACTTTGGTGACCAAGCCGACGAAGCGGTTGCGTGCCGAGCTGCCGACGCCGAGCGGGTTTGGCGGCTGTAGCGGCGCGTTGGTCCGTGCGAATTCCGCCAAGACGTCGCCGGCGATCACCTTGCGGCCGGATTGGTCGTGGCTGACCGACAGGGTGCCCTGGTCGATCCACCGCCGAACGGTGTCGTCGCTGACCCCCAGCAACTCGGCGGCCTCACGGATCCGCATCGTCGGCACGAACCGATCCTATCCTGTGTAATCGCTGGCGACGGCGCTTACGTACGCGTGTGCGGAGATGGGCACGTCGCTATAACCGCAGATCGGGCCCACCCGGGGGAGCGGCTGGCATGGCACGCCAAGCCCAAACCGACCACTTACTACACACGGTAGTAGACGGGTCGGCTGGTTCCATCAACCCGCATCCGGCCGCCGAGCGCCCCGAAATCGCCCGGGTCCACGCTGTCGAACCCGGTGCGACCCGCCGCGCGACACGCGCGACACGCCGTGACGTGCGTAATTGTTCGATTTCCGGGTTATCAGCACCGTTTGAGGCCGTCCCGGCCGGCCTGCCCCGATCGGTGCCAGGCCGGGGCGACGCCTCAAAACCGCTGCTAGACAGTTGGATCCGGAACCCGCTCAGGCAGTGGTAGCTCGTCGAGACGATGCCCGGCCAAGCCGTCGCGCATCCTGCCGAACCACCGCCACACCACCCCGCACGCTGGGCCTTTGTAGCTCTAACCAGGGGGGCGGGTTAGATTTCGTCTGGCACCGTGAGTACGGTCGTCTCCGCTGGCTGGAGTACCCGGCTGAGATAAACCAAAGATCGATGAGACGGAGGAATCGTGGCCCTTCCCCAGTTGACCGACGAGCAGCGCGCGGCCGCGTTGGAGAAGGCTGCTGCCGCGCGTCGAGCGCGTGCCGAGCTCAAGGACCGGCTCAAGCGCGGCGGCACCAACCTGAAGCAGGTGCTCAAGGACGCTGAGACCGACGAGGTTTTGGGCAAGATGAAGGTATCTGCGCTGCTCGAGGCGTTGCCGAAGGTGGGCAAGGTCAAGGCGCAGGAAATCATGACCGAGCTCGAAATCGCACCGACCCGCCGTCTGCGTGGGCTCGGCGATCGTCAGCGCAAGGCACTGCTGGAAAAGTTCGACTTCTCCTAACCCGACGACGATGCAGGCCGGAGGGCCTGAGCGCCAGTCGGGCAAGTTAGTTGAGGGGAGTCGGTGAGCGCCGACGGAGGACCGGACGGCGAGCGCGACGAACGGTTGCGGCCGCAAGCCGCAGGACGTGTTGTCGTGTTGTCCGGTCCCTCCGCGGTCGGCAAATCGACGTTGGTCCGGTGCCTGCGTGAGCGCATCCCCGACTTGCATTTCAGCGTGTCGGCGACGACTCGGGCGCCCAGGCCGGGCGAGGTCGACGGCGTCGACTACCACTTCGTGACCGCGGCGCAATTTCAGCAGTTGATCGACGAGGGCGCGCTGCTGGAGTGGGCCGACATCCATGGCGGGCTACACCGGTCCGGCACATTGGCCCAGCCGGTGCGGGAGGCCACCGCATCCGGCTATCCGGTGCTCATCGAGGTGGATCTGGCCGGGGCGCGCGCGGTCAAGCAGGCGCTGCCGGAGGCGATCAGTGTCTTTTTGGCGCCGCCGAGCTGGGAGGTGCTGGAGGCCAGATTGGTCGGTCGCGGCACCGAGACCGCCGAGGTAATCCAACGTCGGCTTGCCACTGCCCGGACCGAAATGGCAGCTCAGGGTGATTTCGACGAGATCGTGGTGAACAGTCGATTGGAAACTGCCTGCTCGGAGTTGGTATCCTTGCTGGTGGGCACCGCGCCGGATACGGCGTGATCCGCCATCTAGAGCCGATTCACCACACAGATTGTCCGCCGCTCTACGCCGCCAGGAGAAAGACTTACGTGAGCACTCCGCAATCCGACGCGCAACTTGCCGCCGTCTCCACCATGGATCAACTGGATCCGGCATCCGGCGCGGTCGGCTATGACACCCCGCTGGGCATCACCAACCCACCCATCGACGAGCTGCTGGACCGGGTGTCGAGCAAGTACGCGCTGGTGATCTACGCGGCCAAGCGCGCTCGGCAGATCAACGACTACTACAACCAGCTCGGGGAAGGCATCCTCGAGTATGTCGGGCCGCTGGTCGAGCCGGGGCTGCAGGAAAAGCCGTTGTCGATCGCGCTGCGCGAGATCCACGCCGACCTGCTTGAGCACACCGAAGGCGAATAAGACGGTCAGGCGCCACGGCATGATCGAAGAGCGGGAGTGATGGACCGCAAACGGATCGTCGTCGGCGTGTCGGGCGGCATCGCCGCCTACAAGGCGTGCACCGTGGTGCGCCAGCTCACCGAAGCCGGCCACCAGGTCCGGGTCATCCCCACGGAATCCGCCCTTCGCTTCGTCGGGGCCGCGACCTTCGAGGCGCTCTCCGGCCAGCCGGTACATACCGGCGTCTTCGACGATGTCCCGGCGGTGCCGCACGTCGCAATCGGCCAGCAGGCCGACTTGGTCGTCGTCGCACCCGCCACCGCCGACCTGCTGGCCCGGGCCGTCGCCGGCCGGGCCGACGACCTGCTCACCGCGACCCTGCTCACCGCGCGGTGTCCGGTCCTGTTCGCGCCCGCCATGCACACCGAGATGTGGCTCCATCCGGCCACCGTCGACAACGTCGCGGTGCTGCGCCGTCGCGGGGCAGTGGTGCTGGAACCTGCATCCGGTCGGCTCACCGGCGCCGACAGCGGCGCCGGCCGGCTGCCCGAGGCCGAGGAGATCACCACACTGGTCCAGTTGCTCCTGGAGCGGCACGACGCGCTGCCCTACGACATGGCCGGCTGCCGGCTGCTGGTGACCGCCGGCGGCACCCGTGAGCCGATCGATCCGGTGCGCTTCATCGGCAACCGCAGCTCGGGAAAGCAGGGCTATGCGCTGGCGCGGGTGGCCGCCCAGCGCGGCGCCGAGGTGACGCTGATCGCCGGACACACCGCCGGGCTGATCGACCCCGCCGGTGTCGACGTGGTGCACGTCAGCTCGGCGCAACAGCTGCGTGACGCGGTCTCCAAGCACGCGCCCGACGCCCACGTGCTGGCGATGGCCGCGGCCGTCGCCGACTTCCGTCCGTCGCAGGTTGCGACCGCCAAGATCAAAAAAGGCGCCGAGGCGCCCCCGGTCATCGAGCTCGTCCGCAACGATGACGTGCTGGCCACCGCTGTGCGGTCCCGCGCCGACGGCCAACTGCCCAACATGCGGGCCATCGTCGGGTTCGCCGCCGAGACCGGTGACGAGAACGGCGACGTGTTGTTCCACGCCCGGGCTAAGTTGCGCCGCAAGGGCTGCGACCTGCTGGTGGTCAACGCCGTCGGCGAGGGTAAGGCCTTCGAGGTGGACAGTAACGACGGGTGGCTGCTGAGCTCCGACGGCACGGAGACCGCCCTGCAGCACGGCTCCAAGACACTGATGGCCAGTCGTATCGTGGACGCAATCGCCACCTTTCTGCAGGGCGGCAACGGGTAGGCGCGTTATCGTGTGACGCCCGCCCCGGCAGGTCGGGCGACGGACATGGCGATATACTTCGCCTAACTAACATTTTGTTGAGAACGGGAAGGATCTGGGTGTGAGCGAAAAGGGTCGGCTGTTCACCAGCGAGTCGGTCACCGAGGGCCATCCCGACAAAATCTGTGACGCGATCAGCGACTCGGTGCTCGACGCGCTGCTGGCCGACGATCCGAGGTCGCGGGTGGCGGTCGAGACGCTGGTCACCACCGGCCAGGTGCACGTGGTCGGGGAGGTGACGACGACGGCGAAGGAAGCGTTCGCCGAGATCACCAACACCGTGCGCAGCCGCATCCTCGACATCGGATACGACTCGTCGGACAAGGGCTTCGACGGGACCACCTGCGGTGTCAACATCGGCATCGGCGCCCAGTCGCCCGACATCGCCCAGGGCGTCGACACCGCCCATGAGACCCGCGTCGAGGGCGCGGGTGACCCGCTGGACGCGCAGGGCGCCGGCGACCAGGGCCTGATGTTCGGCTATGCGATCAAAGACACCCCCGAGTACATGCCGCTGCCGATCGCGTTGGCGCACCGGCTGTCGCGCCGGCTCACCGAGGTCCGCAAGAACGGCGTGCTCGACTACCTGCGGCCGGACGGCAAGACGCAGGTCACCGTCCAGTACGACGGCGCCATCCCGGTGCGGCTGGACACCGTGGTGCTGTCCACCCAGCACGCCGACGGCATCGACCTGGAAGCCACTCTCACCCCCGACATCCGGGAGAAGGTCGTCAACACGGTCCTGTCCGACCTTGGGCACGACACCATGGACACCTCGGACTACCGGCTGCTGATCAACCCGACCGGCAAGTTCGTGCTCGGCGGACCGATGGGCGATGCCGGGCTGACCGGCCGCAAGATCATCGTCGACACCTACGGCGGGTGGGCCCGCCACGGCGGCGGCGCATTCTCGGGCAAGGACCCGTCGAAGGTGGACCGTTCGGCGGCCTACGCGATGCGCTGGGTGGCCAAGAACGTGGTCGCTGCCGGCCTGGCCGAGCGGGCGGAGGTGCAGGTCGCCTACGCGATCGGCAAGGCCGCCCCGGTGGGGTTGTTCGTCGAGACGTTCGGCACCGAGGCCGTCGACCCGGTCAAGATCGAGAAGGCCATCGGCGAGGTGTTCGACCTGCGGCCCGGCGCGATCATCCGCGACCTGGACCTGCTGCGGCCGATCTACGCCCAGACCGCCGCCTACGGCCACTTCGGCCGCACCGACGTCGAGTTGCCGTGGGAGCAACTCAACAAGGTCGACGACCTCAAGCGCGCCGTCTAGTCTCCCTGGCGCCTTCCCGCCGCCTTTCCCGCCGCCTTTCCCGCCGCCTTTCCCGCCGAGCGTGAACGTAAGTTCACTCTCGGCGGTCAACGTGAACGCAGCTTCACTCTCGGCGGTCTAGGCGCTGAACCGGTAGTCGTCGAGGTCGAAACGACGGCTGCGCCAATAGGCCTCGACCGTCGTCGTGGGCCGCAGCGGCACGTCGCCGTTCTTGTCGAAGTAGTAGCTGTTGGCCTGCCGGCAACTCTCCTGCCAGAACACTTGGCGGTGCCGGCGGCGCATCATCTCGGCGAAGTACCGGTCGTTGGCCTGCTCGGTGACCTCGACTCGTGACGCGCCATCGCTATGCGCCCGCTTCAGGCAGCGCACGATGTGGTGTGTCTGCGCTTCGATCAAAGCGAAATACGATGACCCGACATACCCGTAGGGACCGAACACACTGAACAGGTTCGGGAAGCCGGGAATGCTGACCCCTTCGTAGGCCTGCAACCGCTGCTCGTCCCAAAACTGGCTCAGCGAGCGGCCTTTGGTGCCGGTGACCGCGAACGTCGGCACGCTGTCGGTGTCCATCACCTTGAAACCGGTCGCCAGCACCAGCACGTCGATCTCGTGGCTGTCGCCGTCTGCGGTGGCCACCGCCGACGGCGTGATCTTGTCGATCGGCTCGGTCACCAGCCGGACGTTGTCGCGGTTGAACGTCGACAGATAGCTGTTGTGGAAGCCGGGCCGTTTGCAGCCCACGGCATAACGCGGGGTGAGCTGGTCGCGTACCTGCGGATCCTTGACCTGTTGGCGCAGATAGGTCCGCCCGGCTCGTTCCATCCACCGCGCCATCGGGAACACCGTGAAGTACTGCGCCGGGATCGGGAACGTCGCCTCGACATAGGCCTGGCTGGCCCACCGCTGGGCCGCTTTGCCGCCCGGCACCCGCATCGCCCAGCGCGCCAGCCGCGGCAGTGGCACGTCGAACTTCGGGAAGCACCAGATCGGTGTGCGCTGAAAAACGGTGAGCTGCTTGACGATCGGCGCGATCTCGGGAATCACCTGAACGGCTGATGCGCCGGTGCCGATGATGCCGACCCGCTTACCGCTCAAGTCCTGCTGGTGGTCCCAGCGCGCGGTATGCATCGTGATGCCGTCGAAGGAGTCGACGCCGTCGATGTCCGGCAGTTTGGGCACCGTGAGCACACCGCTGGCGTTGATCAAGAACCGCGCGGTGATCACCCCGCCGGGATCGGTGTGCACCTGCCACAGCGTCTGCTCGTCGTCGAAGTCCGCGGCCAACACCTTGGTGTTGAATCGGATCTTGGGCCGAATGCGGTATTTGTCGGCGCAGTGTTCGGCGTAGGCTTTCAGTTCCTTGCCCGGTGCATAAGTCCGCGACCAGTCGGGCCGCTGCTCGAACGAAAACTGGTAGGAAAACGACGGAATATCCACGGCGATACCGGGATACGTGTTCCAGTGCCAGGTGCCACCGACGCCGTCGCCGGCTTCGATCACCAGGTAGTCACCGAGTCCGGCTTCGTCGAGTTTGATGGCGGCGCCGATCCCGGAGAATCCGGCGCCGACGACAAGGGTGTGGTAGTCGGGCTGCGTACTCGTCGTCATACCCGCCTCGCCCGTCGCTGCGCACCCCATGCCGTGGTCATGCAGCAACTCTATGAGCTATGCCGCCGGTCCGGAATGGACCTGCGCGATCAACTCACGCTTGGTCGAGCAACACAAAGTGAGCGCCCTGGTCGTCCACCTGCGCGTCCAACACCTTGTCGTCCAAAAACTCGGCGACTTTCGGTTCAAGGAACACCCGGGCGCCGTCGCCCTCCACGACCTGATCGCCGTCACCCGGCCCCTCTGTTGCGCTGAGCTGCAAGGCGTTCTGTTCATCCGCGCTCGACGCGATCCGCAGCCCGGCATCCTCGGGGGCGTTTGGTGCGGCGGTCACGGCCTTGACGACCTCAGCGGCCGCGGGCGTCAGTACCAGCATGAATCGGCTCCTGTTCGACGTTCGTGTCACGGAAGCCGCCCACTGTAGTGGCGGATAGATGCGCTCGCATCGGTCCAGGCCAGGACGGGCAATGCGCTACCCGTGCAACGCGTTCTTCAGCGCGGCCAGCCCACGGTTGGTCGCCTCGGCCGCGGCGGGGACGAACAGCGCGAAGCTGACGAAGCCGTGCACCAGCGTCGGCTCGTTGCTCAGCTCGGTGGGCACACCGGCGGCCGTGAGCAACTCTGCGTAGCGGGCGCCGTCGTCGCGCAGCGGATCGTGCTCGGCGGTGCTGATGTACGCCGGCGCCAGACCGGACAAATCGGCGGCGTTGGCCGGCACCAACGTGGCGGGCAAGCCAGTCGGGTCGCTGAGGTCGACGTCGGGTACATACCACTGCAAGAAGGCGTCGATGACGTCGCGGTCCAGGATCGGCGCATCGGCATTTTCGGTGAACGACGGCAGCGACAGGTCGCCGATCAGCGACGGGTACCACAGCAGCTGGAACGCCAACGCCGGACCGCCGTGGTCGCGGGCCAGCTGCGCCATCACCGCCGACAGGTTCCCGCCGGCGGAGTCGCCGGCCACGGCGATCCGCTTCGGGTCACCGCCCAGCTCGCCGGCATGCTCACCGACCCACTGCAGGGCCGCCCAGCAGTCGTCGACCCCGGCCGGGAACGGGTGCTCGGGCGCGAGCCGGTAGTCGACCGACACCACGACGGCCTCGGCGCCCACGGCATGCGCGCGGGCGACCCCGTCGTGGGTGTTCAGGTCGCCGATCGACCACCCGCCGCCGTGGTAGAAGACGACGACGGGCAAATCGGTGTGCTCGGCGACCGGCGGCCAGTAAATGCGCACCGGGACGCCTGCCCCGATTGTGCGTTCCTCGATTCGCAACTGCGGCAACATCTTCGGGGGCGCCTGCAGCTGGCGAAGCTTTGCCCGCGCGACCTCCACACCGTCGGCGGCGGTGAACGTCAGCGATACCGCGTCCAGCAGCGCCTTGAGGGCGGGGTCGATCTCGAGGCGGGCGGTCATCTGTGGAGCTCTTTCCGCAGCGCGGTCAGTCCGCGGTCGGTGGCCTCGGTAGCGGCGGGCACCACCCCGGCGTAGCCGACATACCCGTGTACCAGTGTCGCGGCGTTATGCACCTCGACAGAGACCCCGGCCGCGTCGAGCAGCTCACCGTAGCGCAGCCCGTCGTCGCGCAGCGGGTCGTGTCCGGCGACGGCGATGTACGCCGGTGCCAAGTCCGCCAGGTTCTTCGCCCGCCCCGGCGCCATCCCCGCCGGCGGTTCGCGCAGGTCGACTTCGCCTGCGTACCAACGAGAGAACGTGGCGACGGCGTCGCGGTCCAGGACCGGCGCCGCGGCGTTTTCGGTGAACGACGGCAACGACGAATCCCACAGCGTGGACGGATACCACAACAGCTGAAAGGCGATCGGCGGGCCGCCGTTGTCGCGAGCGCGCTGTGCGATCACCGCAGCGATCGTGCCGCCCGCAGAATCCCCGGCTACTGCCAACCGGGTGGCGTCGGCACCAAGCTCGTCGCCGTGCTCGGCGACCCATTGTGTTGCGGCCCAAGCGTCGTCGATAGCAGCGGGATAGGGATGCTCGGGTGCCAGCCGGTAGTCCACCGACACCACCACCGCGTCGGCGCCGACAGCGTGCTGGCGGCAGGTGCCGTCGTGGGTGTCCAGGTCGCCGACGACGAAGCCGCCCCCGTGGAAATACATCAGCACCGGCGATACGGCATCCGTTGGGGGCCAATAGATTCTGACGTTAATCGGCCCGCCCGGGCCGTCGATCGTGCGGTTGTCGACGCGCAGCTTCGGATGCACCGAACGCCGCGGCAGGTCGCGCATCCGTTTCCGGGCCGCCTCGAGCCCGTCGTCGAGCGATAACCGGAACGGCACCTTATCCAGTACCTTCAGCAGAATGGGGTCGATGGCGGAACCGGTGTCGTCGGACATGCAGACACCGTACGCACCGCGGTTAGTGAGCGGCGGCTGGGTGCTTGCCGGCTGGGCAGCGATCGGTTACGGGCTATTTCTGACCATGACGGCGCTTCGTTCGCTGCCGGGCGACGAACTGACCGGGCGGTTCGCGGGCCAGCCGATATTCAAAGCGTCGATGGCGCTGCTGCTGGCCGGCGCGGCGGTTGTGCATCCGATCATCCGCGAGCGCCGCTGGCTGATGGCGGCGCTGGTGTTCTCGGCGATCGGCGATGTGCTGCTGGCCATCCCGTGGTGGACGCTGTCGTTCGTGCTGGGGCTCGGGTCGTTCCTGCTGGCGCATCTGTGTTATCTGGGTGCGCTGGTCCCGCTGGCGGCCCGATCCCGTCCCCGTCTGCTGGCCGTCGCGGCGACGTGCGCGGCGTGCGTGGCGCTGCTGGTGTGGTTCTGGCCGGGGCTGGCTCGGGAAAACCTCACGCTGCCGGTGGTCGTCTACATCGTGGTGCTGGGCGCGATGGTCTGTGCTGCGCTGCTGGCGCGGTTGCCCACGGCCTGGACTGCGGTGGGCGCGGTGTGCTTTGCCGTATCGGACGCGCTGATCGGCATCGGCCGGTTCGTGCTGGGCAACGAAGCGTTGGCGGTGCCGGTCTGGTGGACCTACGCGGCGGCGCAGATCTTGATCACGGCCGGATTCTTCTTCGGCCGGGCTCCCGCGAGCGTGCGCAAACCCGGGGATTAGCGCGGCGTGTCGGCCGGGGACACGCACGCTCGCGGGGGGAGGCGGCAGCCCGCCGAGCATGAGCCGATCGCCCGGGTGCTGCCCCTGTTGTCGGTGCCGCATCTGGACCGCGAATTCGACTACCTGGTAGCCGCAGACCAGTCCGACGACGCACACCCCGGGGTACGGGTGCGGGTGCGATTCCACGGCCGACTGGTCGACGGATTTGTCTTGGAACGCCGCACCGACACCGATCACGTCGGCAAGCTGGCCTGGCTGGACCGCGTCGTCTCGCCCGAAGTGGTGCTCACCGGGGAGACCCGTCGACTCGTCGACGCCGTCGCGGCACGCTACGCCGGCACCCGCGCCGACGTGCTTCGGCTGGCGATCCCGGCGCGACACGCCCGGGTGGAACGCGAAACCGTCACGCCGCCAAGCCAACCCGTGGTCAAGCCGGTCGATCCGGCCGGCTGGCAGGGCTACGGTCGCGGCGGCCAGTTTTTGACGGCGCTGGCCGAGTCGCGGGCTGCGCGCGCGGTCTGGCAGGCGCTGCCCGGTGAGCGCTGGACCGACCGATTCGCCGAGGCGGCCGCGCAGACCGTGCACACCGGGCGGGGAGTGTTGGCGGTGGTGCCCGATCAGCGCGACGTGGACGAACTGTGGCAGTCGGCGATGGCGCGGCTCGACGCGGCCATGGTCGTGGCGTTGTCGGCCGGACTGGGCCCCGCCGCCCGCTATCGCCGCTGGCTGGCGGCGCTGCGCGGCAACGCGCGACTGGTCATCGGCACCCGCAGCGCGGTGTTCGCGCCGGTGACCGACCTGGGTCTGATCATGGTGTGGGACGACGGCGACGACACCCTGGCCGAACCGCGAGCTCCGTATCCGCACGCTCGCGAGGTGGCGATGCTGCGTGCGCATCAGACCCGCTGCGCGGCGCTGATCGGCGGCTACGCCCGTACCGCCGAAGCGCACGCGCTGGTGCGCAGCGGGTGGGCCCACGATGTCGTCGCGGCCCGGCCGGTAGTGCGGGTTCGCACTCCGCGGGTGGTCGCACTCGAGGACGGCGGCTACGCCGACGAACGCGACCCGGCGGCGCGCAGCGCGCGGTTGCCCTCGGTTGCTTTGCGGGCCGCGCGGTCCGCGTTGGACGCCGACGCGCCGGTACTGGTCCAGGTGCCGCGCCGGGGGTATGTGCCGTCGCTGGCGTGCGGACGGTGTCGCGCGATCGCGCGATGCCGGCACTGCACCGGCCCGCTGTCGCTGCCCGATACCGGTGCCGCGGTCTGCCGCTGGTGCGGTCGCGTCGACGCTTCGCTGCGATGCCCGCGTTGCGGCTCGAATGCGGTGCGGGCCGTGGTCGTCGGCGCTCGGCGCACCGCCGAGGAGCTCGGCCGGGCGTTTCCCCAGACGACGGTGATCACCTCCGGTGGTGAGGCGGTGGTGTCGGAAGTCGCCGACCGCGCGGCCCTGGTGGTGGCCACCCCGGGCGCCGAACCGCGAGCAGCCGGCGGCTACGGTGCGGCGCTGCTACTGGACAGCTGGGCGCTGCTGGGCCGGCAGGATCTGCGCGCGGCCGAGGACACGCTGCGGCGCTGGCTGGCCGCCGCGGCGCTGGTGCGTGCCCGCGGCGACGGCGGGGTCGTGGCGGTTGTCGCCGAATCGGCGATCCCGACGGTGCAGTCGCTCATCCGGTGGGATCCGGTCGGGCACGCCGAAGTCGAGTCCGCCGCCCGCGCCGAGGTGGGCCTGCCGCCCAGTGTGCACATCGCTGCGCTCGACGGCAGCACCGCCGCGGTCGCTGCGCTGTTGGACCACACCCAACTGCCGGAGGGCGCCGAGCTGCTTGGCCCGGTGGATCTGCCGTCGGGCGCGCGCCGCCCGGCGGGCACCGCCGCGGATCTGCCGGTGGCCCGGATGTTGGTGCGGGTGCCCCGTGAGCAGGGTTTGGCGCTGGCAGCGGCGCTGCGACGGGCCGTCGCGATGCTCAGCGCCCGACAAGATCACGAGCCGGTGCGGGTGCAGGTTGACCCCTTGCATATCGGCTGAGCGGATCCACGGGCTCAACTGGGTACTCGCTACCCAGGTATGTGCGAGTATCGCCACCAGATAAGGAGCCGGTATGTCACTGAACGTCACGCAGAAGTTGATCGACTCCCACCTCGTATCGGGTGAGATGACGCCGGGCGAAGAGATCGCCATCCATATCGATCAGACGTTGACCCAGGACGCCACCGGCACGCTGGTGATGCAGGAACTCGAGGCACTGGATCTCGATCGGGCGCGTACCGAGGTCAGCGTCCAATACGTCGACCACAATCTGCTGCAGACCGACGAGAAGAATGCCGAAGATCACGAGTATCTGCGCACCGCCGCGCAGCGGTTCGGGCTGTGGTTCTCCAAGCCCGGCAACGGCGTCTCGCATCCAACACATATGCAGCGGTTCGGGATTCCGGGCAAGACAATGGTGGGGTCGGATTCCCACACGCCGGCTGCAGGTTCGCTGGGCATGCTGGCGATCGGGGTGGGCGGGCTGGAGGTCGCGTTGGCGATCACCGGCCGACCGCTGCACATCCGCATGCCCGAAGTGTGGGGTATCCGGCTGGAAGGTGAACTCCCGGAATGGTGTTCGGCCAAAGACGTCATCCTGGAGATGCTGCGCCGACATGACGTCAAGGGCGGGGTGAACCGGATCATCGAATACCACGGGCCGGGGCTGGCCAGTCTGACGGCCATGGACCGCCACGTGATTGCCAACATGGGTGCCGAACTCGGCGCCACCACAACAGTTTTCCCCAGCGACGACGCCGTCCGCGAGTTCTTGCGCGCAGAAGAGCGCGAGGATGACTGGGTAGAGCTGCTCGCCGACGACGACGCCGGCTACGACGTCGAGGACAGCATCGACTTGTCAAAGATCGAACCGCTGATCGCCAAACCCTCGTCACCGGGCAACGTGGTGCCGGTGCGCGAGGTCGCCGGCGAGGAGATTGCGCAGGTGGTCATCGGCTCGAGCGCCAACCCCGGGCTGCGCGATTTCGCGATCGCCGCCGCAATGGTGGCCGGACGCCAAACAGCGCCGCAAGTCAGCTTCGACGTCAACCCGACGTCGCGGCAGATCCTGGCCGATTTGACGAAAATGGGCGCGACGGCCGAGCTGGTGATCGGCGGGGCGCGTATCCACCAGAGCGGATGCATGGGGTGCATCGGCATGGGTCAAGCGCCGGCCGTCGGCCGTAACTCGCTGCGCACGATGCCGCGCAACTTCCCCGGTCGTTCGGGGACGAAGGAGGATTCGGTCTGGCTGTGCTCGCCGGAGACCGCCGCTGCGTCCGCGTTGACCGGTGTCATCACCGACCCGCGGGACTGGGCGCGCGAGGTGAAGATGGACTACCCCAAACTCGATCTGCCCGAGCAGAGTTCGGTCAACACCGCGATGTTGGTGGAACCATTGCCCGAGGACGAAGCCCAAAAGGTCGAACCGGTGAAAGGGCCCAATATTTCCAGCCTCCCGGAACTGTCGCCGCTACCTGACGAAATCGAGGCCCCGGTTCTGCTCAAGGTCGACGACAACATCTCCACCGACGAAATCTCCCCGGCTGGCGCGCGGGCACTGCCGTTTCGCTCCAATATCCCCAAACTGGCGATGTTCAGTTTCACCCAGATCGACGAGTCCTATCCGGAGCGGGCCCAGGAGGCCGGCGAGGACGGGCATATCGTGGTCGGCGGCGAGAATTACGGTCAGGGTTCGTCCCGGGAGCACGCCGCGATCGCCCCGCGTTATCTGGGTCTGCGGGCCGTCATCGCGAAGTCGTTCGCACGCATCCATTGGCAAAACCTCGCCAACTACGGTGTGCTGGCACTCGAGTTCGACAACGCCGACGACTACGACGCGATCGACCAGGACGACACCTTGCGCCTCAAAGATGTCCGCGACGCCCTGGCCGACGGCGACACCATCGAGGTGAACAACGTCACCAAGGACAAGTCTTTCACTGTGCGGCATCGACTTTCGCCGCGGCAGGTCAAAGATGTGTTGGCGGGCGGGCTGATTCCACGCTTGGCGGAAGAAGAACAATGACGCTGGCCCCGCCACTGCGTTGAGTCTGCGCTGACCAAGTGGGCTACTCGCACTTCTGCCCGGTAGCCGCAGAGTCAACGCCAATAGGATGGGCCAATGCGCCTCGTTTTCGCCGGCACCCCCGAACCCGCCTTGCCCGCACTGTGCCGGCTCATCGACTCGCCCCACCACGAGGTGGTCGCGGTGCTCACCCGGCCCGATGCCGCGTCGGGCCGGCGGGGCCATCTGCAACCGTCACCGGTGGCCCGGCTGGCGCTCGAGCGCAGCATTCCGGTACTGCGGCCGGCGCGGCCGAACAGCCCCGAGTTCGTCGCGGAGTTGGCGCAGTTGGCGCCGGACTGCTGCCCGGTGGTGGCCTACGGCGCGCTGCTGCGTGACGAGTTGCTGGCGGTGCCGCCACACGGCTGGGTCAATCTGCACTTTTCGCTGCTGCCCGCCTGGCGCGGCGCCGCCCCGGTGCAGGCCGCCCTGGCGGCGGGCGACCCGATCACCGGCGCGACCACGTTCCAGATCGAGCCCAGCCTGGATTCCGGACCGGTCTACGGCGTTGTCACCGAGACGATCCAGCCGGGCGACACCGCCGGAGATCTGCTTGACCGGTTGGCCGTTTCGGGAGCCGCTCTGCTGGAGACGACGCTGGACGGCATCGCCGACGGGGCGCTGACACCGGTGCCGCAATCACAAGACGGGGTCAGCGTCGCACCCAAGATCACTGTCGACGACGCGCGGGTGCGCTGGGATCTGCCGGCCCAGGTCGTCGAGCGTCGCATCCGCGCCGTCACACCCCATCCCGGCGCGTGGACGCTGATCGGCGACGTGCGGGTCAAGCTCGGACCGGTCCGCGTCGACGCCGCGGCATCAAATACCCTGCAGCCCGGGAAGATTCAAGTCAGTCGCCACATGGTGCAGGTCGGCACCGGCTCGCAGCCGGTGCAGCTCGGTGAAATCCAGCCGCCGGGAAAGAAGTTCATGAATGCCGTCGACTGGGCACGCGGCGCCCGGCTGGACTCCGCGGCGCACGCCTCATGACGCCGGACAAGCCGCGCCGCAGCCAACCAGGCCGGCGACCGTCCCGGCCCCGGCCACCCCGGCGCCGGCCGCTGGACCCCGCCCGGCGGGCCGCGTTCGACGTGCTGCGCGCCGTCACCGAGCGCGACGCCTACCCCAACCTGGCGTTGCCAGCGCTGCTGCGTGAACGTCAGATCACTGGGCGTGACGCCGCTTTCGCCACCGAACTCACCTACGGCACCAGCCGCACCCGCGGTCTGCTCGACGCGATCATCGGCGCGGCGGCCGGACGGTCACCCGACGCGATCGACCCGGTGCTGCTCGACCTGCTGCGGCTCGGCACGTACCAGCTGCTGCGCACCAGGGTCGAAGCGCACGCCGCGGTGTCCACCACCGTCGAGCAGGCGGCGATCGAATTCGACTCGGCGCGTGCGGGTTTCGTCAACGGTGTGCTGAGAACCGTCAGCACCCGCGACGAGCGGTCCTGGGTCGAGGAGCTGGCGCCCGACCCGGCGACCGATCCCGTCGGGCATGCCGCCTTGGTCCATGCCCACCCGCGCTGGATCGCCCAGGCGTTTGCCGACGCGTTGGGCGCGGCCGCCGGCGAGCTCGACGCCGTGTTGGCCAGCGACGACGAGCGCCCGCAGGTGCATTTGGCGGCGCGGCCTGGGAGTCTGACGGCCGCCGAGCTGGCCGACGCGGTGGACGGCACCGTCGGCCGGTATTCGCCGTATGCGGTGTACCTGCCGGCCGGTGACCCAGGGGAGTTGCCCGCGGTGCGTGACGGCCAAGCGCTGGTGCAAGACGAAGGCAGCCAGTTGGTGGCCCGCGCGTTGACGTTGGCACCGGTGGCCGACGACACCGGCCGCTGGTTGGACCTGTGCGCGGGGCCCGGCGGCAAGACCGCGCTGCTGGCCGCGGTGGGCGCCGGCCGCGGGGCCCGGGTCACTGCGGTCGAGCCCGCGGCGCACCGTGCCGACCTGGTAGCGGCGAACACCCGCGGTCTACCAGTCGACGTGCTGCAGGCTGACGGGCGCGAAACCGGCCTGGACCCGGGCTTCGACCGGGTGCTGGTCGACGTGCCCTGTACCGGGCTGGGCGCGCTGCGCCGCCGACCCGAGTCCCGCTGGCGGCGTCAGCCCAGCGACATTCCGGCGCTGACGCGGCTGCAACGTGAATTGCTCACGGCGGCAATCGGATTGACCCGGCCCGGCGGGGTGGTGCTGTATGCCACCTGCTCTCCGCACCTGTCCGAGACCGTCGGTGTCGTCGCCGATGCGCTGCGCCGTCAGCCGGTGCACGCGCTGGACACCAGGCCGTTGTTCGAGCCGGTCGACGAGCTGGGGGAGGGGCCCTATGTTCAGCTGTGGCCGCACCGACACGGCACCGACGCCATGTTCGCCGCCGCCCTGCAAGTAGACCCCCAGTAGGCTCATCCCCATGTCCGCCAACACCGATCGACCCCTGATCGCGCCGTCGATCCTGGCCGCCGATTTCGCCCGCCTTGCCGACGAAGCCGCTGTGGTCGCCGGCGCCGACTGGCTGCATGTCGACGTGATGGACGCGCATTTCGTGCCGAACCTGACCATCGGCCTGCCGGTGGTGGAAAGCCTCCTGCAAGCCAGCGACATCCCGATGGATTGCCATTTGATGATCGAGAACCCCGACCGGTGGGCACCGCCCTACGCCGAGGCCGGCGCCCACAACGTCACCTTCCATGCGGAGGCCACCGACAACCCCGTCGGCGTGGCCCGCGACATCCGGGCCGCCGGCGCCAAGGCAGGGTTGAGCATCAAACCCGGCACCCCGTTGGAGCCGTATCTGGAGATCCTCAAAGACTTCGACACCTTCCTGGTGATGTCGGTTGAACCTGGCTTCGGTGGCCAGGAGTTCATCCCCGAGGTGTTGAGCAAAGTGCGCACCGTGCGCAAAATGGTCGACTCCGGTGAACTGACCATCCTGGTGGAGATCGACGGCGGCATCAATGCCGACACCATCGAGCAGGCCGCCGAGGCCGGCGTCGACTGCTTCGTCGCCGGATCAGCCGTCTACAACGCCGACGACCCGGGTGAGGCGGTCGAGGCGCTGCGGCGACGGGCCGGCGCCGCGTCACCGCATCTGCGCCGATGAGTACCGCGGCGGCCATCGACCACGAAGCCGCCATGCGCCTCGCGGTCGACCATGCTGACCTGGTCAAGGGCGCCACCTATCCGAACCCGCCGGTCGGCGCGGTGATCCTGGACCGTGAGGGCCGGGTCGTCGGAGTGGGCGGCACCGGCCCGACGGGCAGCGCGCACGCCGAGGTCGTGGCGCTGCGGCGGGCCGGCAGTCTGGCTGCCGGCGGTACGGCGGTGGTCACCCTGGAGCCGTGCAATCACCACGGCAAAACGCCGCCGTGTGTGGACGCACTGCTCGACGCCGGTATCGCGTCGGTGGTGTATGCGGTCGCGGACCCGAATCCGATCGCGGCCGGCGGTGCGGCGCGGCTGTCGGCGGCCGGCGTGCACGTCG
>NZ_LZKJ01000079.1 GCF_001672775.1 Mycobacterium kyorinense | reverse complement strand
TGGGCGGTTCCGCTCCAGCCGGCTCCGGCGATGTTTTGGGACGAGGCCCACATCTTGCGGGCTTCGTCTTCGACGGTCTGGGCGTGTAGGTCAAAGCGGCCGGCCACGTCGCGCATGGCGTGCGGGTCGGTCATAAACCGAGTGGTCATGGAACTCTCCTTCTTTTTAAATCAGTGAATGCGGTGATCGACTCATCGCATGGTTGATCGTCGTCCCTTGGCCTTGCGCTTGGCCTCGTCCGGGTCCCGGCGACGGGAGTCAGCCATGCCACGCCCGGACATCGTCATCAACGGAGCCCCGCCGAACAGCGGCATCCCGCTGAACATGCCGCCTTCTGACGCAACGACATTGGCGATCGGCAACTCGGCGGCGGCCAGGCGCATCTCCGGGGCCGCCGTGGCCCAGCCTTGCGGCACCGACATACCGCTGAGGGAGGTCGCCTGGCCGACACCAGCGGACACCGATGCCCCCGCCAGGCCGACGGGTGCCTCCAATACCGGCGTCAGGCCTAATGGTTGAGCCGCCGCTATGGCGCCGGGCGCCGCTGCTCCCAGACCGAAGGGAGACGGCAGCGCGGTGCCGGCAATCGCATACTCGGGAAAGAACGCGGCGATGATCGCGGTATCGAAGAGCGCGTCCTGAGGCAGGGCCCAAATGTCCGAGAGTGACCCCAACGTATCGAGACCCGGAATGGACCCCGTCGGCGCCGACGGCGCTGCTGCCTGCAGCGCCTGCGAAACCGAGGCGTGCCCGGCCGACGTACCGGTGGCCTGGGCGACCGCCGCGTGCTGCGCAGCCATCCCACCGGGGTTGGTGGTTTGCTGCGGCGACGTGAACGGGGTCACCTGGGAAGCGGTCTGCGAGGCAGCGGCGTAGCCGTACATCGCGGCGGCGTCCTGAGCCCACATCTCGGCGTAATCGGCCTCATTGGCGGCGATGGCCGGCGCGTTCTGTCCAAGGATGTTGGTCGCTACCAGCGTCACCAACTCGGTCCGGTTGGCGGCGATCACGGGTGGGGGCACCGTCATGGCATAGGCAGCCGCATGCGCGGCCGCTGCGGCCTTGGCCTGAGCGCCGGTTTGTTGAGCTTGCGCAGCAGTGGCGCTCAGCCACGCCGTGTGCGGCGCAGCCGCAGCGGCCATCGACGCGGACGACGCGCCCAACCACGGTCCGCTGCTCAACCCCGAGACCACCGCTTCATAGCTCGCCGCGGTGGCGTAAAGGTCGTTGGCCAGTTCGTCCCAGGCCGCAGCGGCAGCCATCATCGGCGCCGAGCCCGGGCCGGCGTACATGCGGCCGGAGTTGATCTCCGGCGGCAACGCTGCGAAATCCATGCCTATTCGCCCCTACGTCAGCCCGCAGCGAGTGCGTTGGCAGCCTCGGTGGCCGCGTACGTGCCGGCGCTGCCGTTGAGGTTCGCCGCGAACGCCTGTTGGATGGCCGCAGCTTGAGCACCGACCGCTTGGTACATCTGGGCATGCGCGGCGAACTGTGCGGCTGTCGCAATCGATACTTCGTCGGCGGCTGCCGGAACCACCCCGGTCGTCGGCGCAGCTATCGCGGCATTCCGGGCCGCCAGCCCAGATGCGATACCGCTCAAGTTGCTGGCTGCCGCCATCAGCGCTTCGGGCTGTGTGGTTACGAAAGACAATGACTTCTCCTAACGAAAACAAGCCGGGTCATATTGGCGCCGACTACAGACAACGGCTCCAATAACTACCTAGCTGGACGGCAGTTGTGAAAGTGCGTTAACCGTTTCTTAACTTGGTTAACGGCGTTTTAACGTCGCTGCCTGGAAGGCTGCTGTCGGCGAAGCCGACCGCCACAGCAGCCGCAAAAGCGATGACGCCCGCGTCTCTGACGAGCAACGACACGCGCTGTGACGTGCTAAATTTCCTTGGACAGCCGTAGTGATGTCCTGGGGGCGCGACGTGCGCACAAGCACCTCGCGTCACGGCAGCATCGGGGGCGGGCCCGATCGGGCGGC
>NZ_LZKJ01000078.1 GCF_001672775.1 Mycobacterium kyorinense | reverse complement strand
CCGGCCGCCGCCACCGCGTCGGCCATGATTCCGGCCAATGCGCCTTGACGCAGCTCACCGGTCAGCAGTCGGCGCAGAAACGCCTGCTCGGTGTCGGTGGCAGCGGCGAACAGCGCAGCGACGCTTTCGGCGCGTCGGGTCTGCGAGCCGGCGCCCGACAGCGCGCCGATCGTCGAGAACACTGCGTCGACGTCGCGCACGGTCAAACTCGGCTGCGTCGCGGCCGGTGGTAGCGAGCGCAGGCTGGCCCAGCCCACCCCGATCTGGCGCTGCGGCAATTCGCCGGAAAGCCAGGACACCACGATCGCGACGAGTTGCGGGTCGGATTGTGTCTGGATGAGCAGGTCGGCGATCCGCGCGATCTTGGCCCGCCGCGCGGAAGCGCCGCCTACGTCGACCCAGGCGGCCGCCACGTCGGTCAGCAGCACAGCCCAGCTTTACACGCCTGGCCGACAACGTCACGCACGGCCGCGCTAACGTGCTGGACACAAGAGCTGTCAAACACGGAGGTTTGCATGGAGATCAACGGCAAGAAGGTGGTCGTCATCGGCGGCGCCTCGGGCATGGGACGGGCCACCGCCGAACTGCTGGCCGCACGTGGGGCCAGCGTCGCGATATTCGACCGCGAAGGGTCCGACGGCAAGGACGTCGCCACCGCGATCAACGGCACGTTCTACCCGGTGGACGTGACCGACTTTGCCGGCACCGCGGAGACGCTGCAGACCGCAGTCGATGCGCTGGGCGGTCTGCACGTGATCGTGACGACGGCCGGCGGCGGTATCGCCAAGCGGACGATGTCCAAGTCGGGCCCGCACGATCTCGAATCCTTCCAGTCGGTGATCGATCTCAACCTCATCGCGACCTTCAACATCAGCCGGCTCGCGGCCGCCCACATGAGCACTAACGAACCTGAGGACGAAGAGCGCGGCGTCATCGTCAACACTGCGTCGATCGCGGCGTTCGAGGGCCAGATCGGGCAGGTGGCCTACACCGCGGCCAAGGCCGGTATCGCGGGCATGTGCCTGACCATGGCCCGCGACCTCGGATCGCTGGGCATCCGGGTGCTGGCGATCGCGCCGAGCCTGTTCGCGACCGGGCTGACCAAGGGTATTCCGGACGAGTACGCCACCGCGCTGACCAAGGACGCGGCGTTCCCGAAGCGGTTAGGCCGGCCCGAGGAGTACGCCAAGCTGGTCGCGGCCATCGTCGACAACCCGATGCTCAACGGCCAATGCCTGCGGCTGGATGCCGGACAGCGCTTCGCCCCGAAGTGATCTAGCTACCCCGCGACGCAGAAGCCACGGTCGTGATCGCGGCCTCGACCACAGCCCTGGCTTCTGTTTCGCGGTCAAACCGCCTGTGAGTACGCTTCTTGCACCGCCTGCAACGACGAGGAGGGCCCTCGAATGGGTATCGCACTGACCGACGACCATCGCGAACTCGCCGAGGTGGCCCGCGGGTTTCTGACGTCACAAAAGGCGCGTTGGGCGGCGCGGTCGCTGCTCGATGCGGCCGAGGAGGCGCGTCCGCCGTTCTGGCAGGACCTCGTCGAACTCGGTTGGCTGGGCCTGCATATCGACGAGGAGCACGGCGGCTCGGGATACGGATTGCCCGAATTGGTCGTGGTGGTCGAGGAACTGGGCCGGGCGGTGGCGCCTGGGCCGTTCGTGCCGACCGTCATCGCGTCGGCCGTCATCGCCAACGAAGGCAGCTCGGAGCAGAAGGGCCGGCTGTTGCCGGGGCTGATCGACGGCACGGTCACCGCCGGCATCGGGCTCGGTGGTGAGGTCACCGTCGACGGGGGAGTGGCCACCGGCGACGCCGGAATCGTGCTGGGCGCCGGGCTGGCCGAGTTGTTGGTGATCGCCGCCGGCGACGACGTGCTGGCGCTGGACCGCGGCCGAGACGGCATCTCGGTCGAGGTGCCCGACAACCTCGACCCGACACGACGCTCGGGGCGGGTCAAGCTGCAGAACGTCAAGGTCACCGACGACGACATCCTGTCGACGGGACGGGAATCGCTGCTGGCGCGAGCCCGGACGCTGCTGGCGGCCGAAGCCGCCGGTGGAGCGTCGGATTGCCTGGACGCCGCGGTCGACTACGCCAAGGTGCGCCAGCAGTTCGGCCGCACCATCGCCACCTTCCAGGCGGTCAAGCACCACTGCGCGAACATGCTCGTGGGTTCGGAGTCGGCGACGGCCGCGGTGTGGGATGCCTCCCGCGCGGCCGGCGAAGACGAGGAGCAGTTCCGGCTGATCGCCGCGGTGGCGGCGGCGCTGGCGTTCCCGGCCTATGCGCGCAACGCCGAACTGAATATCCAGGTGCACGGCGGAATCGGATTCACCTGGGAGCACGACGCACATCTGCATCTGCGCCGCGCGTTGACCACCCGCGCGCTGTTCGGCGGCGACGCCCCCGCACAGGATGTCTTCGATCGCACCGCGGCCGGTGTCACCCGGGCCAACAGCCTCGACCTGCCGGATGAAGCCGAAGAGCTGCGCGGCCAAATCCGTGCCGACGCCGCCGAGATCGCTGCGTTGTCCCCAGAGGCGCAGCGCGACAAGCTGATCGCCACCGGCTACGTGATGCCGCATTGGCCCAAGCCCTGGGGTCGCGCCGCGGATGCGGTGGAGCAATTGGTGATCGAGGAGGAGTTCACCGCCGCAGCGATCAAGCGGCCGGACTACTCGATCACCGGATGGGTCATTCTGACCCTGATCCAGCACGGAACGCCTTCGCAGATCGAGAGATTCGTCGAGAAGGCGTTGCGCCAGGACGAGGTGTGGTGCCAGTTGTTCTCCGAGCCCGATGCCGGATCGGATGCGGCTGCGGTCAAGACCCGCGCCACCCGCGTCGACGGCGGCTGGAAGATCAACGGGCAGAAGGTGTGGACCAGCGGGGCGCACTACTGCCGTCGCGGCCTGGCCACCGTGCGCACCGATCCGGAAGCGCCCAAGCACGCCGGCATCACCACGGTGATCATCGACATGAAAGCTCCCGGTGTGGAGGTCCGCCCGCTGCGGCAGATCACCGGCGGCTCGGATTTCAACGAGGTGTTCTTCAACGACGTGTTCGTTCCCGACGAGGATGTGGTCGGGGAACCCAACACCGGCTGGACGGTGGCCCGTGCGACGTTGGGCAACGAGCGGGTCAGCATCGGCGGCGGCGGTTCGTACTATGCGGGCCTGGCCGGGCAACTGGTGCAGCTGGCGGGGCAGTACGCAGATCGGTTGGCCGGGGCCACCGTTCGCGTCGGCGCCTTCCTGGCCGAAGAACACGCGCTGCGGCTGCTGAACCTGCGCCGCGCGGCTCGCAGTATCGAAGGCGCGGGCCCCGGCCCCGAAGGCAACATCACCAAGCTCACGCTGGCCGAGCACATGGGTGAGGGCGGTGCGATCGCTGCAGCTCTGCTGGGGCCCGAAATCGCCTTGGGCGACGGGCCCGGCGCGCTGGTCAGCCGGCTGGTGATGGGTGCCCGCGGCATGGCGATCGCCGGCGGCACTTCCGAAGTCACCCGCAACCAGATCGCCGAGCGGATTCTCGGCATGCCCCGCGACCCGCTGATCAAGTAGTGCGCGACCCCGCGAGCGTCACGCTAGCGTGGCGGTGCGGGTCGAGCGTCACGCCAGCGTGGCCACCGGGGCGAACACCGGCGTCGCGCCCTGCTCGAACCGGGCTTCGACGGGCATGCCGCATACAACTGAATCCGGCTGGCAGTCAACGATATTGGCGGCCAGCCGAAGCCCCTGCTGTTCGTCCAGTTCGACGATCGCGATCACGTAAGGAGTCGGGATGTCGGGGTTATACGGATGGAAGTTGACCGTGAAGGTGAACACCGTGCCGCGTCCCGACACCGGACGGGCCACCAGCGGGCGGTCACATCGCGGGCAAGACTTGGCCGACGGATGAACCCAATGGACACAGGTGTCGCAATATTCGATGAGCAACTGCGACTTCGGTTCTGCGGTCACCGGCATTACAGTACGCTCTGTTGGACTGGCGGTGCGGACGGACGGCTCTGATGCGACACTTCGAGAAGGACGCGATCGTTTCCGGCGTCGGGATTTCGCGAATCGGGCGCCGTACCGGCGTCCCGTCGCTGGAGCTCACCCTCGAGGCGGTGCATGCGGCCATCGCTGACGCGGGGCTCAACGCCACCGACATCGACGGCATTGCCACCCTCGGGGATACGCCGGTGCCCGACGTCGCTGCGGCGCTGGGGGTCGAACCCGTTGACTACAGTTCCGGTTTCGGCGTCACCGGGCTCCTGACCCCGGTCACGTCGGCGTGTCGTGCGGTGGCCGACAAGCAGAGCAGGCACGTGCTGGTGTATCGCACGGTCCAAATGATCGGCGGCTCGGTGCCGGCGGCGCCGACGTCGGAGTCGCCGCCGTCGGCACAGCAGACCCAGAGCGAACAACCCAGTATCGGCGGAATGGACGATATCGTCGAACTCATTGCCGCCCATGCGTACTCGGCTGCGAACTGGCTGGCGTTGCATTGTCGGCGACACATGGAACTCTACGGAACCACCAAGGAGCAGCTCGGCTGGTTGGCGATCAACAGCCGTCGCAACGCGGCGATGAATCCCCTTGCGGTGTACCGTGAGCCGCTCACCATGGTCGACTACCTTGCGGCGCGGCCGGTTTCGGCGCCGTTCGGGTTGCTGGACTGCGACGTCCCGGTCGACGGGTCCATCGCGGTGGTCGTCTCGGCCGCCGATTACGCTCGCGACTGCCCGCATCCGGCAGTGGCCGTGGAGGCCGTCGGTGGGTCCGACGGTGTCGGTGGCTGGTTTCACCGCCCGGACTACCCCAAGATGGCATCCAGCGACGCAGCGGCGCAGATGTGGTCGCGCACCGACCTGACGCCGTCGGACCTCGACCTGGCTGAGTTGTACGACGGTTTTACCTTTCTCGCGCTGGCGTGGCTGGAAGCGTTAGGCATCTGCGCAGACGGCGAAGCCGGGCCGTTCGTCGAGGGTGCCGAGCGGATCGCTCGCGACGGCCTACTGCCGCTGAACACCTACGGCGGGCAACTCTCGGCGGGCCGCATGCACGGCTACTGGGTGCTACACGAAGCGTGTCTTCAACTGCGCGGACAGGCCGGTGAACGGCAGCTGACGCGGCGGCCGGAGGTCGCGGTGGTGGCCGCGGGCGGTGGTCCGATCGCCGGATGCATGTTGCTGACCTGCTGAGTTGCGCCCACACCGCGAGGGCTGACCGGTGACCCGCAGCTGGCCGCGTAGCATCAAGGCGGGTTGGGGGATTGCGTCGCGATCAAGGGGCGATTATGCGTGAGAGACGCGCCGAGCCGGCCGGCTTGGTGCACTCGGCGCTCTTCTACCGATCCGAACAGGAATATCTCGACGCGACAGTGCCGTTCATCGCCGACGGGTTAGACAAGGGTCAGCCGACGATCGTCGCGCTGCCAGAAGAGAAGTTGGCGGCAATCCGTGACGGGCTGGGTGATGCGGCCGTAGACGTCGCGATGACCGATATCACCGAAGCTGGCCGCAATCCGAATCGGCTTCTCGGCCTACTGGGCGCTTTCGTGGCCGAGCACCCGGGCGAACGGGTGCGGATGGTCGGCGAACCCGTGTGGCCCAGCCGCACCGCGGACGAATATCCGGCATGCGTGCGGCACGAGGCCCTGTGCAATACGGCCTTCGCTGGCAACGAGGTAACCGGGGTGTGCCTCTATGACGCCGAGCAACTGGCCGATACCGTGCTGTTCGACGCCTGCACCACGCATCCGCTGCTGTGGCGCAACGGGACGGCCGACCGCAGCGCCGATTACGCCCCGGATGCGGCGATCGCCCGCTACAACCAGCCGCTCCCGACCAGCGCCGACGCGGCCGCCTATACGGTGCGAAGCCTGGCAGACCTCACTGGCGCACGTGCTTTCGCCAGCCGTTACGCGGGGTGGTTAGGTCTGTCCCAAGCCGGGATCGCCGATCTTCAGTTGGCGGTGACCGAGTTGGCAACGAACAGTTTGCAGCACGCCAAAAGCCATTGCCGACTGGCGATTTGGCAGCACAACGGTCATCTCGTTTGTCAGGCGCGCGATCGTGGGCGATTTGACGACCCGATGGCCGGGCACCGCCTGCCGCCTGGTAACGCCATCACCGGGCGCGGTTTGTTTCTGGTGAACACGATCGCGGATCTTGTCCGCACTCACGCCGCCGAGGCAGGTACCACGATCCAAGCGTACTTTCGACTGACGCCGTCGCCGGTGATGGTCAACTGAGGCCGTCGGACTCAATGCGGCCGCGGCCCATCAACTCCAGACCGGCCATCGCCGCGTCGGCGCCGGCCTTGTCGGTTTTCTCTACCACAAAGCCCATGTGGATGATCACCCAGTCGCCCGGAGCGAATGTCTCCTCGGGCAGCATGCCGACATTGACCCGGCGGTTCTCACCGGCGACGTCGACCAGCGCGAGTTGGCCACTGTAGCCCTCGAGCATGCGCACCACTTGACCCGGAATCCCTAGGCACATCGTCAAACCTCCCGCAGTTCCGCCTCGGCACGCAACATCGCCACCGCCGATTCGACCTCTCGCACAGCCTCGGGGACAGCGCCCAGAACCTGGTCGGACAGGCCGATTCCCTCACCGACGTCGGCGACTTCGCACCCGACGACGACAGTGCGCGGCGGAACCCCTCCCAGCGCCCGCAGACTCGCGAACACCGTCGCCGGATCCATGCTGTGCGCGTCGAGACCGGCGGGGGCGCCTTGCGATTCGTGGTCAGCTTCGAAAACGTGTACCGTTCCGGGTGCTCCCCGGTTGGGTACCGCGTCGACGAGCACCAGCGCGTCCCAATTCTCCAGCAGGTCGTAGGCCAGGTGCATCCCGCCGATGCCGTAATCGGTGGCGCGCAACGTATCCGGTTCGGTCAGTCGTTCGCACACACGACGCAACACCTCGGGTCCGAAGCCGTCGTCGCCGAGGAAGATGTTGCCGATGCCGGCAATCAGGATGCGGGACGCCATAAAGCTACGTTACTCGCGCTACATGTGCCGGATCTTCAAGTAGCGCCGAGCATCCGGCAGCGACACGAGCCCCATCAGGACTGCCGAGAAGACGACCAGCGCCAGGATGCCGATGAACACCCACCCTACGATTTCCATGTCGGACTCCTTTCTGCGATGTGTTGAGCTTCGAGCGGTTCGACTTCGTCGGGCGCGAAGTACAAATAGCGGCCGTACCAGTCGTGCAGGTCGGCTGCCGGGTCCTCCTCGACCACCACCCCCACATGCTGATGGCCGTCGACGTCTTCGTGGACCGAGGTCACCCGAGCGGTCTTGCCGGAGAAGAACAAATCCTGCGCGTCGGCGCGCCGCGACGGGTGCAGCCGGACCCGGCTCCCGCGTGCGACCCGGATGCCGTCGACCAGGACGGCGTCGATGTCGGGGTGGACGGCGGTGTCGGCCAAGGGATCCCACCATTGGACGCCGTCGGGTATCTCGGGGATCAGGTCGGGATCACTGAGCTTCGGGTCGCGCAGCACGCCGTGCAGCCGCTGCATCGCCTCGGGAGACATCGCATCGCATCGGTCGATGAGCTGAGCCGCCAGCGGATCGGTGGCTCGAGCCTGAGCTTTCTCCTCGTCGGTCATGGTCATCACCCGCAGGGTCAGGATCTCGTCGATCTCGGTGGAATCGTAGAGTGCACCCTGGCTCTGCTCGGCGACCTCGGGATGGTCGTAGAGGATGATCGGCGACACCAGCAGCAGATCGGATTCGCCGGGCGGGCCGGCCAACACCGGGAAGCAGCGGTGCTGTCGGCAGCGGGCGGCGGCGGCTGCTGCGTGCTCGGGCGGCTCCAGCAATGAAACAAACGCGCCGCCAACGGCTTCGGCAATGACGTGGGTGCCGATCAGCGACCTGGCGATGGCATCGGCTTTATCGATCGCTGCAGCCCCGGTATTGGTCAGCGTGACTGTGACCCGGTGCAGGCCCTCGTCTTCCGGTTCGACGCTGATGGTCAACGACGCGGACACCGCCTGCCGGGTGCGTACCAGCCTGCCGCCGTCTACCGGCTCGACATCAGTTCCCGACGGCGCCTCCACCGGCAGCGTCCACTGCCCGAAAGCGCGGTCGCCGATGTCGAAGGGCCCGAACGGCAATTCGACTTCGACGGCCTCGTCCCAGGACAGCCACGTCCGCGACGGCGTGGTCAGCTCGTCGACCGGTTGGTAGTGCCGGCCGCCGGTGTCGCGCTCGGCGCCGCGGTGCTGCAGTTGCAGGAAACGCACCACCAGTTGAAGAGCGTCGACACCGTCGAGGAGGAACTGTGTCGAAAGGCTGTCATCCTCGCCGACGCCGGCGTCAGTTGCCCCAGGAGGACCGAGAACACCCCACTGCCAACGCGATTGGTTCTTGTTCGACGATGCCCGGTACGGGTAGAGCAGGTAGCCTTCGTAGAGCACGGCATCGGCGACCGTGCGGGCCCAAGCCCAGTTCGCGCTCATCGGACTTCCTCACGCGTCGCTGCCAGCAGAGCGGTGACTGCTTCGTCGAGGCTCAGCAGTCCGCACGCGGACTTGTACTCGGCCAGCGCCGCCACCGTGTCGTGGTCGAGACGTACCCATCCGCTGGTGGGATAGTGCTGACGCATCAACTCCCGCCACACCGAGACCGGCATCGCGTAGCGGTCTTCGCAATCCCACGGCACCTGCTGCACCGAAAAGCCGCGCTCACCCGCCATGAAAACGGTTCCGCTGAACAGGAATTGCAGCGGCAACGCGCCGTCACGTAATGCGTGAAGGTATTTGGCGGCGGCCACCTCGAAGTCGTAGGTGCACTCCAGCGGCAGCGCTACGGTGGCGGCGCCGGTGAACCCGGCCACCATCGCCGCGCAATGCTGCCACAGGAATGTGTGCTGGGTGGTGGCCCAGCGTTCCCGCGGCCCGAACAAGTCGACCAGCCCAGCGGCCTCCTCGTCGGTGTAGCCGCGCCGCAGCGGGTCAATGCGGACTTGGCAGCGCAGCGCGATCGCATGCACTGGTTCGTCTCCGGTGGTCGAAACCGCGACTTGCGCAGTCAGCACCGGGGTCAGCGCGTACGGTTCCGGGGCGATGTCGACGACGGTGAACGACAGCCCGGTCATGAGCGCCGCTCCTCACTGCGAGCGGCCAACGTCGCAAAGAAGTCGTCGATGAACGCACGGGCTTCCTGCCCGCCGTCGAAGCCGCGCCACAGCGCGCGTAGGCCGCCGACGAATTCGTAGCAGGCATCGATCGGCACCAGATAGCACACGGGCTGACCGGTTTCCGGGACGCGCACCAGCAGCGCCTCGACGTCGTCGGCCAGCAGACCCACCCTGGGGTCGGCGGCGCTGATGGCGTCCCAGGCCTGCAGGTCCAACTCCGATTCGCAGGCACCCGCGGGTCCGGGGTAGAAGGCGACGGTGCGTCCCAACGCCGAGTTGTGGAAGAAGAATGCCAGCCCGACCGGGATCTGCAATGCCTCCCACGTGCGACGATCCAACGCGAACTCGGGGAACGACAGATAGCGGTCGGGCACCGCGCGGTAGCGCAACTCGGCGTGGCTGTCCGTGAACAGCAGATAGCAACCCCGGCATACACACATCAGTTGGCGCCCAGCCACATTGACGACATGCTGGTGGGCGTCGGCGATAGCTTCCGAGCACATTTCGCAGCGCTGCCCGGCCGGCTGCGGGGCACGCCGGTTGCCGGTGATGCGGGACAGCACGTTGTACGGACTAGTCACGTGCGCCGCTCTCCCCCGCAAGCGGGAGGTGCCCCCACCTCATCGCTGCACTCTGCATCGTCGCGGCGCGTCATGCCGGGGCGCCCATCGGCTCGCTCGGCACTGCGATGGACAGCACCCCGTCGCGCATCAAAAGCGGCATCGGCTCCAGGTGCGACACGGCGTCCAAGCCGATACCCGCGTGCACGACGTCGAAAAACGCGTGGCAGACCGGGCAGCGCAACAGCGCGTCGTGCAGCTTGGCGCCCGTCAACGATCCGTCGCACACCGGGCAATGGTCGCGGTAGGCGTAGAGCTGATCACCGATCCGACAGGCCAGCACCGACCTACCGCCGACAGCGAAGCCGCCGACCTCACCGGCGGACAGGTCGGCTAGGTCAGCCACCGGATGCCAGGCCGGCGAGCCGTTGTGACGGACCTTGGCCAGCAGCGAGTCGGCCGGTATCACCGCGGCCACTGGCTCGGCGCTGACCA
This sequence comes from Mycobacterium kyorinense, assembly GCF_001672775.1. Lineage (GTDB taxonomy): Bacteria > Actinomycetota > Actinomycetes > Mycobacteriales > Mycobacteriaceae > Mycobacterium > Mycobacterium kyorinense_A. The sequence goes on along the minus strand of NZ_LZKJ01000078.1, from coordinate 69,463 downwards.
CTTCGATCGACGAAATCTCCGGTGCCGCAGAGCGGATCGCGTCCTCGACGGCCAACTCCAAGGTCACCGCCGAGGACGGACAACCGTTGCAGCTGCCGGCGAATTGCAGTCGGACGGCGTCGCCGACGATGTCGACCAGGTGCACGTCGCCACCGTGTGAGCCCAGATAGGGCCGCACCCGTTCCAGTGCGTCGGACACCCGCCGGTGCACGCCGTGCGGGTGCAGACCGTGCACCAGCAGCAGGCTGGCCACCAAGTCGTCGGCGGCCAGCCGATCGATCACGGCTGGATCACCAACCAGATCCACGATCTTCGACAGCGCGGCGCCGTAGAGCTCGACGACCTCACCGACCAGCTGCTCGGCGCGCTCCCGCGCCGCGACCCCGCCCGCCGACGTCGAGTCCAGCAGCGTCTGGATCCGATCGCCCGCCGTGCGCCATTGCGCGTCCCCGCCATGTTTTTCCGGGCGATCAGCCATGCATCACTCCATCGATTGGGTCGGCGAGTGCAGCCGTTCCAGCGTCTTGCCCTTGCCGAGATACATGTGCACTCCACACGGCAGGCACGGGTCGAAGCTGCGGACCGTGCGCATGATGTCGATGCCCTTGAAGTGCTCGCGATCGTTCTCCTCGAAGATCGGCTGGCCTTGCACCGCGTCTTCGTACGGCCCCGGCGTGCCGAAGCTGTCGCGCGGGTTGGCGTTCCACGGGGTGGGCGGATACGGGTGATAGTTGGCGATCTTGCCGTCCCGAATCACCATGTGGTGGCTCAGAACTCCGCGCACCGCTTCGGTGAAGCCACAGCCGATGCCCTCCTTGGGCACCTCGAACTTCTCCCAGGTCTTGGTGCGGCCGGCCCGGATCTCGGCCAACGCCTTCTCGGCGAAATACAGGCCGCAGGCCGCTGCGTAGGCCTGGAAGTAGGTCCGCGCCCGGTCTCGCTCGATGGTGTTGGATCCGTGCTGCGGGATCTTCCACTCGAATTCGACCGGGCCTCGCAGCGCTGTCTTGGGCAGGTTGATCTGCACGCTGTGGCCCGTCGACTTGACGTAGCCGATGTCGACCAAGCCGGCCAGCGCGGTGGCCCACAGCCGGGCCAGCGGACCGCCGCCGGTGTCTAGCGCCAGGTGGTCCTTGCCGTCGAACCAGCGTGGCGACATCACCCAGCTGTAATTGCCGCCGTCCAGATCGCGCTTCTGGGGGTGCGGGTTGGTGTGCTGGTTCCACGGGTGGCGCCGGTCGACAGGGTTGCCCAGCGGGTCGGTCTTGACGAACATCTCCTGGTCGGTCCAGTCGTCGTAATACGAACTGCCCAAAAGGATCCGGATGCCCAGGTTGATGTCGACCAGTGAGTGGGTGACCAGCTTGCCGTCGACCACCACGCCCGGCGTGACATACATGGCGTTGCCCCAGCGCTCCATGTCCTTGTAGGCGAAGTTGCACACCTCGGGGTCCTGGAAGGAGCCCCAGCAGCCCAGCAGGGTGCGGCGCAAGCCGACCTTCTCGTAACCGGGGATGGCTTCGTAGAAGAAGTCGAACAGGTCGTCGTGCATGGGCACGACCTTCTTCATGAACTCCACGTAGCGCATCAGTCGGCTCATGTAGTCGGTCATCAGCTGTACAGTCGCCACTGTGCCCACCCCTCCGGGGTACAGCGTGGACGGGTGTACGTGGCGGCCTTCCATGAGGCAGAACATTTCCCGCGTGTAGCGGCTGACTTGTAATGCCTCGCGATAGAACTCGCCGCTGAATGGGTTGAGCGCGCGCATGATGTCGGCGATCGTCGTGTAGCCGTGCATCTCGGCGTGCGGTGCCGCGGTGTTCTCGGCTCTGCTCAGCACACTTGGATTGGTCTCGGCGACCATCTTTTCGCAGAAGTCCACACCGACCAGGTTCTCCTGGAAGATGTTGTGGTCGAACATGTATTCCGCGGCCTCGCCGAGATTGACGATCCACTCGCCGATGTGCGGCGGCTTGACACCGTAGGCCATGTTCTGCGTGTAGCAGGAGCAGGTGGCGTGGTTGTCACCGCAGATTCCGCAGATTCGGCTGGTGATGAAATGCGCGTCGCGGGGGTCCTTGCCCTTCATGAACAAGGAGTAGCCGCGGAAGATCGACGATGTGGAGTGGCATTCCACGACTTGGTTGTTGTCGAAGTCGATCTTGGTGTAGATGCCGAGGCTGCCCACGATCCGGGTGATCGGATCCCACGCCATTTCGACCAGTTGGCCGGGTTCGCGCTTTGCCAGGGAAGGTTCGGGGATGATCGTTGTCATCGAACTTCACTCTCTCTTACGTGTGGCTACCAGGTGCGCTGCAGGCCCGTGGTGAGTTCGGCGCCCTTGTGCCGCCACCGCGGCTCCTTGTCGAGGGTGCGGTTGGTGATGCCGCGCAGGTTGCGGATCAGTGAGCCGTACAGCCCGGAGGCGGCGGTGGACACTTTGCCGCCGGGTGGCTCGTCCATGAACGGCATGAACTTGTCCGGGAACCCGGGCATGGTGCAACCGATGCAGATACCGCCGACGTTCGGGCAGCCGCCGACACCGTTGATCCAACCCCGCTTGGGCACATTGCATTTCACGACAGGACCCCAACAGCCCAGCTTCACAATGCATTTCGGCGACCCGTATTCGGTGGCGAAGTCGCCCTGCTCGTAGTAGCCGGCCCGGTCGCAGCCTTCGTGGACGGTGGCGCCGAACAGCCACTGAGGTCGCAGAGCGTCGTCGAGCGGAATCATCGGCGCCTGCCCGGTCGCCATGTAAAGCAGGTAGGTCAGGGTCTCCGACAGGTTGTCCGGGTGGATCGGGCAGCCGGGGACGCAGACAATCGGAATTCCGGCCTTGCTCTTCCAGTCCCAGCCCAGGTAGTCGGGTACGCCCATCGCCCCCGTCGGGTTGCCGGCCATCGCATGGATGCCGCCGTAGGTGGCGCAGGTGCCGACCGCGACCACCGCGGTTGCCTTGGGCGTCAGTCGGTCCAGCCATTCGCTGGTGGTCATCGGCTGGCCGGTTGCCGGATCGTTGCCGAACCCGCACCAATACCCTTCGTTCTTGATCGCTTCGTTGGGGATCGAGCCCTCGACGACGAGCACGAAGGGGTCCAGTTCACCGCGGTCGGCTTTGAAGAACCATTCCAGGAAGTCGTCGGCGCCGCCGGTGGGTCCACATTCGAAGTCGATCAGCGGCCAATGCACCGCGATCTTGGGGAGGCCAGGCAGGGCGCCGAGTGCGATTTCCTCGATGCTGGGCTGGGTGGCGGCAGTCAACGCCACCGAATCGCCGTCGCAACTTAGGCCCGCGTTGATCCACAGCACATGGATCAAAGTTTCTTCCGCTTTGACTGCTGCTTCCGTTGGCATGCCGCAGCTTTCCGGGGCCAGGGCTGATTGCTTGGCCCCTGGCACCGCCGGAGTCGACCGTCGGCCCGCCTACGCGGCGCTAGTTTTTGGGTCTACTCCCGCTTACTTGCGTTGTCAACGGTCCGCTAGCAAATTGGGGTAACCCGTCCAATTTTCCGGATTCTCAACGGCCTTGGGGCCGCCCCTGCGGTGTCGGCGCGTGGGGTTGAAATGCACGTTGGTAGTCCTGCGAACAACTTGCATGTGTTGTCATACAAGCGGTTTGCAGCGATGCGGGCGGGGTGGGCGGCCCACGTTGTCAGGCCGGATCGCCTGCCGCGAACCGCCGCAGCCAGCCGAACCAGGCCGACATGCCGTCTCCGGTGCGGGCGCTGACCGGCAAAACCGTCGCGGTCGGATTGACCTCGCGAACATGGGCGATATAGGAGTCGACGTCGACGTCCAAGTGGGGCACCAGGTCGATCTTGTTGAGCAGGACAACGTCGACGGCGCGGAACATCACCGGGTACTTCTGCGGCTTGTCATCGCCTTCGGTGACCGAATAGACCATGGCCTTGGCATGTTCGCCGACGTCGAATTCGGCTGGACAGACCAGGTTTCCGACGTTTTCGATGATGACCAGATCCAGCGCGCTGAGCTCGAGGCCCTGCAGCGCGCGGTTGACCATCGGGGCGTCGAGGTGGCATTCGCCGCCGAACCCGTTGCCGGTGTTGAGCAACGAGATCTGCGCGCCCCGCCCGCCCAGCTTGGCGGCGTCGAGGTCGGTGGCGATGTCGCCTTCGATGACTCCGACGGCCAACTCGCCGGCGAGTTCGTCGAGGGTGGCGGCCAGCACCGTCGTCTTCCCCGAACCGGGCGAGCTCATCAGATTCAATGCGCGAACACCGTTGGACTCGAACGCATTTCGGTTGTACTCGGCACGGACATCGTTTTCGGCGAAAATCGCCTCCAATACGTCGATCCGCTGCGAGCCGGTGTCATAGCCGCTGTGGTCTCCGTGCTCGTGCTCGTGCTCGTGCTCGTGCTCGTGCTCGTGGTCGTGCGTGTGCACGGTGCCGTCGTCGTGTCGATGAAACCTGCCCATCGTCAGCCCCCTATGAAACGTCCAGCGAGGTCACCAGAAACTCTTCACCGCGCAGCACCTCGACATCGGCGCTCTCACACTGCGGGCACAGCAGGCACCACTGCGAGGTGATCGTCGACGGCTGGCCGCAGGACCGACACCGCACCTCCGCGCTGACCAACTCGAGCTCCAGCTCGGCGTCGGGCATGTCCTCGTACTCTCGGACGAGCGTCCAGCAGAACGACAGCGATTCGGGAACCACCTGGCGCAGGGCGCCGATCCGGACGCGGACGACGTCGACGTGGCGGCCATCGGCATACGGCTTGACCGCCCCGGCGATCGCCTGGCACAGCGACAGCTCATGCATGGGCGGCTACCGCCGCGGCGGGCTGACGGCACGGGAGGCCCATGGGCACCGTTTTACACCTCGCGGCCCGTCAAGGTGGCCGAGTGGGCGCAAAACCGACGCACAATGGAAGACGAGAGAGGAGCCGACTATGGCCATTTCGTTATCGACCACCCTGCAGACCTCATTCGACGACGCGGTTGCCCGGACTCGGGAAGCGCTCGCTGCAAAGGGCTTTGGCGTGCTGACCGAGATCGACATGAAAGCGACGCTGAAAGCCAAACTCGGTGAGGACATGGAGGATTACCTGATCCTCGGCGCGTGCAACCCGCAGTTCGCCCACCAGGCGGTCAACGTCTACCGGCAAATCGGGGTGCTGCTGCCCTGCAACGTCGTGGTGCGCCGAGACCCAGACGCGCCCGACAGCGTGATCGTCGACGCGATGGACCCGCGACTGATGGTCGAGGTGACCAAGGAGTCCGGGCTCGATGACATCGCCAACTCGGTGACCGGCCTGCTGCAAGAGGCCCTCGAAGACCTCGCCGGGCGCTCGGCCTAACCACTTGCACCGGCCCGGCGTCGGCGACTAACCTCAGTAATCGTGCAACATCTTGTCGTAGTAGCCAGCACCCGCAGCGGGGTCTGATCCAGACCGACCCCCCGCTGTGGGTCGGAAGCTACTACCCGTCGGTCATTCCTGCAGACCAGAGAAGACCGGCTCATGACAATCCATCTCGGCGCCGATACCGCGCCCGCCCCGCCCGAACCGCTACAGGCCCGCTTTGGTGGCATTCCGCTGCCGCGTGAGCTCCGGGAGGACGCCAACACCATGTCGTGGAGCACATTCACCGCCGAATATGCGCCCAGCGCCGGGCCGCTGCGGCTGGGCAACTGGGAATGCGCCGACACCGGCCGCCCCGCCACCCGGCTGGGGCCCCAGGCCCGCACCTTCCAAGCCACGCTCGGTATCGGCGACCGCATTGAAACCCTGACCGCCACCGCGACGGGCCCGGTTGCCGCGCTGACCGAGATGCTCTACACGTGCGGCATCGCGGTCGAGATGCTGCATTTTCATCAACTGCGCTCAGACGATGCCATCGCGACCTTCATCCAGGGCAGCGACGGTGCCCATGCCGAGTGGGCGATGGGCTGGTCTGACGACGCGACGGACTCCGCGCTACGGGCGGTCATCGCCTGCGCAAACCGACTGATCAGCTGACGAAATTACAGCGGGCGCAGCACGATCGGCATGCCGTCCATCGGGATCGGCATGCCGCCGTAGTCCCAGCGCGGCTGGTAATCCGGCCGGGCCAGTTCGAGGCGGTAGCGGCGCAGGAGCCGGTGGATGACGGTTTTGACCTCCAGCCGGCCGAACACCATTCCGATGCACTTGTGCGCCCCGCCGCCGAACGGTGCGAACGCGTAGCGGTGCTTCTTGTGTTCGCTGCGCGGTTCGGTGAACCGTTCAGGGTCGAACTTCCGGGGCTCGGTCCACAGCTCAGGCAGCCAGTGATTCATCCCCGGCCAGGTGACCACATTGGTGCCGGCCGGTACGTAGTAGCCCAGCAGATCGGTGTCGCGCACGGTCCGGCGCATATTGAACGGCAGCGGGGTCACCAGCCGCAGCGACTCGTCCATCACCAGGTCCAGTGTCTCGAGCTTCTCCAGCGACTCGATGTCCAGCGGGCCGTCGCCCAGCCGGGCCGACTCGTCGCGGCAGCGTTCCTGCCACTCCGGGTTGGCCGCCAGGTTGTAGGCCATCGTCGTGGTCGTTGACGTGGAGGTGTCGTGGGCGGCCATCATCAAAAAAATCATGTGGTTGACGATGTCCTCGTCGCTGAAGCTGTTGCCGTCGTCGTCGGCGGTGTGACACAACACGGTGAGCATGTCGGTGCCCTCGGCGTTGCGGCGCTCGGCGACCCGTTCGGTGAAGTAGTCCTCGAGCACCTTGCGCGCCCGCAGCCCCTGCCACCACTTGAAGGGTGGGACGGGTGTGCGGATGATGGCTCCGCCGGCGCGGGTGGTGGTGGTGAACGCCTGATTCACCTTGGTGACGAGGTCATGGTCGGTGCCCGGTTCGTGGCCCATGAACACCACCGACGCGATATCGAGGGTGAGTTCCTTCATCGCCGGATGGAACAGGAAGCGCGCGTCGTTGGTGGGCCAGTCGTGCACGATCGCCGTCGCGACCCGGTCGATGTGCTCGACATAGCCCGTCAGCCGGGTGCGGGTGAACGCTTCCTGCATGATCCGCCGGTGATACATGTGCTCGTCGAAGTCGAGCATCATCAGGCCGCGGTTGAAGAACGGGCCGATGACCGGGTGCCAACCTTCTTGGGAGAAGTCCTTGTTGCGGTTGGAGAAGATGGCCTGGGTGGCGTCGGGGCCGACGGCGACGATCGACGGCAGGATCGGTGAATCGGCGAAGAATACCGGGCCACGCGTCTGATACAGGTGCAGCGGGAAGTCGGGGCCTTCCCGGAACATCTCGATGATGTGGCCCAGCAGCGGCAGCCCCGAGTCGCCCATCACCGGCTTCAGCCCACTGCCGGCCGGCGGCTCGGCCAACTCGCGCTGCTTCCAGTCGACGGTCAGCAGCCGCTTCTCGATCATCCCCATGCCCGGGATGGTGTTGACCGTGGGAATCAGCCGACGCTTGGCCTGATCAAGCAGGTAGCGGGGGGTGCTGATGGTCGCCATCGAGGCTCCTTACCGTTGTGGCAGCCGTCACTGAACCCCATCCTGACCTCGAAACTTGACGCCTGTCAAGTTTCTTCGATTTCGCGCCGACTGTGCGGATCCATACGCCTGTGCCGGCGCGTCGCGTACGAAACCACACACTCGGCGCTAACGGCGACGTCGTCCTACAGCGGCCGCAACACGATCGGCATGCCGTCCACCGGCACGGGCATCCCGGCGTAGTCCCATTTCCCCTTGTATCCCGGGTGAGCCAGCTCCAGCCGGTACCGCCGCAGCAGCCGGTGCAGGATCGTCTTGATCTCCAGTCGGCCGAACGCCATGCCGATGCACTTGTGCGCGCCGCCGCCGAACGGCGTGAATGCATAGTGATGACGCTTGTGCTCGTTGCGTGGCTCGGTGAACCGTTCGGGGTCGAAGGTGAGCGGATCCGTCCACAGCTCCGGCAGCCGATGGTTCATGCCGGGATAGGCGATGACGTTGGTGCCCTTCGGCAGGTAGTAGCCCAGCAGGTCGGTGTCGCGCACGGTTTGGCGCATCGCCCACTGCACCGGGGTCACCAGCCGAATCGACTCGTTCATCACCAGGTCCAGCGTCTCGAGCTTCTCCAGCGACTCGATGTCCAGTGGGCCGTCGCCGAGCCGGTCCGACTCGTCGCGGCAGCGGTCCTGCCACTCCGGATGCGCGGCCAGGTGGTAGGCCATCGTGGTGGCCGTCGAGGTCGAGGTGTCGTGGGCGGCCATCATCAAAAAGATCATGTGGTTGACGATGTCCTCGTCGGAGAACCGGTTACCGTCCTCATCCTCGGTCTCGCACAGCACCGTCAGCAGATCGTTGCCTTCCTTGCCGCGCCGCTCCTTGACGCGGGCGGCGAAGTAGTTCTCCAGCAACTGCCGCGCTTTGAGGCCACGCCACCACGTGAACGGCGGGACGCTGGAGCGGATGATCGCGTTGCCGGCGCGGGTGGTGATCGTGAAGGCTTTGTTCACCTTGGTGACCAGCTCATGGTCGGTGCCCGGTTCGTGGCCCATGAACACCATCGAGGCGATGTCGAGCGTGAGCTCCTTCATCGCCGGGTAGAGCAGGAACCGCGCGTCGTTGACCACCCAATCGTTGGCGACCACCTGAGAGACAACCTTGTCCATCTGCTCGACGTACCCGACCAGCCGGGAGCGGACGAAGGCTTCCTGCATGATCCGCCGGTGGAACATGTGCTCCTCGAAGTCGAGCAACATCAGCCCGCGATGAAAGAACGGCCCGATCACCGGAACCCAACCCTGCTGCGAGTAATCCTTGTTGCGGTTGGAGTAGATGACTTGGGCGGCGTCGGGACCCAGCGCCGCGACCCCGGGCAGCACCGGCGAGTCGCCAAAGACGAGCGGGCCTTTGGTGCGGTAGATGAACATCAAATAGTCGGGTCCGCCCCGCAGCATCTCGATGATGTGGCCGAGGATCGGCAGCCCAGCGTCGCCCATGACCGGCTTGAGCCCGCTGCCCGGCGGCGGGTCTGCGAGCTTTCTCGGCGGGAACTCGGTGTTCAGCAGTCTCCGCTCGACGGCGCCCATCCCGGGAAAATTGTTGAACGACGGAGTGAACCGGCGTTTAGCCTGGTCGAGCAGGTAGTTCGGGGTGCTGATGGTCGCCATTGACGCTCCTCACCGATTGTGGCCTCCGTCACTCAAAACCCATCCTCAAGACCGACTTGACGACTGTCAAGTTTCGTTTTCTCCTGGTGTAGTGCAAGGTCGAAGTGTGAGCACACAGCAGGAAGCTCGGCGGACCGCCGATCAGTCTCCGGCTGCTTCCGCCCCGACACGACGCGGCGACAGGCAGCGGCAGGCGATCGTGCACGCGGTGCGTGAGCTGCTGGAGGAGAAGCCGTTCGCAGAGCTGTCGGTCAGCACGATCAGCGACCGGGCAGGTGTGGCCCGATCGGGTTTCTACTTCTACTTCGACTCGAAATACTCGGTGCTGGCCCAAATTTTGGCCGAGGCGACCCAGGAACTCGAGGAGCTCACCCAGTACTTCGCGCCGCGCGGGCCCGACGAGTCGCCGGCGGCGTTCGCCACGCGGATGGTCGGCAGCGCCGCGATTGTCTACGCACACAACGATCCGGTGATGTCGGCGTGCAATGTCGCCCGCAACACCGATGCCGAAATCCGGGAGATCCTCGATCAGCAGGTCGACGGTGTGATCACTCAGATCATCGGAGTCGTCGAGGACGAGTTGGCGGCCGGCACTGCGCATCCCATCAGCGACGACATCCCGGCGCTGGTGCGCACACTGGCGGTCACCACCGCGCAAATGCTGTCCGGAGACACCACCTACCTCGGCGCCGACCGCGACGTCCAGCGCGGGATCCGGGTGCTTGAGCAGTTGTGGCTGGCGGCGTTGTGGGGTGGCCGGACCTAGCGCGCCGGTATTGTCTACCGCCATGGCTCAGACGACCTACGCGGGTAAGAGGTGTTTTCTCACCGGTGCGGCCAGCGGCATTGGCCGCGCGACCGCGTTGCGGCTCGCCGCCCAGGGTGCCGAGCTTTACCTGACCGACCGCAACGCCGAGGGATTGGCGGAGACGGTGGCCGACGCTCGCGCATTGGGTGCGCAGGTCCCCGAGCACCGAGCGCTGGATATCGCCAGCTATGACGACGTGGCCGCCTTCGCCGCAGACATCCACGCCAATCACCCGAGCATGGACATCTTGATGAACATCGCCGGAGTCTCGGCGTGGGGGACCGTCGACCAGCTCAGTCACGAGCAGTGGAGCAAAATGGTCGCGATCAACCTGATGGGCCCGATCCACGTCATCGAGACGTTCATTCCGCCGATGATGGCCGCCGGCCAAGGCGGGCACCTCGTCAATGTGTCGTCGGCTGCCGGACTGGTCGCGCTGCCCTGGCACGCTGCGTACAGCGCCAGCAAGTACGGTCTGCGCGGAGTATCGGAAGTGCTGCGCTTCGACTTGGCTCGGCACCGGATCGGGGTGTCGGTGGTTGTGCCCGGGGCGGTGCGAACGCCGTTGGTCAACACCGTCGAGATCGCCGGCGTCGACCGCGACGACCCCCATGTGAGCCGGTGGGTGGATCGCTTCAGCGGGCATGCCGTCTCACCGGAGAAGGCGGCTGACAAGATCCTGGCCGGCGTCGCCAAGAACCGCTTCCTGATCTACACCTCGGCGGATATCTGGGCGTTGTACACGTTCAAACGAGTGGCGTGGTGGCCCTATAGCGTGGCGATGCGCCAAGTCAACCGGTTCTTCACGAAGGCATTGCGGCCAAATGCCTTGCCGCGCTGACTTAGCCAGGCATCTGCAGTTCCAGGCGCACTCCGAGCAGGCGAACCGGGCGATCGAGCTCGAAGAGGTCCAGCACCCGCAGCGCAGCAGCGACGACGGCGTCGGGGTCAATGCTGGGTTGGTCAAGCTTGCGGATCTTGGTGCGGGTGAAAAACGTTGCGGTGCGCATGGTGACGGCCACCCGGGTCACGATCCGCTGTTGAGCGACGACTTCGCCGAGCGCGCGCTGCGCCAATTCGGTTACTGCTGCCTCCATTTCGTGGCGGTCGGTGAGATCACGCGGGAAAGTGATGACGTGGCTGCGTGACCGCGGCACCCATGGCTCGGCGCTGACCGTGTCGTCGCCACCGCCATTGGCCACCAGCAGCAACCACAGCCCTGTTCGTGATCCGAAGGTCTTCGTCAGCAATCCGGTGTCGGCGTTGGCCAGCTGCCAGACGGTGGTGATGTCCAGGGCGGCAAGCTTTTTCGTGGTCTTGGGCCCCACACCCCAAAGCGCGTCGACAGGCCGGTCGCCCATCACCGACATCCAGTTGGCGTCGGTGAGTTGATAGATGCCAGCCGGTTTCGCGAAGCTGGTGGCCACCTTGGCGCGCTGCTTGTTGTCGCTGATGCCGACCGAACAGGACAGCCCGGTTTCGGTCGAGACGACGGTACGGATCTGTTCGGCGAGCTCCAGCGGTTCGTCGACGTCGGCGCCGACGAATGCTTCGTCCCAGCCCCACACCTCCACCGGGTGTCCCAGGTCCCGTAGCGCCCCCATCACCTGGTCAGAGGCGGCGTCATAGGCGGCGGAATCCGACGGCAGAAAGGTGGCTTCCGGGCAGCGGCGCGCAGCGATGCGCAGTGGCATCCCCGCGCGCACCCCCGACTGCCGGGCTTCATACGAGGCGCAGGTGACCACCTTGCGCGGCTCGGTCGGATCACCGCTGCCGCCGACGATCACCGGCAGTCCCGCGAGCTCGGGATGGCGGCGCAGTTCGACCGACGCCAGGAATTGGTCGAGGTCGACGTGCAGAATCCAGCGGGCAGTCATTTCCCGCAGAGCTTGCGCGCCAGGCTTTCCCAGCCCGCCCCCAGCGTCTCGAGGGTGTGGCCGCGGGCAGCGAGCTGATGCTCGACGTAATCGACGTCGAGCAGAGCCAGCAGAGCATCGGTTTGCGCATCGAGGTCGCCAGTGGTGCCGGCTGAGGCCAGCAGCATCCGGACATGAGTCCGCTGCACCATCGCGGCGGCGCCATAGCGGGTCAGCGGATCGCGGTTGGCCGCCGACAGCAGTGCGTGGTGGCGATGGACAAAGCACAGCCGCTCACGCCCGAACGCCACCAGCCGATCCAGCGGCGGCGCATCGGGGCCCAGCGGCGGCGGGCCGAACAAAAAGGCTTGCTGACTGGACCGCTCGTCCTCGTCGAGCAGCACCATCATCAGTCCGGCGCGGCTGCCGAAGCGGCGGAACACCGTGCCCTTGCCGACCCCTGCCGCGGCGGCGATGTCGTCCATCGTGACCGCGTCCGCTCCGCGCTCGGCGATGAGTCGGCGCGCGGCCTCCAACACCAGGGCACGGTTACGGGCCGCGTCGCCACGCTCGATGGGAGTGGACACCGGTAGCCCACCTCGCCAGTCGACGACGCTCACCACTGCACTGTAACGCGCCCGGAATAAAGCGGACTATGGTCCGGTTAGGCCGTGCAAGGATGTAGCACGGACAAGGCGAAGGGAATTCGACGATGGCGGACATCAAGGTATTGGCGCTGGTGGGAAGTCTGCGGGCGGCCTCGGTCAACCGGCAGATCGCGGAGTTGGCCGCCGACGTCGCGCCCGACGGGGTCACCGTGACCGTCTTCGACGGGCTCGGCGCGTTGCCGTTCTACAACGAGGACCTCGATTCGGCCGACAATGCCGACTTCCCCGCGGCGGTGAGGGCCTTGCGGACCGCGGCTGCCGAGGCCGACGCCGCGCTGGTGGTCACGCCCGAATACAACGGCAGCGTGCCGGGCGTGCTGAAGAACGCGATCGACTGGCTGTCCCGGCCGTTCGGCAACAGCGCGTTGAAAGGCAAACCGCTGGCCGTCATCGGCGGGTCGCTAGGCCGCTACGGCGGTATCTGGGCGCACGACGAGACCCGCAAGTCATTCGGCATCGCCGGGCCGCGCGTCGTCGAGGCAATCAAGCTCTCGGTGCCCCTGGCGTCGCTGAACGGTACGCACCCACGCGAGCATGCCGAGTTGGTTTCCAATGTGCGCGACGTGGTGGGCAAGCTGGCCGCCGAGGTGAGCTAGCGCCTGCCCGGCAAGTTTGCTGTGGCGAGCCGGCGAGAATCGTTGGCCGGTAGTTGTCGGTGGTCGATGGTAGATCTGAGCGCATGGATCCCACCCGGCCGGACACAGCCGGATTGTGATCTACGACACGCCGATGACGCTCGCCGCAGTGGGCTTACGACCAGGGAATTTCATGAATGTTGTTCAGAATATCTTGTATCTCTTCTTATTGACGGCCACTAGGTGTAGTGTTCCGGACACCGACAGGCCCCGGGCACACCTGGTCAGCCGGGCCGCGCCGAAAGACTCGATATGCTTGATGAAGAGTCGCCGATGCGGTTGGCGAAGATGGGAATTTCGGGTCATGGCGGGCTGCTGAACCAGCAGTGCAGACGCAGTACCACAGTAGTTGCCAGTCCGTGTCAAGTTCGTCATCTTCCACAGAGGAGTGGTATCGCCGATGAGCATCACCGTTTACACCAAGCCGGCGTGTGTGCAGTGCAACGCCACCTACAAGGCGCTGGACAAACAGGGCATCGCTTACGAAACGGTCGACATCTCGATCGACAGTGAAGCGCGCGACTACGTGATGGCGCTGGGTTATCTGCAGGCCCCGGTCGTGGTGGCCGGCAACGAGCACTGGTCGGGCTTTCGTCCGGACCGGATCAAGGCGCTGGCAAGCGCTGCGCTGAGCGCATAGCCGGTCAGGAGATCGCGGTGCAGTCGTGCAGCCTGGTGTATTTCTCCAGCGTGTCGGAGAACACCCATCGCTTCGTGCAGAAGCTGGGCATTCCGGCCACGCGGATACCGCTGCACGGCCGCATCGAGGTGGACCGCCCTTACGTTCTGGTGCTGCCTACTTACGGCGGTGGCCGGGCCACTCCGAATATCAATGACGGCGGATATGTCCCCAAGCAGGTCATCGCCTTCTTGAACAACGAACACAACCGCTCGTTGATCCGCGGCGTGATCGCCGCGGGCAACAACAACTTCGGTGCCGAATTCGCCTATGCGGGCAACGTGATCTCCCGCAAGTGCGGCGTTTCGTACCTGTACCGCTTCGAACTGATGGGAACCCCGGACGACGTAGACGCCGTCCGCGCCGGTTTGGCTGACTTTTGGAAGGACGACACGTGCCACCAACCGCCGCAACTGCAGAACGTGTAACGCCGGCCGGGCACAACACGTTGCCGGGCGAGACGGACTATCACGCCCTCAACGCGATGCTCAATCTGTACGACGCCGACGGCAAGATCCAGTTCGACAAGGACCGGGAAGCCGCGCATCAGTTCTTCTTGCAGCACGTCAATCAGAACACGGTGTTCTTCCACAATCAGGACGAGAAGCTCGACTACCTGATCCGCGAGAACTACTACGAGCGTGAGGTTCTCGACCAGTACTCGCGCAACTTCGTCAAGACGCTGCTGGATCGGGCCTACGCCAAGAAGTTTCGGTTCCCGACGTTTCTGGGTGCGTTCAAGTACTACACCTCCTACACGCTGAAGACCTTTGACGGGAAGCGGTATCTGGAGCGCTTCGAAGACCGGGTGGTCATGGTGGCGCTGACGTTGGCCGCCGGTGACACCAAATTGGCCGAGCAGCTCGTCGACGAGGTCATCGAGGGCCGCTTCCAGCCGGCCACCCCGACGTTTCTCAACTCCGGCAAGAAGCAGCGCGGTGAGCCAGTGAGCTGCTTTCCGGCCGGAACGCCGGTTGACACACCTGACGGGCCGAAGGCGATCGAGACTTTGCAGGCCGGTGACCGGGTGCTCTCGCACGACGGATCCTTTTCCGTAGTCGAGTCCGTTGTCGAGAACCCCAATGACCAAGCCCTGGTCTCGATTTCCCACTTCGGGCACAAAGAGCCGATCCGATGCACTCCGGAGCACCCGATCCTCGTGTGGACAACCCGTGAGGTCGAGAGTCTCATCGACGGCGATGGTGCTGATCCGTTCAATGGATTTGTATGGCTAGCGGCCAAAGACGTTCAGCCTACGGATTTCATCGTGACGGCGGCCCCGTTGGAGGGGCGCGAGCCGCGCGTGTATGACCTGATGAAGTATGTCGGCTCGGGCGTGTACGAAGAGGTCGACGGGCTCATCCGCAAGGTCAACTCCGACGCGAAGCACCGCAGCAAGCAGCGCCACCGGATCGGCTTCGTTTCGGTGAACCGCTACGTCGAAGAGTCGTACGACCTCGGCCTCATCCTTGGTTGGTACGTCGCCGAAGGCCACATCTCCAAGCGATCAGGATCTGATGGGGTGACGCCCAACGGTATTCACTTCACCCTCGGCGCACACGAAATCGAATATCAGCAGGAGTTGGCCGCGGCGTTCAAGCGGGTATTCGCGGCCGACCTTGCTGTCCACCACAGTGTGTCGGATCAGTCGGTACGGATGGTTTGCAACAGCATGGTCGTCGCCTCGCTGTTCCTCTCCATGGTTGGGACGGGATACCACGCAAAACGGTTGTCTCACGACGTCTTGACAGCCGATGAAGAGTTCCAGTGCGGACTGTTAGACGGGCTGTTCCGCGGCGACGGGTGCTGCACCACCGGCGGTATCATGCTCGACCTGGTGAATCCGGAGCTGATCGATCAGGTACAACTCCTCCTGCGTCGAGTCGGCATCATGTCCACAGTCCGTCAGTACGTCAACCAAGCAGGCAACCTGACGGGGCAGGTCTTCGTCCCCGGGCTGCCCGGCACCAATGAAGAGTTCATTTTCGATGTCGGCAAGAACCTATATAACTACGTAGGCCGAAAAGGATCGTCGCGCAAGACTTATCAGGTCGTAGGTGGGCGGCATGTGTACGGGATTCGCGAGCTGAAGGGTACGCAGGAAATTCCGGACACGGTGTATAACCTTCACGTCGAGGGCACTCATACCTACACGATTCGTGGCGCAGTCGTCCATAATTGCTTCCTTTTGCGCATCGAAGATAATATGGAGTCGATCGGGCGCTCGATCAACTCCGCACTGCAACTTTCCAAGCGCGGCGGGGGAGTCGCGTTGCTGCTGAGCAACATTCGTGAACATGGTGCGCCGATCAAGAACATCGAGAACCAGAGTTCGGGCGTCATCCCGATCATGAAGCTGCTGGAGGACTCGTTCTCCTACGCCAATCAGCTCGGTGCTCGCCAAGGCGCCGGCGCGGTCTATCTGCACGCTCACCACCCCGACATCTACCGCTTCTTAGACACCAAGCGGGAGAACGCCGACGAGAAGATCCGGATCAAGACGCTCTCGCTGGGCGTGGTGATCCCGGACATCACCTTCGAGCTGGCCAAGAAGAACGAGGACATGTACCTGTTCTCGCCGTATGACGTCGAACGGGTCTACGGTGTCCCGTTTGCCGACATCTCGGTCACCGAAAAGTACTACGAGATGGTCGACGACTCCCGCATCCGCAAGACCAAGATCAAGGCACGGGAGTTCTTCCAGACAGTGGCGGAGCTGCAGTTCGAGTCCGGTTATCCCTACATCATGTTCGAGGACACGGTGAACCGGGCCAACCCGATCGAGGGCAAGATCACCCACTCGAACCTATGCTCGGAGATCCTGCAGGTGTCCACGCCGTCGTTGTTCAACGATGACCTGTCGTATGCCAAAGTGGGCAAAGACATCTCGTGCAATCTGGGGTCGCTGAACATCGCCAAGACCATGGACTCCCCGGATTTCGCGCAGACCATCGAGGTGGCGATCCGGGCCCTGACGGCGGTCTCTGATCAGACGCACATCACCTCGGTGCCCTCGATCGAACAGGGCAACAACGACTCGCACGCCATCGGGCTCGGCCAGATGAACCTGCACGGCTACATGGCTCGAGAACGCATCTTCTACGGCTCCGACGAGGGCGTCGACTTCACCAACATCTACTTCTACTGCGTGCTGTATCACGCGCTAAGGGCGTCGAATCGTCTTGCGATTGAACGCGGAACACATTTCAAGGGCTTCGAGAACTCCAAGTACGCGTCGGGGGAGTTCTTCGATCGCTACACCGAACAGGTGTGGGAGCCCGCGACGCCCAAGGTGCGTGAGCTCTTCGCCGAGGCCGGCATTCGCATCCCGACGCAGGATGACTGGCAGCGGTTGAAGGAGTCGGTGCAGGCGCACGGCATCTACAACCAGAACCTGCAGGCGGTGCCGCCGACCGGGTCGATCTCCTACATCAATCACTCGACGAGTTCGATCCACCCGATCGTGTCCAGGGTCGAGATCCGCAAGGAAGGCAAGATCGGCCGGGTTTACTACCCGGCGCCGTACATGACCAACGACAACCTGGAGTACTACCAGGACGCCTACGAGATCGGCTACGAGAAGATCATCGACACCTACGCAGCGGCCACCCAGCATGTGGACCAAGGGCTTTCGCTGACGCTGTTCTTCAAGGACACCGCCACCACCCGCGATGTGAACAAGGCGCAGATCTACGCCTGGCGCAAGGGCATCAAGACGCTGTACTACATCCGGCTGCGCCAGATGGCCCTCGAGGGCACTGAGGTGGAGGGCTGCGTCTCCTGCATGCTGTAGGACGACGCGCAAGAACCGGCAGGGTGACCGTTGTGACGGGGCCGCCGGGAGCCGGCAAGACAACCATCGCCAGACTAGTCGCCGACAAGCTCGAACTCAGCGTGCACCTGCACGCTGACGACTTCTGGCGCTGTATCCGGCAAGGCGCCGTCGCGCCGCACCTGCCTGAAGCGCATCACCAAAATACGATTGTCATTGGTGTCCTAGCCCAAAGCGCTTTTGGCTATGCCGCGGGCGGTTACGACGTTATCTGCGACGGCATCATTGGCCCCTGGTTCCTCGACGCATTCCGCGCCATGAGCACCACCAACAGGATCGACTTGCACTACCTTGTGCTGCGCCCCGACGAGTCCGCCACGCTCCGTCGCGCTACCAGTAGAACCTCCGCCGATGCACTGACCGAACCCGAGCCGATCCGCTCGCTTCATCATCAGTTCAGCAACCTGGACGCGCTCGAAGCACACGTACTGGACACCAGCCACATGAACGTTGCAACCACCGTCGAAGTCGCCCTACGCGGTATCACCACCGGGCGATACCGACTCTAGTGATCTCGCCGATCCGCGGGTCTCGTCAATTGCTCCGGCGGCGCCCAATGTGAAGCTATTGCGACTTTTCGGCGCTAGTCTCACAACCACTTCACGCTCGGCGAAGTTGGAAGACAGGAGCACTGACCGGTCTGCCCAGGTCAGCGGGGCCTAAGCGGTACAGTGCTTGGCGTGGTGAGAATTCCCCGGCCCCATCCCGGCGCAAAACCGGGCGGCAAGGTCGACGCGCGCAGCGAACGTTGGCGCGAGCACCGCAAAAAGGTTCGGGGTGAAATCGTCGAGGCGGCCTTCCGCGCCATCGACCGGCTGGGGCCGGATCTCAGCGTCCGCGAGATCGCCGAAGAGGCCGGCACCGCCAAACCCAAGATCTACCGGCATTTCCACGACAAGTCAGATCTGTTCCAGGCAATCGGGGAACGGCTGCGCGACATGTTGTGGGCGGCGGTCTTTCCATCGGTCGACTTCGCCACCAGCTCGGCCCGCGACATTATCCGGCGCAGTGTCGAGGAGTATGTCAACCTCGTCGAGCAGCATCCCAACGTGCTGCGGTTCTTCATCCAGGGCCGCTTCCCGGAGCGGTCCGAGTCCACGATGCGCGCTTTGAACGAGGGCCGCGGCATCACCTTGGCGATGGCCGAGATGTTCAACAACGAGATGCGGGAAATGGACCTCGACGCCGCCGCGATCGAACTCGCCGCATTCGCCGCATTCGGTTCGGCGCAATCGGCCACCGACTGGTGGCTGGGCCCCGAGCCGGACAGCCCGCGTCGCATGCCGCACGACGAATTCGTGGCGCATCTGACGACGATCATGATGGGCGTCATCAGCGGCACCGCCGAGCTACTCGGCATCGACCTGAACCCCGATTTGCCGATTCACCAGGCGGCGCCGCGCGACACCGCCGCGAGCTAGTTTTCGCCGCGGCGCACCAACAGGGCGACCAGCGCGCCGATGCCGGCCGCCACCGCGGCCACGATCATCGACGCGTGCAGGCCGACCATGAACGCGCCGTGGCTGCCCTGCGCCACCGCGTGTGCCAGCGGCGCCGGGATGCCTGGAGCTGTCGGCGAAACCCCTTGGGCCACCAGCTCTTTGGCCGCTGTCAACTTTGCCGCCACCGGTGCGGGCGTACCGGCGCCGGTGAGCTGGTCGACGAGCACCGCACCAACCCGGCTGGAGAGCACCGAGCCGAGGATCGTCGTGCCCAGCACCCCGCCCAGCTGCACCGCGGTGCTTTGCAAGCCGCCGGCCACCCCGGCGTCGTCGACGCTGGCGTTACCGATGATCGCGTCCGAGCTGGCCGTCAGCACCAGGCCGATGCCCGCGCCCAGCAGCACAAAAGCCGGCCACAGCGCCGAATAGCCGGAATCGGCTCGCAGGAACGTCAACGAGAACAACCCGGCCGCAACGGCAGCCAATCCGACCACCATCGCCGGGCGCGGACCGAACTTCTCGGTGAGCCAGCCGGACAGCGGTGCGGTGACCATCAGCGCAACGCTCAGCGGCAGCGTGCGCACACCGGTTTCGACGGGGGAGAAGCCTTGCACGTTCTGCAGGTACAGCGACAGGAAGAACACCGCGCCGAACAGCGCGAAGAAGTCGATGACGACAACGGCGGTGCCGATCGACAGCGACCGGTTGGCGAACAGCCGCATCGGCAGCAGCGGTTCAGCTGTGCGGAACTCGATCAGCACAAACACGGCCACTGCGGCCAAGCCTGCCAGCAGGACCAGCAGCGTGCTACCCGCCAGCCAGCCCCAGTTCTGCGCCTTGATCAGACCGAAGACGATCAGGAACAGGCCGCCGGACAACGTGGTGATGCCGGGGACGTCGAGACGGTGTTCGCCGCCGCTGCGACTCTCGACGATGGCGCGTCCGCCGATCAACAACGCAGCGGCGGCGATCGGCGCATTGATGTAGAACACCGATTCCCAGCTGACGTGCTCGACCAGCAGCCCGCCGACGATGGGACCGGCCGCGATCGACACCCCCGATGCGGCACCCCAGATCCCGACGGCGGTGTTGAGCTTCTCGGGCGGGAACGTCGCCCGCACGATGGCCAGCGTGCTCGGCATCAACAGCGCGCCGAAGACACCCTGCAACGTGCGCAGCGCAATGACGCCGGCGACGCTGCCGACCAGGCCAATGCCCACCGACGTGGCGGCGAAGCCGACCACGCCGATGAAGAACACCTGCCGGCGCCCAAAGCGGTCGCCGAGTTTTCCGCCGAAGATCAGCAGCGACGCCAGCGCGAGCATGTAGGCATCGGTGATCCACTGCAGGTCCGACAGCGATGCCCGCAGATCGGTGGCGATGCGCGGGTTGGCGATGGCTACCACGGATGCGTCGAGGCCCACCATGATGACGCCGATCGACACGGCGATCAACGTCCACCACGGATTGCCCCGTATCCCACGGTGGCCGGGCGCCCGGTGCCGGGCTCCGCGGGTGAGTTCGGGGGCGGTCAGGGTGACGGCCATGTATGTGCTCCATTCATATGTGGAGGGTGGTTACCAC
The DNA here is from genome assembly GCF_001672775.1 of Mycobacterium kyorinense. Classification (GTDB taxonomy): domain Bacteria; phylum Actinomycetota; class Actinomycetes; order Mycobacteriales; family Mycobacteriaceae; genus Mycobacterium; species Mycobacterium kyorinense_A. The sequence continues at coordinate 48,850 of NZ_LZKJ01000078.1, read as the reverse complement.
TTACGTCAGCTCGACGATACGCATAAGTGGATGCCACCCTCCAGTTCAGTAGGTATGGTTGGCCTGTGATTTCAGGCGCATCCGGGCGCGCGAAGGGAGCCAGGCCACTTCGGGCCGACGCGAAACTCAACCGGGACCGGATTTTGGCCGCGGCCGCCGAGTTGTTCGCCGAGCGTGGCCTGTCGGTGCCGCTGGAAGAGATCGCCGGCCGCGCCGGGGTAGGTGTGGCCACGCTCTACCGGCGCTTCCCCACCCGCGCTGATCTGGCGGCCGCCGCGTTCGAGCGCAACATGTCCCGCTATACCGAGGCGGTGGACCGCGCGCTGGACAATCCCCACGCCTGGGAGGGCTTTCGGGCGTTGGTCTTTGAGTTGTGCGAGTTGCAGGCGAGCGATGCTGGTCTGCGCGATTTGTTGACCACCGCGTTTCCGGCCAGCAGCGTCGTCGAGCAGCGCACCAACGAGACCGTGGAGAAGGTCAGGCTGCTCATTGGACGGGCACAGGCCGAGGGCATTCTGCGGCCCGATGTCGCCGCCGCCGACATCGTTGTCATGTTGATGGCCAACGCCGGCGTACTGAGAACCACCGGTAGCGCGGCCCCGGAGACCTGGCGCCGGTTCGCAGCGTTGATGGTCGACGCGTTTCGGTCCCGGCCCGAGGCACCGCTGCCGCCTGCTCCGCCCGAGCAGCAGCTGCGTCAATCCATCGCCCTATTGACCGACGGGCGCTGAAGTACCCGGTACCGGCGTTCCCAGGTAGGATCGACGGTTATGACACGCGTCGACGACGATGCAGAGCGAAGCGATGAGGAGCGGCGCTTATGACGATGACCGAGGCGACGCCGCAAACTCAGGCGCAGCAGAGTCCCGTACATACCCGCGCAGTCATCATCGGGACCGGCTTTTCCGGCCTGGGCATGGCCATCGCGCTGCAGCGCCAGGGGGTGGACTTCGTCATCCTGGAGAAGGCCGGCGACATCGGGGGCACTTGGCGAGACAACAGCTATCCGGGGTGCGCATGTGACATCCCGTCGCACCTCTATTCGTTTTCCTTTGAGCCCAAGCCGGATTGGAAGAACCCGTTCTCTTATCAGCCCGAGATCTGGGACTACCTCAAGGGCGTCACCGAGAAGTACGGGTTGCGCCGCCACATCGTGTTCAATTCCCTGGTCGATCGTGGCCACTGGGACGACGACGAACTCCGCTGGCACGTATTCACCGCCGACGGGCGTGAATACGTTGCCCAGTTCCTCATCTCGGGGGCCGGGGCGCTGCATATCCCCTCGATGCCCGATATCGAGGGCCGCGATGAATTCCGCGGTCCCGCTTTTCATTCCGCGCAGTGGGACCACGACGTCGAGCTAGCCGGCAAGCGTGTCGCGGTGATCGGCACCGGCGCCAGCGCTATTCAGATCGTGCCCGAAATCATCGACGAGGTCGCCGAACTCCAGCTCTACCAACGCACCCCGCCGTGGGTGGTGCCGCGCGCCAACCCCGAGCTTCCGCTGACCCTGCGTCGGGCAATGGAAAACGTTCCGGGGCTGCGGGCGCTGGTGCGCCTCGCGATCTACTGGGGGCACGAGGCGCTGGCCATCGGCATGACCAAGAGGCCGAACCTGCTGAAGTTCATCGAGGCCTACGCCAAGTACAACATTCGCCGATCGGTCAAGGACCGCGAGCTGCGCCGCAAGCTGACCCCGAACTACCGCATCGGCTGCAAGCGGATCCTGAACTCCTCCACGTACTACGGTGCAGTCGCCGACCCCAAGACCGAACTGGTCACCGACCCCATCTCCCGCATCACGCCCACCGGGATCGTGACGGCTGATGGCACCGAGCGGCAGGTCGACGTGATCGTCTACGGCACCGGCTTTCACGTCACCGATTCCTACACCTACGTGCAGATCAAGGGAATGCACGGGGAGGACTTGATCGACCGCTGGAACCGGGAAGGGCTGGGCGCCCACCGCGGCATCACCGTCGCCGACGTCCCCAACCTGTTCTTCCTGTTGGGGCCGAACACCGGCCTGGGACACAACTCGGTGGTGTTCATGATCGAATCGCAGATCCGCTACGTCGCCGATGCGATTAAGACCTGCGACAAGCGGGGTGCGCAGGCGCTGGCGCCGACGCGCGCCGCGCAGGACCGATTCAACGCGGAGTTGCAGCGCATGCTGGGTCCCTCCGTGTGGAACAGCGGCGGCTGCAGCAGCTGGTATCTCGACGAGCACGGCAAGAACACCGTGCTGTGGGGCGGCTACACCTGGCAGTACTGGCTCGGCACCCGCTCACTGCGGCCCGCCGAGTACCAGTTCTTCGGAGTCGGCGAGGGCTCACGCGCCGCCCGCAAGGCCGTCACCGCCCAGTAGGCGAGCGAAAGCCGCAGCGGCCGCGTCGACGCCGGCTTCGTCGTCGGTGGCCACGAGGTCCAGCAGGAGCCCGCGAATGACGGCCAGCCCGAGCCTCGCCATGGCGGGGTCGACCGTGCCGTCGAGGTCCTGGGCCTCGGCCAGCCAGCTGTCGACGGCGCCGGGAACCATTCGGGCGAAAGGCTTTTCGCCCTGGGCGGCGCGGGCGTAACACTCAAAGAAGAGGCGCTCGAATTGCCGCAGTTCGGGCCGTTGCAGGTCGGCCCACATTGCGGCAAAGCCCTCGGCCGGCTCGGTGGGCAGGTCGCGCAAGAGCGCCATCTGGCGGTGCTCGACCTCCTCGACGATCGCCACGAGCAGGTCCTCTCGAGAGCCGAAGTGGTGCAGCAACATTCGATGGCTGGTGCCGACGGCGGCGGCCACGTCGCGCAGCGAACGGTCGCCGACGCCGCTCGCGGCGAACTCCGCGACCAGCGCGTCGAGGAGCTGCCGGCGCCGTGCCGCGTCAGGGGTGCGAGGCATTGGCGCGGCTGAGTTGCTCAGACCGGGCCTTGAGCCCTTGGGCCTCCAGTTTGAGGTAGCGCTTGGTCATCGATCTCATCAGCCGTGCGACCAGAGTGCCGAGCGGGCCGCGCTGGTCGAGTTGTTGGCGCACCAGGGTGCGGCCGCCGGGTTGGGGGATCACTTCATGGCGCGCGGTGGTCGACGCCCCGGGCGCGCGCTGCACCCACGTCCACGACGAGCCCGGCTCGACCTCGGTGACCTGCCAGACCAGCTTCGCCATGCGCGGCTGCTTGATCGCGAACCGCTTGCCGACCGCGAGCCCGGGGCCGTCCACCGCGGACAGCGACGTCACTGACGCCGTCCACTCAGGCCAGCGCTCGACGTCGCTGAATACCTGCCAAACCAGCTGCGGCGACGCATCGATTTCGACACTGTCTTCGGTAATCATGTACCAAATGGTACATGTTGCCCCGTCTGTTGAACAGGGGCCTAGGCTGGCCGACTGCCGATTTCCAGACCCGCCAACTGCGTCGTGCCATCGAAAATGACACGGCCCCATTCGCGGACCGTGCAGCGCAAAGTGCCGGCCAGATATTCGTAGTCGGCGTCGATGTTGCGGCGCTGCGCGGGCAGCGGTACCGGAAGCACGTGGGGCCCCGCGTCGTCGCCACACCCATCTAGCTCAACGCGATAGCGCGCGCTGCGGGCGTCGACCCGCCACCGCTGTCCATCGCACCTGGACGACACCCACGCGGGGGGAGTGATGCGCAGGACCCGATCCTGTAGTCGCACAACAACTCCGGTCACCTCCTGCCGCAGCGGTCCGAACTCCAACAGGCCTCCCGGGAACGCGACAGACACGTCGGCTTCGCCGAAGTCGTGGGCCTGACCCCACCACCAGCGACGTGGGAAACCGGCACCCCAGTTGCGTTCGCAATACAATGTGGCGTCGGTAAACCGCCAATGTTGGTCTTCGCATGTCACTGTTCCCGAGGCCTTCGCGTCCAGTCGGTACGGATGCCAGTATTGATTCAAGAACGGCACCGACGAGGCGACTCCACCACCGCCAAATGCCTTCGGCCATCGGAATTCTCGGGTAATGGTGAGGTCCACCGCGCTGTCGCCGATGGCCATCGCCAGCCGCTTGGCGTTGGCTTCGACGAAGTCGGTGCCCGCGCGGGCGCTGACCGAAAATTGCGTGCGGTCGGCACTGACGTCGTCGATCGCAGCAGAACGCACCACGCCGCCGGGATGCAGCGCGATCGCGGCAGTCGACCAGTCGCCGGCGGGGTGCTGGTTTGCGCTGCACAGCGCGACGACCACGCGTCCGTCGGAGGGATCGGAAAGTCGCCAGAACCAGCCCTCCATTTCGGTGCCATGTGAGGGCAGCGGATCGCCGAACGGCACGTCGGCTCCCGTTCGGCGGTAGAGGGAAACAAGGCGTTGTGCGGCATGCGTAGCCGGGCCGAGGATGTCCACGGCACTTGCCATACCCCCGCGCGCGGCGGTCGAACCCGGGCGGGCCGCGCGACACGGCAACACAACTTCTGGTGTTGCGGCTACTTGTCGCACCCCAGGGGTAGTGTTTGAGGTCCGAACACGGCTGACAATCCGTCCTGGTGAAGTGGGGTTCTGGTGACCGAAAAACTGAAGCTGATCGACCGGGTCTCGGCGATCAACTGGAACCGGGTGCAAGACGAGAAGGACGCCGAGGTCTGGGACCGGCTGACCGGCAACTTCTGGTTGCCGGAGAAGGTGCCGGTGTCCAACGACCTGCCGTCCTGGGGCACGTTGACCGCCCACGAGAAGCAGATGACCATGCGGGTGTTCACCGGGCTGACCCTGCTGGACACCATCCAGGGCACCGTCGGCGCGGTCAGCCTGATTCCCGACGCGCTGACGCCGCACGAGGAAGCCGTCTACACCAACATCGCGTTCATGGAGTCGGTGCACGCGCGCAGCTACAGCAACATCTTCTCCACGCTGTGCTCGACGGCCGAGATCGACGACGCCTTCCGCTGGTCGGAGGAGAACCCCAACCTGCAGCGCAAGGCCGAGATCGTCATGCAGTACTACAAGGGCGACGAGCCGCTCAAGCGCAAGGTGGCCTCCACGCTGCTGGAGAGCTTCTTGTTCTACTCCGGCTTCTACCTTCCGATGTACTGGTCGAGCCGGGCCAAGCTGACCAACACCGCCGACATGATCCGGCTGATCATTCGTGACGAAGCCGTGCACGGCTACTACATCGGCTACAAGTTCCAGCGCGGTTTGGCGCTCGAAGACCCGGCCACCCAAACCGAATTGAAGGACTACACCTACGAGTTGCTCTTCGAGCTCTACGACAACGAGGTGGAGTACACCCAGGACCTGTATGACGAAGTCGGGCTGACCGAGGACGTCAAAAAGTTCTTGCGCTACAACGCCAACAAGGCGCTGATGAACCTCGGTTACGAGGCGCTGTTCCCGCGGGACGAGACCGACGTCAACCCGGCGATCCTGTCGGCGCTGTCGCCCAACGCCGACGAGAACCACGACTTCTTCTCCGGCTCGGGCTCGTCGTATGTGATCGGCAAGGCCGTCGTCACCGAGGACGAGGACTGGGACTTCTAAAGAGGCTGGTAGGCCCGCCGAGCAGCGAGATCGGCAGTACGCTCAACCGGTGACGGAAACGTCATACGCATCGTGTGGCGATCTCAGCTTGGCGTATCAGGTAGTCGGTGACGCGCCTGTCGAGCTCGTCGTCGTCGGACCGTTCGTCAGCCACCTCGAGCTGGCCTGGACTCTGCCGCAATACAAAGCGTTCATGGAGCAGCTCGCCACGTTCTGTCGCGTCCTTTTGTTCGACAAGGCCGGGGTCGGGCTGTCCGACCCGGTGCCGAAAGTTCGCACGCTGGATGATCGGGTGACCGAGATCGAGGCCGTGATGGACGCCGTCGGCTTCGGACAGGCGGTCATCTCCGGTCTAAGTGACGGTGGACCGGCGTCGATGATGTTCGCGGCCGCGCGCCCGGAGCGTGTGCGGGCGCTGATCCTCTGCGGCACATACGCATTCAATCCAGGCGTGTGGGACGACATGGATCGCGACCCCGGCCAGCTGCGGGCGCGTTTCCTGTCCGAGCTGGGTGAGACCTACACGCCGTCGATTGAACAACTCACCCGCTGGCTAGAAGCCGGCCGCGCCGTGCGCTCGGGGTGGGGTACCGGTGCGGCAGCCAGCATCAGCTCGCCGTCGGTCCGGTCGATACGCCAGCTCGCAATGTTGGAGCGTATGAGCGCGAGCCCGGGAATGGCGCGCGCGTCATTCGAAGCAGCCTTTCTGACTGACCTGCGGCCGATCCTGCCGACGATCACCGTGCCGACCCTGGTCATCCACGCCCGCGAAGATCCCGCGGTCCCGGTGCAGGGCGGCCGGTATCTCGCCGACCACATCCCCGGCGCGCGCTACCTCGAGGTCGAGGGCGTGGACCACGCACCGTTCTTAACCGAGCCCGACAAGATCCTGACGGGCATCGAGGAGTTCCTCACCGGCAGCCATGCCGCGCCGGCACAGTCGCATCGCGCGCTGCGCACCGTCTTGTTCACCGACATGGTCGCCTCGACCGAACACGCCGCGGCAGCGGGCGATGAGCAGTGGCGTGCGGTGCTGCACCGCTTTGGTGAGATCACCGCCGACCTCACGCAACGGTTCGGCGGCACGGTGGTCAAAAGCACCGGCGACGGCCATCTCACCACCTTCGACGGCCCGACGCAGGCCATCCGCTGCGCCGAGGCGTTGCGCGCTGACGCCGAGACCCTGGGCATCCAGATTCGCGTCGGCATCCACACCGGCGAATGCGAGTTACTCGACAACGACATCGGGGGGATCGCGGTACACATCGCGGCGCGGATCCTCGGGTACGCAGGCGCGGGCGACATTCTCGTGTCCCGCACCGTGCGTGACTTGGTCGTCGGCTCGGGCGCCGGCTTCGAGGACCGGGGCAACGTCGAATTGCGTGGCGTGCCGGGCATTTGGCAACTGCTGGCTGTGGATCGCCGCGGCCCGCGGGCTGGATCGCCGGAGGCGGAACTGGCGGCAATGCCGACGCCGGGCCGTCGGACCGCGATGCACCGCTCGGACCGCGCCGTGGAGCTGATCGCAACGCGCGCACCGTGGCTTATCCGCGGGATGGCGCGCCTCGCCCCGGCCACCGGCCGCCGATGAACAGCCGAAGTCTGCGCGTTGGACTGGAATCTAGCCTTCCCCCGCGAAAGCCTGTGAACGACATATCAATTGTGTGGGTCACACTGCGTGTCAGTAGCGCTGGTCACCGTGGCGGCGGCACACTAGACACCGTGGCTACCACTTCGTTTCTCAGCTCGGTGCTTCGTTGGCTGCAAGTCGGTTATCCCGACGGTGTGCCCGGACCGGACCGGGTTCCGTTGCTGGCGCTGCTGCGCAGCACTCCGCTGACCGAAGAGCAGGTCGCCGAGGTGGTGCATAACATCACCGTCGGCGGATCAAAGGCGTTGGAGGGCGGCCAGATTCACCACGACGAGATCGCCGAGTTCATCTCGGACATGACGCACTACGACGCCGGTCCGGAAAACATCCAGCGCGTCGCCGGGATCCTGGCCGCGGCCGGCTGGCCGCTGGTCGGGGTCGAGGTCGACGCTGAAAGCGCTTAGAGCGTCGACGTGTCGATCACGAAGCGGTAGCGCACGTCGCTGGCCAGCACCCGCTCGTAGGCCACGTTGACGTAGTCGGGTTCGATGACCTCGATTTCGGGCGTCACGTTGTGCTCGGCGCAGAAGTCCAACATCTCCTGCGTCTCGGCGATACCGCCGATCAGCGAACCGGACAGGCTGCGCCGCCAGGCTGCCAGCGGGAACGCCGGGACTTCCATCGGGTGCTCGGGCATCCCGAGCTCGACCATGGTCCCGTCGACATCGAGCAGTTTCAGGTATTCGCTGAGATCGAGGTTGGCCGAGACGGTGTTGATGATCAGATCGAAGCCGTCGCGCAGCGTCTTGAAGGTCTCAGGATCCGAGGTGGCGTAGTAATGCTTTGCGCCCAGGCGCAGGCCGTCTTCCATCTTCTTCAGCGACTGCGACAGCACCGTGACTTCGGCGCCCATCGCGGTAGCCAGCTTGACGCCCATGTGTCCCAGACCGCCCAGGCCGATCACCGCGATCCGCTTGCCCGGCCCGGCATTCCAGTGCCGCAGTGGGGAATACAGCGTGATGCCGGCGCACAGCAGCGGCGCCGCGGCGTCCAGCGGCAGCGCGTCGGGGATGCGCAGCACGTAGTTCTCGTCGACGACGATCGCGCCGCTGTAACCACCCTGGGTCGGCTGGCCGTCCCGGTCGACGCTGTTGTAGGTGCCCATCGGTCCCTGCTTGCAGTACTGCTCCAGGCCGGCCCGGCAACTGCTGCACTCACGGCAGGAGTCCACGAAACAGCCGACCCCGACGCGGTCGCCCACTTTGTGCTTGGTGACCTCCGAGCCCACGGCCGTCACCACGCCGGCGATCTCGTGGCCGGGCACCACCGGGTAGTTCGGTTGACCCCATTCGGCTTTGACAGTGTGGATATCGGAGTGGCAGATGCCGGCAAACTTGATGTCGATGGCCACATCGTGGGGCCCCGGGTCGCGGCGGGTGATCGTCGTCTTGGTCAGCGGCTCGGTCGCTGACGTGGCGGCATAGGCGGAAACAGTGCTCATCACAAACCTCTTGATTACGCGGATCGCAGCATCAGATTGAGAAGTCCGAGTAAGACGGACCTAGCCAGAATAGCCTAGGTAACCTATGTATTTCTTCCTCGTGAGGGCAATCTCACAGCCGTCCACCGCCCAGCGTCACGCTGGCGTGACGCTCGTGGGCGTGATCGGTCGTCAGTTGATCGGCGCGTTGACCCAGCGCAGGTCGTCGACCACGCCGCGGGCGGCGATAAGGCCCTGCCCGGTCTGCCACACCTCGTTGTTGACGATGAACACCCGGTTGTCGCGGTAGGCGGACAGCTTGCGCCAGGCATCGCTTTCGAGCACGGTCGGTGCGCGGTCTTTGGCGGCCGGTGACGCGAAAGACACATAGACAATGTCGGCGTCGGCCGCGCTGAGATCCGGCGTGCCGGCCAGGTTGGCGTCGGTGGTCCCGATCTCGATATAGGGCTTGTCGGTGAAGCGTTGCGCCGGTGGCCGATCGACCCCGACGGCCTTCAGCACACTGGCCGGGAAGTTGTCGGCGCCGTACACCCGTACGCTGCTCTCGGTGAACTGCACGACCGATGCCTGGAAGTGGGCGGCGTCGTGTGCGGCGCCGGTTTCGCCGGCCCGGGCGGTGAAATCACGAATCAACCCAGCCGCGGCGTCGGCGCGACCGGTGGCTGCCCCGATCCCGCGCAGGTTGTCCTGCCAGGCAGCTCCTGGCGCCGCGGTGAACACGGTCGGGGCAATGGCCGCCAACTGCGGGTAGAGCCGCGGCGTCACGGCTTGCGAGCCGAGGATCAGATCCGGCTTGGCCGCGGCGATCGCGGCCACGTCTGGAGCGCTGCGGGTGCCCACCCCGGGCAGGTCGTGCACGACTGTGCCTAGATACGACGGCTGGCTCGACGAGCCGTCGGGCAAGGCAGCCGAAACGATGCGGGACTGCAGGCCCAGCGCGCACAGCGCGTCGAGCGCATCTCCGGACAACGCGACGATGCGCTGCGGATCGGCGTGCACGTCGACCACCTCGGGGTTCACGCCCGCAGCGTTGTGTGCCTGCCGCATCGATGAGCCCGGATCGACCTGAGCCGGTTGATTTGCACACGACTCGTCGGGTCTGCGGTGGTTGCCCAGCACGCCGGCGCCGGCGATCTGGGTGGTGCTGGTGATCACCGATCGCGACGCCTCCGGCGGCGGTCGCCCCCCGGAGCTGCAACTAGTGCACAACGTGACCGAAATTGCCGTCGCACCAGCGGCTGCGGCAAGCGCAAGGCCTGGTCGGACACCGCTGAACAGCACGCGTCCGACGGTAACATCCGCGCAGCTCGCGACCAGCGCGACGAGGCCGCCCCGCCAATTACGACAGTTTGTAGGACCCGGCCCGTCACGCGACCGATCAGAGGTTAGGATTCAGTGAGAATCCCGGTGCCTTGTTCGACGTTTGGAGGAGCTCTTGACAACCGAAGCGCCCCCGCTGGGAGAACTTGAGGCCAGTCGCCCCTACCCGGCCCGGACGGGACCCAAAGGCAACCTGGTCTACAAGCTGGTGACCACCACCGATCACAAGCTGATCGGCATCATGTACGTCGTCACCTGTTTCGCCTTCTTCTTCATCGGCGGGCTGATGGCGCTGCTGATGCGCACCGAGCTCGCCGCGCCGGGTCTGCAGTTCCTGTCGAACGAGCAGTTCAACCAGCTGTTCACCATGCACGGCACGATCATGCTGCTGTTCTATGCCACCCCGATCGTGTTCGGGTTCGCCAACCTGGTGCTGCCGCTGCAAATCGGCGCCCCCGACGTCGCGTTCCCGCGACTGAACGCGTTCTCCTACTGGCTGTTCCTGTTCGGCGCGCTGATCGGAATGGCGGGCTTCATCACCCCGGGTGGAGCTGCGGACTTCGGATGGACCGCCTACACCCCGTTGACCGACGCCATCCACTCACCCGGCGCCGGGCCCGACCTGTGGATTGTGGGCCTGATCGTCGCAGGTCTGGGCACCATCCTGGGTGGGGTCAACATGATCACCACGGTGGTCTGCATGCGCGCCCCGGGGATGACCATGTTCCGGATGCCGATCTTCACCTGGAACATCCTGATCACGTCGATTCTGGTGCTGATGATCTTCCCGCTGCTGACCGCCGCACTGTTCGGGTTGGCCGCCGACCGGCACCTGGGTGCGCACATCTACGACGCCTCCAATGGCGGAGTTTTGTTGTGGCAGCATTTGTTCTGGTTCTTCGGGCACCCGGAGGTCTACGTCGTGGCGCTGCCGTTCTTCGGCATCGTCACCGAGATCTTCCCCGTCTTCGCCCGCAAACCGATCTTCGGCTACACCACGCTGGTGTACGCGACGATGTCGATCGCCGCGTTGTCGGTCGCCGTGTGGGCGCACCACATGTTCGCCACCGGAGCTGTTCTGCTGCCGTTCTTTTCGTTCATGACGTACCTGATCGCGGTGCCGACCGGAATCAAATTCTTCAACTGGATCGGCACTATGTGGAAGGGTCAGATGACGTTCGAGACGCCGATGCTGTTCTCGATCGGTTTCGCGGTCACCTTCCTGGCCGGCGGTCTGACCGGTGTGCTGCTGGCCAGCCCGCCGCTGGACTTCCACGTCACCGACACCTACTTCGTGGTCGCGCACTTCCACTACGTGCTGTTTGGCACGATCGTGTTCTCCACTTTCGCCGGGGTGTACTTCTGGTTCCCGAAGATGACCGGACGGCTGCTCGACGAGCGGCTGGGCAAGCTGCATTTCTGGTTGACGTTCATCGGTTTTCACACCACGTTCTTGATCCAGCACTGGGTGGGCGACGCCGGTATGCCGCGCCGCTACGCCGACTACCTGCCCACCGACGGCTTCCAGATGTACAACATCGTCTCGACGATCGGGGCGTTCATCCTCGGGGCATCGATGCTGCCGTTCGTGTGGAACGTCTTCAAGAGTTGGCGCTATGGCGAAGTCGTCACCGTCGACGACCCGTGGGGGTACGGCAACTCGCTGGAGTGGGCGACCAGTTGCCCGCCGCCGCGGCACAACTTCCACGAGTTGCCCCGCATCCGCTCCGAGCGCCCGGCCTTCGAGTTGCACTACCCGCACATGGTGGAACGGCTGCGCGCCGAAGCGCACATCGGCCGGGGGCCACATCCCGAGGGCGGCGACGTCACCGAAGCCGACGACGTGAGCGTTCGCACCTGATGAGCGATAGCGGCCACAGCCGCGGGTGAGTACGCCCGCCAAGGTGCCGGTGCTGATCACCGTCACCGGTGTCGACCAGCCAGGCGTGACGTCAGCGCTGTTCGAAGTCCTCTCCGAGCACAAGGTTGAGCTGCTCAATGTCGAACAGGTGGTCATCCGCGGCCGGCTGACACTGGGCGTGCTGGTGTCGGCCACGGTGGAAGTGGCCGAGGGCCAGGCGCTGCGCGATGACGTCGAGGCGGCCATCCGCCGGGTGGGCCTGGACGTCACGATCGAGCGCAGCGACGATCTGCCGGTCATCCGGGAGCCCTCGACCCACACCATCGTGGTTTTGGGCCGGCCGATCACCGCCGGGGCCTTCGGTGCGGTAGCTCAGGAGGTGGCCGCGCTGGGCGTCAACCTCGACGTCATCCGCGGCGTGTCCGACTACCCGGTCACCGGTCTGCAACTGCAGGTCTCTGCGCCGCCGGGCGTCGGCGGCAAGCTGCAGGCCGCGCTGACGCGGGTGGCCGCCGACGCGGGTGTCGACGTGGCGGTGGAGGACTACAGCCTGTCGCGGCGCGCCAAGCGGCTCATCGTGTTCGACGTCGACTCGACCCTGATCCAGGGCGAGGTGATCGAGATGCTGGCCGCCCGCAGCGGAGCCCAAGACGAGGTGGCGGCCATCACCGACGCAGCGATGCGCGGCGAACTCGACTTCACCGAGTCGCTGCAGCAGCGGGTCGCCACGCTGGCCGGCCTGCCCGCCAGCGTGCTCGACGACGTCGCCGCTCAGCTGGAGCTCACTCCGGGAGCTCGCACCACGCTGCGCACCTTGCGGCGGTTGGGATTTCACATTGGCGTGGTGTCCGGCGGCTTCCGGCAGGTGATCGAACCGCTTGCCCACGAGCTGATGCTGGACTTCGTCGCCTCCAACGAGTTGGAGATCGTCGAAGGCACACTCACCGGGCGGGTCGCCGGACCGATCATCGACCGGGCCGGAAAAGCCAAGGCGTTGCGTGACTTCGCGCACCAGGCCGGGATCCCGCTGGAGCAGACCGTCGCCGTCGGTGACGGCGCCAACGACATCGACATGCTGGCCACCGCCGGGATGGGCATCGCCTTCAACGCCAAACCGGCGCTGCGAGAGGTCGCCGACGCGTCGCTGAGCTACCCCTACCTCGACACCGTGTTGTTCATTCTCGGGGTCACCCGCGGTGAGATCGAGGCCGCCGACGCGGTCGACGGCGTGCTGCGCCGCGTCGATATCCCGCCCGAGTAGCTGCGCCGTCGGCCCGCGAAAGTGCAACTACCGGCGCGTTTTCCAAGTGGCGACGTCGATAACTGCACTTTCGCGGCACTTCACCACCACGGGTCGGGCAACGCAGCGCGGACCGCGTACGGCACGATGGTCGGGTGCCCGACCAGATCAGCGACGCAGCGCACCCCGACCTGCTGATCGACTTCCGCGAGGTTTCGTTGCGCCGCAGCGGCCAAACCCTGGTCGGGCCGGTCGATTGGGCGGTGGAGCTCGACGAACGCTGGGTGATTATCGGCCCCAACGGCGCCGGCAAGACATCGCTGCTGCGCATCGCCGCCGCCGCCGAACACCCGTCGTCGGGCGTCGCCTATGTGCTCGGTGAGCGGCTGGGCCGAGTCGACATGTCGGAATTGCGGGCCCGGGTGGGGTTGAGCTCGTCGGCGCTGGCGCAGCGGGTGCCGGGCGCCGAAGTGGTCCGCGACTTGGTGGTCTCGGCGGGCTACGCGGTGCTGGGCCGCTGGCGGGAGCGCTACGACGATGTCGACTACCACCGCGCGATCGACATGCTGGAAAGCCTCGGCGCCGAACATCTGGCCGACCGCAGCTACGAGACCCTGTCGGAGGGGGAGCGCAAGCGGGTGCTGATCGCCCGAGCGCTGATGACCGATCCCGAGCTGCTGTTGCTCGACGAGCCCGCGGCCGGTCTGGACCTGGGCGGGCGTGAGGAGCTGGTTACCCGGCTGACCGATCTGGCCGCCGATCCGGACGCGCCGGCCCTGGTGCTGGTCACCCACCACGTCGAAGAGATTCCACCGGGGTTCAGCCACTGCATGCTGCTATCGGAGGGGCAGATCGTCGCATCGGGTCTACTGGCAGATGTGTTGACCGCCGAAAATCTGTCCGCGGCGTTCGGCCAGTCGATCGCCGTGGACGTCATCGACGGGCGCTACTTCGCCCGGCGCACCCGCACCCGCGCAGCCCACCGGAGGCACTTGTGAGCACGCCATTGCCCGTGCGGCCCGCGGCGACGGTGATGCTGATCCGCGACAACACCCAAGGGCTCGATGTCTTTCTGATGCGGCGGCATGCGGGGATGCACTTTGCTGCCGGCGTGATGGTGTTTCCAGGCGGCGGCGTCGACGACCGCGACCGCAACGCCGAAATCGCTTGGGCCGGGCCAGGTCCGGGCTGGTGGGCGCGGCGGTTCGGTATCGACCCCGACCTGGCCGAAGCGCTGGTGTGCGCAGCCGCCCGCGAGACCTTCGAAGAGTCCGGCGTGTTGTTCGCCGGCCCGGCCGACGACCCGGAAAGCGTCGTCGGCGACGCGTCGGTCTATCGGGAATCGCGGCTCGCGCTGGCCGCGGGCACGTTGTCGTTCGCGGACTTCCTGCGCACCGAAAACCTGGTGCTGCATGCGGACCTGCTGCGGCCGTGGGCGAACTGGGTCACGCCCGAGGCCGAACGGACCCGCCGCTACGACACCTACTTCTTCGTCGGCGCCCTGCCCGCGGGCCAACGCGCCGACGGGGAGAACACCGAATCCGACCGGGCCGGGTGGACCACCCCGGAGGCGGCTATCGAAGATTTCGCGGCCGGCCGGACCTTTTTGTTGCCGCCGACCTGGACGCAGCTGGACTCGCTGGCCGGCCACAGCGTCGCCGACGTGCTGGCCGTGGAACGCCAGATCGTCGCAGTGCAGCCCGACATGGCGATCAAGGGCGACAACTTCGAAATCGAGTTCTTCGACTCCGACCGCTATAACCAGGCGCGGGGCAAGCGGTGGCCATGAGGGAGTTCGTCAGCGTCCACTCCGATGTCGCCCGCCCCGGCATCGCCACCGTGGTGCTCTCGCGGCCGCCCACCAACGCGATGACCCGCCAGATCTACCGTGAGCTCGCCGAGGCCGCCGGTGAGGTGGGGCGGCGCGACGACGTCACCGCGGTGGTCCTGTTCGGCGGCCACGAGATCTTTTCCGCCGGCGACGACATGGCAGCCTTGCGGGCGCTGAGCCCGGCCGAGGTCGAGACCTGGATCCGGGCGCGCCGCGACGGCCTCGACGCGGTCGCAGCGATCCCCAAACCCACCGTGGCCGCGGTCACCGGCTACGCGCTCGGTGCCGGGTTGACGCTGGCGCTGGCCGCCGATTGGCGGGTCAGCGGTGACAACGTCCGGCTCGGCGCGACGGAGATCCTGGCCGGGTTGATCCCCGACGGTGCCGGCATGGCGCGGCTGACCCGCACGGTCGGCGTCAGCCGGGCCAAGGAGCTGGTGTACAGCGGGCGTTTCTTCGACGCCGAGGAAGCGCTGGCCTTGGGGCTGGTCGACGACATGGTGGCCCCCGACGACGTCTACGACGCCGCCGCAGCGTGGGCCAACCGGTTCATCGACCGCCCGCAGCCGGCGCTGGCCGCGGCCAAAGCCGGGATCGACGACGTCTACGACCGCAGCCCTGCCGAGCGGGGGGCCGCCGAGCGCAGCCGCTACGTCGAGGTGTTCAGGGCCAGCCTCGGCGGCCTCGCCGAGCAGCCCGGCCGATAGGCTGGGCCACCATGACGAGTATCGATCCGTCTCCCCAGCCGCATGCCACGGCCGAGCAAGTGGAGGCTGCCCGGCACGACAGCAAGCTCGCACAGGTGCTCTACCACGACTGGGAAGCCGAAAACTACGACGAGAAGTGGTCGATCTCTTATGACCAGCGTTGCGTCGACTACGCCCGCGGCCGGTTCGACGCCATCGTTCCCGACCACGAGATCCGTCGGCTGCCCTATGACCGTGCGCTCGAATTGGGTTGTGGCACTGGGTTTTTCTTGCTCAACCTGATCCAGTCCGGGGTCGCGCGACGCGGGTCGGTGACCGACCTGTCTCCGGGCATGGTCAAAGTCGCCACCCGCAACGGGCAGTCGCTGGGTCTGGACATCGACGGGCGGGTCGCCGACGCCGAGGGCATCCCCTACGACGACGACACGTTCGACCTGGTGGTCGGCCACGCGGTGCTGCACCACATCCCCGACGTCGAGCTGTCGCTGCGGGAGGTGCTGCGGGTGTTGCGTCCGGGTGGTCGGTTCGTCTTCGCCGGCGAGCCCACCACCGTCGGCAACGGCTACGCTCGCGCGCTGTCGACGCTGACCTGGCGCGTCACCACCAACGCCACCAAGCTGCCGGGCTTGGGCAGCTGGCGGCGCCCGCAAGCCGAACTCGACGAATCGTCGCGGGCCGCGGCGCTGGAGGCCGTCGTCGATTTGCACACGTTTGCCCCGGCAGACCTGGAGCAGATGGCCGTCAACGCGGGTGCAGTCGACGTCGAAACCGCCAGCGAGGAGTTCACCGCCGCGATGCTGGGCTGGCCGGTGCGCACCTTCGAGGCCGCGGTGCCGCCCGGCCGGCTGGGCTGGGGCTGGGCGAAATTCGCGTTCGGCAGCTGGAAGACGCTGAGCTGGGTCGACGAGAACCTTTGGCGGCAGGTGGTGCCGAAGGGCTGGTTCTACAACGTGATGATCACCGGGATCAAGCCGTCCTGAACTTCGGGCTCGACGACGTCGGCTACCTGACGTCGGATGCCGGTTCGGCGGCGCTGCGCGTGGTTGCCGGGTTCGCGTTGACCGACCGGGTGGCCGACATCGCAGCGATCCGCGCGCGATTCGGAGAGCGCACACCGGTGCTGGTGGAAACGGTGTTGCTGCGTCGGCGCGCGGAGGCCAAATTGCCGGGTACCGGTGACTGGCTGTTCACCGACGAAGCGCTGCAGCAAGCCAGCGCTGCCCCGGTGGCGGCGCACCGGGCGCAGCGGCTGGCCGGCCACCTGGTCCACGACGTGACGTGCTCGATCGGCACCGAACTCGCCGCGCTGCACCGGTCGGCGGCCCGGGTGGTGGGCAGCGACATCGACTCGGTGCGGCTGGGGATGGCGCGACACAATGTGGCCGGTGAGGTTTATCTGTGCCGGGCCGACGCGCTGCACCCGGTAACCCGCGGCACCACCGTCGTCGTCGACCCGGCCCGGCGCGCCGACGGGCGGCGGCGCTTCAACCCGCGCGATTACCAACCCGCGCTGGACCAGGTGTTCGACGTCTACCGCGACCGGGACGTCGTCGTAAAGTGTGCTCCTGGAATCGATTTCGACGCGGTTCGGCAGCTCGGCTTCGACGGGGAGATCGAGGTGAGCTCGTTTGGCGGGTCGGTTCGGGAAGCATGCTTGTGGTCGGCCGGTGTGGCCGAACTGGGTGTGCGACGGCGAGCCAGCCTTCTTGACCGCCATGAACACATCACCGACGCCGAGCCGGACGACTGCGGTGTGCGACCCGTCGGCCGGTGGATCGTCGACCCGGACGGCGCGGTGGTGCGGGCGGGTCTGGTGCGCCACTACGGTGCGCGGCACGGGTTGTGGCAACTCGACCCGGACATCGCCTATCTGTCCGGCGACCGGCTGCCGCCTGGCGTGCGCGGTTTCGAGGTGCTGCATCAGCTGCCCTTCGACGAGCGACGACTCCGGCAGGCATTGGCGACGCTGAACTGCGGGGCGCTGGAGATTCTGGTGCGTGGTGTGGACGTCGACCCGGACGCGGTGCGCAAGAGGCTCAAGCTGCGCGGCGAGCAACCGCTGGCCGCAATCATCGCCCGGATCGGCTCGGGCAGGACCAGCAGTGTGACGGTGTTCGTTTGTCGTTCGTCGCGATGAGCGCCCAGGTAGGCTCACGTGGACGGCGGGGGCGCCGTCTTTCCGTTTGTGAGGGTGAATGCGCAATGTGATCGTGGCCGCGGTGCTGGCGGCCGCAGCCTTGACGGGCTGGCCGAGCGGGCCGGTGGCGGCGGCGGATCCGTCGTGCGCCAGCCTGGGCGGCAGCGTGGAGAGCGGACAGATGTGTCACGTCCACACCTCGAACGCCACTTACACCCTCGACATGCGGTTTCCGGTCGACTACCCCGACCAGCAGGCGCTGATCGATTACCTGACCCAGAACCGGGACGGATTCGTCAGCGTGGCGCAGACCTCTGGGCCGCGCGACCAGCCCTATCAAATGGATGTGACGTCCGAGCAGTACCGTTCCGGGCAACCGCCGAAGGGCACCCGCAGCGTGGTGCTCAAGATATTCCAGGACGTCGGCGGCCCACGCCCGTCGACCTTCTACAAGGGGTTCAATTACGACCTGGAGCGACACCAGCCCATCACGTTCGACACGCTGTTCGCGCCGGGCAGCAAGCCGCTGGATGCCATCTATCCGATCGTGCAGCGCGACCTGGGACGCCAGACCGGGCTGGGCGCGGCAATCCAGCCCGGTGCCGGCCTCGACTCGTCGCACTATCAGAACTTTGGCATTACCGACGACCAGTTGATCTTTTACTTTGCGCCGGGAGAACTACTGCCGCCCTTCGCCGGTGCCGCCCAGGCCCAGGTGCCGCGCAACGCCATCCCGCCGCTGACGGTGTAGATCGGCTACTTGGCGGGCCTCAGGCCGGGGCGTAGCTGTACACCTGCCCGGCGCTGGTGGCGACGACCACCCGACGATCGTTGCCGACCGCCACACCGACCGGGTACCCGGTGGCCTCCGGCAGCGGATAGCTGTTGAGGGTATGGCCGTCCTTCGGATCGAAAACCAGCAGCGACATGCCGTCCCCGCTGCGGGCCACGGTGTAGCCGACGGCGGCACCGGCCAGGCTCGACGACGACAGTGGGGTGACGTCGTCGCGGCGCCACACCTGCTCGGCGTGGTCGCCGGCGTCCTTGAACGCGACCAGCTGTGTGTCGGGGCCGCCGCCGGACACGATCAGCCCGCCCGGGGTGACCGCGGGCGGTGTCTGCGCCAAAAACTTCAGCGGCACCGACCATTTCGGCTTTCCGTCGGAGGCGTGCAGCGCCCATAGCTGCTGATCGCGGCCATTGACGTAGACGGTCGAACCGTCGGCGGACAGCACCGGGCTGGCCAGCACGCCGGCGGTGACGGCGTCGCTGGTCCAATCCCGGGTCAGCAGCGGGTTTTGACCCCGGTGGTATTTCAGCCCGACCAGCACCGGCGCCGCCGCACCCGGCTCCCACAGGCTCACCACTAC
Source organism: Mycobacterium kyorinense (assembly GCF_001672775.1). Lineage (GTDB taxonomy): Bacteria > Actinomycetota > Actinomycetes > Mycobacteriales > Mycobacteriaceae > Mycobacterium > Mycobacterium kyorinense_A. The sequence continues at coordinate 29,810 of NZ_LZKJ01000078.1, read as the reverse complement.
CGTTTTGCTGGCCGCCGAGAACGCCGGCGCCGCGGCGACCGGGCAACCGGAGCGCGCCGGCGCGCAGTCGGCCAGTCCGCGGGTGAAATCGGTCGGGTCAATTCCGTCGACCAAGTCCAACGGGCTGCCGGCGGTGACTCCGCGGCGGGCGTCGAAGACCAGCACCTGACCCAAGTGGGTGATCACCAGCAGCTGACCGTCGTCGAGAAACCTTGGGGTGGAGGGCATTCCGATCACCGGTGCTCGCCAGCGGATCCACTGCGTGGGCGGGAAGGACAGCATCGCGCCGGGTTGGCCGATGTAGACGTTGTCAAAGCCGTCGAAGAGTGGACCGAAAAATCCACCGCCCTGATACAGCCGGGTGCACCAGCGCTGCCGGCCGTTGTCGTCGTTCTCCCACTCCATCAGCGAGCAACCGCCCGGAGTCTGGGCGTTGAGCACCAGCCAGCCGCGCCCGCTGAGTGCCGGTGCGGCCGCCAGGCTGCCTTTGACCGAGCGGGTCCAGCGCAGGCTCAGCGCGGTGGCCCCGACCGTCGGGGTGTAGCTGCTGTTGGCGGCATCGCCGTATTGGGCCGGCCAGGCCGGGGCTGACGCGGCGTCCACCCACGAGTCGGTGTTGCGGCATCCGGCCAGCGTGACCATTAACAGCGTGACCGCTACTGCAGCGAGGCGCCGGGTGGTGGGTTGCGGGGCCACAATCCGTGCACGCGGCGAAACGGACGTCGGCCAGAACACGGTGCCGAGAGTAACCGAGGAGGGCCGACGCTCTGCGTCCCGCATCGGCGTCAGGCTGTTTCTGATTGTCCGGCTACTCCTCAGACCGGTCCGCGGTCTGCATCGGCGCCGGACTAGGATTTTCGGCCATGACGACCATGTGGGGGGCACCCCTGCATACCCGGTGGCGAGGTTCGCGGCTGCGTGACCCGCGCCAGGCCAAGTTCTTGACGCTGGCATCGCTGAAGTGGGTGCTGGCCAACCGCGCCTACACACCGTGGTACTTGGTTCGCTACTGGCGGCTGCTGAAGTTCAAGTTGGCCAACCCGCACATCATCACCCGCGGCATGGTGTTCCTCGGCAAGGGCGTGGAGATCCACGCGACCCCGGAGCTGGCGCAGCTGGAGATCGGCCGCTGGGTGCACATCGGCGATAAGAACACCATCCGCGCCCACGAGGGCTCGCTGCGGTTTGGGGACAAGGTGGTGCTCGGCCGGGACAACGTCGTCAACACCTACCTCGACATCGAGATCGGCGATTCGGTGCTGATGGCCGACTGGTGCTACATCTGCGATTTCGACCACCGGATGGACGACATCACGCTGCCGATCAAAGACCAAGGCATCGTCAAGAGCCCGGTGCGGATCGGGCCGGACACCTGGGTCGGGGTGAAAGTGACGGTGCTGCGGGGCACGACGATCGGCCGCGGCTGTGTGCTGGGGTCGCACGCCGTGGTCAGAGGCGACATTCCGGACTACTCGATCGCGGTCGGCGCGCCGGCCAAGGTGGTCAAAAACCGGCAGCTGGCCTGGGAGACGTCGGCTGCCCAGCGCGCCGAACTGGCTGCAGCGCTGGCCGACATCGAACGGAAAAAGGCGGCTCGCTAACTCCGGATTAATACCGGCTACTTTGGAAGCGTGCCGCCGACATTCGCCGACGTTTACCGGAGCAAGTATCTGCTGCTGACCACGTTCACTAAGGAGGGCAAGCCGAAGCCCACCGCGGTGTGGGGCGCGCCGGATGGCGACCAACTGCTGGTGATCACCGATGACGGATCGTGGAAAACCAAACGCATCCGCAACACGCCTCGGGTGACCATTCAACGGTGCGGCGTGCTGGGAAGGCCAAAGGGCGAACCGGTCGAGGCGGTCGCTCGGGTGCTGCCCAAATCAGAGACCAAACGCGTGTACGAGACTGTGGTTAAGCGGTACTGGTGGCACGCCTGGTGGTTCGTTCCGCACACGATCGTGCGCGGCGGAGTCGACAAGGTCCACATCGGGCTGGAGATTAAACCCGCTGCTGCCTAGTCGGCAAGGTTCAACCGTGGTCACGAAATCGCAGGTTGCGACGGATCCTTCGCTCAGCACATTTTCGAGCTTTTACCTGTCAACTCATAGGGAAAGCTCGACCCCGCAGGCGATTACATGTAGGGCTGCATTTCGAAATTGACTAACGTCGATGGCGCCCGCCTGACGAACCGCCAGTATCCGGCCGGCCAGTCGCCCCCCGCCGTCGATCACGGTCGCCGGCGAGCGTTATGACGCTATCAGCGCGCGGACGCAAAACTGGCCACCAGATCCGATCACCGATCAGTGCGAATAGCGCCGGGATGACCAGCGTTCGAACTACGAAGGTGTCTAGCAAGATGCCGAGCCCCACGATGATGCCCAACTGGGTCAACACGATCAACGGCAGCACACCTAGTACGCAAAACACCGCCGCCAAAACGATTCCCGCGCTGGTGATCACTCCGCCGGTGGCGGAGACCGCGCGAATCATGCCGTCTCGGGTGCCATGGTCCGGGGTTTCCTCGCGGGCGCGGGTAACCAGAAAGATGGTGTAGTCGACACCTAGCGCCACCAGAAACAAGAATGCGAATAGTGGTGTGCTGTTGTCCAGCGCCGGAAAACCGAAAAGGTGAATGCTGGTCCAACCGCCCAAGCCGAGCGCAGCCAGCGCGCTGAGCACTGTGGCAGCCATCAGCGCCGGCGGTGCGAGCATTGCCCGCAGCAGCGCGTACAGCACGACCAATACAACCGTCAGAATCGCCGGAATCAGGACGAGGCGATCCCGTACGGCGGCATCACGAATATCGAGCGCCTGCGCGTCCGGACCGCCCACCAGAACCGTTGGATCCGCAGTGCGTGTCGACTCACGCAGAGCCGCAATGGTTTCGAACGCTCTCGTGGTTGATGGAGCGGCATCGATCACCACCGACCACTTTGTCTGTCCGGTGGGCGAGGTTCCCGATGGAGTCGCTGAGACAACACCCGGCGTCGCGGTGATGGCCTTCTGCACCGGCCTTGCCTTCTGGGTGGACGCGATCACGACCGTCGGGTCGGATGCTCCGCCGGGGAAGTGTGCGGCCAACGTGTCGAATGCGGCTACCGAGTCAGCTCGAACGCGGAACTGCTCGGTCTGGGAGAGCCCGGTGCGCGTTTCGAGTAGGCCGAGGACCAATGCGGCCAACACGGTGACCGCCACGGCGCAGACCGGTCCCGGTCGCCGGCCGACCGCATTCGCCACGCGGTGCCATGCGCCGGTTGTCGTCGATTGCGAGCCGCCGGCGTGTGGAATGAACGGCCAGAAGATGCGTCGACCACACACTCCCAGCACCGGTGGCAACACAAACAGGACAAATAGCGCTGCGACGACAAGCCCGCATGCCGCACAGATACCCAAACTTCGGGTGCTCGGAGTTAGCGCCAAGATCAGCGTGAGCAGAGCCAGCACAACCGTGGCGTTACTGGCCAGGACGGCGGGGCCGGCCGCTCGCACGGCGCGCTGCAATGCCCCGCGATGATTGGCCTCGTTGCGCAACTCCTCGCGGTAGCGCGAGATCAGCAACAGCGCGTAGTTAGTTCCCGCGCCGAACACCAAGACACTAGTGATGCCAGAGGTTGAGCCGTCGAACGTTACTCCGGCCGCCTTCGCAACCTCGGTGCCCACCACTGTGGCGACCCGGTCGGCCAACGCGATCACCATCAGCGGCACCAGCCACAACACCGGCGAACGGTAGGTGGCGATCAGCAACAGCGCGACAACGAAGGCGGTCACCGCGAGCAGCGTGACGTTGGCGCCGGAAAACGCGTTGGCGATATCGGCGCCGAACGCGGGCCCGCCGGTGACCTGCGCGGTCAGCTCCGATGGCAGCCCGTCGGCCGTAGCCCCGCGAAGCGCTTCCACTGCGTCGCTGAGGTCGAACCCGGACAGCTCGCCGCGCAACGGCACGGTCGCGATTGCTGCTTTGCCGTCACTTGACGCAATCACCGGAGACGACGGGCCGGAAGGTGCTTGCGGGATCTGTCGCATGCGGTTCCGGGCCTGCTCCACCGCCGACAAATCGGCAGACGTCAGCGCCGACCCGTCTTTGCGAACGGCTACTAAGATCGCCGAGGTCTGCTCACCTCCGGGAAACTGATGAAGCGTTGCAGCGGCTATGGCCGAATCCGACGACGTGGGCACCGACACCGGTGACTGCCCAGCGGCGCTATTGCCGCCGCTCAACGCCATCAAGGCAGCCGCGACCACAATGACCGCCAGAGCCGCTAGCCACGAACGACGTCCGGTGACGGCGGCGGACAGGCGCTCCCACACCACCGAGAAAGCATTTCATCCATTTAAAAATTAATCAACTGAACAAACTGGTCAAATCGCGGTATGCTGCGGTTCTGATGAATCCCGACCAGGGTGCTGACCGGCGGGAGCTGGAAGCATTGATATCGGCCGACGCGCGTGCTCTCTCGGCCGAATCCGACCAGATCGGCCGATTGTTCGCTGCTGCCCATCAGGTGCACGCCACCGACTTTCGCGCGCTGCTGTACATATTGGTAGCGGAGTCGGGCGGCACCCCATTGACGTCGGGGGAATTGCGTCAAAAATTGGGATTATCCGGCTCTGCAATCACCTACTTGGTAGAACGCATGATCGGCTCCGGTCATATCTGGCGTGACTCTGACTCCGCGGATCGACGCAAGGTGATCTTGCGTTATGCCGATCACGGCCGCGACACCGCTGTTGCGTTCTTTACACCGTTGGCCGCACACACTCACGCCACGATGGCGGATGTGTCCGATACCGAGCTGGTCTCGGCGCACCGGGTATTGACTGCGCTTTTAGATGCGATGCGCCGCTTTCAGGACGAGCTCACATCATCAGCGATGTCGCCGCCGTCGGCGTAGTACGCCGCCAGTCAGGCGGGTATACGACAGCCGAGTCTAAGAGGGAGGAGACGAGCAGTGCGTATCTCGACATTCATCGCCACGGCTGCCTCAGTCGCCGTCGTATCGGTAGTTGGCGGATTGGCCAGCGGACCGTCGGTTCAATCCAAGTGGTATGCGCGGTTGCGCAAGCCCTTCTATCAGCCGCCGGGACAGGTTTTTCCGGTGGTGTGGCCGGCGCTCTACGCCGATATCGCGGTTGTATCCGCGTCCACGATCGACCAGTTGCACGACAGCGATGACCAGAAGCAAGTCCGCGCTTATCAGACGGCACTTGGTATCAACCTGCTCCTCAATGGCAGCTGGTCGTGGCTGTTCTTCAACCGCCACTATTTAGCCACCTCGGCCGCGGTTGCGGGCGCCTTGACCGCAAGTAGCGCCGACTTGACCCGTCGTGCGGTCGCGGCGGGTGGCCCGCGCGCGGCGCCGTTAGGCCTCTACCCCCTGTGGTGCTTCTTCGCCACCGTGTTGTCGACCCATATCTGGGTACTCAATCGCCGCCGCCGGCCATTTCACGATGACCGTTGAACCCGACGGGATCGCCAGGCGCAAACGTCGCCACATCGACGTGTGCCTTGACGGCGACGTCAACTACACGGGTGTGACCACCGGGCTGGAACGTTATCGGTTGCCCTACAACGCATTGACGCAGACCAGCCTCGCCGACATCGACTTGTCGACTGAGTTCATGGGCGTTCCTTTGCGCGCGCCGCTGCTAATTGGAGCGATGACGGGCGGCGCCGAACTCTCCGGCACGATCAATCGGAATCTGGCTGTGGCCGCACAGGAGCTGGGCATCGGAATGATGCTGGGCTCGCAGCGGATCATGCTCGACGAAGCCCGAGGCGAACAGGCCGCAGCCAGCTTTGCGGTCCGCAACGTGGCTCCGGACGTATTGCTATTGGGCAACATCGGTTTGGCCCAGCTGACCAAGGAGGCTGTACCGAATATCGCGAAGGCACTCGACCGAGTCGATGCAAATGCACTTGCGGTGCACACGAATCCGCTGCAGGAAGCCATGCAGCGACACGGTGATACGGACTTCGCTGGATCGCTCAGTCATCTGTACGATGTCGCGGATGCGCTTGATTATCCGCTGCTGCTCAAGGAAGTCGGCCATGGTATCGGTGCCTCGGCGGTCGCGGAACTGACTCGGTTGGGTAATGGCCTACCGTTGGCTGCCATCGATGTGGCGGGTGCAGGCGGTACGTCGTGGTCGCGCGTCGAACAGCTGGTCCGCTACGGGGAGGTGCGCTACCCCCATCTCGCCGAGTGGGGTATTCCGACTTCACGGGCAGTCATCGAGGTGCGCGAAGCGCTGCCTCAAATGGAACTCGTCGCATCGGGGGGCATCCGCACCGGCATGGACGCGGCCAAGGCCATCGTGCTTGGCGCCGACGTAGTTGCAATCGCGCGGCCGCTTCTCGAGGCGGCGATCGAATCCGATGTGGCCGTCACGGATTGGCTGCAGCGCTTCATCGATGAGCTTCGTATCTGCTTGCACGGTTGTGGCACCCCAGACCTGACAGCGCTGCGCGCCATCCGGCTGACAAATCTGGCGTGATGCCGTGGCAATAATTCTCACTTACGTGTCACCGGCACTGGGTCATCTTTATCCGGTCAGCGCGTTGTTGTCGGAACTTGCGAAGCGCGGTCACCATGTTCACCTTCGCGCCATGTCGTCGCAAGTAGCGACGATGCGCGGGCTCGGCTTCAACACAGAGGCTGTCGATCCGCGAATCGAGGCCATCCGCGGTGAGGACTGGTCGACGCAGGATGCGCTGACAGTTTTGTCAATGTCGATCGACGTCCTCTGTCGGCGGGCTGCGCTTGAAGTCGACGATATCTGGGGTGCCATCAGACGGGTACGGCCCGATGTCGTCATCGTCGATGCGAACTGCTGGGGTGCTATGACGACAGCCGAAGCCAGCGGGGTTCCGTGGTTGGTGTTTTCGCCGTTCACTCCATACTTGAGGTCACGTGGTGTACCGCCATTTGGCCCTGGCTTGCGGCCCTTACCGGGAATTGCCGGCATTATTCGCGACGCTGCGGTTCGCCCATTCGTACGGCATCTTTTCGACCGGCCGATGTTGCCGCGTGTCAACGCAATTCGTACCGCCGTGAATGTGCCGCACGTTCGTTCGGTGGACGAGTTGATGCGGCGGGCACCCATGCTGGCAGTCGGCGGCGAACCATTCGAGTATCCGCATCCGGGCTGGGGCGACTCGGTACACCTCATCGGTGCCTGCGCGTTCGAGCCGAATCCGACCTCGGTGCCCGGCTGGATGGCTGACATTGACGAACCAGTCGTGTTGGTCAGCACATCTTCCATCGAGCAAGCCGACGCACGGCTGGGGCGTGTTGCGTTGCAGGCGCTGGCCGACGAGCCGGTTCACGTCGTTGCGACTTTTCCGGCTGGTATCCCAAGCGGTCTCCCGCAAACATCCAACGCCACCGTATGCCGCTTTGCGCCGCATGGTGTCGTGCTTGACCGCGCGATCTGCGCGGTAACCCATGGGGGAATGGGGACCACGCTGAAAGCGCTTGACCGTGGAGTGCCCGTGTGTGTCGTGCCTTTCGCCCGCGATCAGGCCGAAGTCGCACGCCGCGTACAAGTGGCGCGTTGCGGCACCCGGCTGCCGGCTAAGCGGCTCACTGCCGCCCGGCTTCGGGCCGCAGTGCGAAACGCGGTAGCGATGACCGACGGTGCGCGTAGGGTCGCCGCCGGATTCGCCGCGACCGGCGGCGTGGCTGGAGGGGCCGACCGCGTCGAACATTGCGCGCTCTCAGTTCGGCGACGGAATCCGGGTACGTACCGCGGAGTGAGTGACTCAACTTCTGGTTTTGCGCGGCCGAGCGGTGGCTTTGGCACGACGCCTAACGCCGGTTGACGGTTTTGGCCGCGGCTTAGAGAGTTCGGCCTCGAACGTGGACATCGCGTCGATCATTGCGGCGAAGACGCGATGCGCAGCCACGAGATCTCGGTCGCGTAAATCGGCGACGGCGGAACGCAGATGGGCGCCGAGCGGTTCGAAGAACGCACGACCCAGCGCCATACCTTGCGCCTCGTAACGGAGCAGCGATTTCCGGCGATCCGCCGGGTCAGGCTCCCGCCGGATATGCCCCGCCTCGATCATCCGGTCGACCAGATAAGTGATAGCTGCCGGCGAGACATCCATGCGTTGGCGAAGCTCCGACAAGGTCAACGGATCGCCGGATGTCTCAGCCACCATGATGTGCAGTAAGGCTTGGCAGTCGCTGCTGTTGACACCGTTGTGACGCGCGAAGTAGCGGGCGATGCGATCGGATTGCGCAGTAATTGCCCGCATATCGACCGACATCAGCTTTTCCAGCTCCGCCCGGCTCGGCGGAGGATTTTTTATGCCCCGCTTGGTCACCTGACCGCTTCCTACTCAGCGATACCTCGACCAGCCTATCCGGAGCATTCTGAGGTGCCCGGTACGCCCGTCACTTGATGCAGCGTGTCGTCTGGCGTTAGCAGTCCACCACAACCCGAATATGTGCCTGACGAGCGCGGCGTGCCGGCCACCGCCGACACCACCATAGAAGCGCTTATCGTGACGGCGCCCCGGCATCGATCAACGCAAGCCGTTCTACAGCCGCATCCACCGAACCGAAGGTGGGCAACAGGCGGCCGTAATCCAACAGTCGCAGCAGATGTTTCACTGCGTCGCCGGGTACCAGCAGCCACGCAAGACCGATCCGTCGGCAGTGCTCGTCGATGCCGAGAAGTGTCCGTACGCCTGAAAGGTCGATGAAGGCGACACTGTTGAGGTCAACGACGAAGTTTTGGTGCGCATTAATGGGTTCGGCGACGAACGTTCGGAACTGATTGAAGTTGCTTGCATCAATCTCACCGGAGACCTCGACGACCGTGAAGCGCGCAGCGCCATGCACATGCAGTGAGAAGGCCAACGGCCCGGACCGTTGCTCGCCGCGGCAAACACGAAGGAATTTTGAGGCCTCGGTTGGGGAAAGCCCCCGGGATTCCGACATTCGCGACTCCCTGTGACCGATGTATCGGGGACGGTTTGGACCACAGGCTGCGAACTCAACCTCTCTCGATGGTACAGGCTCCAGCGACTGGGCTACGCGAAAGCTATTTCATATTCTTAACTGTTAACCAATGTAAGGTGGCGGGTGTCGACGTTGCGGGAAAGGCGAGGCTGGCGTTCATGACGATCGCGATGGCGCTGTTTACCAGGGACCTTCGGGTCCGCGACAACCCGGTGCTGACGGCCGCACACAAAGCCAAGGGAGCCGTAGCGCCGGTATTTGTGCTCGATCAGGCCATACTTGCCAGCAGCTACCTCACGCCGAATAAGGCTGCATTCCTAAGTTCAGCGCTTCGCGAACTCGACGATGAATTACGCCGAATCGGTGGGCGACTTATCCTGCGGCGCGGCCAACTAGTGACCGAGGTGGTGCGGTTGGTCCGCGAACTGTCGGTTACTGATGTCCATATCGCGGCCGATGTCAGCGCCTACAGCCAGCGGCGCGAGCAGCGGTTGAGTGGCGCTCTGCAGAAGCAAGGTTGCCGGCTCACCGTGCATGCCGCCAGCGTGACGGCATCCGATCCTGGTGCGATAGCTCCTGCAGGCTCTGATCACTTCGCTGTCTTCACCCCGTACTACCGACGATGGGGCCGGACCGCTGGGCGCAAAGTGTTGACGGGACCACGATTGCTGACCGTGCCTGACACACACAGTGAGGCGCTGCCCGACGCCGGACAGCTCTGCGCTGGGCAGCCGTCGCCGCAGTTGGCCGTCGGTGGGGAACGGACCGCACGCCGACTGTTGCAAAGTTGGCTCGCCGGCCCGGTCGATCGCTACGACTCTTGTCATGACGACCTGGCGGCCGATGCGACGTCTCGGTTGTCCCCGTATCTGCATTTTGGGTGTCTCTCGTCAAGCGAAGTCGTGCAACGGACCGGGCGCGCCACCGCGGGACGCGAAGCATTTGTCCGCCAACTTGCTTGGCGCGATTTCCACCACCAAGTTCTTGCTGCCCGTCCCGACGCGTCGCAGACGGACTATCGGGCCCGCTACGACGACTGGCGACGCGAACCGCGGTTACTCGAGATTTGGCGGCAAGGACGCACCGGGTACCCGATTGTCGATGCTGGGATGCGCCAATTGGCCGCTGAAGGGTGGATGCACAACCGGGCGCGGTTGATTACTGCCAGCTTCTTGGCCAAGACCATGTATGTCGATTGGCGGCAGGGGGCCGACCACTTCATGAGCCTGCTTGTCGACGGGGACATTGCCAATAATCAGCTGAACTGGCAGTGGGTCGCCGGCACTGGCACCGACACCCGCCCCCATCGGGTGCTCAACCCGCAGCGCCAAGCGGAGCGCTACGACCCTGCCGGGGACTACGTACGCCGTTGGATCCGCGAGCTTTCCCACATCGAGGGCGCAAAAGTACACACACCGTGGGAGTTGGAGTCGTCTCCCGCCGGCTATCCCAGCCGGGTCGTCGACCACCTCGAGGGTGCTCGCCAGTTCAAGGCTGCGCGCTCCGGCGGACACTAACAGAGCTAGTTGTCACACCGAGCGGCGTGAGCGTCAACCGGACTTCGCTGGGTCGTGACCCCAGTTCATCAATGAGTAGCGCCAATCGGTTTCCTGGATATCGTCGCTGGGACGTTGGGCCAGGTGTCGCTTCGCATAGCCGACGACCTTGCGCATGTGCGCATAGTCGTCGGCGCTCAACTCGGACCGCTTTGACTTGAGGATGGCCACGATGCGACGGCCGCTGACGTGACCGGTTGACTCTTGGCCGCGCCGTTTTTGTCCTACACCGTGCGATTCGTCAGTCTCGAGCCACTTCTCCAGCTCCCGCGCAGTCATGTTGACAGTGTTGTGGAACTGATTCCAAGTGGCGTCGTCGTCATTGGCCATTCCACGTCTCCTAGCGGTGGTATTCGTCGGTTTTCAATCAGTGCGCTTCAGCGCGCTCGGCTTGTGCACGGCGTCTGCGCCGGTCTTGCTACTGCGTACTCTGTATTGCGGCTCGTCCTTTGACGCGCGCACTTTCCGCCCGGCCGCCTCGGTGTCGGAGGTGATCTCCTGCTCCACCTTCCCGTGAACCCTCCTGCCATGACTTTTCCATTTGACATTCCCGCCTTTACGAAATTTGTTGCCACTCATCGTGTTTCTTCGTTTGATTCATTCGATGGCGCAGTGGCTTAACGGCCATGGCTGTTGCTACACGCGGTGGTGATATCATGTGCGATGCCGCTGAACACCGTCTCTCGAGCCGCAGCTGAGCCGGCCCAAAACAGCTGGCCGCCAAGGCCATAAGGCTGAAAGAGCGCACGCTGCCAATATACGGCGCCGCCGTGGCTGCCGGGCCTCGCCGACATTTCCAGCCATAGCCGACCTGGTAATGGAACATCGGCACGCAGCCGCAATAGCCGCGGTCGATCGACACGCTCCACTCGCCACCAGTCAAGGGCCTCACCGGTGTGCACTTGCACACCAGCGTTTGGTTTCCGACGCATGCCCAACAGCCGCGATAATCTGCGGACCCAGCCTTGGATCGGCCACGCCAATGGCGAAACCGACCATCGTCGTTTTTCGGCGACCACCGTTTCAATGGCTCGCCACAACGAGGCCGGATCAGCGGCTACCCGGTGTTGTCGGACATCGTCGTAAAGGAAACCGCCGGACCAGTCCGGATCGGTGGGCAGCGGCTGCGACGGCGCGCTGCCGCCATCGTTCTGTGCCCATCGGGTCCGAAGCTCGGGTTCGCGTACACGCGCCAGCGCGAGTGCTACTGCTTGTTCGTAATGCGTCAGCCCGCCGGCGGGCTCCGGAATGTGGGCCCTGATATCGGATTCGGAGCACACCACGTCGTTCTCCAGCGATTCCATCAAGGAGACCGCCAGCCGGCGCGGAATCGGGGTGATCAGGTTGACCCACTGGGCCGAGAGCCACGGCGTCAGCACCGGGACAGGGATCGCGATGCGCCGCTGTAAACCCGCCACTGCGGCGTACTTGCGAATCATCTCCATATAGGTAAAGCGGTCGGGTCCCCCGATATCGAAGGCTCGGTTTACTGTGTCGGGCAGCTCCGCGGCATGCACCAAGTAGTACAAGACGTCACTGATTGCGATGGGCTGCACTTGAGTGCGCAACCAGCGGGGTGTGACCATGAGTGGGAGTCGCTCGGTCAGATAGCGCAGCATCTCAAAGCTGGCGGAGCCCGCGCCGATGATGATGGCCGCGCGCAGCTCAACGGTGGGAACACCCGATTCTCGAAACAGCTGACCGACTTGGGCACGCGAGGCCAGGTGCTCGGAGAGCCGCTGGCCGTCGGGCACGATTCCGCCGACATAAACGATGCGGGCCATCCTTGCCTCGGCGGCGGCCTCCGCGACAGTCGATGCCGCCCGGTTGTCGAAATCAGCGAAGTCCCCGCGCAACAGCGAGTGCACCAGGTAATAAAGCACTTGCTGCCCGTCAAGCGCCTGTCGCACGCTGTCGCGGTCGGTGACGTCGCCCTCGACCACCTCTACCTGGTCGCGCCACGGCACATCGTCGAGCTTGGCCGGTTGGCGCGCCAGCACACGCACCTTGTGCCCCGCGTGGAGCAGCTGCGGAACCAGCCGCGTGCCCAGGTAACCGGTTGCACCGAACACGACGCACTGCATGCAAACCCTCCTTTTGGGTGGCGATGTGCCCGGCGGGCGGTAAGTCGCCGCTCTGTTCTCCTGGCATTCCCGCTGCGAACCGAACTGAACCCACGTTGACTACTCGAATGTTCACTTGGTTAATAGTTAATTAAATATTGATAGGCATTACGTAGTTGCCGGAACCGACGGCTGCAGAGCAAGTTTGGACCCGGTGTGTGTGAGGGTAATCCTGTCCGAATATGCCCGAGCTGACGCAAGTCTTCGTGGCCTAAACCTAGCGACGAGAGGCGACCGACGGATGTTCAGGCGCGAGGCAACCACTCTGCTTGCCACGACGGCCGCCGTCATCGCGACGTCGACGGTCGGGGGACTCGCGACACGACCAGCGATCCAATCGATCTGGTATGTGCAGCTTCGGAAGCCGTCCTATCAGCCACCGCGGCTGGTGTTTCCAATCGTGTGGCCGGCACTGTATGCCGACATCGCTATCGTCTCCGCAACCAGCGTCGATGCGCTGCGTGGGATCGGCGAGGACCGGAAACGGCGCGGCTATGTGGTGGCACTGCTGCTCAATCTTCTCCTCAACGGCAGTTGGTCGTGGGTGTTTTTCGACCGCCACCATCTGGGCGCCTCCACTGCACTCAACGTGGCATTGACCGCGAGCAGCGCCGATCTGACGCGGCGGGCCATCGACGCGCGAGGGAAGCGTGGCGCAGCACTAGCGGTATACCCGCTGTGGTGCGCTTTTGCCACCCTGTTGTCGGGGCATATCTGGATGCTCAATCGCCGACGCGCTCAGTTGTCGAGGAATCGGGACCGAACCTCGGGCGACGGCACCGGGCACGCGTCGTACTTGCCGAAAACGCGGTAGCGGATATCGGCGAATCGGTCATAGAGCCAGTCGAGTAGCGACGCCGGCACGACACGCGCAACCGTCAGCACCTTCCACGGGCAGCCCAAATAAACCACCACTCGGAATACGGCTTGTGACCGGACAGCTACGCGTTCACTCGCCTGCCCAGGATCGTCGACGAAGACGACCGAATCGACACCGACCAGTTGCGGGTGATTTCGAAGAACCCTTTGGGCATAATCGCTGTCCAGTGCGGCGAACCGCAGGGTGCCGTTGCGGTCGAGCCGAAGGATTAGCTGCACGCCCCGATTGCAGAAGCCGCAGACCCCGTCGTAGAGCAGCACCGGGGCCGCGGAATTCTTTTCGTTCGTACTGTTCATCGACGCTGTGCACCGGTGCCTTTATATGAGCTGATGCGCCCTGCGTCGCTCGGCAAGTGTGGCCAGCCGTGAGAGGCATTCGCGGTTTCGCGGCCACACTGTCATCAGAGCTGCCGGGCCAGGGATGAGTATCGATGGACCTTTGGCTGGGACCTCGTGCATGGCTACGCGGCAGCCGCCGGGGATATCCTCAAGCCGTAACGTGATTCGGGCTGCGGCGAGCGGTGTCAACTTCGCGAGCAAGACGAGTTCTCCTAGCGGCCTGCAGCTTTCAACTACGGTCTCGTCGTTGATGGCGAGCGGCCAATCCCCACCGTGTGATGGATTGTTGAACCGGGGCTGGGCCAATCCTGGTGTGGTGTGAGTACCCACGGCAGGTGGGTCGATCACCTCCGCTTGCCCACACGCATCCACAACAATGCACCCCATGAGAGAGCGGCCGCGGCAAAGGCCAGTGCTTGGGCCGTACCCGTGCGGTTCGACGGATAAAAGTGGCCCGCGATGTAACGATCGACGAAGCCGGTGGTCGGCAGCGAGTCCATTCCCGCGTTAGCGCGCGACCATTCTTCCAATGACGTGAGTGGGCAAGGCAAGTTCAACGTCACTACTCCGACGCCCCACACGACGGCCGGTATGTGTAGCCAGAGGGTGCGTGGCCAACGCAGCGCGAGAAAACCGCCGCTTGGCAGATAAATCAAGTACGTGAAATGCGCGCTGACCGTGCCCACTACGAAGGCGAAGTGCAATCTCTTCACGGCCGAGAATTCCTATCGACCGGCGCGTAGCTGGTAGCGGCGCTCGGCGTAGGCGAGGTCGTCTCGCCAGAGCCGGGTGGCGGCGTAGCGCATGAGCGGCGCGATGACTCGCGAAAGCCGGGATGCGAGGGGAAACCCCGGACGGCTGGAATGTGCGACGACGGCCTCTAACACGGCCGTACGTGGGCGTCCATCGGCGCCTGGACCGATTGGTGTGGCGTGTGTTTCGACAACGCTGCCTACTCCTTCGCCCTCCATGATCCGCATCACGACGGTTCGCGCGTCGGTGCAGGTGAACTCAGCAATTACCGGTACACCGAATCGTGCCATCCGGAAGGTGACTGCGACCAGAAAACGGTCGTCCTGCTCAGTCGGGGTGCTGAGGACCTCGAGACTGGTGAACGAGTACGGGTGAAACCACGCGCCATGCCATGGATCGAGCCGGTTAGCGATGATGTCCACGGGTTCGCATATGCCGACCACTTTGGCGACGGTATGGACCGTTTCGCCGGTCGGTCGATGACTAATCGACGGCTTTTCCGAGGGCGGCTCTGTACCGATGTCGTCGAGTCGCACCCAGGCGAGCACACCGTCGTCGTAACCCCGCAGCGGTGCCCAGCTGTAGTCACAGCCTTCGCCGTCGAAGGCCAGTCCGTGCCATCGGCACATCAGCGTGCCGTCGTGAACTACGCCGGTCGCGAGATCCGCCCCGAGATGCGGGCAAGTGCGTGGGCCGACATGGAGGCGGTGCCGCTGGTCACGCCAGGCGACAATGTTGACTCCGGCGACGACGACACCGAATGGACGGTCGGTGCGTATCTCGCGGCTAGCGGCAAATGCGTACCAATTTCCGGTGGGTCGACGTTGGGAGCGGTCCAGTGCGGCGTTGATGATGACCGGCTTTGCGTCGCGGTAGGTCGGTTTCTGGCGAGCCCAAGGCGTGGGTGGGACGATCTGCAGCGGCCAACTCTTTGGCCACCGCTGCCGTACTTGATCTCGAATGTTCATGAGGATCTCAGTTTTTGACGGTTCGCCAGCCAGCGCAGCGGTGCCCATCGGCCGCGGGTGGGCACCGTGGTCAGCGTATGACCGGCAAGCCCCCACTGGGCCAGTAGTCGGTTGGCCGCCGACCAGCCGGTGGTGGCGGCGCGTTCCATGAGCGCCACCGGAAGATCGACTCGGATCCCATCGCCGGCCAGCATCAGCCCGGGTTGGGGCGTGGTGATGCTCGGCCGGTGCGCGTAGGAGCCCGGCGTGAACAGCGGGCAATCGCTGCGATGGAGAACGCGGTCATGGATGATGTTCGCCTCTGCAGTCTCAGGGTAGAGCGCATGTAGCTGCCGGATCGCTGACTCCCTGCATGGCGCGGAATGCAATGCATATGAGTGTAATTCGACGACGGAGCCGCGACGGCGCTGAACCCAGTCGCGGGCTTGGCTTTCATAGCGCTCCAATACGCTGATGTTATCGAGCGGCTTATGCCCGGCAGTCCCGAGAAATGCCGGGCGGTGGCCCGCGACGGGTCGGTCAAGCCACAGTCGATATACCGCGAAGGGCGACGCGCTCTGTAGTCGCTGTATCCGTTTACGCCACGTGTCGTCGGCCAGGTTCGATGACGCTGCCACGATTCGCTGCAGCCCGCCGACATCAGTGGCTAGCACCACGGCGTCGGCCTTTAGACGATCAGTCGAGTCGGTATGCACGCTGAACGTGTCGTCAACGTTGACATCGATGCGAATTGCGCTGTCTCCAAGGTGAAACCGCACATCGAGCTCTTCAAGGTAGCGCTGTAACGGCTGCCACAGAGCGGTGTCGTAATTCGAAGTGGGAACGTCGAAGATGAGGCCCTCACTGGAGCCCAGAAAGTAGATGTGGAACATCGTCGCCAACTCGGCTGCCGACAGCTGCGAAGGTTCAGCGAAAAAGCTGCGGGAAAACACTTCGAACGCCAGATGCCGAGCGGCATCGGGGAAATTGATGCCCTTAAGGAATGTTTCAGCGTCGACATGGTCAAGCCGGTGATAGATGTCGGGCAACGACACAGAAGCTAGCGGCGCAGCGGCCCGCGCGTCGATGCGGGCCAGATCCGGTAGCCGAAAGGTCGGGCTTCGCATCGCGAACGCCAGCGCGTTCCACGGCGGGGTTCGAGGAAGGCCGCGGAAGCTTTCGCGCCGACCAGCGCCATCGACTAGCGGATAGTCGTCGACGGGCGCCAGCATTTGCAGTTGCGGATCGATTCGCTTCAGCAGGCCCCTCAGGTTGTAGTACTGGCGAAAGAATGCGTGAAAGCCGCGGTTCATGGCAAGTTCGGCGCCGTCATGGTTCTCGGTCCAGCCGCCGACCCGTCCGCCCAGATAGCTTTCGCGTTCAAGGATCGTGACCGCAACGCCGCGTTCAGCCAGTCCGGTCGCGGCGGTTAGCCCGGCGATACCAGCACCGATGACCATGACAGCTGGGCGCGACGTCAATGCGCTCGCATGACGCAACCCCAGTGGGGGCAAGTGGGTTTGGCGACGACGATCGGTCATTGCGGCGCATCCGCGAGGAATGTGTGCACAATATTGGCTTCCCACCCAGGCATGGTTTGGCTGCGCACTGCGGTGAATCCGGCGTCGGAAAGCCGACGCCGAAATCGTGCTGCACCGTCGAAAGCCAGCACGCTTTGCCATAAATAGCGGTACAGCGTGGTGTCGCGCGTGCGCCAGAATCCGGCCGGGATGATGATGCCCCAGCACACCGCATGCCATACCCCGGTGGCCGCGCGCGAGTCACGCACGGAATACTCGTGGACGGCCAATGTGCCGCCGGGCCGTAGCAGCGCACAGAACTGCTGCAACTGCTTATCTGGCTCGGCGAGGTTGCGCACCAGGTACGCGGCCAGTATGCCGTCGAACGGTCCGGTGACCCCGTGGTCAGCCAGCCTCTCGACAGGGGCATGCACGAAATGCACTGACGGGGGCCACTTCTTGCCGGCTGCGACATCAAGCATGCCCCGCGAAGCGTCGATAGCGACGATATCGGATTTCGGCGCGACAGTGAGCAGCGCCGCTGTCGATGCGCCGGTGCCGCAGCCGGCATCAAGCAGTCTTAGCCCTTCGCCGTCACCAGGCAGGCGCATGCGACGTGCTGAGCGCCGCAGGTGCGGGTGATAGCCGGGATTTGCACGGACCAACCGGTCGTAGGCCACCGCTCCGTCGTCAAATGCGCGGGTCAATCCGTCGTTGGGACGGAGCCTACCTGCGCACACGTTGGCGTTCCCATAACAGCAGCACCGCAGTAAGCATCGCGAAGCCGAACAAAAAATCCTCGACCGGGATGTCGAACGGAAACCGCAGGCCGCTGATCTGTCGCTCGTCATAGCTGACGATCGGGGCGCTGCGCTTGGTCAGCCAGCCGTCCACCGGAACCTGAAACCCGAGCACGATCAGCATCGACAACCAGTAGGCAGGGCGCCGAAACAGACCGGTACGTAGTAGTGCCAATTCGATTCCGAAGACTGCCAGCACTGCCAGCACGGCCGGCGCGGCATAACCGAGTCCGGTCACCTTCGCTTCGCCCAATCGAGAATAGTGCTCACCGCGTTATAGGTCAGCAGAGCGCACAACGGAATCACGATGAAGAACAAAACCTCCTCGATCGGCACCTGAAACGGTATGCGCAGACCCGTGATATATGCCGCGTCGTAGGTCCAAATGTGGCAGGCCACTGCAATCTCATCCCAAATCAAAAAAATCACGGCGACAGGTAACACCGCCCGCACCAGACGCTGAGGTCGGCGGTATACCCCGCGTCCAAACGCCTCCAAGGGTGCGGTGATCGCCACGCATGCGGCCAGGACGAGCAGATATTGCCATCGATCGTTCATGCCGCACCTGTTTCACCGACGCGGGCTCTCCATGCGCGGAACAGTCCAGCACCGGCTACTCGGAGTCGTCGGGTGGTGCCTACCGTGGCGCGCCGGCTGAATACCGCGAAGTCGCTGTCTTCGATATTGTCGAGAATCCCCGAGTAGAGGGTCAAAGCGGTTGCCACGCAGGGCCGGGAGCGAGGCGCCAGCAACGCAATCCCCTCGGCCGCGAACCTATATGTCTGCCGGGCGATTTCGTGCTGGGCGGCCAGCGCGCTGCGCACCCACGTATCAGTGCGATGATTGTGGTGGCACCACATCAGCACATCGCGATCCACGCAGAAACTGGCGAGTTCGTCTGCGGGCAGGTAGATCCTGCCTCGCATCAGGTCTTCGTCGATGTCTCGCAGAAAGTTGGTGAGTTGAAAAGCCCGCCCGAGCGCCGCGGCGTAGGGGGCGGCCTCCGCCACGGAGCATACGGTGCCGAGTATCGGAAGTAGCTGCAGTCCAATCGCTTCCGCTGATCCCCGCATATAGCGGTTGAGCGCCTCGCGGTCGGGATAGTCGGTGATGGATAGATCCATCCGCATCGACGCCAGGAAGTCATCAAATAATGCTGCATCGATGTCATAGCTGCGTGCGGTGTCGCTGACCGCGGCGAGCACGGGATCTTTATGATGGTCGCCACCCGCGAAGAACCGGTCGCCTAGCTCCCTCAGTCGTATAGTTCGGACATCGATTGTCCAATGTGGATTGAAGTCATCGAGGATATCGTCGGCGTAGCGGGCGAATCCGTATAGGGCGTGCACCGGAGGCCGTTGGTCTGGCGCCAGCAATCGTGTGGCCAAAAAGAACGTCCGCCCGTGCGCGGCATTGATTTCGCGGCAGCGGCGATAGGCGTCACGCAGCCGGGGGTCGTCAATGCCGGCAGCGTCGAGCTCGCTTCGAATCATGGCAGTGAAGCTTTCAGGTCGAGGTGTTTCCGTGATCGGCCGACGACCCCCGTGATGCGGTCGGCCGCGAGCCGACCGGAGATCAGCGCGGTCGGCACACCCACGCCCGGCACGGTCGACGATCCGGCCAGCACCGCGTTGTCGATGCCGCGCACGGTGTTCGCCGGGCGGAATGGCCCTGTTTGACCAAAGGTGTGCGCGAGCGCGAACGGTGTGCCGGCGGCCATCCCCTGACGTGCCC
The DNA here is from genome assembly GCF_001672775.1 of Mycobacterium kyorinense. Lineage (GTDB taxonomy): Bacteria > Actinomycetota > Actinomycetes > Mycobacteriales > Mycobacteriaceae > Mycobacterium > Mycobacterium kyorinense_A. The sequence continues at coordinate 10,187 of NZ_LZKJ01000078.1, read as the reverse complement.
AGTCGACCGGGTTGACGACGCCGAGCACGGTGGCATCGTCGCCCAGGTCCGGTATTAGCCGGTCCTGCACGGTGTCCACAATCGTTTGCGCGTATCTCTGACCTTCGACCGACCAGTCGACCGCGCACCGGGCAAGATTGGGCGCCGGGGCGAGCAAATAGAGTAAGTCTCGTCCGGCCGGTGCGAGCGTCGGATCGCTGGCGGTCGGCCGGGTGACAAGCAGTGACGGATCTCGCATCAGCCGGCCGTCGTGAATGATGTCGGTGAACGTGTGCTCCCAGACGTCACCGAAAAGTATTGTGTGATGGGCGGTCGGCGGGTGCACGCGGTGGCAGCCAACGTGAGCCACAACCGCCGACGGCGACGAGCGAAGAGCACGCAGGCGACGCGGTGTACGGCCGAGTAATTCGTAGGTCTGGGGTAGTTCGGTGGTGAGGACTACCGCATCGCAGGCGATCCGTTGGCCTTGGTCGGTTCGGATGGCGATGATTTCCTTAGCGGTGCGGTCGAGGCTGGTGACCGTTGATCCGTAATGAAACCGCACACCGGAGTCGACTGCCGCGGCGGCCAACGCGTCAGGTAGCGCTCGTACACCACCGCGCGGAAAGAAGACGCCCGAGATCGTGTCCATGTAGGCGATCACCGCATAGGCAGCCAAGGCGTCCTGCGGAGCCACACCGGCATATAGCGACTGGAAAGTGAAGACCCGCCGCAGCCGCGGGTCGGTGATGTACCGCTTAATCATCCCGTCCCACTTACGAAATCCGCCCATCACCGCCAGCTTTGCCAGTTGCGGCGTCAACAGATCGAGGGGTGAATCGAAGTTCGTGCCGATGAAGCCGTCGATTTCGATGCGGTACAGACGAGTCAGCCAGTCACGCAACCTGCGATAGCCGACAACCTGCTGGCGGCCGGCAAAGGTTTCGATGGCGCTGGCCATTTGATCCGGGTCACTGTGTACATCGATCCAGCTGCCGTCGGCGAACATGGCCCGATACGCCGGGTCCACGGGCAGCAGTTGCAAACGATTGGCACAAGTTTCACCCACGGCGGCGAAGACATCGTCGATGATGTCCGGCATCGTCAAGACTGTCGGGCCGGTGTCGATCTGGTAGCCGTCGACGTCAAGGCGGCCTGCCCGTCCGCCGGGCCACGGCTGCCGCTCCACGACGGTGACGGTCCGGCCACGACCCGCCAGGTGCAGGGCTGCGGCCAGGCCCGCCAAGCCGGCGCCGACAACCACCACGTGATCGCTACGCCTCCGGACAGTTCGCATCAGTGCAAAATTCCCAAATCCATGCGGCTCATTCGTCGCGCTCTGTGCACGCGGTCGCCATGTTTGCCAGCGCTTCTCGCAGAGCTTCGTCGATTGCCATGTCGGCCAATGCTTTTTGCGCCGACGCCAGATGCTCGCTGATCATTTCTTCTATCCGCTGCACCGCTCCAGTTGTGGCGATCAAGGTCTTCCATCGATTGAGCAAGGAGTCGTCCAGGTGGTCGCTGCTCATTAGTTCGGTCAGCTCGCGGCGGGTGGGCGGATCCGCCATCTGCTGCGCGGTCACCATGACGCTCGTTGCCTTGCGTTCAAGCAAGTCGCCGCCATCGGGCTTGCCTGTGCGCGCCGACGAACCGAAAACACCCAGCAGGTCGTCGCGAAGCTGAAATGCCTCCCCGACAGCGGCGCCATATCGGCCAAGTTGGGAAACAGTGTAACTATCGCAACCGGCCATCGCGGCGCCGATCTCCAAGGGCCGGCGCACCGTGTAATTACCTGACTTCCGTCGTGCCACGATCAAAACGGACTCCAACGATGGTTGATCGCGGATGTCGCTTGTCAGGTCGGCGAACTGGCCTACCGCCAACTCCACTCGCATGGCGTCGTATCGAGGCCACACTTGCTGCAGGCGAGGAAGGTCCATGCCACACTCGCGCAGCATCTGCTCCGCCCAGATCAGGCATAAATCGCCGAGCAGAATCGCCGCCGATTCGCCGAACCGGCGCGGTGAACTGGATAGGCTCTTTGCTCGGTGCCAAGCCGCGAATTGGATATGCGCCGCCGGCCGGCCTCTTCGTTGGGGCGACTCGTCCATCACGTCGTCCTGTAGGAGCGCGAATGCGTGCAGCAACTCGAGGCTGGCGGCCGCGCGCAAAGCCGCATCGTCGGCTGCCTCCCCACACAGCCAGCCCATATACATGAAGGCCGATCGCAGGCATTTTCCGCCTGAGACAAACTTCAGCAGGATGTCGCCGGCTGCATCGATGCCTGCGCGATCCAACTCCGCGGTGCGTGCGGAGACAAACTCGGACACGTGAAGAAGCACGCCATCCCGAACACTCGCGCGCCAAGCAGTGAAGCCGCCGGCGTTCACGCCGTTATTAGCGCTGGGCAAATCCACTGCGGGCACCAACGACAAACTAGAGAGTTCGCTCACCGACTGCCCTTTCTGAACGTTTGTCAGCGGCTTTGCTCGGTTGGCCTAACCTCACGCGGTCATACCCCCCTGACGACGCCGGCAAACACCCCAAAAAGGGTTGTTGCCAAGACAGCGCTGACTCTCGATGGAGGTCAGACAGCTTTGCAAACCCAGTTCATTTCCTTAAACGTTAACTTAATGAAGTTCCGGAGGTTTGGCTAGCGGTACGTTGACACTGTTTGGCTAGCAGAAGACGTCAGCCGTCGTTATCGCTTGAGCGCGTCGTCGAGCGCTGCGCGCAGCCCGTCGGTGTCGGCCACCGTCACGGTGAGCGCGGAATGATCACGCAAGCCGAGGACGCGACGAATCGGCGGGTTGAAGTGGATGCACACGCCCGCGGCGGCATTCGTTCCGAAGGTCAGGCCGTCGTCGACCATGGACAGCCGTGGCCCCACCGCGGTCCACCACCGATACGGCCCGGTGACATGGGCATCGTCGATCTGCGTCAGCGGCACGTCGACGACGAAGGGCCCATAGCGGGCGACCAGTCGACTGTCGGTGAGCGTGACGCCCTGCGTTGCGGGCCAGGCGCGGAACGGCAGCCACATCGGCGCCAGCCGAGGGTCATAGCGGTACGGGAAATAGCGTCCGCGCGGCTGTTGTCTGATCATGCCGCCGCCCGACCCAACAGGTGGCGCAATGCCTGCTCGAGGTTGGGTTGGCGAAACCGGTGACCGGCATTCCGCAGACGTGCGGGGCTGACCCGTTGACTTGCGCAGGCCAGCTCGCGGGCCCCCTGGTTGCCGAGCAACAGTCGCGGCCCCAGCGCGGGTACCGGCAACACCGCGGGTCGGTGTAGGACGCGCGCGAGGGTGCGGGTGTAGTCGGTGTTGCGCACCGGTTCGGGCGCTGTGGCGTTGACCGGTCCGGACAGTTGGGTGTCCCAGAGTCCGCGGTGGTAGATGTCGATGAGGTCGTCGAGGCCGATCCAGGACAGCCACTGTCGGCCGTTGCCGACCCGCCCGCCCAGTCCGGCGCTGAACAGCGGGCGCAGCAGGCGAAGAGTGCCTCCGCTCGGTGATTGAACGATGCCGGTGCGCACCAGCACTACTCGCGTTCCGGGCTGTTGTGCCGGCGCCGTCGCACCCTCCCAGTCGGCGACGACGTCGGCGAGGAACCCGTCGCCGCGGTCGCTGTCCTCGGTGAGGATTTCGTCGCTGCGGTCATAGCCGTAGAAGCCGATCGCCGACGCGCAGATCAGCACGCTGGGACCGTCGGGCGTTTGGGCGACGAGTTCGGCCAGCTGCCGGGTGGGGCCGATTCGGCTGTCGCGAACCGCGCGCCGGTGGCCGTCAGTGAAGCGCCCGGCGATCGAGGCGCCGGCCAGGTGGATCACCGCGTCGACACCGGCCAGTAGGCCCGGGTTCGGGTTGTCCGGATCCCATTGCCGCTCAGTGGTATTGGTCGCCGGGTGGCGCACCAGTCGGATGACGCGGTGCCCTCCGGTGGACAGGAACGCACTCAACGCCGATCCGACGAGGCCGGAGGAACCGGTGATCGCGACGGTCAGTGGCTGCAGCCCGTGCTCGGCTGCCAGCCGGTGTGCGGCCAGGTCGTCGGCCAGTTGGCGATGCCGGTAGCCGAACATCGGCCGAAGCGCCCCCTCGGGCACCGAGGTCGCAACTCGGTCGATCACTCGGGTCTGGTTGGCGCTGACCTCTTCGAAGTCGTGGGTGTGGCGCCACCGCATCGCGATTCGGGCCGGCAGCGAGGTCAGCCCGGCGCTGTCGATCTCGTCGACGAAACGCCTTGGCGGATCGTAGAAGTCGGCCTGGTGCTGGGCCACCCAGCGCAGGCCTCCGGGCAGCGCGAGGGTCGCGCGGCCGTTCTTGAGCGAGTCGGCCTCGGTGAGCAATCGCATCGGCTGCCAGGGCGGCGACAACCGGGTGAATGCCCCGGGCCGGGCATGCCAGGCGAACACCTCGTCGCGCGGCGCGTCGATCACACTGGAATACACCAGACTCATGGCTCGACGGTACCGGCCTTTTCCGGCTACCGGTCGGGTAGCGCGTGGGCGACGATCGGCAACCGGGGCAGCGGTTGGCGTTCGCGACGCTTTGCGGCCAGGTACACCTGCGCGGTCTCCTCGGCCACGGTGTGCCAATCGAAGTCCGAAGTCAGCCGCTGCCGGGCGGCGTGTGCACGGCGCTGCGCGGCGGCCGGGTCGTCGAGCACGGCACACACCGTCTTGGCCAGTTGGGCTACGTTGTGCGGTGGGCACGACATGCCGGTCTGGCCGTTGATCACCGCCTCGCCCAAGCCGCCGATGTTGGACGTCACCAACGGGGTTCCGGCCGCGGCGGCTTCCAGCGCGGCGAGTCCGAACGGCTCGTAGTGGCTGGGCAATACGGCCGCGTCGGCGCGGTGCAGTGCGGTCAGCAGCTCGTCATGGCCGAGCCGTCCGACGAAGTTGGTTGCCTTGAGCACTCGGTGTTTTCGGGCCTGGTCGACGAGCCAGTCCTGCTGGGTGCCCTCACCGGCGACGGTCAGCGTGGTGCCGGGATGGGCGCGCCGGATCCGCGGCAGTGCGGCGATCGCATTGTGTACGCCCTTCTCGTATTCCAACCGGCCCACATACAGCAGCTCCGGTGGGCCGGTGCGCGGCCGGCGGGCCGCGAAGGGCCAACGCCCCGCGTCGATTCCGTTGCGGATCACCGTGATTTGCGCCAACCCGGGACCGAACAGCTCGGTGATCTCGTCGCTCATCGATGCCGAACAGCTGATCAGCGAGTCGGATTCCCGCACCAGCCACGACTCGAGGGCATGCACCTGGCGGCTGACGGGGCCGGACACCCAGCCGGAATGCCGGCCGGCCTCAGTCGCATGGATAGTGGAAACCATTGGCACATCGTGGAATTCGGCTAGGGCGATGGCAGGGTGGGCCACCAGCCAGTCGTGTGCGTGCACGACATCGGGCGTGAAGTCCAGCGTCAGCCCGGCGCGGGTCATGGCGTGTCCCATGGCAAGAGTCCAGGCCATCATGTCGTCGGCGAACGTGAACTCATGCGGGTCTTGTGCGGCCGCGACCACCCGCACGCCCTCGCTGAACTCCTCTGTCGACGGGTGTGTGCTCGGGTCGGTTCCGGTCGGCCGGCGGCAGAGCACGACGACCTCGTGGCCGGCTGCGGCCAGCGCCGTCGACAGGTGATGCACGTGGCGGCCCAACCCGCCGATCACCACCGGCGGGTATTCCCACGACACCATCAGGATCTTCATGCGGCTGCCCACCTTTGGTGCGCCCACCTTTGGCGCGGGCGGGGGGGGTTTGAGGGCCGCCCCCCCGCCGGGGGGGGGGGGGGCCCCCCCCCCCCCCGGCGGCGCGTGCGTGTTCCCGGCCGCACGCTCGGCGTGTCGGCCGGGAACACGCACGCTCGCGCGGAAAGGCGATCAGCATGGCAGCCGCCGGGCGTCGAGGGCGCCGAACAACCCGTCGGCACGGTTCCAGCCGTCGGCCAGTCGCTGGGCGACTTCGCGGCGGCCCGACGCCAGCGCATCGGCGATTTCCCGGGTGGCGTGGGCGTGCAGGTGCGCCCGGTAGCGGGCATAGTCGGCGGCGGAATCCTTGCTGACCATGAACGGCCAGTCGCTGGAGACCGTCAGCAGCGTCTCGCGCAGGATCTGGTCGGCGACCTGGTCGCGGGGGATCGGCCCATCCAATGACGCGTTCTGGGTCAGCGCCTTGTCGACCGTGCTGAGCGCGGTATCGACCACCTCGGCGTTGAGTTGCACCAGATCGGCCACCTTGTCGCCCGACCACACCTGCCAGTCCTTACCGGAACCCCAAGAGCTGGGCGGTAATTCGACGGCCGAGCCGACGAAACCGTCGGCGATCGCGTCGCTCAAAGTGCCGACCCGCACCCCGGCTTCGGGCAGGGCCCGCAGCACCCGTTCCAGCCACACCGGTCCCTCGTACCACCAATGGCCGAACAACTCGGTGTCGAACGCGGCAATGACGTGGGCCGGCCGCCCGATCCGCTCGGATTCGCCCAGCAGTCGGCTGCGGACGACGTCGACGAAATCGGCGACGTGGACGTCGACCGCACGGTCGGCGCGCTCGGGGTCGTAGGGCGCTTTGGCGTCCGAGGGCACATTGCGGCCGGTGACCCGGGCCGGTTTCAGGCCGGTGCGATGGTCGTAGGTGTGGAAGTCGCGGTAGGCGGCGTGGCCGGGGTAGCCGGATTTCGGCGACCACACCCGGTAACTGACTTGCAGGTCGCGCCCGAACGCCACGACATCGGTGTCGCCAACCGGCCGCCCCAACGCGGTGTCGCCGTGCAGCGAGGGTCCGTCGACCATGAAGTGCCCGACTCCGGCTGCGGCGTAATCGTTTTCCATGCCCGGCGCGTAGGCACATTCGGGCGCCCAAATGCCACTCGGGGTGTGCGCCAAGCGCTGCCGGGCATCGGCCAGCCCTTCACGCAGCGCGAATTCCCGCAACCGCGGATGCAGCAGCGGCTGGAACGGGTGGGCCAGCGGGCCGCCGAGCAACTCCACCGTGCCGGCATCGACCAGGCCGCGCAGCAGCGGGCTGCCACCGTGGTGCCACAACGTGGCGAAGTCTTCGAGAGCTAGGTCGGCTTCGGCGCGCTCGCGAATCCCGAAGGCCCGCAACGGCTCTGCCATGCTGGCGGCTTCGGCGGCGCGTAGCCCCCAGTTAGCCAGCCAGTGATACATGCCGTCGAGGCAGTAGGGGTCGTCCAGCTGGGCGGTCACGACCGGCGTCATCCCCAGCGTGATCACTCCGCGCCGGTCCTCGTCGGCAAGCGTGTGCAGTACCCGCAGCAGCGGTAAGTAGGCCGCTGACCATGACTGGTAGAGCCACTCCTCGCCGACCGGCCAGCGGCCGTGGTGGGCCAGCCACGGTAGGTGGGTGTGCAATACCAGGGTGAACAGCCCGGGCACCGGCGGGTCGGCGCTATACGTCACGAGCGCACCGCGATCGCGACGAGATCCAGGCTGGTGTCGATATCGCGGTCGGCTGCGTCGACGATCTCGAAGTCGTCGGCACGGACAGCGGCCACATCAGCCAGCAGGTCGGGTGGCCAGGGCGCGTCGGCCACCGCCCGGGCAACCTGCGCGTCGATGATCGAGCCGCCGTGCCGGGCATCCATGTCGACCAGCCGCGGCCCGTGGAAGACTCCGCTCATGGTCACGGTCGCGAATCCGGCGTCGAGCAGCAGCTGGGTCAGCTCGTCGGCATTGAGCTCCCGGGTATGAAACGGGTTGATCGGGGTGTCGCGGCCCGGTGAGAACGTGATCCGGTTCGGTGTGGACACCATCAGCACCCCCGACGGCCGCAGGACTCGGGCGCACTCGGAGACGAATTGTGCTTGATCCCACAGATGCTCGATGACCTGGAAGTTGACCACGGCATCCACCGAACCGTCCGGCAATGGCAGCGCAGCGAGGTTGCCGTGCATGACCTGGACCCGCGGATAACGTGCGCGCACGTGGGCGACCGTCGACTGGTCGTAGTCCAGCGCCACCACTCGACTGGCCACCGCGGCGATCAAGTCGGCGCCGTAGCCCTCGCCACAGCCCGCCTCGAGCACCTCGCGGCCAGCGCAGCGCGAAGCCAACCGCTGGTAGACCACCTCGTGGCGGCGAAACCAGTAGTTCTCCACGTCCAGGCCGGGAATGGTGCGCTCGCCGGTCAACGGCAGTGCGGCGTCGGTGGAGGTATGGAACGTGCGCATCAGCCCTCCTTCGGCGTGAAATCCGGGCGATTATGCCGGGGCGGAATGCCGAACCCGACATGTGCCGGTGTGCATTGTCCGTTGTTGTCGGTGGCCGTGGCTATCTTTCGGGTGTGTCTCGGTTTCGGTTGGTGCCAACACCCGCACAGGAGGTGGTGCTGCTGGAGCATTGTCGGCATGCACAGTTCGTGTGGAACCTGGCCGTCGAGCAGCAGCAGATGTGGCAGCCAGGCCGCCGCGCCCCTGGGTACCGCGAACAGTCGGCGCAGTTGACTGACATCCGCGCCGAATACGACTGGTTGGCGGCCGGGTCGCAGACGGTGCAGCAGCAAGCACTGCGCGATTTCCGACAGGCTATGCAAAATTTTCTCGCCGGAACCCATGGCCGACCGTCGTGGCGCAAGGCCGGCGTTCATGAAGGGTTCCGTCAGGTTGGGCTCAAGCCTTGCCACATCGAAAAACTCAACAGGCACTGCGCGCGGGTATGGGTGCCCAAGGTCGGATGGGTCCGCTTCCGTTTCACTCGGGCCGTGCCTGACGGTGTGAAGTCCTATCGCATCACTCGGGACAGGGCCGGTCGTTGGCATATCGCGTTCGCCCACATCCCCTGCCCAATCCCGGGACCCAGGGACGGCAGCGTGGTCGGCGTCGATCGTGGTGTCGCCGTGTCGGCGGCCTTGTCGACTGGGGAGTTGCTGCACGCCCCCAGCCTGACACCTGGTGAACAGATCCGGCTGCGCCGCCTTCACCAGCGCCTGGCGCGAGCCCGGCGTGGCTCCCACCGCCGACAGCGCACCAAGCTGGCGATCGGAAGGCTCAGAGCGCGCGAGGCGGACCGGCGACGAGACTGGGTGGAAAAAGCCACGACCGATCTGGCGCGTCGGTTCGACACCATTCGAGTGGAGAGCCTCGACGTGCGGGCGATGACACGCTCTGCGCGCGGCACCTTTGATCAACCGGGCGTTCGTGTTGCCCAGAAGCGGGGCCTTAATCGCGCGATCAGTCGACAAGGATGGGGTCGACTGGTGGCCAGGCTCGACCATAAGGCTACGGGCCGAGTTCAACGGGTCCCTGCCGCGTAAACGTCGCAACGATGCTCGGCCTGTGGGTACGTCGCACCCGAAAACCGCAAGAGCCAAGCGGTCTTCGCCTGCGTCGCCTGTAAAACCGGGCCGTGCAATGCCGATGTGAACGCTGCCCGCAACATCGCCGCCGGACGGGCGGTACCAGCACAGGGAGACCTCGCCGCAGGGCGGTCTGTGAACTGTGAACCTCAACTCAGCTCTCCTGCTGCCAAGTAGGGAGGACGGGTTGGATCCTCGGACTCCGGTCTGGGGTGGACGTCAATGAGTAGGGAGGCTAGCCCCTACGGCGCCGATCGCGAATGGGTCACCGCAGACGGGCGGGCAATCGGGCCTAGCACGACCCGCTATGGTGTGAGAGCGAACCGCACAAAGTTACCGCTCAGTAACATGCGTGTGTGGTGGCGTAAGACGTGACCCTGGTCCTGCAGTCGACGGCTGCGGGACTCCTTCGAGGAGGACGAACCACACTTATGACGAACATCGTGGTCCTGATCAAGCAGGTCCCAGACACCTGGTCGGAGCGCAAGCTCACCGACGGCGACTACACGCTGGATCGCGAGGCCGCCGACGCCGTGCTGGACGAGATCAACGAGCGCGCCGTCGAAGAGGCGCTGCTCATCCGGGAGAAAGAGGCCGCCGACGGAACCGAGGGCTCGGTGACCGTGCTGACTGCGGGCCCGGAGCGCGCCACCGAAGCGATCCGCAAGGCGCTGTCGATGGGTGCCGACAAGGCCGTCCACCTGCTCGACGACGGGATGCACGGCTCCGACGTCGTGCAGACCGGTTGGGCGCTGGCCCGGGCGCTGGGCACCATCGAGGGCACCGAGCTGGTGATCGCCGGCAACGAGTCCACCGACGGCGTCGGCGGAGCGGTGCCGGCCATCATCGCCGAGTACCTGGGTTTGCCGCAGCTCACCCACCTGCGCAAGTTG
>NZ_LZKJ01000077.1 GCF_001672775.1 Mycobacterium kyorinense | reverse complement strand
TCGCCCTCAAACCGATCGATAAACCACAACCGCTGCTGAGCAAACGACAACGGAACATGCTGCGGACGCGGCATTGGTTGTAGTGGGGCGCGGGCGGGGGCGTCGTGGTGGCGGTGTAGGTAGTCGGCGAGGTTTGCCACGGTGGAGGCGTCGAAGAGGTAGCGGACGGGGACTTGTCTGTTGAGTGCTGATTGCAGTCGTGCGCTGACGCGGGTGGCGATTAGTGAGTCTCCGCCCAGGGCGAAGAAGTCGTCGTCGAGTCCGACGCGGTCTAGGCCTAGCACTTCGGCGAATATGTCGGCGACGATCTGTTCAGTCTGGGTTTGCGGCGCCCGGAAGGGGGTGGTGGCAAACACCGGTGCTGGCAATGCCTTTCGGTCGATTTTGCCTGAGGAGGTTAACGGGAACGCCTCGAGCACCATGATTTGGGACGGCACCATGTAGTCGGGTAGGTGTGCGCTCAGCCATTGACGCACCGCGCTGATCTTGGTGTTGGTTTGGGGGTCATTGGCGTAGGTGTTGCGTTGGTGGACCCCAGCGGGGGGCAGGTAGAGGTCGGTCAGCGGTTGGTTGTGCTGGCCATCGCAGTCGGTGGGGGTGAACAAGACGGCATCAACAGTGCCCGGTTGGGTGCCCCAGGTCAGCGCGACGTGGTAGCCGGCGCTTTGGCCCAGACGGTGCAATTGTTGGGGGGTGGCGGCCGTGCTGGCCGCGCTGGCGGCTTGGGCCACTGCATCAGCCAGCGGCAGTCCGGCGGCCAAGCCAGCTTCGATACCGACGTCGGTGATCAGCCCAGCGCGGGGAATATCGGTGATACGCACCATATCTGGGCGTTGCGATATCAACTCGGCATGCAGCCCACTAAGGCCAGCACAGTGAGTCCATGCCCAGCTGGGCGCAGCGGCCAATGAACGGACCGCGGTGGGATTCTTATGAATGGTGACGTCATAGCGGTACCGGGTCAACTCGTTATCAGCCAACCCACACTTGACTTCAATGGCCAGACCGGCCACCGAGGCATGCTCGGCAGCCCACGTAGTGAAAAACTCTGGAGCC
>NZ_LZKJ01000076.1 GCF_001672775.1 Mycobacterium kyorinense | reverse complement strand
GGGCTCTACCACGCCAAACGGCTGGCCTCACCCGGTCAGCGAATTGTGCTGCACGCCAAAGACCGCGGCTGCACGTTTCCCCACTGCGATGTGCCCGGCTACCTCACCGAAGTCCACCACGTCACCGACTACGCCCAATGCCACGACACCCACATCGACGATCTGACCCTGGCCTGCGGACCCCACCACAAACTCGTCACCACCGGTGGCTGGACCACCCGCAAACTCAAAAACGGCGACACCCAATGGATCCCACCCTCACACCTCGACCACGGCCAACCCCGAACCAACACCTACCACCACCCCGAAAAACTCCTCCGCGAGGAAGACGACGACGTGCCCTAGCGGCTCAACGCTTTCGGAGCGCGGACGCCAGCGCCCAGGACACACCAGCCCCCGCCACCGCCAGTGCGGCCAGTGGACCAGCTACTCGGGCAGCTCGAACCCGTGACGACGGTTCCGGCCGCGACGGCCGACCGCCGACCATTACCTGCGCCAGATGCAGCGGGTTCGCTGCACCCGCATCGCTGATCTGGGTCTGGCAGGAGAATCCGTCGGCCACCACGAGGGCGTCGGGGTTATCGCGAATCTTCGGCAGCAGTGCTTGCTCGCCGCAGTCCATCGAAAGTTGGTACTTGCCTTGCTCGAAACCCCACGAACCCGCTAATCCGCAGCAGCCGCCGGATACCGGTTCCACATCGAAACCCATCTTTTCCAGGACCTGCTGATCCGCATCGACCCCGCCGGTCGCCCGTTGGTGGCAGTGCCCCCACAGCAGCGCCCGTGCCTCGGGCACCTTCGGAAGGTCGACGTCGAACTTCGTGAAGAACTCGGCGAAGTGATAGCTGTTGCGTACCAGGCGGTCTGCATCGTCATCATGCGGCAACAGCTTCGGCAGCTCGTCCTTGAACACGGCAAGACAGCTCGGCTCCATCCCCACGATCGGTGTGCCGGCCCGGATGTCGTCGCGCAATTGCGACAGCACATCGTGCAAATAGCGCTGGGCCACATCCAGAAAACCGTAGTCGTACAGCGGTCGGCCACAACAGATGTGCTTGGTCGGCATCACCACCTGCCAGCCGGCCGCCTCGATCGCCTCCACGCAGGCCACCCCGACATCGGTGTGCAGCCGGTTGTTGAAGGTGTCCGGAAACACGATGACCCGCGGGCCGCCGTCGTTGACCACCGGACGCCCCGAAAACCACTGTTGCAATGTCATCGGCGCAAACGTCGGCAAGGGCCGCTTGCGGTCGATTCCGCCCACCGCCTTGGCGATTCGCGACAGCACCGGTGTCTGGGTGGCGAAGTTCGCCAGCTCGGGTATCGCACTGGCCAACCGCGCGGCCTGGTCGATGAACCCGAACGCATAGGCGTAGCGCGGCCGCCACCGGCGGGCCGACTTGAAATGGTGATACAAGAATTCTGCCTTGTAGGTCGGAATGTCGACCTCGACCGGGCAGTCGCTGGTGCAACCCTTACAGGCCAGGCACAGGTCCAACGCATCGGCGACCTCCGTGGACTGCCAGCCATCGGTGATCACTTCACCCCGCAGCATCTCGAACAGCAGCCGGGCCCGGCCCCGAGTGGAGTGCTTCTCCTCCTTGGTCACCTGATAGCTCGGGCACATCGTGCTCTGCGCCTCGGGCACCCGGCATTTGCCGACACCGACGCAGCGCAACGCCGCGTGGGAAAAGTCGCCGTCATCTTCTTGGTAGGCGAACTTCACCTTCGGCCGCGGCGGGTTGTAGTCGGTGCCCAGCTTCAGGTTCTCGTCGAAGCGATACGGGTCGATGACCTTGCCCGGGTTCATCTTCCACTCGGGATCCCAGATCAGCTTGAACTTGCGCATCGCGTCGAGCAGCCTCGGACCGTACTGCTTGCCGAGCAGTTCGGCGCGCTGCTGCCCATCGCCGTGCTCGCCGGACATCGAGCCGCCGTAGCGCGCCACCAAATCACCGGCCGCCTCCATGAAGTGCCGGTAGTTGGCCAGGCCGTCGCGATGGCGCAAATCGAAGTTGATCCGGGAATGGATGCAGCCTTCGCCCAGATGGCCATACATGGCGCCACGCAGGCTGTGGTCGGCGTAGAGCTGCTGCAAATCCCGCACATAGTCGCCGACTCGCGCCGGCGGCACGGCCGAATCTTCCCAACCCGGCCAATGATCCCCGCTGTCCGCCGGAAATGCCGTCGACCCCAATCCGGACTCGCGAATCGACCACAGCTCGTCACTGTTCCCGCCGTCCTGCTTGCTGCGGGCCAGCACCATCCGGTCGTCGTCGTAGTCCTTCTTCTTTTTCAACCACTGCACGAATTCCTCGGCCCGGCGCAGCGATTCGCCGGGCTCGTCGGATCCGAACTGCATGAACAGCCAGGCACCACTGGATTTCGGCTTGGGGAGCGCCGCGCGGCCGGCAGCATTGCTGCCGGTCAGGTCCTGGTCGTGGACGAGCATGTGGTCGACGGCCTCCAGCCCGATCGGCTTCCAGGCCATCAGGTCCGGTACCGCGTCGCCGGCTTCGCCGAGGGTGTCGTACTGGATCACCACCAGGGTGCGGTGAATCATGGCCGGCGTCAGCATCACCGTCGCCGTCAACGCCACCGCGCAGGTGCTCTCGGTGCCCACCAACGCCCGAGCGAGATTGAAACCCTTCTCCGGAAGCAACTCGTCGAGGTTGTATCCAGACACCCGGCGCGGCAGCTCGTCCACCGATGGATATCCCTTGCGGATGTCGTCGGCGTATTCGTCGCGCAAATCCCGCAGGGCGGCATAAATCTCACCTTTGCGCCCGCCGGCCGCGATAATGGCGTCCAGATCCTTCTCCTCGTTGACGCCGACCGAGAACCGCGCGCCGTCATAGGTGACGATGTCCAGGGAATGCGTGTTGTCGGACGTGCGCGGCCCCGGTCCGTAGAGATGCGACTGGATCGAGTGCACACCGCAGGAGTTGTTACCGATGTTGCCACCCAACGTGCACCGCGAGTGCGACGACGGGTCCGGCCCGAACACCAGCCCGTACTCGCCGGTGGCCTTGTTGAGCTGCTCGTTGATCACGCCGGTTTGCACGGTCGCCACCCGGCGTTCGGCGTCGATGTCGATGATCTCGGTGAGGTACTTCGAAAAGTCGATGACCACGGCCACATTCACGGTCTCACCGGACAGACTGGTCCCACCGCCCCGGCACAGCACCGGGGCACCGTAGGTGTGACAGGCCCGCACGGTCTGGACGACGTCCTCGATCGTCTTGGGCACAACCACGCCGATGGGCACCTGGCGAAAGTTCGACGCATCGTTGGCATACATCGCCTTGGTGGCCGTGTCGAACCGCACCTCACCGCTGACGTGCCGGCGCAGCTGGTTCTCCAGCCCTGCGACGTTGACTTTGTCGACCGACGCCATCCCGGCGACGAAGCGGGTATCGGGCCGGGATGGGACGGTCTGCGTCATTCGTCGTCACCTTTGACGGTCTGCTTGATCGACTCGGTGAACTCATGCATCTTCTGTTTGGCGCCCTTTTTGCCGATGCTGACCCGGTCGGGGTCTTTCATCACCGCTTTGGCGGTCTTCTTGGCCATCATCTTCTTGATGTGTGGCGGGACAGGCGGGATGTCCTTGTCGACGACGACTTCCAAAACCACCGGACCGTTGGCGGCCAATCCCCGGTCCCACGCCTCGCCGATCTTCGCCGGGTCGTCGCAGCGAATTCCGGTCAGACCGAGCAGATTGGCAAAATCTGCGTAGGGGACATCCGGGATATATTGCGAGCCTTCGAACTTGGGCTCTCCACCCATTGCCCGCTGTTCCCACGTGACTTGGTTGAGGTCTTCGTTGTTGAACACACAGAAGATCAGCGGCCCATTCGATAGCCGGTCCTTGTAGCGCTTGACCGTGATCATTTCGGCCATTCCGTTCATCTGGAACACGCCGTCACCGACCAGCGCGATTACCGGCCGGTCCGGATAGGCGAGCTTGGCGCTGATCGCGTACGGCGTGCCGGGCCCCATGGTGGCCAGATTTCCGGCCAGCGAGGCCGCCATCCCGGGCCGCATCCTCAGGTGCCGGGCCCACCAGTTGGCGACCGAGCCGGCATCGGTGGTCAGAATTGCGTTGTCGGGCAGCCGCTTCGACAGCTCATGCGCCACCAGCTCCGGGTTGAGCGGGTCGGCTTTGTCGTGCGCGCGCTTGTCGAGCACCGCCCACCATTCCTTGACTTCCTTCTCGATCTTTTCCTGCCACGACCGGTCGTCTTTACGCTTGAGCAGTGGAATGAGCTCTCGCAGCGTCTCTTTGGAGCCTCCGACCAGGTTGGCCTCCATCGGATAGCGGGTACCGATCATGCGTCCGTCGATGTTGATCTCGACGCCGCGGCATTGGCCTTCCTTCGGCAGCCATTCGGTGTAGGGGAAGCTGGTGCCGATGTAGAACAAGGTGTCGGCGCCGGACATCATCGCCTCGCTGGCGGTGGACCCGAGCAACCCGATGGGACCGGTGACATAGGGCAGATCGTCGGGCAGCACGGCGCGACCCAGCGAAGACTTGGCGACCCCGGCGCCGAGCAACTCCGCGGTCTGCACCACTTCGTCGGCAGCCTCGGCCGCCCCTTGGCCGACAACGATGGCCAC
>NZ_LZKJ01000075.1 GCF_001672775.1 Mycobacterium kyorinense | reverse complement strand
GCCGACAACTCGTTTTCGCAGGCCTCGCGGTCGTGGCGGGGCGCACGCTCGGCCGCATCGGCCAGCGCCGCCAACCGCTTGCCCTGGGCGGCGCCGTGAAAGGCATCGATCGCGACGGCGCGGGCCACCACGGCGCGGCGGCCCAGGGCACCGTCGAGCGCCTGCCAGGACAGGTCGCAGCGCACATGTAGCCGGTCCAGCCGGTTGGCGGCGCTGGCCGATGCGGCCGAGCGTGCGCCCCGCCACGACCGCGAGGCCTGCGAAAACGAGTTGTCGGCAGCGTTGGCTGCTGTCGATCCGGCGTTGCTGCCGTCGGCGCTGGTCGCGGAGCTGGCCGATGCCGAGGCCCGGGTGCTGTTGGCCCGCCGGTTCCACAACGACGCGGTCCGCGACACCCTCGCGCTGCGCGAGCGCACCATCGTGGGCCTGCTGCGCCTGGGCGGAAGAGCGCCATTGCCAAGCTATTTCGAGATCGCTGAGCGGTCGCGCACGCATGGGCTGAGTGGCCACGGCGCGGCCAACCGGCGTACGTCGGCGCGGGTGGTGCTGCTCGACGACGCCGGTGCCGTGCTGCTGCTTTGCGGATCCGACCCGTCGTTACCCCCCGAGACCGCACCGCGCTGGTGGTTCACCGTGGGCGGGCAGGTAGGCGACGACGAGGGGTTGGCAGAGGCCGCGGCCCGCGAGCTCGCCGAGGAAACCGGCTTGCGAGCTGAGCCCGCCGACATGGTGGGACCGATCTGGCGACGCGACGCCGTATTCGACTTCAACGGCGCCGTGCTGGACAGCCAGGAGTTCTTCTTCGTCTACCGCACTCACCGGTTCGAGCCGTCGATCGCCGGGCGGACCGAGCTGGAACGCCGCTACATCCACTGCCACCGCTGGTGTGACGCGGCCGACATCGCCGAGCTGGTGGCCGCCGGCGAGACCGTCTATCCGCTGCAGTTATCGGAGCTGCTGGCCGACGCGGTGACGGTGGCCGGCGACGGGGCATCCGGCCGGCCGCGCCAGTTGCAGTCCATCCGCTGAGCGGCACCTATGCCCGCCAGCGTGAAGCCAGGTTCACGTTCGGCGTCGAGAGTGAAGCTAGCTGCACTTTCGGCGGGGAAATACTGGTTTGGCGGCCACCACTAGACTTGGCCGCATGGATACGTCGTCGAACGGCCACGGGCAAATCGGAACCGCACGGGTCAAGCGCGGCATGGCCGAGATGCTCAAGGGCGGCGTCATCATGGACGTCGTCACGCCCGAGCAGGCCCGCATCGCCGAGGGCGCCGGAGCCGTCGCGGTGATGGCGCTGGAGCGGGTACCCGCCGACATCCGCGCCCAAGGCGGCGTCTCCCGGATGAGCGATCCGGACATGATCGAGGGCATCATCTCTGCGGTCACCATTCCGGTGATGGCCAAGGCGCGCATCGGCCACTTCGCCGAGGCACAGATCCTGCAGAGCCTGGGTGTGGACTACGTCGACGAGTCCGAGGTGCTCACCCCGGCCGACTACACCCACCACATCGACAAGTGGAAATTCACCGTGCCGTTCGTCTGCGGCGCCACCAATCTCGGTGAGGCACTGCGGCGCATCGGCGAAGGCGCGGCGATGATCCGGTCCAAAGGCGAGGCCGGCACCGGCGACGTCTCCAACGCCACCACCCACATGCGGGCCATCGGCGGCGAGATTCGTCGGCTGACCTCGCTGTCGGAAGACGAATTGTACGTTGCCGCAAAGGAACTCGCAGCACCCTACGAGCTTGTCGTGGAGGTGGCCCGGGCCGGCAAGCTGCCGGTCACGCTGTTCACCGCCGGCGGCATCGCCACCCCCGCCGATGCCGCGATGATGATGCAACTCGGCGCCGAGGGGGTGTTCGTCGGCTCGGGCATCTTCAAGTCCGGCGACCCGGCCCAGCGAGCCGCCGCGATCGTGAAGGCCACCACCTTCTACGACGACCCGGACGTGCTGGCCAAGGTGTCGCGGGGATTGGGTGAGCCGATGGTCGGCATCAACGTCGAGGAGATCGCCGCGCCGCATCGCCTGGCCGAACGCGGCTGGTAAGAACGATCCGTGGCGATCGAGCAGATCCTCGATCTCGAGCAGCTCGAGGTCAACATCTACCGGGGCAGTGTGTTCAGCCCGGAATCGGGTTTCTTTCAGCGCACCTTCGGCGGCCATGTCGCCGGCCAGACGCTGGTGTCGGCGGTACGCACCGTCGACCCGCGCTTTCTGGTGCACTCGCTGCACGGCTACTTCCTGCGGCCCGGAGATGCCAAGGCGCCCACGATCTTTCTCGTCGAACGGATCCGTGATGGCGGCTCGTTCTGCACCCGCCGGGTCAACGCCGTCCAGCACGGCGAGACGATCTTTTCCATGTCGGCGTCGTTTCAGACCGACCAGAGCGGCATCGAACACCAGGACGTCATGCCCTCAGCACCGCCGCCCGACGACCTGCCCGGGCTGCAGTCGATGAAAGTGTTCGACGACGCGGGATTCCGCCAATTCGAAGAGTGGGATGTGCGCATCGTGCCGCGGAAGGACCTCAAACTTCTGCCCGGGCTGGCGTCCCAGCAGCAGGTGTGGTTCCGGCATCGCGATCCGCTGCCCGACGACCCGGTGCTGCACATCTGCGCGCTGGCCTACATGAGCGACCTCACCCTGCTCGGCTCCGCGCAGGTCATCCACCTTCAGGAGCGCGACCACTTGCAGGTCGCCTCGCTGGACCACGCGATGTGGTTCATGCGGCCGTTCCGGGCCGACGAATGGCTTTTGTATGACCAGTCGTCGCCGTCGGCGTGCGGCGGCCGGTCGCTGACCCAGGGCAAACTCTTCAACCAGTACGGCGAGATGGTCGCGGCGGTGATGCAGGAGGGCCTGACCCGCTACCAGCGTGACTTCCGCCCGGGAAGCCCGTGAGCCAACCCCGGATCGGCGTCTTGGCGTTGCAGGGCGACACCCGCGAACACCTGGCGGCGCTGCGGGAAACGGGGGCCGACCCGCGCCCGGTGCGCCGCCGCGACGAACTCGACGCGGTGGACGCGCTGGTGATCCCCGGCGGGGAGTCCACCACGATGAGCCACCTGCTGCGCGAACTCGACTTGCTGGATCCGCTGCGCAAGCGGCTGGCCGAGGGCTTTCCGGCTTACGGGTCGTGTGCCGGGATGATTTTGTTGGCCGACGAGATACTCGATGCCGGCGCCGGCGGGCGGGAGGCGCTGCCTTTGGGCGGCATCGATATGACGGTGCGCCGCAACGCCTTCGGGCGCCAGGTCGACTCGTTCGAGGGGGATATCGCCTTCGACGGTTTCGACGATCCGGTGCACGCGGTGTTCATCCGTGCGCCGTGGGTGGAGCGGGTGGGCGCGGATGTCCAGGTGTTGGCCCGCGCGGCCGGCCAGATCGTCGCGGTGCGACAGGGACCCGTTTTGGCCACGGCGTTTCACCCGGAGATGACTGGTGATCGTCGCATCCACCGGCTGTTCGTCGACATGATCACCGGCGTGGTCTAACGCCTCGCGGGCAGACACCGGGGTGGCCGCCAGGCATGATGTGCTCATGGCCGACATCGTGCGGGGCCGATTGGGACGCGTCGCAAAGCTGGCGGGATTGCCGGCAGGGGTGGCCGGGCGGGCCGCGCTGGGCGTGGGCAAGCGGATGACCGGCAAGTCCAAGGAAGAGGTCAACGCGGAACTTCTGGAGAAGGCCGCCGACGAGCTGTTTCAGGTGCTGGGGGAGCTCAAAGGCGGTGCCATGAAGGTCGGTCAGGCGCTGTCGGTGATGGAGGCGGCGATACCTCCGCAGTTCGCCGATCCGTTCCGGGAGGCGTTGGTCAAGCTGCAGACCGAGGCCCCGCCGCTGCCGGCGGCAAAGGTGCACCGGGTGCTCGATGCGCAGCTCGGGACCAAGTGGCGCCAACGCTTCGAATCGTTCGACGACAACCCGGTTGCCTCGGCGAGTATCGGACAGGTTCACAAAGGCACCTGGAAAGACGGGCGCACCGTCGCCGTCAAAGTCCAATACCCCGGCGCCGACGAGGCGCTGCGCGCAGACCTCAAGTTGATCCAACGGTTCTCCTGGGTGGCCAAGCAGATCGTGCCGCGAGCCGACGTGGACCGCCTTGTTTCCGAGGTCAGCGAGCGCATCGAAGCAGAACTGGACTACCGGCAGGAAGCTGGTTATCAGCGCGCTTTCGCGAAAGCCTTTGCCGACGACCAGAAGTTCTTCGTACCGGCGGTGGTCGCCAGCTCACCCAAGGTCATCATCTCGGAGTGGGCGGAGGGCCGACGACTTTCCACGATCATCGCCGAGGGCACCCAGGATGAGCGAAATGCTGTGTGTAGCTTGCTTCTTGAGTTCACCGTGAGTTCCCCCGCACGTGTCGGGCTGGTGCATGCCGACCCCCATCCGGGCAACTTCATGGTGCTGGCGGATGGCCGCCTGGGCGTGATCGATTTCGGCGCCGTCGCCGAGCATCCCGGTGGTGTGCCCGCCGAATTCGGCGAACTGCTGTGCTGGGCGCGAGACGAACAGTGGGATGAAGCAATCCGGTTGCTGAAAAAGCTCGGGTTCATGCCGCAGCACTACGAGCTGACTGCCGAGCAGCTGGTGGAGTACCTCGGCCCGCTCTGGGCGTACATCGATCCGTTGCGCTCCGGGGAGTTTCACTTCACCCGGCGCTGGTTCCAGAAGTCGGCCATGATCACCACCGATCCGCTCGCGGAAGGATTTACCGACCGGTTCAAGGTGGCCCGGCAATTGACCATCCCGGCCGGGTATGTCATGTTGCTCCGCACGCTCGGCGGTCTGCTCGGCGTCGCCGTGCAGCTTGATGCCCACGTGAACTACGCAGCGCTGGCCGAGCGTTGGCTGCCGGGATTCTTCCCGCCCGGCGAGGGGCACCGCACGCGGGCGACGGACGACGGGCACCTGCCGTCCACGTAGACTCGTCTGGCGAACTTTGCCAGCAACAGAAGAGGTAGCACGCCGATGAGCGGCCACTCCAAATGGGCCACCACCAAGCACAAGAAGGCCGTCATCGACGCCCGGCGCGGCAAGAACTTCGCCCGGCTGATCAAAAACGTCGAGGTCGCCGCCCGCGTCGGCGGCGGTGACCCGGCGGGCAACCCGACGCTGTACGACGCCATCCAAAAGGCCAAGAAAAACTCGGTGCCCAACGACAACATCGAGCGGGCCCGCAAACGCGGCGCGGGCGAGGAGGCCGGCGGCGCCGATTACCAAACCATCACCTACGAGGGCTACGGACCCAATGGGGTGGCGGTGCTCATCGAATGCCTCACCGACAACCGCAACCGCGCCGCCAGCGAGGTGCGGGTGGCGATGACCCGCAACGGCGGCAGCATGGCCGACCCCGGTTCGGTGGCCTATCTGTTTGCCCGCAAGGGCGTGGTCACCTTGGAGAAGAACGGGCTGACCGAAGACGACGTGCTGACCGCGGTGCTGGAAGCGGGCGCCGAAGATGTCACCGACCTCGGCGACAGCTTCGAAATCCTCAGCGAGCCAGGCGATCTGGTGGCGGTGCGCACCGCGTTGCAGGAGGCTGGCATCGACTACGACTCCGCGGAGGCGGGCTTTCAGCCGTCGGTCACCGTTCCGCTGGACGCCGAGGGCGCCCGCAAAGTCATGAAGCTCGTCGACGCGCTCGAAGACAGCGACGACGTGCAAGACGTCTACACCAACGCCGACATCCCCGACGAGATCCTCGCTCAGATCGAGGAGTGACCGCACGGCGGTCGCGCCCCGCACCGCGTGTCCTACCGGCTCTTGTCGGCGCCGCCCGTTAGGGTATCGAACAATCCCCCGCAAGCGGGAGGTGCCCCCAGTTCGGCGAGGGAGCGTGGCGTGCGCGTGATGGGCGTCGACCCGGGTCTGACCCGCTGCGGTCTGTCGGTCATCGAAGGCGGTCAGGGACGGCAGGTGATCGCGCTGGACGTCGACGTGGTGCGCACCCCGGCCGACGTGCCGTTGCCGCGGCGGTTGCTGACGATCAGCGACGCCGTCGAGCACTGGCTGGACACCCACCATCCGGACGTCATCGCGATCGAGCGGGTATTTTCCCAGCAAAACGTGTCGACGGTGATGGGCACCGCGCAGGCCGGCGGCGTGATCGCGCTGGCCGCCGCCAAGCGCGACATCGACGTGCACTTCCACACCCCCAGCGAGGTCAAGGCCGCGGTCACCGGCAACGGCGGTGCCGGAAAAGCGCAGGTCACTGCAATGGTGACCAGAATCCTCGGGTTGCAGGCCAAACCGACACCGGCGGACGCCGCCGACGCGTTGGCGCTGGCGATCTGCCACTGCTGGCGCGCGCCGATGATCGCGAGGATGGCCGCCGCCGAAGCCAAGGCCGCCGAGCAGCGCCGGAAGTTCAACGCGAAAGTGAAGGCCGCGACATGATCTCCTCGATACGCGGAGAGGTGCTGGACATCGCGCTCGACCACGTCGTGATCGAAGCCTGCGGTGTGGGGTACAAGCTGATGGCCGCTCCGTCGACGTTGGCCACGCTGCGTCGCGGCAGCGAGACCAGGCTGATCACCGCGATGATCGTGCGAGAAGACTCGATGACCCTGTACGGGTTTCCCGATGCCGATACCCGCGACCTCTTCCTGACCCTGCTGGGTGTCTCCGGCGTCGGGCCCAAGATCGCATTGGCCACATTTGCGGTATACGACGCGGCGGCGCTGCGCCAAGCGCTGGCGGACGGTGACATCACCGCGCTCACCCGGGTGCCGGGCATCGGCAAGCGCGGCGCCGAGCGAATGGTGCTCGAACTCCGCGACAAGATCGGCCCGGTCGGACCGACACCGAGCACATCGGTCAACGGCCACAGCGTCCGCGGCCCCGTGGTGGAAGCCCTTGTCGGACTTGGCTTTGCGGCCAAACATGCCGAAGAGGCCACCGACACCGTGTTGGCCGGCGACGACGCCGCCACCACGTCCAGTGCGCTGCGCGCGGCCCTGTCGCTTTTGGGCAAGTCCACATGAGCGAGCCCGAGGAGCGTGAGGTCTCACCGGCGCTGACCGTCGGCGAGGGCGACATCGACGCCAACCTGCGGCCGCGTTCGCTGCGCGAGTTCATCGGCCAGGCGCGGGTGCGCGAACAACTGCAACTGGTCATCGAAGGCGCCAAAAACCGCGGCGGCACACCGGATCACATCCTGTTGTCGGGGCCGCCCGGGCTGGGCAAGACCTCGCTGGCGATGATCATCGCCGCCGAATTGGGCTCGTCGTTGCGGGTGACGTCCGGACCCGCGCTGGAACGCGCCGGCGACCTGGCCGCGATGTTGTCCAACCTTGTCGAGCACGACGTGCTGTTCATCGACGAGATCCATCGCATCGCCCGGCCCGCCGAGGAGATGTTGTATCTGGCGATGGAGGACTTCCGGGTCGATGTCGTCGTCGGCAAAGGGCCTGGGGCGACGTCGATTCCACTGGAGGTGGCGCCGTTCACCCTGGTCGGTGCCACCACCCGGTCCGGTGCGCTGACCGGGCCGCTGCGCGATCGGTTCGGGTTCACCGCGCACATGGACTTCTACGAACCCGCCGAGCTGGAGCGGGTGCTGGCCCGGTCGGCGGGCATCCTAGGAGTCGAACTGGGCGCCGAAGCCGGCGCGGAGATCGCGCGCCGCTCGCGCGGCACCCCGCGGATCGCCAACCGGCTGCTGCGCCGGGTGCGGGACTACGCCGAGGTCCGCGCCGACGGCGTCATCACCCGCGATGTCGCCAAGTCGGCGTTGGCGGTGTACGACGTCGACGAGCTCGGCCTGGACCGGCTGGACCGCGGGGTGCTGTCGGCGTTGACCCGCAGCTTCGGCGGCGGCCCGGTCGGGGTGTCGACGCTGGCGGTGGCGGTCGGGGAGGAGGCCACCACCGTCGAGGAGGTCTGCGAGCCGTTTCTGGTGCGAGCCGGCATGATCGCCCGCACGTCGCGCGGCCGGGTGGCCACGGCCCAAGCCTGGACGCATCTGGGCATGGTGCCGCCGGTTGGGGCCGGTGGGCTGGGCCAGGCGGGGCTTTTCGACTAGTTACCTCCGCACCCGATCCGGGTACTCAGCACGCAGCCGACACCGTCGGTGTCAACTGTGTGAGGAGATTGTCATGAATGACGCGCGAACGGCCCCGGGCAGCCTGCACATGCCTCGCAGCCGCGGCGCGGTCAGCGGATTGCTCCTGATCGCTCTGGGTGCGTGGGGCGCGTTGGCCCCTTTCATCGGGCCGTATTTCCACTGGGCCTATACGCCGGACCAGGAATGGACCTGGACTGCGGCCCGCGGCTGGCTTGAAGTGTTCCCCGGTGTCACCACCCTGGTCGGTGGCCTGCTGGTATTGGGTTCGGGAAACCGCGCCACCGCGATGTTCGGCGGCTGGCTGGCGGCCTTTGCCGGTGCCTGGTTCGTGGTCGGGGGCGCATTCGCCTCGACCCTGCGGATCGGCAACGTAGGCCACCCGGTGGCCTCGACCGACGCGAAGCGGGCGCTGCTCGAAGTCACCTACTTCACCGGGCTGGGCGCACTGATCGTGTTCCTGGCCGGCGCGGTGCTGGCGCGGGTTGCGACCCGGACGGCGCGAGATGTCGAGGCGGTGCCGGCAGCCGCGGCTCCTGCGCCCGAGGTGGCGTCGGCGGACTACCCGCCCGCTCCGGAGTACACGCCTGCACCGGAAGTCTCACCCGATGCGGTCACCCAGGCGCGGGCCGATCAGTTTCCCGCCCAGGATGTCGAGCCGCCGCGGTCCAAGAGCAGCTTCTTCCGTCGGCGCAAACACGTCGACGCGTCGCGCTGACTAAGCGCCAAGTCCCCCATTTCGGAGGAAATGGGGGACTTGGCGTGTCGTGGTCAGAGTAGGCCGAGCAGTTGCAGGTCGGTGATGTACTTGACGATCACCGGCGCGCTGACATGCGGAATATCTTTGTCCGGACCGATTTTCGCGTCCTGCACCGCGGCGCGGAACCGATCGGTCGGCGCAATCGACCCCTGGATCGGCGTCTCTGGCTTCTGGTAATTGTGCAGCAGCGGCAGTAGCGAGTACTGGCGCTGTTTCTCCGGCAGAGCCCGCAGCGACATCTCGAACCGCTGCAACCATTCGCCGTAGTCGCCGATCCGCTGGATCTTGTACCCGGCGTCGATCAGCCAGTCGACGTACTCGTCCATCCCGATGCCGTCGTCGTAGGGGTTCATCACGTGGTAGGTCTGCAAGCCCTCCACGTTCGCAGCGCCCAACGCCGCGATGGCTTCGGCGATGAACTCGACCGGCAAGCCGTCGTAGTGCGCGCGTTGCCGGTTGCCGTCGGCGTCGAGTTCGTAGAACGAGCCGGGCGCGATCCCGGTGGCTACCAGGCTCAGCATCGTCCGGGTGAACATGTCCGGCAGATTGAGCTGGCCCGCATACGTGGTGTCGGCCAGGATCATGTCGCAGCGGAACACCGCGACCGGCAGGCCGCACAGCTGGTGCGCCTCGGCCAGCAGCACCTCGCCGGCCCACTTGCTGTTGCCGTAGCCGTTGGCGTAGCCGTCGTTGATCTTGCGGGTCGGGCTCATCACCCGGACATCGGCGTCCTCGGTGAACTTGCCCGGAGCGATCTGGTCGCCCACCCCGATCGTCGATACGTAGGTGTACGGCTTCTTCTTGGTGGTCAGCGCGATCCGGATCAGCTCGGCAGTCCCCAGCGCGTTGGGACCGAACAGCTCGCTGTACGGCAGCACGTGGTTGACCAGCGCCGCGGGGTCGACGATCAGGTCGACGGTGTCGGCCAGCCGCTGCCAGGTCGCGTCGTCGAGGCCGAGGTTGGCCTCGCCCTTGTCGCCGGCGATGACCTCCACGTGATCAGCGGCCAGCTCCTGGTAATGCTGGAGCAGCTTGGGGTCGCCGCTGTCGAAGGTCTTGTCCAGGCGGGCCCGCGCCTCGGCGTCGGACTTGGCGCGCACCAGACAGATCAGCTTGCCGTCGACCAGGTCCATCCGCTCCAGCCACTCCAGGGCCAGATAGCGGCCCAGGAAGCCGGTCGCGCCGGTCAGCAGCACCGTCCGCACCTCGTGGCTCGGTTCAGGCAGCGACGGTGCGGCGGCCAGCGTGGCGGCGTCGAGGAACTTGTCCAGCGTCAGATCGCCGGCGTGCACCTCGACCGCGTCGCGGCCGTGCACGGAGGCGAACGTCGGCCGCTTGGAGCCCTTCCGCTCGTCTTCGATGTAGGCGGCGATGGACTGCAGATCCGAGGCCGGGCTGACGATCACGCCGACCGGCACGTCCACGTCGAAGATCTCGCGCAGCAGGTTGCCGAATGTCAACGCCGACAACGAGTCTCCACCCAGGTCGGTGAAGTGGGCGTCGGGTTGCAAGTCGGACGTCGACGCGCCCAGCAGCGCGGCCGCGGCCCGGCTGATGGTCTCCAGCACCGGCGCGTCGGCACCGCTGCGACGGAGCTCGCTGAGCTCGTTGGCCTGCCCCTCGGCCAGCTCGGCGTAAAGCTGCTCCAGCCGTTCGCCGTAATGCTGCTTCAGTTTCGGCCACGCCAGCTTGCGGATGCCGGTGAGCAGACCATTCTCCAACGTGAAAGGTGTTGTCTCGATGAGGAAGTCGCGCGGCACCTCGTAGGACTGCAGACCGGCCTCTTTGGCCACCGTCTGCAGCGACTCGGCGATCGCCGACTTCGACGCGTTGAGGTCGGTCGGCACCACAACGGCGAGCAGGTAGGGGTGCGCGCTGTTGCCGTAGACGTAGATTTGGCGCACCAGCGGGCTGTTGCCGAACACCGCCTCCAGCTTCGCGACGGTGACGAACTCACCCTGGGCGAGCTTGAGCACGTTGTTGCGGCGGTCAACATAGACCAGCCGGTCGGGGCCGACCTCAGCCACCACGTCGCCGGTGCGGTAGTAGCCCTCGGCGTCGAACACGTCCGCGGTGACTTCGGGCCGCTTGTAGTAGCCGGGGAACAGGTTCTCCGTCTTCAGCAGCAACTCGCCCCGTGGATAGGGCTGGTCGGTGTGGAAGTAACCCAGATCCGGGACGTCGACCAGTTTGTAGTCGATGACGGGCGGGCGTTGCACCTCGCCGTCGAACAGCACCATGCCCGCCTCGGTGGAGCCGTAGCCGTCGAGCAGATGCATCTCGAGGACAGATTCGACCCAGACCTTCAACTCGGGAGACGTGGGCGCCGAACCGGTCATCGCGAAGATGAACCGTCCGCCGAGGCGATCTTGCCGCTGCTCGGCGATGACCTCGGCTTCGGCGACCGAGCGGTCCGCGCCCTCCGCGGTTCGGCGGTCCACTTCGCTCTGGAACTCGCCGAACAGCATCTCCCAGATTCTCGGCACGAAGTTCAGCTCGGTCGGCCGCACCAGGGCAAGGTCGTCCAGCAGTGTCGACAGGTCGCTCTTGGCGCCGAAGTAGGCGGTGCCGCCGTTGCCGAGCGTGCCGTAGAGGATGCCGCGGCCCATCACGTGACTCATCGGCATGAAGTTGAGGGTGATCGACGCGGCGCTCGGCCCGAACCAGTTGCGCGACGACCGTTGCCACATCTTGGCGACGTTGCGCTGCGGGTACATCGCGCCTTTGGGTGCGCCGGTGCTGCCGGAGGTGTAGATCAACAGCGCCAGGGCGTTCTCGTCGTCGGTGACGAACGCCGGCACGGCCGGCAGCGCCTTTCCGCGGTCCAGCACGTCGTCCAGCGTTTCCACGACGACCGGGCTATCGGCCAACTGCTCGCGGGCCGCCTGCACGGCGTCTCGGTGGTCGTCGACTTCGCTGTGGTAGTCGAACACCACTAGCCGGGCGGGCCGGTGCCCGGTCTGGATCAGCTCGACGGCGTCGGAAAGCTGGTCGACGCTTGCCGCGATTACGGACGGCTCGGTCTCGACGACGATCGGCCGCAGCTGCGTGATCGCCGCGCTGGTCTGCATCGGCACCGACACGGCGCCCAGGCGCGCCAGCGTCACATCGATCGTCGTGTAGTCGACGCTGGTGAAGCCGAGCACGCAGACCCGATCGCCGGGGGACACTGCATCAGCGGCCCATGCGCTGGCCAGCGCATCCACGCGCAGGCCCAGGTCGCGGTAGCTGATCGTGTCGAAGCGGGGCAGCAGTTGCGCCGACGTGCGGCCGCTCTGCGGGTCGCGGACGAATTCGACCGCGCGCTGGCCGAGCGCGGGGCGGTCCGCGTAGCCGTCGAAGATGGTCTGAATCACCTGGGGCAGCTGAAGTCCGGGCGCATGCGCTGCCTCGGCGACGGCGGGGTCAGGGCGGGCGGCGCCGAACTGCGGGTCGTTGGCGATCAAATCGGCGATACGGCGCTCGATGAGCTCTTCGTGGGTATCGGTGGGCATGAGGGTCCTCTCGCAAGGATTAGGACGTTCAGATTTACGGCGCACCGTTGCGTCAACGGTTTACTACGTTAGCAAAGCTAATTTTATTCCGGCGAACAAGGTGACCAAGCTAACGCGACGGCGGGGCCGGTCGTCACCGGCGGGCTTAGCCGCCGCCCCAGGCGTCACACCGGTCACTCCCGGGATGGTTGTGCCGATGTGCCCGCCTCGTAGCGACAAC
>NZ_LZKJ01000074.1 GCF_001672775.1 Mycobacterium kyorinense | reverse complement strand
TCCTGGCGCTGGCCGCCTTGGCGGCGCTGCTGATCAACCGCAGATTACCTACTTAACGTGCCGCCGAGTGGCCACTTAATGCACGCGTCCGCCCAAAAGACGTGTCACAAGTGGCCGCTCGGCGATGCGATAGGTTGTCCGGGTGACTGATACGGGGAGGCCACCGTTCGTATCCCGTTCCGTTCTAGTGACGGGCGGAAACCGCGGGATCGGTCTGGCCATCGCACAGCGGCTGGCCGCCGACGGCCACAAGGTGGCCGTCACCCACCGCGGCTCCGGGGCACCCGACGGGCTGTTTGGCGTCGAGTGTGACGTCACCGACAACGACGCCGTCGATCGCGCCTTCACACAGGTCGAAGAGCATCAGGGTGCGGTCGAGGTGCTGGTGTCCAACGCCGGCATCTCCAAAGATGCATTCCTCATCCGGATGACCGAGGAGCGGTTTGAGGAGGTCATCAACGCCAACCTCACCGGGGCGTTCCGGGTGACCCAGCGGGCATCACGCAGCATGCAGAAAAAGCGGTTCGGCCGGATCATCTACATCGGCTCGGTTTCCGGTAGCTGGGGCATCGGCAACCAGTCCAACTACGCGGCCGCTAAAGCCGGTCTGATCGGCATGGCCCGCTCGATCTCCCGCGAGCTGTCCAAGGCCGGGGTGACCGCGAATGTCGTGGCCCCCGGCTACATCGACACCGAGATGACCCGCGCGCTGGATGAGCGGATACAGGCCGGCGCACTGGAATTCATCCCCGCCAAGCGAGTCGGCACCGCCGCCGAGGTCGCCGGGGTGGTCAGCTTCCTGGCCTCCGAGGACGCGAGCTACATCGCCGGCGCGGTCATCCCCGTCGACGGCGGCATGGGCATGGGCCACTGAAGACACAACAACTTAGGACGGACATGGCAGGACTGCTCGAAGGCAAACGGATCCTGGTCTCCGGGATCATCACCGACTCGTCGATTGCATTTCACATCGCCAAGGCGGCCCAGGAAGCAGGCGCGCAACTGGTGCTGACCGGTTTTGACCGGTTGCGCCTGATCCAGCGGATCGCCGACCGGCTACCGGAGAAGGCGCCGTTGATCGAACTCGACGTGCAGAACGAGAAGCACCTCGACTCGCTTGCCGAGCGGGTGACCGCCGAGATCGGTGAGGGCAACAAGCTCGACGGTGTCGTGCATTCGATCGGTTTCATGCCGCAGACGGGAATGGGTATCAACCCCTTCTTCGACGCGCCGTATGAGGATGTCTCCAAAGGCATTCACATCTCGGCGTATTCCTACGCCTCGCTGGCCAAGGCGCTGCTGCCGATCATGAACCCCGGCGGCTCGATTGTCGGAATGGACTTCGACCCGACCCGCGCGATGCCCGCGTACAACTGGATGACGGTGGCCAAAAGCGCACTCGAATCCGTGAACCGGTTCGTGGCGCGAGAAGCGGGCCAGTATGGTGTGCGGTCCAATCTCGTTGCTGCGGGCCCGATCCGGACGCTGGCTATGAGCGCCATCGTCGGTGGCGCCCTCGGCGAAGAGGCCGGCGCCCAGATGCAGCTGCTCGAAGAGGGCTGGGACCAGCGCGCGCCGATCGGATGGAACATGAAGGATCCGACACCGGTCGCGAAGACGGTATGCGCGCTGCTGTCGGACTGGCTGCCGGCCACCACGGGCACCATCATCTACGCCGACGGTGGCGCTAGCACCCAATTGCTATAGAGCAATGGACTTTGACGCCGTCCTGCTGCTGTCCTTCGGCGGACCCGAAGGCCCCGAGCAGGTGCGGCCTTTCCTGGAAAACGTCACCCGCGGCCGCGGTGTGCCGCCGGAGCGCCTCGACGAGGTCGCCGAGCACTATCTGCATTTCGGCGGCGTGTCGCCGATCAACGGCATCAACCGCGCGCTGGTCGCCGAACTGCGCGCCGAACTGGCCGACCGTGGCGTGGATCTGCCGGTGTATTTCGGTAACCGCAACTGGGAGCTCTACGTCGAAGATGTCGTCGCGACCATGCGGGACAACGGGATTCGCCGCGCCGCCGTGTTCACCACGTCTGCGTGGAGCGGTTATTCCAGTTGCACGCAATACGTCGAGGACATCGCCAGGGCGCGGACAGCAGCCGGCCCCGGCGCGCCCGATCTTGTGAAATTACGGCCCTACTTCGACCACCCGCTGTTCGTCGAAATGTTCGCCGACGCCGTCGCCGCTGCCGCGGACACCGTGCCGCCGGATGCGCGACTGGTGTTCACCGCACACTCCATCCCGGTAGCTGCCGACCAGCGCTGCGGTCCGCGCCTCTACAGTCGCCAAGTCGGCTATGCCGCAAGGCTGGTGGCCGCCGCAGCCGGATACCGGGACTATGACGTGGTCTGGCAGTCGCGATCGGGCCCGCCTCAGGTCCCGTGGCTGGAACCGGATGTGGCCGACCATCTTTCAACGCTCACCGGTAGCAAATCCGTGATCGTCTGCCCGATCGGCTTTGTCGCCGACCATATCGAAGTGGTGTGGGATCTCGACCATGAGCTGAGGGAGCAGGCCGACGCGGCGGGCATGGCGTTCGCGCGGGCCGCCACCCCCAACGCGGATCGCCGATTCGCGCGGCTGGCGCTCGACCTGATCGACGAATTGCGCGACGGCCGCCGCCCCACCCGTACGGCGGGTCCCGACCCGGTGCCTGGCTGCGAGGCGAGTGTTAACGGCATCGCCTGCGGGCCACCGCACTGCGCAGCCGAGTGGTCGCCCGCGCTCAGCCCTGCCACGCCGACTGCAGAATCGCGCTGATCGCGGCCATCCGCGCAGAACGCACCACGGTAGCCAGCGGTCGCAACGCGTCATCGGCGATCTGCGCCTCCGAGGACGACTGCGTCCGGACGCGGCTCAATTCCGCGCTGACCGTCACGATCGCGTCGACGTGCGCCGCGGTCTCCAAGACCCGCACGGCACGCCGCGGCGCATGGTCGGGAATGCGGTGACAGCGCGTGGTTTCCAGCTGCTGCTCGACGAGCCCACGCGGGTCGTCGACATCTGAGCCGGTGGAACCAAGCCCGATCGCGCCCAGCGCTTCGGCGGCCGACCGTACCGCTGACCGCAGCCCATACTCGGCATCGCCGAGCTCGTCATGCCCGGCTACCGGCAAGCCGCTCAGCGAGTACACCGTCCACGACAGCGCACCCGATTCCCGGGCATCGGTGTCCGCGTCGTCACTTCCGAAATCGGGGACCAACCCGACGGCCACCGTGGAATCGTCGCGGTCAGACACCACTACCGCCTCACCGGCCGCCAGCGCGTCGCGCTCGAACTGTGTGCCGGCAGCCAGCCCACGAACGTCACCCGGCACCGGCAAAACCAGGTTGATCGCCGGCGCCGACATCGGCGGCCGGCCGGCCGCCGTGCGCAGAGTTTGCAGCAGCGACATCGCGCCGGCGTCGTCCAAATCCGGCCAGGGCAGGCCAGTATGCCCAGCCGCGACGGCGTCGTAAGCGGTGACTGATTGCGCTGGCGCCCAACGTGATAACGCATCGAGGACATCGTCGGGCGCGGCCCTGCCGGCGAGCCACGCGTTGGCCCATACCGACAGCGAAGCGCTGGGGCACCACATGATCCGCAGTCTAGTTGTTGTTCGTCGTGACCGACGGGTCGCGCGTTATCCTGGCGGCATGCCCGCCGCCCTGATTTGGCTGATCGTCGCGCTGGGCCTCGCTGGTGCCGAGGCGCTGACCGGCGACATGTTCTTGCTGATGCTCGGCGGCGGGGCGCTGGCGGCGGCCGGAACCAGTTGGCTACTGGACTGGCCGGTCTGGGCCGACGGCGCGGTGTTCGCAGTGGTTTCGGTGCTGCTGCTGATCTTGGTCCGACCGGGACTACGGCGACGGCTGGCTCCTGCCAAAGGTGCGCCGACCGGTGTTCAGGCGCTGGAAGGCAAAAGCGCGCTAGTCCTTGATCGGGTTGCCCGCCATGAGGGCCAAATCAAGCTGGGCGGCGAAGTCTGGACGGCACGGCCGTTCAACGACGGCGACGTCTACGAGCCCGGCGACCAGGTGACCGTGATGCATATCGACGGAGCCACGGCCGTGGTCTGGAAAAACGTCTAACAAAGGGAGTCGGGAAAATGGAAGGTGCAGCTGCCGGTTTGGTGTTTCTGGCCGTCCTGGTGATTTTCGCGGTCATTGTGGTGGCCAAGTCCGTCGCGCTGATCCCGCAGGCCGAGGCGGCCGTGATCGAGCGGCTGGGCCGCTACAGCCGCACGGTCAGCGGGCAGCTGACGCTGCTGGTGCCGTTCATCGACCGCATCCGCGCCCGCATCGACCTGCGCGAGCGGGTGGTGTCGTTTCCGCCGCAGCCGGTGATCACCGAGGACAACCTGACCTTGGCCATCGACACCGTGGTCTACTTCCAGGTCACCAACCCGCAGGCAGCGGTGTACGAAATCAGCAACTACATCGTCGGCGTCGAGCAGTTGACCACCACCACGCTGCGCAACGTGGTCGGCGGGATGAACCTCGAGCAGACCTTCACCTCCCGTGATCAGATCAACCAGCAGTTGCGCGGTGTCCTCGACGAAGCCACCGGTCGCTGGGGTCTGCGGGTGGCCCGCGTCGAGTTGCGCAGCATCGACCCGCCGCCGTCGATTCAGGCGTCGATGGAAAAGCAGATGAAGGCCGACCGGGAGAAACGGGCAATGATCTTGACCGCCGAAGGTCAGCGGGAATCGGCGATCAAACAGGCCGAGGGACAGAAGCAGGCGCAGATCCTCCAGGCCGAAGGCGCCAAGCAGGCCGCGATCCTGGCCGCCGAGGCCGATCGGCAGTCGCGGATGCTGCGTGCGCAGGGGGAGCGGGCGGCTGCCTACCTGCAGGCCCAAGGGGAGGCCAAGGCAATCGAGAAGACCTTCGCCGCGATCAAGGCCGGTCGGCCCACCCCGGAGTTGCTCGCCTACCAGTACCTGCAGGTGTTGCCACAGATCGCCCAAGGCGAGTCGAGCAAGGTGTGGGTGGTGCCCAGCGACTTCGGTTCAGCGCTACAGGGTTTCACCAAGCTGCTGGGCGCGCCCGGCGAGGACGGGGTCTTCCGCTACCAGCCCTCACCGGTCGAGGATGATCTGCCCAAACCGGAGGACGACAGCGACGAGATCGCCGACTGGTTCTCCACACAAACCGACCCGAAGATCGTCGAGGCGGTGGCCAAAGCCGAAGCCGACGCACGCAAGCCGGTGGAGGGTGTGATCGGTGTTCCGCCGGAACTTCACCAGTAAAGGATCCGTGAAGTGACTACCTTGACATCGCCGAAAACCTATGCGGCGCTGGCGGTTTTCCAGGCCAGTGATGCGGTGGCATGCGCCATCCCAGTGCCCTACATCGCCAGATCCCTTGATACGCTGGGGGTTCCGCAAACCATCCGGTGGATCCTTCCGGTGGCCAAAGCCGCCTCCGTCATTGGGCTGCTGTCGGTTACCCGGATTCCGGGGCTTGCACGGCTGACGACGGCGATGCTGACGCTTTACTTTGTACTCGCTGTCGGCGCGCACATCCGTGCCCGCGACCGGGTCGTGAATACGATTCCGGCAGCGTCATTTCTGGCGACCTACGCAGTGTTGACGGCGAAAGGTCCGAGTCGAGGGTAGGCCCCCCGGTGTGAACAACTAACGGCTGCCGCGGAAACCGTTGTGCTGATTCCGCGGCAGCCGTCGTTGCGGTGATCAGGGACCAGGTGGCCCGGGTGGACCGACTGGCCCGGGCGCTCCGGGCGCTCCAGGCGGCCCAGGCTCCGCTGGTCCCGGCGCTCCGGGCGGTCCAGGCGGTCCAGGCGGCCCTACCTCGGCTGGCCCCGGCGCTCCGGGTGGTCCGGGTGGCCCAGGCGGCCCGACCGGTCCTCCGGGTGCTCCGATGGGACCGGGTGCACCGATCGGTCCGGGTGCGCCGACCGCGCCAGGCGGTCCGGGTGCCCCGATGGGGCCGGGCGCTCCGACCGCGCCGGGCGGTCCCGGTGCCCCGATCGGTCCGGGTGCTCCGATGGGTCCTGGCGGTCCCGGTGCGCCGATCGCCCCGGGCGGTCCGGGTGCTCCAACGGGTCCGGGTGCGCCGATGGGTCCCGGCGGTCCGGGTGCCCCGATTGCCCCGGGCGGTCCGGGCGGTCCGGGCGGGCCAGGTGGTCCTGGCGGTCCCGGCGGGCCAGGCGGCCCCGGCTCCCCGGGCTGTTGCGGAAATGCGATGGCCGGAGTTTGCTCTCCGGCGGTGGTTGCTGCGGCCGGAGCCGCAATCCCGGTCGCGGTGATGACGGCGCCGACGACCAGCCCGGTCATACCGGCGCCAATTGTGCCTAGTGGGAGACGTCCAGCTCGCTCGCGCAGATCCTCGAGCAGGTCGTCCTGGTGGGCACCGTTGGCAGCGGCCGTGCGTCTGCCAACGTGCTTCTTGTCGTGACTCATGAGGTTTCCCCAATGGTCGGTGGTTTGCTGATAGGGACGGTGGTACCCCGCCTGGATGAAGTGAAACCACGAAATCTTCGCCGACGAAAATCGCTCGCCACGACGTCAGGGCCGCGCATCGAGTCGCAGTTCGACGATCGGCAGCGGTGTGTCGGTTTCGGTGATCGGGGCGCCCAGCGTCTGCTCGAGCACGGGCTTGAACTGTTCCCAGGCGCGCGGGCGACGGGAGATGTATCCGGCCAGCGCCTGATCTGCCTCCGCCTTATTCAGCACCCGCGCGGTCGCGGGCGCGGGCGCGCGGCTGCCCACGTAAACCCGCACGTGCGGGTTGGCCCGGACATTGCGGAACCATTGGGCTTTGTCCCCGAAGCCCGAGGCGACGACATAGCGGTCGGACGCGGGATGGCCGATGACTTCCAGTACGACGTAGCGCCGGGCCCCGGTTTTGCGACCGATGTGCTCGAGCATCAGCAGACGTGAGCCCAACAACGCTCCGGCACGGGCCTTGTACATCCAGACCGGCGCGCGCACGAGTCGGCGCGACCGCAGGATCCGTGCGCCGAGCGTCGCCAACAGCGAGGACGGGTGTGTGGTGGACATGGGACTTTCCCTTTCTTCGCGGATTAGACGTCGCTGCCGAGCCCGTCGCGGTAGATAGCGAAAACTTCGCCGGCCCAACGTGTTATGCCTTCCGCCGAAAGCGGGTCGACGCCGAGCACCTCGGCCAGCCGCGGACGCAGGGTCAGCACCGCCAGGTCGTTGACCAACAGGAAGGCCGCCCGCATGTCGGGGTCCGCACCGGGGCTAGCGGTTCCGGCGGCGATCATGGCATCGAGGATGGTGCGGCTGAGCCGGTGCAGGCGGGCGAATAAGGCCGATCCGGCTGCGCCGCCGCTGATCAGCAACCGGCTCAGATAAGCCGGGATCGCCGAGTCCGGCGGCAGGTGGGTGGCCAGGCCGTCGAGCATGCTCGGCACTGTGGCCGGATCCAGGCCGGAAGCTGCGGTGCGCGTGGTCATTTCGGTCAGCACCGCCTCGAGACTGCTGACGACGTGATCGTCGACCGCCGCCACCAAACCGTCCTTGGAGCCGTAGTGGCGCACCAGCAGGGCCGGTGATACCCGTGCCGCAGCGGCGATATCGCGCATGGTGACGCCGTCCGGACCGCGGGCGGCGAACAGCGCCAGCGCCTCGTCGCGGATACGGGCCCGCGCAGTGCGGTCATCCGGCGACGGCGACGGTAAATGCATGTTTACAATTGTAAACAATTGTTTAGTACGCGCCAAGTGGGTACCTCACCTGTCGATGAACACGACACGCCGCTTCCGACGGAAGAAGTGGTCGCGCGACGAGATCCAGGTCGCCGAACCCGCCGCCACCCACCGGTCCATCCAAGGCACCGCGATCGGCAACTTCATGGAGTGGTACGACTTCGGCGTCTACGGCTATATCGCCACCACGATCGCCAGGGTGTTTTATCCCGGCAACACCGCCAGTGCGGTCCATCTCATCGCGACGTTCGGGACGCTGGCGGCCGCGTTCGCAGTGCGCCCGTTGGGCGGCTTCTTCTTCGGCCCGCTCGGCGACCGCATCGGTCGCAAGCGTGTGTTGATGATCACGATTTTGCTCATGACGACCGGCA
This sequence comes from Mycobacterium kyorinense, assembly GCF_001672775.1. Classification (GTDB taxonomy): domain Bacteria; phylum Actinomycetota; class Actinomycetes; order Mycobacteriales; family Mycobacteriaceae; genus Mycobacterium; species Mycobacterium kyorinense_A. Next base: position 16,572 of record NZ_LZKJ01000074.1, on the reverse strand, counting down.
CGACCGCGACGGGATTGCTGCCCGGCTACCAAACCATCGGCATGTGGGCGCCGATCCTGCTCGTCGTGGCCCGAATGTTTCAGGGCTTCTCGACCGGCGGTGAATTCGTCGGCGCCATGATCTACGTCAGCGAGCACGCACCGGACCGCAGACGCGGCATGATGGGCGGATTTTTGCCACTGGGTTCGCAGGGCGGTTATGTGGCCGCGGGGGCGCTGGTGACCGCATTACAAACCTGGCTTCCGGCCGGCGAGATGCTCAGCTGGGGCTGGCGAATTCCGTTGCTGCTCAGCGCCCCGCTTGGTCTGGTCGCGCTGTATATGCGCCTGCGGCTCGAGGAGTCTCCGGCGTTCGAAGAGATGAGCGACCGCGACAAGGCGTCCAACGACAGTGGCGGACAGCAATTTCGGCGCACTGTGGTAGAGCAGTGGCGGCCATTATTAATCTGCATAGGCCTGGTGTTGGCGTACAACGTCGGCGATTACATGCTGACGGGGTTCATGCCGACGTACTTGCAGACGATCGTGCGCATCGGTCGCACCGCCGGCCTGGTGATGATCGTGGCGACCTTGATGACCCTGATGATTGTCGTGGTGTTCGTTGCACGATTGTCCGATCACATCGGCGTCAAACCGATCATGTGGACCGGCTGCGGGTTGCTGGTCGTCGCGTCGATCCCGGCGTTCATGCTGCTGGGCTCGGGCGCCAGCTACCCCGTGATGTTCACCGGAGTGCTGCTCATCGGGGCGATGGTGCTCTGTTTCGACAGCACTGCGCCCTCGGCGCTGCCGGCCCTGTTTCCCACCAACGTGCGCTACGGGGCGCTGGCGATCGGATTCAACATCTCGATTTCGGCGTTCGGTGGCACCACCCCGCTGATCGCCCAGGCCCTGATATCCGGCAGCGGCAACGTGATGGCGCCGGCGTACATGCTGATCGGCGCGGGTCTGGTGGGCGCGGTCACGTTGCTGTTCACCCCGGAAGTAGCCGGGAAGCGGCTGCCGGGCTCGCCGCCTTCGGTCGAAACCGAGGATGAGGCAAGGGAATTGGCTAACGAGGTGGAGTAGTCGGCGCAGGGCTAAGCCGGTCCGAACCAGGCGACTTTGGCTCGCCAAGAGCGAGCAGACCCGTAGGCGAAGCCAGTCGCGCCCAGACATGCGCACAGCCAGACCGGCAGCGTCACGTCGATGCCGGCCCAGGCGGTACCCATCTGGATCACCGCGGCGGCAATGCCGAATGCGGCCGAGGCAAGGTAGAGGTCGACGGTCGCTCTCGAGCGAGGATCGCCACGCAGGATCAGTAGCACTTTGGTGGCGTAGCCGAGCAAGTACAGGAGCAGGCCGCCCAGCACCAACCAGTAAGCGCCGAGCCAGACGGTGCTCACGTGCGCGGGGAACAGGTCCAGGTGATAGCCCTCGTCGGCGGCGACGAACATCGAAATGAGCAGCGCAACACCGAGACACACCGGCCTGTCGATGTGCCGTCGGAATAGGCCCTGCACTTTGCTTTGATCAGTGAGGCGTGCCAGTGCGTGGTTGATGATGGCGGTGACCGCGATGATCGCGCAGATGTGCCCGAGCAGGTCTTCCACATTCCATCGCCGAAACGCCCAGTGCAGCGGCGGGCCCAGGGCCGACGATGCCCACGGCGACATGAGCAGCACAGCGCAACCCTGCAGGGCGATATTGAGGCTGGCGCCGGCCTCCCAGCGGGATCGCCAGGTGTGTCGTCGAATCCACAAGCTGCTCAGCACCACCATCAAGGTGGCGGCGATGAGCATGGACATCATTGTTACGGTCCCCGGGCCCGGTGGTTAAACCGGCGGCTTGGTGGGGTCCGGGCGAAGATCACGCAGTCGAGGCACCTCGGGATCTGACTCCACGTATTCGGTGACCGCCTCCGGTTCGATCAACCCGTAGCGGACCTGCAAGTCGACTGGATTCAGGCCGAAGTATCGGGCCACCTTGATCAGATTGTCGGCGCTGATGAGCCTGCCCTCGCGTGCCGCCTTGTAGTAAGCGGACTTGCGATAGCCGAAGGCCTCGTAAACTTCGGTCGCGGCCAGCGGTCTGCCGACCAGGTAGGGCAAGACCACCGCCGGGTCCTTATCGCGGTCATCCACGATCTTGAACTTTAGACCTCCGGACAACGTTGCTGCTCCTCCGCCATGCAGAGTTGGCGACCCGATTGGCCGCCGTCAGGGAAAAATCGGGCTGACCGGCGCGGATTGTGGCCGGCGCGCGCTGTGTTGATGGAGTGGGTCATGACGCTATGGTGGTAGCCGGCGGTTTCGCGCGCCGTCATCCGAGGACCGCCGAGCTAGCAAACTAGCGGGGGAGGATCAGTGGATATCGTCCTGGGTATGTCGATGGCACCCGAGACGGTCCGTATGGTGCTGGTCGAGGGGGAAAACGCCGACGGGACGACCGTCGACAAGGACGACTTCGAGGTAGCCGCCGGCGACGACTCGGCAAATGCTGGAGCGGCCGATCAAGTGATCGCCGCCATTCTGGGCACCCGGGAGAGCGCGGCCGAAGGCGACCACCATCTCGCCTCCACCGGGGTGACCTGGACGGATCCGGTGGAAGCTGCGGCGCTGCGCGACGCGCTGGCCGCCCACAAGGTCGAGAACGTCATGTTGGTCTCGGCCTTCTTGGCCGCAGCCGCCCTGGCTCAGAGCGCCGGCAGCGCTGTCGGGTATGCGCATACCGGGCTGCTGTTCCTGGAGCCGGATACTGCGACGTTGGCGATTGTCGACACCGCTGACGGCTCCATCGTCGATGTACGCCGACAGCCGATGCGCAGCGCCGACGCGCCCGCCGCGTTGACCGAGATGATGGACGGGCTCGACACGCTGAATGGGCGACCGGACGGGGTTTTCGTCGTCGGCTGCGGCGTCGACGTCGCAGCGATCAAGCCACAGCTGGAGACCGCGACCGCTCTCCCGGTCAGTGGTCCCGACGATCCAGAGACGGCGCTGGCTCGGGGCGCGGCATTAGCGTCGGCCAATTCGCCGCTGTTCGCGTCATCGACGACCGCGTTGGCCTATTCGCAAGTCCATGACTGGACGACGGCTGAGCGAATCGATGTCTCCGCCGACACCGGCATGACCGAAATCCGTGCCTACAGCATTGCAGCCGACGACGGCACTTTCGCCGCAGCAGATGGCGAGCTCGGCGCTGACGAGAACGACTACGGACGCAGGCCGTTTTTGGTAGCGCTCAGCGTGATGATGGTCTTTTTCGCCGGGATCTTGGCGCTGGTGGTTTCGCTGGCTGTTGCCGTGCGCCCAGCGGTCAGTCAGCAGCCGAGCCCGGGTCGAAATCTGGTTGCCCCGGCTCAGCAGGCGCCTGCGCCTGCTCCCGACGCCAAAAGTCAAGTGCCTCCACCAGAGTCGCTGAACAAAGTCGAACCGCCGGCGCGCGAGGCGCAGCCGATACCGGAGAACGCGCCCGTCCCAGATGCGGTTCCGGCGGCTCCGGCCCCCGCGCCTGAGGCTTCCGCGCCGGCGCCCGTTCATGTGCCCGCTGCCTCCGTGCCCGCTCCGAACGCCCCTGCACCGGCGCCCGAAGCCCCAGCGCCCGACGCGCTGGCTCCTGTTCCGGCGGCGCCGCCGCCTGTCCCCGCGGCTCCTGCACCTGTGCCGATAGCTCCGGTGCCGGTGCCCGTGCCGGTTCCGGTGGCGCCGTTGGCGCCCCGGGTACCGCCAATCTTCCATCCGCCGGTGCAGAGCCCGCCGTCGCAGCGCCTACCGCAGCGTCCGGCTTGGCGACCGGGCGGTGGCCCGCGCGACCGAGGTGGCTGGCAGCCCGGCGGTGGTAACCGCGGCAGCGGTGGCGGTATCGGAATCGGTGGCGGTCACGGCGGCTTTGGCGGTGGCCACGGCGGTTTCGGCGGTGGCTTTGGAGGGCACGGTAGGGGCCGCTGAGCGGACCGCCGTATGGATACCTATGGGTATCTCTTCTGGTGGCGCGGATGGGCCCGATATTCCATCGATTGGTTGCGCCGCAATGGCCAACGCCTACCTGCCCAATACGCGCTCAAATAGAGAACACTAAATGTACCGATGCTGACGATTGAGATGATATAAAACTGGACCCGCTGTCCGCGCGCAACAGGGTAACCCCAGCTTCCGTCCCCGTAACCGTATCCAGCCGCAATTATTACAAATGCAGACGCTGCAATGGGTGCCATCAATGACGGCTTGTCTTCTGATTTGACGACTACACTAAGAATGCAGACAAGCAGCGCGAATATCAATAGCCACCATGTCTTCTTTGCGGTGGCAATTCCTCCGTAAGAATCAGGAGCCGGATCATAGTCGGGGTCATGGTGAAGCGATGGGCTACCGTCGGACGAGGAGTTGGGTAAGGAATCAGAGACGTGAAATGCATAAACTTTGTCGTGCACCTTGATATACGGGGTGAAAGCATAAGCAGTGACTAGCATCCAAACTATTCCGAAGAGCGCCACGCCTAAGCCCAGCTTCCAATCAGGAAGCGAAGCAAGAAATGCGCAAATCGCCGCTGATGTTGTGCCGCCCCAGTAGACGCGTCTTTCCCAGCTGCGGTCACGCTGCAAAAAGAGCTGGGGCAGCACTGCCACTGCCAACGAAACCAGTGTTGCGATGAAAAAGACTAGGGTAGTGGGTTGGTCAAGCGAGGGCGATGCCGCCGCATCAGCTGCCTGCATCCGGGTTATTCCTATCATCGCTATTCGTAAGCCACTTATAGCCATGCTCAGCCAACCATTCGCTGCCAGATGCGCCACCGGCTGATGGCGGCCCTACTTCCAAATCTAGCCAGCAGTGCGGGTGTCGTCCCGACGACGCGTCATCCGCCGACGGGCCACTGCGGAACCATGTTGGGGCGCAACAGGAATCGGGCGGCATCGGCAACACGGGCGGCACCGCGTCCGGTCATTGGCGCCATCGGCATCAGGGGTACACCTGTCGGCGCGACAACCGGCGAAGCACTCGAGCCGATGCTTGCCGTTGTCACGGCAACCGGGCTGATGACCGGCGACGCCGCTACCCAGCTCTGCGGTACCGACAACGCGCCGACAGAGGTGCCCCGGCCCAGCGCCGCCGACATCGCACCGCCAGCTCCGGCGCGCAAGCCTGACAATCCCGCTGATCCCGACACCCCCGCCGCTGAGGACAGCGTCTGAACACTGGCGCCCCCTGTCGCGCCGGCAATGTTCGCCGACCTCGCCAGTCCCGCCGCGCCGACGAGGAAACTCAACGATGACGCCACCGTTCTGGTATGTCCGCTCAGAGAATCCAGGATCGACTGAGCCGGTTCCAGCGGCGACGACGGCGATGCCAGTGCTTGCAGCGCCCGGGGAATCGCCGACGTCGACAGGATTGTGTGCATCTGCGTGCCGGCGGAGTCGCCGGCGGCTTTGGCAACCGCTGCTCCCTGGCGGGCGGCCCCGGTCGGGTTGGTGGTGGGAGGCGCGGGCGTGAACGGCGTGACCATCGATGCCATCGCGGAGCTTGCCGCATATCCGTACATCGCTGCGGCATCCTGCGCCCACATCTGCCCGTAGTGAAATTCAGTGGCCGCAATCGCCGGAGTGTTTTGGCCCAGCACGTTTGTCGACACCAACGACATCAGCAGCGCCCGATTGGCGGCGATCACCGGCGGCGGCACCGTCATCGCTCGCGCCGATTCGTAGGCACCCGCGGCGGCCCTGGCCTGCGACGCTGACTGCTCTGCGTGGCCGGCGGTGGTGTGCAGCCAGGCGATAAACGGTGCGACGGCTGCTGCCATCGACGTCGACGCCGGCCCCAACCAGGGGCCGCTGGTCAGCTGGGAGATCACTGACTGGTAGCTCATGGCCGTCGTGTGCAGCTCGGCGGCCAGGCTGTCCCAGCCCATCGCAGCCGTCAGCATCGGTCCTGAGCCGGGTCCGGCATACATGCGTGCGGAATTGACTTCCGGGGGCAGTAATCCAAAATCCATGTTTGCCAGCCGCTTTCAGCCGGTCGAGATCGGGCGAATGGTCAGGTCGAGGATGTGCTGATTAGTGACCAAAAACATGAGTTCTCCTGAAAAGTAGTTAGGGAAAGCGGGTCTCGCCGTGTTGCATGCGCCGTGACGGGAGGACGTCGAACGCCTCCCGCGAGGCGATCAGGCCGATCCGCGTGACCGGTCGCCGCAGATGCGCACCGGATCAGATGAGTCAGTTCTTGCCGGCCGTTGTGGTATGAACACGGCTCGGCTCGAAACCGATCAGCAGCGGTTGATGCAGAACTGGGTTAAAAGTTGTTGGCCCGCAAGAAAGGTGGCAGGCGCGTGCGCGCCAGCTCCACTGGACCGGTAGCCGAACGTGGCTGAAAGCGTCGGCGCAGGCGACCATCGCGATAGCGGCCACCAGCGTAGCCGCGGCGCTGTCGCACGGTGCAGTCCCAATGTGGCAGATGCCTTTTGGCTTGTCGGCGGCGAATCGTCGTCAATATCGGCGCTTTGAACGTCGTCGACGGCCTGTGACACCAATACGGGAGGCGACGGGGAAGACACCGCAATCCCGAATCGCACCAACCCATATCCGAGTATGGCAACCAGGACACAGGTCGCGACAACGAGCGCAACGGCCGACCGTTTGGGACCGTCGCGAAAACTCATAGTCATTCAAAACTATCAGGGCAGATGCCCACGAACGGTCTCGCGCGCTTCGGTCAAATCAAATACATAGAGAGAGTTCGGGGGTTCGCGCCCAAGCCGGTCATGAGACCCTTCTGGAACATGATGGCGTCGGCGATATCAGATTGGGGACGGCGCTGACTGAACTCAGCGCGCTTTGGTTGGGGCACAAGGTTTCTGTTCGGACCCGGACGCGGCGTGATGCCGACGATGGTGGCGCACCTCATAACTCAACAGCGCCGCCCCGACCAGCCCCGTGCACAACGACACCAAAAACAACAGCGGACTGAGATGGCCGGTGAGCGCGTCGCCCAGGATCACCACGGCGGCGGTTCCGGGAAACAGACCCGCAAGCGTCGCCAGCGTGTAGGGCATCACCCGCACCGCTGAGGCGCTCACGGCGTAGTTGAGTACCGAGAACGGCACCGCAGGGATCAGCCGCAGCGACACCACCGCCACCCAGCCGCGCTCGCGCAGGCGGGCGTCCAGCGTTTCGACGGCCTGATGCCGCACCAGACGGCTCAGCTGCCAACCGGCCGCGCGCACCAGCACCAACGCAATCACCGCGCTGGCCGTGCTGGCCCCCACCGCGATCGCCACCCCCAGCACCGGCCCAAACAGCAGCCCGGCGGCCAGGGTGAACGCAGTCCGTGGAAACGGGAGCACCGTCAGGACGATGTGGGCGCCCAGAAATGCCAGCGGGAACCACGGACCGACGGAGGTCGCCCAGTCGCGCAGCTGCACCGCCGTGGGTAGCGGCACCAGCAATGCCACCGCCACCAGGGCTGCTATCGCCGTCGCCGTCATGACGACCCGCCGTCTGGGCAGTTGGCGTGCGGTGGCGACGACCGTCGAAGTCACGCCCCGCAGGACGTCAACGATTTTGCTGGTCGCGCGAGCCGTCACAGCTCAAGACTACGGGCGGCTGCCCTCGGTTTCCGGGCGCCGACCGGTATCAATTAGCCTGGTTATCAAGTGGCACCCCCCGACGAAGGGGGCCACATGCTGCAACAACAGGAGCCGCCGGTGTCTCTCGATGTGTCTGCCGAGCCCGCCGACCTCGGTCAGGGCCAGGCGAAATGGCGCGCGGCAGTGGCCGGCGTGCTGGCCAAGAGCATGCGGCGCGACGCCGACGAGTTCGGCGCCGAGCCGGAGCGGCAGTTGGACACGCCGACATATGAGGGCTTCGCCATCCGGCCGCTATACACCGCATTGGACGCGCTGCCGGAAGCGTCCCTGCCTGGCGAATGGCCCTACCTCCGCGGCGGCGACGCGCTGCGCGACGTCAATTCCGGGTGGAAAGTCGTCGAGACCTTTCCGGCCACTGGCGCCGACGGCAACGCCGCTGTGCTGGCGGCACTCACCGACGGGGTCAGCGCGCTGCACCTTCGCATCGGTCGCGACGGTGTCCCGCCGGAGGAACTCGACCAGTTGCTCGCCGGGGTCTACCTCGACCTGGCCCCGATCATCGTCGATGCCGGCGCGGACTACATCGCCGCGGCCGAACGTCTGCTGACGTTGGCTGCCAGCGCAGGCAAGTCAGCGACGCTTTCCATCGACTTGGGGGCCGACCCGCTGACCGCCCCGCTGAGCGGACGGGCCTGCGCATCGCTGGACGAGGTCGTCGCGCTCGCGAACCGGGTCACTGACTACCGGGGCGTACGGACGATCACCGTCGACGGTCCGGCGTTCCACAACCAGGGCGCCAACGCCGCCTGGGAACTGGCCGGTAGCATCGCCGCGGGCGTGGCCTATCTGCGGGCGCTTGAGAAGGCAGGACTGCCGGTCGCAAAAGCGCTGCCGCAGATCAGTTTCCGGTTCGCAGCCGATGACGACCAGTTCATGACGATCGCCAAATTCCGTGCCGCCCGTCAGCTCTGGGCGCGAGTGGCCGAGGTTGCCGGCGCTCCCGCGGCCGGAGCGGCCACCATCCACGCCGAGACATCGCTGCCGATGATGACTCAGCGTGATCCGTGGGTGAACATGCTGCGCACCACCCTTGCCGCGTTCGGCGCGGGCGTCGGTGGAGCGGATACCGTGCTGGTATTGCCGTTCGACGTTGCCATCCCGGGCGGCTTCCCGGGCATGGCGAGAAGCTTCTCACGCCGCATCGCCCGCAACACCCAATTGCTGCTGCTCGAAGAGTCGCACATCGGCCGGGTGCTGGATCCCGCGGGCGGATCGTGGTTCGTCGAGGACCTCACCGAGGAGTTGGCGCAGCAGGCGTGGCAACATTTCCAGGCCATCGAGCAGCGCGGTGGATTCGTCGACGCCCGCGACTACGTGTCCGATCAGATCGCCGAAATCGCCCGGCGCCGCGCCGACGACATTGCGTACCGCCGCACCGCCATCACCGGCGTCAACGAATACCCCAACCTTACCGAACCGCCGCTGCCGCAATCGGATTCGTCGGCAGCCGTCCAGCGGTACGCGGCGGCGTTCGAGGCGCTGCGGAACCGTTCAGATGCCTACCTGGAGCGCACCGAAGCGCGCCCGCGGGTGCTGCTGCTGCCGTTGGGGCCGCTGGCCGAGCACAACATCCGAGCTACCTTTGCGGCAAACCTGTTGGCGTCCGGCGGTATCGAAGCCGTCAACCCAGGCCCGCTCGACGCCGCTGGCGTTGCCCAGGCTGTATCCGCCAACGGTTCTCCGGCGTTGGCGATCATCTGCGGCACCGACAAGCGCTACGCCACCGAAGCCGAGGCGATCGTCGAAGCAGCACGCAAGGCCGGGGTAGAGCGTGTCTATCTGGCCGGGCCGGAAAAGGCCATCGGGGATGCCCAACACCGACCCGATGACTACCTGACCGCCAAGATCGATGCGGTCGAAGCGTTGTCGAACCTGCTGACCCGGTTGGGAGCCTAGTCACCATGACCGTCCACGATGTCGCCGGCCGGCCGGCCCCAGAAACCGCTTCCGCTGTCGGTAGTTTCGCCGACGTCCCATTGCACGGCGAGCGTGCCGCTGAGCCCGCCACTGAAGCAGCGGTCACCAAGCACGTCGCTGCCGCCGCATCCGCGCACGGGTATACCCCTGACCAGTTGGATTGGCACACGCCGGAAGGCATCGTGGTCAAACCGGTTTACATCGCCGCCGACCGTGACGCAGCGGTTGCCGAGGGCTACCCGCTGGACAGCTTCCCCGGCGAGCCGCCGTATGTGCGGGGGCCCTATCCGACGATGTATGTCAACCAGCCGTGGACCATCCGCCAGTACGCCGGCTTCTCCACCGCCGCGGACTCCAACGCCTTTTATCGCCGCAACCTGGCCGCCGGGCAGAAGGGTCTGTCGGTGGCGTTCGATTTGGCCACTCACCGCGGCTACGACTCCGACCACCCGCGGGTGCAGGGGGATGTCGGGATGGCCGGTGTGGCAATCGATTCCATCTTGGACATGCGGCAGCTGTTCGACGGGATCGACCTCTCGGCGGTCAGCGTTTCGATGACGATGAACGGCGCGGTGCTGCCGATTCTGGCGCTCTACGTAGTGGCGGCCGAGGAGCAGGGGGTACCGCCGGAAAAGCTGGCCGGCACCATCCAAAACGACATCCTCAAAGAATTCATGGTGCGCAACACCTACATCTATCCGCCTAAGCCGTCGATGCGGATCATCTCCGACATCTTCGGCTACACCAGCGCGAGGATGCCTAAGTTCAACTCGATCTCGATTTCCGGCTACCACATCCAAGAAGCAGGTGCCACAGCCGATTTGGAGTTGGCCTACACGCTGGCCGACGGGGTGGACTACATCAAAGCCGGCCTGGACGCCGGCCTCAGTATCGACCAGTTCGCGCCGCGGCTGTCGTTCTTCTGGGGCATCGGGATGAACTTCTTCATGGAAGTCGCCAAACTGCGCGCCGGCCGGCTGCTGTGGAGCGAGCTCGTCGCCCAATTCGACCCGAAGAACCCCAAATCACTGTCACTGCGCACACATTCGCAGACATCAGGGTGGTCGTTGACCGCCCAGGACGCGTTCAACAACGTTGCGCGCACCTGCATCGAGGCGATGGCCGCCACCCAAGGGCACACCCAATCGCTGCACACCAATGCCCTTGACGAGGCGCTGGCTCTGCCTACCGATTTTTCGGCTCGCATCGCCCGCAACACTCAGTTGGTTCTCCAACAGGAGTCTGGAACCACCCGGCCAATCGACCCGTGGGCGGGCTCGTATTACGTGGAGTGGCTGACCTACCAGCTGGCCCAACGCGCCCGCGCCCACATCGCCGAAGTGCAAGAGCATGGCGGGATGGCCCAGGCCATCGACGACGGCATTCCCAAGCTGCGCATCGAAGAGGCCGCCGCGCGCACGCAGGCGCGTATCGACTCCGGGCGGCAGCCGGTGATCGGCGTCAACAAGTACCAGGTCGACGAAGACCACGAGATCGAGGTGCTCAAGGTCGAGAACAGCCGGGTGCGTAGCGAGCAACTCGCCAAACTGCAGGAGCTACGGGCAAATCGGGACCAGGGCGCCGTCGAGCATGCGCTGGCCGAACTCACCCGCGCCGCTGGCGAGCACGGGCCCGCCGGCGACGACGGGCTGGGTAACAACCTGATGGCACTGGCGATCAACGCGGCCCGGGCCAAGGCCACCGTCGGGGAAATCTCGGATGCGCTGGAAAAGGTGTACGGACGCCATCAGGCCGAGATCCGTACCATCGCCGGGGTTTACCGCGACGAGGCGGGAGGAGACGGAGATATTACCCCGCTTTCCAAAGCCACCGAACTGGTGGAGAAATTCGCCGAGTCCGACGGTCGACGTCCCCGAATCCTGGTGGCAAAGATGGGCCAGGACGGCCACGACCGCGGACAAAAAGTAATCGCAACCGCGTTCGCGGACATCGGGTTCGACGTCGACGTCGGTTCGCTGTTCTCAACTCCTGACGAGGTGGCCCGCCAAGCCGCCGACAATGACGTGCATGTCATCGGGGTGTCGTCGCTGGCGGCCGGTCACTTGACGCTGGTGCCGGCGCTGCGGGATGCGCTGGCCGAAGTAGGCCGGCCCGACATCATGATCGTGGTGGGCGGCGTTATCCCGCCGGGCGACTTCGACGAGCTTTACGCCGCCGGAGCCACCGCGATTTTCCCGCCCGGAACCGTCATCGCCGACGCCGCGATCGGCTTGCTGCACAAGCTGGCCGAGCGGCTGGGGTACACCCTTTAACTCGATGGCAACCGAGAACGGCGACAGCGTCGACGAACTCGCCGCCGCTGTCCGCAGCGGCGATCGTGCGGCCTTGCCGCGGGCCATCACGCTGGTGGAGTCCACCCGGGCCGACCACCGCGACCAGGCCCAGCAGTTGCTGCTGGCATTGATGCCGGAAGCCGGAAGCGCCCACCACGTCGGCATCACCGGGGTTCCCGGGGTAGGGAAGTCGACGGCGATCGAAGCGCTCGGCATGTATCTGATCGGGCAAGGGCATCGCGTTGCGGTGTTGGCCGTGGATCCGTCATCGACCCGCACCGGCGGGTCGATCCTCGGCGACAAGACCCGGATGGCGCGGCTGGCAGTGCATCCCGACGCCTACATCCGACCGTCGCCGACTTCGGGCACCTTAGGCGGGGTGGCCAAGGCCACCCGGGAAACCATTGTGCTGCTGGAGGCCGCCGGATTCGACGTGATCCTGATCGAGACGGTCGGGGTCGGCCAATCCGAAGTAGCGGTTGCCCACATGGTCGATACGTTCGTCTTCTTGACGTTGGCCCGCACCGGGGATCAGTTGCAGGGCATCAAGAAAGGTGTGCTGGAGCTGGCCGACATCGTCGTGGTGAACAAGGCCGACGGTCAGCATCTGCCCGAGGCCCGATCCGCCGCACGTGAGCTGTCCGGGGCGATTCGGTTGATCTATCCCCGCGAGACGCTCTGGCGGCCGCCGGTTCTCACGATGAGCGCGTTGGAGGGAACCGGCCTGTCTGAGCTGTGGGACACAGTAGAGCGTCATCGGCAAGTGCTGACTGAGGCGGGCGAGTTCGACGCGCGCCGCCGGGCCCAGCAGGTCGACTGGACCTGGCAGATGGTCCGCGACACCGTGCTGGACCGCTTGTTGGCCAACCCGGCGGTCCGCAAGATCCGGGCCGAGGTGGAGCGCCAGGTCATTGCCGGGGAATTAACCCCCGCGTTGGCCGCTCAGCAAATACTCAAGGTTGCATCAGGCTAACGGAAAGGTAACTTCAGACTTGTTTGCGGATGACGTCGGTAGATTCGAAGATGTGAGGCTCGAAGTCGTGGGCAACCGGCGGTCGGTACTTCCGCGCCGGGTGCACGGAGCCGCGGATCCTCACTTCGCGTGCGCCGTCCGCAGCTTTGCCAGCATGTTCCCCGGTGGTCGGTTCGGTGGCGGGGCGCTGGCGGTGTTTCTCGACGGTGAGCCGGTCGTCGACGTGTGGACCGGGTGCGCAGATCGGCGCGGACGGGTGCCGTGGACAGCGGATACGGCTCCGATGGTGTTCTCGGCAACCAAGGGCATGGCGTCCACCGTCATCCACCGGTTGGCTGATCGGGGCCTGATCGACTACGACGCTCCCGTTGCCGAGTACTGGCCTGAGTTCGGCGCTAACGGCAAAGCCGACATCACGGTCCGTCAGGTAATGCGGCACCGGGCCGGCTTGTCGGCACTGCACGGCGCCAGCACGCAAGACTTGCTGGACCACGAGGTGATGGAAGAGCGGATGGCTGCAGCGCCGGCCGGAAAGCTACTGGGCAAACCCGCGTATCACGCGCTCACGTACGGATGGCTGATGTCGGGGCTGGCGCGGGCGGTCACCGGAAAAGGCATGCGCGAGTTGTTCCGTCAGGAGTTGGCCGAGCCGCTCAATACCGACGGTCTGCACCTGGGCCGGCCGCCGGCCGACGCGCCGACACGGCCCGCGCAGATCATCACCCCGCAAAGCAGCATCCCCAACCCGCTGTTCAACGCGGTGGCTCCCAAGATCGCGGCGCTGCAGATGTCCGCCGGATTCGGCGCCATGTATTTCCCGGGCATGAGAGCTGTTGTGCAGGGCGAGATTCCGTTCCTGGACGGCGAGTTGCCCGCCGTGAACGGAGTGGTGACTGCGCGTGCTCTGGCGAAGATGTACGGGGCGATCGCCAACGGCGGCGAGATCGACGGCACCCGCTTCCTGTCCCGCGGGTTGGTTGCCGGCCTCACTGGCCGGCCGAGTCTGCGTCCAGACCGAAACATCTTCGTACCGCTGGGCTTTCACCTCGGATATCACCAGGTGCCGTTCAACTTGATGCCCGGATTCGGACACGCCGGGCTGGGCGGCTCGATCGGGTGGGCTGATCCGTCGAGCGGGCTGGCATTCGCCTTCGTGCACAACCGACTGCTGTCGCCGTTTGTTGTGGTGGATCACGCCGGGTTTGTCGCCACGGGCACCATGCTGCGGCGCGGCGCCGAGCAGGCCCGCAAACACGGCTTCGAGCGGGTGGCAGACTTCGGGGCGCCCTTCTCCGAGCCCGGAGCTGTTGCGGGCTAAGCGTCTTCGAGCCGGAATCCGACTTTCATCGTGACCTGGTAGTGCGCGACGGCTCCATTCTCGAGATGACCGCGCACCGACTGCACCTCAAACCAGTCGAGGTTGCGGGTGGTCTCGGCTGCGCGGGCCAGTCCGTTGCGGATCGCCGCGTCGACGCTCTCGGACGAAGTTCCGACGATCTCGATCACGCGGTAGGTGTGGTTGCTCATCGGGTTCCCCTATTTCCGGTCAGGATTGAAACAGTAGCCAGCACGGGCCCGAGGCGGATGTTCATTGGTCACAACGAGACACAACCGGCATCTAGTGTGTATATTAATGTGTATGGCTAGGTTGAACGTCTATGTGCCGGATGAGCTGGCCGAACAAGCGCGCACACGTGGCCTGAACGTATCGGCCCTGACGCAGGCGGCGATCTCGGAAGAACTTGCGCGGACATCGTTGTCAGCCTGGTTGGACAGTCTGCCCGCCCTCAGCCGCTCGGTCGACCATGATGCCGTTATCGCGGCTCTCACCGGCGCGCGCGACGAGTTCGGTGCGTGACTGCGAGGACTCCGCTCGAGGTGGTGGTGCTCGATGCGTCAGCCATGGTCGATTTGTTGACTGACCCGAGTGCGGGAGAATTGATTCGATTTCGACTGGAGGGCACTGCCGTTCACGTCCCCGCGCATTTTGATGCGGAGGTCTTCTCCGCGGCCGGCCGGCTTTGTCGCGCGGGCCGACTGACCGATAACGATGTAGTGAGCATTCTCGGCGTCGTGCGACGTGCTCCGTTTACGCGACACCTAGTGCACAACCTGATCGAGGGTGCATGGTCGAGGCACAACACTCACAGTCTGCTCGATGCGTTGTACGTAGAGCTCGCCGAGCAGCTGCGCGCACCCCTGATAACGACTGACCGGAAACTGGCGACGAGCTACCCACAAGCTCAAGTGCCATAGGCCCTGACGTCAAAGACTCCGGCGGGTGATGGTGATCGACTTGTCGATCTTCTTGAAGGCCGTGAAAGTCGTTGCGGGAACGCCGAAGATAGTGGCGAGGACCTCGGGTGGAAGATTGCTGATCGAAGCGCCGATCCCGATATCGTCTTTGCCTTCTTGTGTGCTGGCGTTGAAGACGATGACCAGGTTCAGATCATCGCTGCCCTTGTTCTCGAAGTAGTGCAACGATCCTTGCGGCGCGAAAACCACGTCTCCGGGACGAGCATCGAAGGTTTCGGTGTGCCCGAGTGGATCGAGCAGGGTCCAAGTGGCGGTCCCGCTGATGATCACGCTGATTTCCCAGGCGCTGGGATGCCAGTGCGGTTCCCGGATACCTCCGGGCTGCAAGGTCACAAAAACGACGCTGGCCTGCTGCCCGGTAAGGATCGGAAAATTCTCCTCGTGGGCCTGGCGGAGAAAGCCGCCGTCAAATGTGGTGGGGGACAGGGCACCCAATCGAAACAGGTGCGATTGCGAGGTGTTCAGTTCGGCGGGGATCCGTGGATCACCGAACCGGGCAGGGTCATCGGTTATCGAATCGTCCGTGGGTCCTTCGCGAAAACTGAGGGCATTGCCGGACAGCGCGCGGTCGACACCGACCCCGCCGACTGCCGCGGCACCTGCCAGGCCAGCGCTTCCGAGCATGACCCGTCTATTGATCGGCATACGCCCATGCTATGGCCGAGAACTGCCCTGTGCGGCCCCTTACCTTCCAACGAATGACGCGACGCCCCGGAACGGGACGTCGCGTCATCGCTGAGGTCATCAGCACCTGTCAGCGAGCGGCACAAGCGAGAAGCTCCTGCCTATCCGGTCAGTAGTTGTTGCAGGTGCTGAAGACTTGTGTGAGAAGGGGAATGTACTGCTGCGCCTGCGGCGAGGCCTGAACCATCTTGGCGTACTTCAAGCGCTGGGGCGGCGGCGCGGCAAGGAACATCCGAACCTGATTCTGCAGCTGCGGATTGCTGTTGAATTGCGCTGCAGTTGCCGGATCCTGCGCGTTGAGCGCTGCTGCCGCTTGGTCGTACGTGCAGGTGGTGTTGACGAAAACGTCCAGATCGGGATCCGCGGATGCGACCCCCGCCCCAGCGGTCAACGCCAATGCCAGACCGCCAGCCGCGATAGCGGATCTGGTCAGTGACCGTTTGATCATGTGTGGCTTCCTCCCATTGTTTGCACCTGATTGCACCGACTCTAACCGTCCAGTTCACATTGTGCCCGAACTTTTTATAGCCCCCCAACCGCCCACCACGCCGAGGGCGGAGACCACAACCGGCGGCCAGCGCTTAGCACACCTTACCAGTTGCAATGATACGGGTTACCGCGTCGGTGGCCTGGGGTTGTTCTCTGACGGTGAATACCTGCTGGTGACTGTGCTGGTCCGCACCGGCCCGCAGTGGCTGTCGGTTCCGGTCGAATCCTGAGCAGTTTCTTCCGGTCGAAAATTGAGCAGGTGTGTTACGGGGTTGAGTCTGCC
>NZ_LZKJ01000073.1 GCF_001672775.1 Mycobacterium kyorinense | reverse complement strand
GCTGCCAGCCGCTGACCGGCCGCTTGGTTTTCGGCCCGCGACGCCGCCACCATGCATTCCAGCAGGTCAGCACCTTCATCGAACATGCGTTCGATTATGCCACATCCCGGCGACAAGTCGGGGTGATGACTACTCCGTGAGCGAGAGCGCCTGACGCGGACACTGGCGGATAGCCTGCCGCACGTCCTCCTCCGTCTCCGGCGTGACGTCCGGCTTGAGAATTCTCAGCACGTCGTCGTCGCCGAGATCGAAGACTTCCGGATTGATGCCCATGCAGACACCGTTGCTTTCGCACAATCCGTAGTCGACTTCTACTTTCACCGAATCACCTTCACCGGAACGTTCTGCCAGCCCGCGACGTTTTGCATGTGGACGCGTTGCAGGCCATCCCAATTCACTTCGTAGCGGGGCATGAAGTCCAGCAGCTTCTCCAGCGCGATCCGGCTTTCCATGCGGGCCAACGCCGCGCCGAGGCAACTGTGAATCCCGTAGCCGAATCCCAGGTTCTGCGCTTCGGCGCGGTCGCGGTC
>NZ_LZKJ01000072.1 GCF_001672775.1 Mycobacterium kyorinense | reverse complement strand
TGGAATTCGAAGCGCTGTTTCCGGGTCTGCTCGACGACATGGTGGCCGCCGGCGTGCCGATTCTGGAGAACCGGCCGGACTGCATCTACTTCGGCGCCGCGGGTCATGTGCTGGGAACCGGGCGAACCCTGCGCGACGAGTTCACCGCTTATGTACCCAGTCGGCCGGTTCTCCAGAATCGGCACGCCGGCGGCCACCATGTCGTCGAGCAGACCCGGAAACAGCGCTTCGAATTCCACCGCGCCGCGTGCCATCAGCAGATGCACGTGCCGGCCCTGGGGGACCGCCGAACGGTTGGCGGGTGCGCTAGGCATCTCGTCGCGCTCGAACACCGTCACCCGGTCATAGAAATCCGAGAGCACGCGCGCAGCGCAAAGCCCGGCAATGCTGGCTCCGATGACGGCTGCATGCCCCCGGGTTGCTTCCCCACCCATCAACGCAGCGTACTCGGTACTGTGCCGTCAGATTGTGGGGAAAGGATGGGGGCATGGCCGGTCGATGGCGCACGAAATCGGTCGAGCAATCGATCGCCGACACTGACGAGCCGGGCACCCGGCTGCGCAGAGACCTGTCCTGGTGGCACCTGACCGTCTTCGGGGTTTCGGTGGTGATCGGCGCGGGGATCTTCACCGTCACCGCCTCGACAGCAGGCAACATCACCGGTCCGGCCATCTGGGTGTCGTTTTTGATCGCTGCAACCACCTGCGGGTTGGCGGCGCTGTGCTACGCGGAGTTTTCCTCGACGCTTCCGGTGGCGGGCAGCGCCTACACCTTCTCCTACGCCACCTTCGGTGAGTTTCTGGCCTGGGTGATCGGCTGGAACCTGGTGCTGGAGTTGGCGATCGGCGCCGCCGTGGTGGCGAAGGGCTGGTCGAGTTACCTGGGCATGATCCTCGGATTCCAAGCGGGCACAGTCATTTTCGGTTCAGTCATGCTCGACTGGGGTGCGCTACTCATCGTCGGACTGGTCGCCGTGTTGCTTGCTTTGGGCACCAAGCTCTCCTCGCATTTCTCGGCGGTGGTCACCGCGATCAAGGTCGGAGTGGTGGTGCTGGTTGTGATCGTCGGCGCCTTCTACATCAAGCGCGCCAACTATTCACCGTTCATCCCGCCGCCAGAAGCCGACCATGCCGGAACCGGCGTCGACCAGTCGGTGTTGTCGCTGCTGACCGGTGCACAGACCAGTCACTACGGCTGGTACGGCGTGCTGGCCGGGGCGTCGATCGTCTTCTTCGCGTTCATCGGGTTCGACATTGTGGCCACCATGGCCGAAGAGACCAAGCACCCGCAACGCGACGTCCCGCGCGGAATCCTGACTTCGCTGGCCATCGTCACTGTGCTCTATGTCGCCGTGTCGATCGTGCTGTCGGGCATGGTGCCCTACACCGAACTACGGGATCGCCCTGATGGCCGGCACGCCAACTTGGCCACGGCGTTCACCGCCAACGGCGTGCATTGGGCCTCCAAGATCATCTCCATCGGGGCACTGGCCGGACTGACCACCGTGGTCATGGTGCTGATGCTCGGCCAGTGCCGGGTGTTGTTTGCGATGTCGCGCGACGGATTGCTGCCGCGCCAACTGGCCAAGACCGGCCCGCGTGGCACCCCGGTGCGCATCACCATGGTGGTCGCGCTGCTGGTGGCGCTGGCGGCCTCGGCATTTCCGATGACCAAGCTCGAAGAGATGGTCAACGTCGGAACGCTGTTCGCCTTCGTGCTGGTGTCGGCCGGCGTGATCGTGCTGCGCCGAACCCGCCCGGATCTGCCGCGCGGGTTCCGCGCGCCCTGGGTGCCGTTACTGCCGATCACGTCGGTGTGTGCGTGCGTGTGGCTGATGCTCAACCTGACCGGGGTGACCTGGATCCGGTTCGGCGTGTGGATGGCCGTGGGCATCGTCATCTACGCCGGCTACGGGCGCCGGCATTCGGTCGTGGCCGCCCGCGAAGCCCAAGCCGGCGACGCGGAGCTGGTCGCCGACACTGCTACCCCGTAAGCGCGTTGGTTTTACAAAACATGGCTTCGTGTCTAGACAGGAGACGTGCAAGCGGTTAATGTCAAAGGCAGACGTGCTCTGACTCACAAGGAGGGATTGACCATATGACCGCCGGACCTGGCCTGGACACGATGGTGTGGCAGGACAAAAAGCGCTACCTGTGGCTGCTCGGCCTGATTGCTCCCACCGCCTTGTTGGTGGTCTTGCCCATGGTGTGGGCGATGAACCAGGCTGGTTGGCAGGCCGCCTCGACAGTGTTGTTCTGGATCGGGCCGATCCTGGTCTATGTGGTGTTGCCGCTGCTCGACCTGCGCTACGGGCCCGACGGGCAAAATGCCCCCGACGAGGTGATGGAGCGGTTGGAGAACGACAAGTACTACCGGTACTGCACCTACGTCTACATCCCGTTCCAGTACCTTTCCGTCGTCGTCGGCGCGTATTTGTTCACCGCGTCGGACCTGAGCTGGCTGGGTTACGAGGGGTCGCTGAACTGGCCGGCCAAGATCGGTTTGGCGTTGTCGGTCGGCGCGCTGGGTGGAATCGGAATCAACACCGCCCATGAGATGGGACACAAGAAGGATTCGCTGGAACGCTGGCTATCCAAGATCACGCTGGCGCAGACGTGGTACGGCCACTTCTACATCGAGCACAACCGTGGCCATCACGTGCGGGTGGCCACCCCGGAGGACCCCGCGTCGGCCCGGTTCGGCGAGACGTTCTGGGAGTTCTTTCCGCGCAGCGTCATCGGCAGTCTGCGTTCGGCTTGGCGGCTGGAAGCACAGCGGTTGCGTCGGCTCGACAAGAGTCCCTGGCACCTGTCCAACGACGTACTCAATGCGTGGCTGATGTCGGTGGTGTTCTGGGGGGTGATGCTCGCGATCTTCGGCCCGGCGCTGATTCCGTTCGTGATCATCCAGGCGGTCTACGGATTCTCGTTGCTGGAGTCGGTCAACTACCTCGAGCATTACGGTCTGCTGCGCCAACAACTTCCGAATGGTCGCTACGAGCGCTGCACGCCCGAACACAGCTGGAACTCCGACCACATCGTGACCAACCTGTTCCTGTATCACCTGCAGCGGCACAGTGATCACCACGCCAACCCGACCCGGCGCTACCAGACGTTGCGCAGCATGGCCGAGGCGCCGAATCTGCCCAGCGGCTATGCATCGCTGATCGGGTTGACCTACATCCCGCCGCTGTGGCGACGGCTGATGGACCACCGGGTGCTGGAGCACTACGACGGCGACATCACCCGGGTCAACCTGCAACCGCGGCTCCGGGAGAAGATGCTGGCTCGCTACGGGGCGGTGGCGTGATGGCGTCGTATCGCTGCCCGGGGTGTGGCTACGTCTATGACGAAGCCAACGGCGCTGCGCGGGAAGGCTTTCCGCCAGGCACCGCGTGGGATCACGTCCCGGATGACTGGTGCTGCCCGGACTGTGCGGTCCGCGAGAAAGTCGATTTCGAGAAAATGGATCCGACGACGATGCGTGCCGACACGGCACGAGGAGTTGGACAATCAACGGAGGTAACCCAATGAATGACTACAAGCTGTTCGTCTGCGTGCAATGCGGCTTCGAGTACGACGAGGCCAAGGGCTGGCCGGAAGACGGCATCGCGCCGGGCACCCGGTGGGACGACATCCCCGACGACTGGAGCTGCCCGGACTGCGGTGCGGCCAAGTCGGACTTCGACATGGTGGAGATCGCCCGTTCGTGACAACTACCCTCACGCATGTGAAGCAACGGGTCCCGTACGCCGAGGCGTCGCGGGTCCTGTTGCGTG
Organism: Mycobacterium kyorinense; assembly: GCF_001672775.1. Lineage (GTDB taxonomy): Bacteria > Actinomycetota > Actinomycetes > Mycobacteriales > Mycobacteriaceae > Mycobacterium > Mycobacterium kyorinense_A. Next base: position 5,743 of record NZ_LZKJ01000072.1, on the reverse strand, counting down.
ATTCGGTCCTCGACGCGATGCGCGAATTGCTGGGCACCCGCGACTGGTCGGCCATCACGCTGGCCGACGTGGCCAGCGCGGCGGGCATCAGCCGGCAGACCATCTACAACGAGTTCGGGTCGCGCCAAGGCCTGGCGCAGGGCTACGCGCTCCGACTGGCCGACCGATTGGTCGACGCCGTCGCCGACGCGATCTGCTCCAACGTCGGCGACGTCTACGCCGCATTCCTGCAGGGCTTCCGCAACTTCTTCACCGAGTCGGCCGCCGACCCGCTGGTCATATCGCTGCTCACCGGCGTCGCCAAGCCCGATCTGCTGCAAATCATCACCATCGACAGCGGCCCGATCATCACCCGGTGCTCGCAGCGGTTGACCGCCACGTTCCAGCACAGCTGGGTCAAAGCCAGCGCGGAAGATTCCGGGATACTGGCGCGCGCCGTGGTGCGACTGGCTATCAGCTACGTGTCCATGCCACCGGAGGCTGATCACGACGTGGCCGCCGATCTGGCTCGGCTCTTCACTCCCGCCGCTGAACGCTACGGAGAGCTCGCGTAGCGGGCAGTTGGGCGCGCGGCGCAGCGGCGCAATAGGGTTTAGGCGAGACCGACGGAACCCGGCACTCGCGGGTCGGCCGCAGCGGACTAATGTATATGCAAGCTAACTAGTTGACCAGACGAGGATTGGGCCCATATGACGACCACCGAAAACGCGCTGAGCGCCGACGTTTCCAACGGCATCGACTTCAAGGTCGCCGACCTGTCGTTGGCCGACTTCGGCCGCAAGGAGATTCGGCTGGCCGAGCACGAGATGCCGGGCCTGATGTCGCTGCGCCGCGAGTACGCCGAGGTGGCGCCGCTCAAGGGCGCGCGGATCTCGGGTTCGTTGCACATGACCGTGCAGACCGCGGTGTTGATCGAGACGCTCGTGTCGTTGGGCGCCGAGGTGCGCTGGGCATCCTGCAACATCTTCTCCACCCAGGACCATGCCGCCGCCGCGGTGGTCGTGGGCCCGCACGGCACCCCCGAGGAGCCCAAGGGTGTGCCGGTGTTCGCCTGGAAAGGCGAGACGCTGGAGGAATACTGGTGGGCCGCCGAGCAGATGCTGACCTGGTCGGGTGAGCCGGCCAACATGATCCTCGACGACGGCGGCGACGCCACGATGCTGGTGTTGCGCGGCGCGCAGTTCGAGAAGGCCGGCGTGGTGCCGCCCGCCGAGGACGACGACTCGGCCGAGTACCGGATCTTCCTCGACTTGCTGCGCAAGCGTTTCGAGACCGACAAGGGCAAGTGGACGAAGATCGCCGAGTCGGTCAAGGGCGTCACCGAGGAGACCACCACCGGCGTGCTGCGGCTCTATCAGTTCGCCGCGGCCGGCGACCTGGAGTTCCCGGCGATCAACGTCAACGACTCGGTGACCAAGTCCAAGTTCGACAACAAGTACGGCTGCCGGCACTCGCTGATCGACGGCATCAACCGCGGCACCGACGTGCTGATCGGCGGCAAGAAGGCGCTGGTCTGCGGCTACGGCGACGTCGGCAAGGGCTGTGCGGAGTCGCTGGCCGGCCAGGGGGCCCGGGTCACCGTCACCGAGATCGACCCGATCAACGCGCTGCAGGCGCTGATGGAGGGCTACGACGTCAAGACCGTCGAGGAGGCCATCGGGGAGGCCGACATCGTCGTCACCGCCACCGGCAACAAGGACATCATCACGCTCGAGCACATGAAGGCGATGAAGGACCAGGCCATCCTGGGCAACATCGGCCACTTCGACAACGAGATCCAAATGGCTCGCCTGGAGAAGTCCGGGGCCACCCGCGACACCATCAAGCCGCAGGTGGACCAGTGGACCTTCGGCGACACCGGCAAGTCGATCATCGTGCTGTCCGAAGGCCGGCTGCTCAACCTCGGTAATGCCACCGGTCACCCGTCGTTCGTGATGAGCAACAGCTTCTCCAACCAGGTGATCGCGCAGATCGAGCTGTGGACCAAGAACGACGAGTACGACAACGAGGTCTACCGGCTGCCCAAGCATCTCGACGAGAAGGTGGCCCGCATCCACGTCACCGCGCTCGGCGGCGAGCTCACCAAGCTCAGCAAGGACCAGGCCGAGTACATCGGCGTCGACGTCGAGGGCCCCTACAAGCCCGACCACTACCGCTACTGACAGCGCGTCCCGCTCGCCGAGATCGACGTTAGAGCTGATTTCCGCGCGAAAAGTGACGCTAACGTCGATCTCGGCGAGCCGCCGCGCGGTGCTAGCCGGTCGCCTCGTCGCGGTCTAGTCCCGCCAGCAGCGCATCGCGGGCGCGGGCCACGCGCGATCGAATGGTGCCCACCGGGCAGCCGCACACCGCGGCGGCGTCAGCGTAGGACAGTCCGAGCAACTGGGTGAGCAGCAGTGCCTCCCGCTGCTCGGCGTTGAGACCGGCGATCATCGTCGTCACCTCGACGAGGTCCTCGAATCCCCGCGCGGGGCGGTCGCGGTCGAGCAGCTGTTCAGGATCAGCGCCGTGCGCCGTGCGAGGCCGGGATTGCGCGCGCCGGATGTGATCGGCGACGACTCGCCGCGCGATGGCCAGCAGCCAGGTGCGCGCGCTGGAACGCCCGGAGAAACGCTGGATGGCGCCGATCGCCCGAAGAAAGGTTTCCTGGGTCAAGTCGTCGGCGCTGGCGCCGTCCGACAGGTAGGCGACGAAACGCCACACGTCTTGCTGGGTGGCCTTGATGAACGCCTCGAGTGCCCGGGCGTCGCCGCGCGCGGCGGCCAACGCGAGTGCGGTAACGGCCTCGTCGTCGCTACGCGCACTCATGAGCACTCACCTTAAACTCGACCAACCAACCCGTCTACGACGGGCTGTCGTAGCACCTGATCCTCACGCCGCCGAACGGTTGACGGGGCGCAGGTGCCGGCGCCGTCGAGCGTCGGCCGCGGCCGCGGCCAGCACGAGTTCGCTTGTCGCTTCGTCGCTGGCTGCGCTCGGCTGAGCACCTCCGCCGCGGTTTCGCGCCACCAGCAACGCGAACAGCAAACCAACCAGGATCGGTAGATGGCTGGCGACCCGGGAAGCGGTCACCTGCCCGCTGTAGCTGTCGACGGCCACATAACCCAGCAGCGCAACCGCATACGCGCCGGCGATGGCCGCCACCCCCACCGCGGCCGTGGTCCAGATCCCCGCGGCAATCATCGCCGCTCCGAGCGCCAGCAACCATGCGGTGGACTCGTGCATCAGGTGCGCACCCGTTGCCGCACCGTGCATGTGGGTGGACACCATGCCGAAATCGATCCCGGCGATCTGCGCCGACGCCAACGCGACCTGGATCAGCCCCGCCACGATCAGCGCCCATCGGCGGTAGTCCGAGATCAGCCCTTGCCACCAACGCCGATACGGCGCAACGCCCACCGCCGCCATGATCTGCTCGACCATGTCCGGTCCGTGGCCCGGTTCGAGGGCGGCCAGCTGCCGGGTCTGTACCGCCACGCCGATCAGCCAGGCGCGGCAATCCGGACACGATCCAAGATGAGCGTCGACCCGTTGAGCCGGCACCTGCTGCGGCTCACCGTCCAGCCGCGCCGATAGCGCTTCACGCGCAACCTCACACCGCATCTTTGTATCGTCGCTCATTTCTGTGTCTTTGCACAAAGGCATCTTCGGCGGGAACCAAACCGCGCCGCGTGCCGACCACTGTAGGTACACGACGCGAGATTCCGGAAGGGGTGGTTGTGTCCCTGCGAGTTGTTCCCGAGGGCCTCAGCGCGACCAGCGCTGCCGTCGAAGCATTGACCGCGCGGCTGGCGGCCGCGGAGGCCGGTGCATCTCCGCTGATTTCGACGGTGCTGCCGGCGGCCGCTGATCCGGTCTCGCTGCAGACGGCGGTCGGATTCAGCGCGCATGGCGCCGAGCATTCCGTGGTCGCTGCCCAAGGCGTGGCCGAACTGGGCCGGTCGGGTGTGGGCACCGGTGAGTCCGCCGCCAGCTACGCCACCGGCGATGCTTCGGCGGCATCCTCGTATCTGATTGCCGGCGGCCTATGACGGCGCCGATCTGGATGGCCTTGCCGCCAGAAGTGCATTCGGCAATGCTCAGCAGCGGCCCGGGCCCGGGATCGTTGCTGGCAGCCGCATCGGCGTGGTCATCGTTGAGTGCCGAATACGGCTCGGCGGCAAGCGAACTCAGCGCAGAGCTGGCCAGCGCGCAGTCGGTGTGGGAAGGGCCCAGTGCGGCGCGGTACGTGGCCGCTCACGGGCCATACCTGGCTTGGCTATCGGCGAGTGCGGAGAAGAGCACCGTCGCAGCGGCGCTGCACGAGACAGCTGCCGGTGCCTACGTGTCCGCGCTGGCCACCATGCCCACGCTGCCGGAGCTCGCCGCAAACCACGCCATGCACGCGACGTTGGTGGCCACCAACTTCTTCGGGATCAACACGATCCCGATTGCGCTCAACGAAGCCGACTACGTCCGCATGTGGGTGTTGGCCGCCGAGACGATGACCACCTACCAGGTGGTCGCCGGATCGGCGCTGGCCGCCGTGCCCGCGACGGTGCCGGCCCCATCGATCGTGGTGCCGGGCGGTGAGGCCAGCGCCGCGGCCGCGACAACCCAATCGGCCGCCGCCGCCCCGGCGGCGGACGCTGGCGCCCATCTCAATGCCGCGGATGCGAGCTCGTCGTGGCAAGACCGCCTGGCGGCCCGCCTCTCGGACATCACCCAGAACATCCTGTGGCCCCTCGGCAAAGAGATCTACCCCAATGGATGGCCCATCCCGGCGGTCCCCTTCGTCAATGGGATCACCTCTGTGCTGATGCAGATCCCCGGAATGTCGCCAGCGCTCGCAACGGCTCTGGGCTGGTTTATCTTTCATTCCCTGATGCTGGTATGGCCCTTCGTGCAAATGGCGCCCGCCTTATTGATGGCCGTCGTTCCCGCGATGGGCGCCGCGGTAGTGGGCGGCGCGGCGGGACTGGCCGCCGGAATCGCGGCGGCCGCGGCGGCCAGCATCTCGATTCCTCCAGTAGCCGATATGCCTGCCGCGGCGGCGATCCCGGCGCCGGTGGGCTCGGCGCCAGCGCCACTGGCGACGGGCGGTACCGCGACAACGGTGACCAACGCCCCGAGCACCACGACCGCTGCGACCCCGAGCACGGTCTCGGCGATGGGCGGGGGACCGGCCGGCGGCGGTCCCGGAGTCGGCTTCGGCCCGACCGCCACCGACACGCTGGGAGCCAACGCGGCGATGACCGACGTGTCCTACGTGGTGGGCGCGACGGGCCTGGCGGCCCGGAGCAGTGCTGCAAGCCGCCGCTCACGCGGTCAGGAGCAGGAGTCGCCGCTGGACAATCCCGCGGCGGCGGCAGCAAAAGCGGCGGCCGCCCGGGAGCAAGCGCGCGCCCGGCGGCGCGCGAAAGCCAAAGAGTTGGGCCGCGGTTACGAGTACATGGATCTGGAGCCGGGGAACGCCGACGACGCCATCGACGCGGTGAGCGCCTCAGACCGGGGCGCTGGACCGCTGGGGTTTGCCGGGACCGACCGGCAGAGCTCGACGGCCTCGGCCGCGGGCTTGACCACGTTGGCCGGTGATGAGTTCGGCGGTGGCCCGGCGATGCCGATGGTGCCGGGCAGTTGGGCGTCCGGCGGCGCGACAGACCGTAGTTGAAAGAAAGGGAGTAAGCGATGAGTTTGTTGGATGCCCATATTCCGCAGTTGGTGGCGTCGCAGTCGGCGTTTGCGGCCAAGGCGGGGTTGATGC
>NZ_LZKJ01000071.1 GCF_001672775.1 Mycobacterium kyorinense | reverse complement strand
TCATGTTGTTCGAGCAGCCGTTCCGGATCGGCGACTGGCTGGACACCCCGACTGCCCGGGGACGCGTCGTCGAGGTGAACTGGCGAGCGGTCCACATCGAAACCGGCCGAGGAACGCAGATCATGCCCAACTCGGTGTTGGCCGGCACATCGTTTACCAATCTGAGCCGGCCGCCGGGCGCGCACACCCTGACCATCACGACCACCTTTTCGCCCGCCGACCCGCCCGATCGGGTGTGCGCGCTGTTGTCGCGCACCGCACGCGCGCTGCCGCAAGTCAAGACCGATGCCGTGCCCGCCTCGGTGGCGCGCGGCGGCGGCGAATACGCGACGACGGTCGGCCTCACCTCACCCGTCGACGACGGCGCAGCGCAGGCCACCTTCCTCCGCTGGATCTGGTATGCCGCCCGGCGCGAGGGCTTGCACCTCGACGACGCCGCCGGCGACGACTTTTCCAGTACCGAACGCGTGGAAAAGGCGCTGCGGTCGGTGGTGGCCCCGGCCCTGCGGTTGAGCGTTACCGACCAGCAGGCCCTGGCGTCGCACGCCAAGATCGTCCGCTACGGCGCCGACGAGATCGTCGAGTATGCGGGTCAAGTCCCCGTCGGTATGACGTTCGTGGTCGCCGGCCGGCTCCGCATGACTGCGTTGGGCGACGACGGTTCGCTGCTTGCGGTCGGCACACTCGACGAGGGATCGTTTTTGGGCTTGACCACGCTGACCCGCCAACCCAATCTTGCCGACGTCTACGCGCTGGGCGAGGTGACCGCACTGGAGATCGACCGCGAACACATCGAAGAGCTGGTCATGCGCAAACCGCTGCTGCTGCAGGACTTCGGCCGCATCATCGACGAGCGGCGCGGCATGGTCCAGCAACTGACTGGGTAGCCGCGTCGTCGCCCCGGCCAACGCCCGATACCCTGGGTGAATGAGTCTGCAAGCACCGTCGCGTGCCGACTTACGCCAACCGGTGCACGACGCCGCGCGCCGCGCCCGGGTCGCCGCACGCACGCTGGCCTCGTTGCCGACCGTCGTCAAAGACCACGCGCTGCTCGCGGCGGCCGAGGCGATCGTGGCCCATGTCGACCAGGTGCTGGGCGCCAACGCCGATGACCTCAACGCCGCGCGTGCCGCCGGCACACCGACCGCGATCCTGGATCGGTTGGCGCTGAACCCGCAGCGCATCGACGGGATCGCCGAGGGCCTGCGCCAAGTCGCGGGCCTGCCCGATCCGGTCGGCGAGGTGTTGCGCGGCTACACCCTGCCCAACGGGCTGATGCTGCGCCAGCAGCGGGTTCCGCTCGGGGTAGTCGGCATGGTCTACGAGGGCCGCCCCAACGTCACCGTGGACGCCTTCGGTTTAGCGCTCAAATCCGGCAACGCCGCACTGCTGCGCGGCAGCTCGTCGGCGGCGAACTCCAACCAGGCGCTGGTCTCGGTGCTACGCGCCGCCCTGGTCCACGAAGACCTGCCCGCCGATGCAGTCCAGCTGCTCGACAGCTCCGACCGCTCGACGGTCACCCACCTGATCCAGGCCCGCGGCCTGGTCGACGTGGTGATCCCGCGCGGGGGAGCGGGTCTGATCGACGCGGTGGTCCGCGACGCGCAAGTCCCCACCATCGAGACCGGTGTCGGCAACTGCCACGTCTACGTCGACGGCGGCGCCGACCTCGACGTCGCCGAGCAGGTCCTGCTGAACTCCAAGACGCGGCGGCCCAGCGTGTGCAACGCCGCCGAGACGCTGCTGGTTGACACCGCCATCGCCGGGCAAGCGCTGCCCCGGCTGGTGGGGGCGCTGCAAGACGCCGGGGTGACGGTGCATCTGGACGCCGACGAAGACGACCTGCGCCGCGAGTACCTGGCCATGGACATCGCGGTGGCGGTGGTCGACGGCGTCGACGCCGCGATCGACCACATCAACGAATACGGCACCGGGCACACCGAAGCCATCGTGACCGCCAATATGGCTGCCGCCCAGCGCTTTACCGAAGGAATCGACGCGGCTGCGGTGATGGTAAACGCGTCGACGGCGTTCACCGACGGTGAGCAGTTCGGTTTCGGCGCCGAGATCGGCATCTCCACCCAGAAGCTGCACGCTCGCGGCCCGATGGGGCTGCCGGAGTTGACCTCGACCAAGTGGATCGTCTGGGGAGACGGCCACACCCGTGTTCCTTAGCTCGGCGACGATGCAGAGCGCGGAGCGCGATGAGGAGAAGCCGAGCAATCAGACTTAGGAGAAACTTCGTGACTGTTCCCGCGCGGCCCGTCCCGCTGTTCGCCGACATCGATGACGTCGGCCGGCGGCTGGCCGAGACCGGCTATCTGCCCGACACCGCCACCGCGACCGCCGTCTTCCTGGCTGACCGGCTCGGCAAACCGTTGCTGGTGGAAGGACCGGCCGGGGTCGGCAAAACGGAACTGGCCCGCGCCGTCGCGCAGGCCACCGGGTCCGGGCTGGTGCGCCTGCAGTGCTACGAGGGCGTCGACGAGGCCCGCGCGCTCTACGAGTGGAACCACGCCAAGCAGATCCTGCGGATCCAGGCCGGCTCCGATGACTGGGACCAGACCAAGACCGACGTGTTCAGCGAGGAGTTTTTATTGTCCCGTCCGCTGCTGACCGCGATCCGGCGCACCGAGCCGACGGTTCTGCTGGTCGACGAAACCGACAAGGCCGACATCGAAATCGAGGGCCTGCTGCTGGAAGTGCTCTCCGACTTTGCGGTGACCGTTCCCGAGTTGGGGACCATCACCGCCGAACGGGCGCCGTTTGTGGTGCTGACGTCCAACGCCACCAGGGAGCTGTCCGAGGCACTCAAGCGTCGCTGCCTGTTCTTGCACATCGATTTCCCGAGCCCGGAGTTGGAGCGACGCATCCTGCTGTCCCGGGTGCCCGAACTGCCCGGGCATCTTGCCGACGAGTTGGTGCGGATCATCGGCGTGCTGCGCGGTATGCAGCTGAAAAAGCTGCCGTCGGTGGCCGAGACGATCGATTGGGGGCGCACGCTTTTGGCGTTGGGTCTGGACACCATCGACGACGCCACGATCGCCGCCACGCTGGGCGTCGTGCTCAAACACCAGTCCGACCAACAACGGGCGTCCGGCGAGTTGCGGCTCAACTGATGGCCCGCCGCGTTCGCCCCCGCAGGCCGCTCGCCCCGCACGGGCTGCCCGGCCATCTGGTGGAGTTCGTGGAAGCGCTTCGGGGACAGGGCATTTCGGTTGGGCCGTCGGAGACGGTGGACGCCGGTCGGGTGATGACGGCGTTGGGTCTGGGTGACCGGGAGGTGTTGCGGGAGGGCATCGCCTGCGCGGTGCTGCGCCGCACCGACCATCGGGAAACGTACGACGCCATGTTCGATTTGTGGTGGCCGTCGGCGCTAGGCGCGCGGGCGGTGGTGGCTGAAGACGTATCTGACGACGACGATTCCGACGTTCAGTTGCTTGCCGAGGACGTCGAAGCGATGCGGCAGATGCTGCTGGATCTGTTGGCCGAGAACACCGATCTCGCCGACATGGACGAGCGGCTGGTGGCGATGATCGCCCAAATCGTAGAAGCCTACGGCAAATACAGCTCCAGTCGCGGCCCGTCCTACTCGTCGTATCAGGCGCTCAAGGCGATGGCGCTGGACCAGCTGGAGGGCCGGCTACTGGCCGGCTTGCTGGCGCCTTACGGCGACGAGCCCACCCCCACCCAGGAACAGCTCGCCAAAGCGCTTGCCGCGCAGAAGATCACCCAGCTGCGCAAGATGGTCGACGCGGAAACCAAGCGGCGTACCGCCGAGCAGCTGGGCCGCGACCATGTGCAGATGTACGGCATCCCGCAGCTGTCCGAAAACGTCGAGTTCCTGCGCGCCTCAGGTGATCAGCTGCGCCAGATGCGCCGGGTGGTGGCACCGCTGGCCCGGACGCTGGCCACCCGGCTGGCAGCTCGTCGGCGTCGCGCCCGCGCGGGGTCGATCGACCTGCGCAAGACGCTGCGCAAGTCGATGTCGACCGGCGGCGTGCCGATTGATGTGGTGTTGCGCAAACCGCGCCCGGCCCGGCCCGAGTTGGTGGTGCTGTGCGATGTGTCCGGCTCGGTCGCCGGGTTCAGCCACTTCACGCTGCTACTGGTAAATGCTCTGCGCCAACAGTTTTCCCGTGTCCGGGTGTTTGCTTTCATCGACACCACCGACGAGGTGACGCACCTGTTCGGTCCGGACGCCGATCTGGCGGTGGCCATCCAGCGAATCACTCGCGAGGCCGGTGTCTACACCCGCGACGGGCACTCCGATTACGGCAATGCATTCGTGTCGTTCACCGAGCAGTTCCACAACGTGCTCTCGCCGCGCAGTTCGCTGTTGGTGCTCGGCGACGGCCGCACGAATTACCGCGATCCGGCCACCGACGTGCTGACGCACATGGTGACTGCCAGCCGCCACGCGCACTGGCTCAACCCCGAGCCCAAGCATCTGTGGGGCAGCGGCGATTCGGCGGCGCCGCGCTACCAAGAGGTGATCACGATGCACGAATGCCGCTCGGCCAAACAGCTGGCCGCGGTGATCGACCAGCTGCTACCGGTCTGACCCCCCCTTTTGCCGCGAGCGTGCTCAGTGTCATCGTGAGGGTGCTGCGTGCGGCGTGTCTGCGTGACGGTGGCCGTGTCGTGGTGGTTGGTTCTGGATCACCTGGTGTCTGACTCTGAG
>NZ_LZKJ01000070.1 GCF_001672775.1 Mycobacterium kyorinense | reverse complement strand
GGAGACGTCCGGGTGTTTCCCGACGAGGTCCTGGGCGAGGTCGGAGCCGGCTGGCAAGTGATGCGTGAGGCGCTGGCCTTCGAGCGGGTGGGGATCGCCCGGTATGCGCGCTGCGAATCGCTACTCGACCGGATGCAGGCCGAGCTCGGCGACGAGTGGGACCAATTGCCCGAGTCCATCCGCACCCGCTGGGTGCGGTCGCTGGTCGACTTGCGAGTGGCCCGGCTGCTGGCCTACCGGGCGGTGTCGCTGCAGGACGATCCGTCGGCGGGCGCGGCTGCCAGCGCCTCACGCATCACTTGCCAGCCGGCTCCGACCTCGCCCAGGACCTCGTCGGGAAACACCCGGACGTCGTCGAGGAAAACCTCGTTGAGGTGGTGCGGCCCGAGCATCGACCGGATCGGGCGCACCGTGATGCCGGGCCGGTCCATCGGTAGAAGGAACAGGGTCAGCCGTTGGGGTTTCGGGGCATCGGGGTCGGTGCAGGCCGCCAGCACGCACCACGACGCCATCTGCGCGTAGGACGTCCACACTTTCTGGCCGGTGATGCGCCAGCCGTCGGCGTCGGCTACGGCGTGGGTACGCAGCGACGCAAGATCGGTTCCGGCTTCCGGTTCGGAAAAGCCTTGGCACCAGATCACTTCCCCGGCAGCGATTGCGGACAGATGACGGGCTTTCTGCTCGGGGGTCCCGTAACGCATCACTGCAGGGCCGACCCAGTTGATACCCATGTATTGCGCACCACGGGGTTCGTGGTGCGCCCACATTTCCTCGCGAAGTACGGTCTGCTGCCAGACCGAACCGCCGCCGCCACCATGTTCTTTCGGCCAGGCCAATGCCAGCAGCCCACTGGAAGCCAGCAGCTTGCAGAACGACTCGGTAGTCGCCAGATCGCGGGGATCGTCGGTGCAGGCTCCCAGGAAGCCGTCGGGGATATGCGCCGAAATTAGTTCCCGCAAGCGCTGTCTGAGGTCGGCGGCGCCCGCGCCAAGATCGTAATCCATCCTCATCCCTTCGGCAGCCCGAGCAGCCGCTCGGCGATGATGTTGCGCTGGACTTCGGATGTCCCGCCATAAATGGTGGCGGCCAAAGCGTCCTGGCGTTCGAACAGCAGGTCGGGATCTCCGATCGACTCCGGTCCGCGTGCGGCGGCGCTCAATTCCCAAACACGTTGTAAAGTCACCGATCCGAGCAGTTTGAGGATGTCGGCTTCCGGGGACGCCCGGTTGGCCAGTTCATTGTGCAGCGCCCGGTATCCGGTGGCGCGCAGCGCCTCGGCGTCGGCGAGTAATGAGCCGAGTTCGCTGAAGATCTCGTCGCCTTCTTGCGCGAGCGTGCGCAGTTGTACGGTGTTTCCCGGCGTGTCGGCGTACAAACACGCACGCTCGGCACGGGTGGCGGCGCGGATGGACTCCAGGCCGCGTTGGATCTCGACCCAGTTCATGATCCAAATCATCTGTCGCTCATGCTGAAGCGACGCCAATGCGACCTGCCAGCCGCCGTCAGGCGGGCCCAATAGGTTGGCCGCTGGCACTTCGACATCGTCGAGAAAGACCTCGCAGAACGTCTCGTCGGAGATCGACGCCATGCGGATGGGCTCGATTCGTACGCCGGGCGAGTGCAGATCCAGGATCAGGCAGGAGATCCCGCGATGCTTGGGCGCAGCCGGGTCGGTGCGCGCGTAGAGCGTGCACCATCGCGACAAGTGCGCCTGGGTGGTCCAAATTTTGTGACCGTTGACCCGGAAGACGTCGCCGACGCGTTCGGCGCGGGTGCGCAGGCCGGCGAAGTCGGATCCTGCTTCCGGCTCGGACATGCCCAGCGCCCACCACTCGTCGCCGCGCAGCAGCGGTACCAGCAGCCGGTCGACCTGCTCGGGGGTGCCGAACTGGCGGATCGCCGGTGCGGCGACGTTGGGTCCGGCGATGTTGGGCAGCTTGGGTGCTGAGCGCATCGCGGCCTCGAGCCGGATTTCCATCGCGTCGCGCAAGCCCAGCGAGCGTCCGCCATGCTCGCGCGGCCAGGTTGGCTGTAACCAGCCGGCCTCGAACGCGGCTCGTTGATAGGCGCGGCGCAGCGTCACATCCCAGCGGTACTCGCGATAGCGCTCGGTGTAGTCGTCCGGCAGGAAATCAGTGAGCCAGCAGGTGAATTCGGCGACGACATCGCTGGGCGCCGTCATGCGGCGTCTCCGGCGAAGTTGCGGCCGACGGCGTGGTAGAGCGCACGGGAGTCGCCCAGTAGCGTGGCGCCCTGCCACGCGTGTCGCAGATACAAATGGATGTCGTGCTCCCAGGTCTGCGCGATCGCGCCGTGCACCTGAACCGCGGTCCGCGAGCAGTTGACTGCAGCGTCACCGGCGGCCGCTTTGGCCAGCGCCGCAGCGGTCCAGCCGGCGGCCGGCGTGACGGCGGGATCGTCGAGACGGACAGCCGCGGCATAGGTGAGGCTGCGTGCCCGTTCCAAGCTGACGTAGTTGTCCGCCAGCGCATGCTTGACGCCCTGGAAGGCACCGATCGGCTTACCGAATTGCGACCGGGTCTTGGCATGCTCGACGGATCGGGCCAGCACGGCGCCGGCCACGCCGACCAAGTCGGCGGCGGCGGCCAGCAACGGCAGCGCCAGTGCCGATTCGATGTCGACGGGGCCGACGGCCAGCGGCGTCGTGTCGATTTCGACATCGGCCACCGGCTGGGCGGCATTGATGCACTCGAGCGGTTCCACCGTGACGCCAACGCCGGTGCGTGCGACTGCGGCGACGACTCCCTCTGCTGAGGTGGCCAAGGTGACGACCAGTTCCGCGCGGGACAGCTCGGGGACGGCGACCGCCCGGCCCTGCAACCGACCCTGCTGCAAGGTCATCGGCACGCCGGGCAGCCGCTTCCCGGACGGATGAATGGCCAGCGCGGCGACGATGCCGTCGCCGATGTCACGCAGCACGTCGTCAACTGCCGAGCCGGCGGCACGCAACACCCCGGCGGCGAGGCCGACGCTGGACAGCAACGGAATCGGTGCGATGGCCGCCCCGCACTCCTCCAGCACCACGGCCAAGTCGAGACTGCTGTAGTCGCCGGTGTCCGACGCGGTCAGTTCCGGCCAACCCAGATCGACGACGGTTTTCCACGGAGTGCGCCAGCGTTCTGGGTCCGTCATCGCCTGACGAGCGGTACCGGTGGGGCACTCGGTCTGCAGGACGTCGCGCACGGTGTCGCGCAGCGCTAGCTGCCCGGGATTCAGCCCGACCTCCATGATGCCTAACATAGCAAAGATAGCAAACTAGCTGAATACCGTTGCCCGTACGACGGGGAACCGATGGCCGTATGGTGGTCAGCCATGGCCGAGTGGTTTTTGTTCCTGCCGCAACTGCGGTTGCCGATCGCCGACATTGCGGATCGCGCCCGCCACGCCGAGGCGAGCGGGTTCGACGGCATCGCGTTCATCGACCATCTCGAGGCGCCCGGCCTTCCCGGCGAAAGCATCTGGGAGGCAATGACTGTCGCAACTTGGGTAGCTGCCGCAACTGAGCGCTTGCGGATCGGCCACCTCGTACTCTGCGACGCCTTCCGGCATCCGGCGGTGCTGGCCAAACAAGCCGTTACGCTCTCGGCGGCCTCGAACGGCAGATTCGAGCTCGGCCTCGGCTCGGGGTCGTGGCCCGCCGAATTCGCCAGGTTTGATGTCGGCCAGCAAGATCCGGTTGCCCGGGTCGAACAACTCGGACGCCACCTCGAGTTGATCACGCAGTACTGGGGGCGTGGCGAAGACCCGGACCGAAGTCAACAGCCACGGCCTGAATATCCCATCCCGTTGGTTCTCGGCGGCACGGGGCGGCGGACGATGAAACTCGTTCGCCAATACGCGGATTGGTGGAATGTTCCCGCCAACCACATCGATCGGCTGCCGCAATTGGCGCCCGACGCGTCGCCGGCCCGGATATCGGTGCAACAGATGGTGGGTTTCGTGCGCCAGGGCGCCGACCCGGCCGCGGTGCGCGACGTGAGCACTCGGCGGTTCGGCTACCTGGGCTCGGGCCTAATCTGCGGTGACGCCGGCGAGCTGGTCGGGCATTTCACCGGCCTGACCGCGCTGGGCGTCGAGCGTTTCTACGTCTGGTTCGCCGACTTCGCCGCGCCCGAATCGCTGCACGAATTCGGCGAATCGGTGATCAGGGGTTTCTAGCTTGCCCGCCATCAATGGCCCGCGCGGCGGCGAGCCTCGGTAGGCACCACCGGCTCGCGGGCGAACGGACCCCGGCGTACGGCGTGCAACCGAATCTCCGGTAGATCCACCGACGGGTCCACGGTGTCCAGCCAGGCCACAGCCTCGGCGACATCGGCGACCTGGATGGCGTACATCTCAAACGGAACATCCTGCAGCATCTCGGTTTCCACCGGTCCCGGCGTCACGAGATGAACACAGATGCCGTCGCGGTCGACTTCGAGCGCCAGCGCCCGGGCGAACGCGTTCATCCCGGCTTTGGATGCCGAGTAGGCGGTCCGGGCCATCATCGGCTCGTGTGCGGCGGACGAGGAGATGAACACCAGCCGCGAACCGGCCCGCATCCGCGGCAGGACAGCGGCGGTCACCACGAAACAGGAGTCCAGGTTGGCCGACATGATCGCTCGCCACTGCTCGAATGTCTGCTTGCGCGTGTAGGTGCCGCCGAGCGTTCCGGCGGCGTGCACCACCAGATCAATCTTGTCTAGCGCGGCTATCGCCTGTTCGAACCCAACGGGATCGGCGGCGTCGGCAGCGATGTAACGCGCTCCGAGCTCATCGGCGGCGGCCCGCAACGGGCCTTCGCGTCGCGCGGTGAGCACCACGTCGTAGCCACGCTCGGATAGCTTGCGAGCGCAGGCTTTGCCGATCCCGCCGCTACCGCCGGTGACCAACGCGGTGCGCATGGGCGTCTCAGAGATGGCGAGCCTCCCGCGGCCGGGACAGGGCCTGCGGTGACAACGCATAGATCCGGTGATCGTCGCGGCCGGTCAGCACATAAGTCTGGGTGTCGGCGACGTGCCGGGCGGCGATCCGACGGGCTCTGTCGACATCGCCCGCTTCGATCGAATCGGTCAGTTTGACGTGCGTGTTGAGCACGGCCCGCCGCTTGGCCAGCGACGGATAAGTGCCCTTGGCTGTGCTCTCCTCGGCCCACTGCTGCTCGTGGCTGCTCCACAACGTCTCCAAGCTGCCGACCACCGCGAGCATGGTGTGGTTTCCGCAGCCGCGAACGAGAAGGTTGTGAAACTGGCGGCCGATTTCGGTGAATTGCCCGCCGTCGTCGAGGTGGGTGGCCATTGCGTCGTTGACCTTCTTGAGCTCGGGCACCACGGTGTCGGCGCGGTCAGGCCGTTGGGCGGCCAGCGCCGCGCAGACCGGCTCGAGCTCACGTAGCGCCGCGCCCAGGTCGGCGAGACCGACGTTCTCGCTTTGCAGCAATAGCCCGAGCATGTAGGCGGCGCTGGTTTTCGCCGGTGCGTGCACGACGGCACCGCCCCGATTGCCGCGGCGCACCGACACCAACCCCTCGGTCTCCAGAATCCGCAGCGCCTCACGCAGCGAGACCAAGCTGACGTTGAACTGCTCGACGAGCACCTCCTGCCGCGGCAGCAGGTCACCGTCGGCCAATTCACCGTCGATGATCTGGCGTCGCAACTCGTCGGCGACGATCTCGGCGATCCTCGGCGCCGACAACCGGCGTCGGGCCTCAGGGCCAATTCCGAGAGCTGTCATATGATTCCAGCAGCGAATGATCGGACGAAGCGCACGGCCGCCAACCCGCGAACTCCATTAGATGCAATCTTAGCAGTAATGGCACAATAGCCAGGTGGACGAGACGCCGGACCGTCGTCCGACACCGTTGGCCGACCTGCGCGTCGTCGAAATCAGCGATCGGATTGCCGGCAGTTATTCCGGGAAGCTGTTGATCGACGCTGGCGCGGATGTCCGCAAACTCGAGGCGCCCCAGGGGGATCCGAGCCGGTGGTTCAGTGCCAGCCGTTCGCCGGTTCCGGACGGGACCGACGCACCGTTGTTCAGCTATCTCAATGCGGGCAAGCGCAGTGTGATGCTGTCGCCGGGCGACAGCCGAATCCACGCCGAGCTCGCCGGCGCCGACATCGCGGTGCTGGCGGCCACCCGATCGCAGGCGAACGAGCTGGGCATCGACCCGCAAGGTTTGCTGACCGAGTGCCCGCACCTCGTAATCGTCACCATCACCGACTTCGGATGGAGCGGTCCGTACGCCGAACGCGCCGCCAGCGAGTTCACTCTGCAGGCCTGGGCCGGCTCACCCGGTTTCCGCGGTGATCCGGCCGGGCCGCCGATCGCGATCGGCGGTGACGTGGGGGAGTACATGGGCGGGGTGTTCGCCGCGTTCGGCGCCCTGGCGGTACGCCGCCGGGTCGAGCGCGGCGGACCCGGTGAGCACCTTGACCTTTCGATGCTCGAAGCGATGACGCTGATGCAAAGCGGCGAATGGCTGCACTCGCAGCTGCTGCAGGTGCCGCCGGTGACGCGCACCGTGGAGGTACCGTCGATCGAACCCGCCAAGGACGGCTACGTGGGCATCACCATGGTCACCGGCCAGCAGTGGCTCGACTTCGCTGCGATGGTGGACTGCCCGGAGCTGACCGAAATCCCGCAGCTGCGGTTCCAGATCGGCCGGTGGGAATACCGCGATCTGATCCGCGAACGAATTGGTCCGTGGTTCGCCGAGCGCAGCGTCGACGAGATCGTCGAGCTCGGCCAGCTATTCCGGCTACCGATCGCCGCCTTAGGCAACGGCTCCACCATCCGCGACTCGGCCTACGTGACCGAGCGCGGAGTGTTCGTGCGCAACCCGGCCGGGTTTCACCAGCCTCGCCCGCCGTGGCTGATGTCGCGGTGCCAGCCGGCACCGGTGCGCCACGCACCCGAGCTCGGCGAGGCGAACGACCAATCACCTTGGCCCAAGCGTGAGCCGGGACCGCGTCGGGCGGATCACCGGCTGCCGCTCGAGGGCGTCCGGGTGGTTGACCTGACCGCGTTTTGGGCTGGGCCCGCCGCGACGCATCTGCTGGCCGCCTTCGGCGCCGACGTCGTCAAAATCGAGTCGATCCAGCGTCCGGACGGCATCCGGTACTCGGGCGGGATGCGCACCGACGTCGAGGACTGGTGGGAGTACGGCTGGGTGTTTCACGCGATGAACACCAACAAGCGCTCGGTGACCCTCGATCTCGAGTCGGACGAGGGTCGTCGCCTGTTCACCACGCTGGTGGCGGATGCCGACGTCGTCATCGAGAACTTCTCGCCGCGGGTGATGGACCACTTCGGTCTTACCGCAGAGGCGCTGCTGGCCGTCAACCCGAAGCTGGTGGTTGCCCGGATGCCGGCCTTCGGACTTGACGGACCATGGCGCGACCGGGTGGGTTTTGCGCCCACGATGGAGCAGATCGGCGGCTTGGCCTGGGTGACCGGGCTGCCCGACGGCCCGCCGGTTCCGCCGCGCGGCGCCTGCGATCCGCTGGCCGGTGTTCACGCCGCCTTCGCCGTGCTGGCAGCTCTGGCATTCGCCGAACGCACCGGGGTCGGCCAGCTCGTCGAGCTGCCGATGGTCGAAACAGTCTTAAATGCCACCGCAATTCAGCCGATCGAAGCCGAGGCGTTCGGCGTGACACTGAGCCGCCAGGGCAACCGCGGGCACAGCTGGGCCATCCAAAACCTCTACCGCTGTCTCGGGGACGACGACTGGATTGCGGTCACCGTGAGCACTGATAGGCAGTGGCGGGCGCTCGTCGAGTTGATGGGCCGACCGGCCTGGTGTGACGACGCTGGCCTGGCCACCGTCGGCGACCGCCGGGAACGGAGCGACGAGGTCGATCGTCGGCTGGCCGACTGGTTCGCCGATCAGGAATTGCGCTCTGCAGTAGGACAATTGGCGGGTGCCGGCATTCCGGCGGCGCCGGTCGTGTCGCCCTCGTTGGTGACCGAGAATCCGCAACTGATCGAGCGGGGGTTCTTCGAGGCGTTGGAGCACCCGCGCACTGGTACCGGCTGGTATCCGCGCCCGCCTTTCGCGCCGCTGGCCGGGCACGAGCGGTGGCTGTTGAGCGCTCCGCCGACGCTGGGCGAGCACAACGAAGAAATCTTGCGTGACCGGTGCGGCGCCGCCGACGCCGACCTCGCCCGTCTGAGCGCCGCCGAAGTGATCGGCACGAGGCCCAAGGGATTATGAGGTGGGCGAGTTGAACGTTGGTTTGGCCGTCAACATCACCGGGATGCGCAGCGTTTTGCCGCCCGCGACCGGGACCCGGATGCCGAAGTACACGACGTGCACGTCGAGGTTCAGTTCCAGCCGCATCTCCCGCAAGGGCTGGGTCTGGATTCCCAGGTTCATGTCCCGCAAGCGCGCCAGTCCGCGTCCGGCGGACCCGTCCGGAACCCCCGGTTTTGGATTCGTCGGTTTGTCCTTCTTCGCGATTGGCGTTGTCATGCCGCAACTCTACTCTTTAGGAAAGCTACAGAACCGTGCAAACCGTCGTGAGCAGGGGTTATGCACCTCTCCTGCCGTTGACTGTGGGTTCTGCCAATACCCTGATGTCGGTGAACCGAGCGACGGACCCAGACTAGGAGCAACTCGATGCGAGTAACCGTCGACGAGTCGTTGTGTGAGGCCAACGGCTTTTGTGAATCTTTAGCGCCTGACGTGTTCGAGATCGGGGATGCGGAGGTCGTCCAGATCGCCGACGGCCAAGTGCCGGAGCACTTGGAGATCGACGTCCGCGCCGCCGTCGACCAGTGCCCCAAGGCGGCACTGCGGATCGTCGACTAACGCGCCCTGAGCGAGATCGCCATCTCGTCGTAGATCGACATGTTGGTGGCCAGGCTGGGGTAGGCCACGGTGGCCGGCCCCAACTCGATGTTGTCGCAACGCAACAGCAGCTCGTCGAATACCGCCCGCAACTCGGCGCGGGCCAGCATCGCGCCCAGGCAATGGTGCGGGCCGCCGCCGCCGAACGCCACGTGCGGATTGGGTTGGCGGCCGATGTCAAAGCGGAACGGCTCCTCGAAAATCTCCTCGTCGCGGTTGGCCGAGCGCAGCATCGACACGATGCGCTCCCCGGCCGGGATGTGCTGACCGTCCATGTCGATGTCCACCTTGGTGGTGCGCGTCCAGTACGCCACCGGCGTCGCCCAGCGCAGCACTTCCTCGACGGCACCCGCCCGCACCGCCTCGTCGCCGCGGTAGCGCTGGATCTGCTCGGGGTTGGCGACGAATGCCTGCAGTCCGGCGGCTAAGGCGTTCTTGGTGGTGTCGCTGCCGGCGAACGCCAAGACGAAGAAAAAGATCTCGAGTTCGTTGGCGGGCAACCGAAACTGCTCCCCGTCCTCGCCGGTGACCACCGCTGACGCCAGCGTGCTCCAGATGTCGTCGGCGGGATCGCGCCGCTTCTGGTCGGTGAGTTCGAGCGCGTAGCCGAAGATGGTGGCGTAAAGGTCGAGTTCTTCCTGCTGCGTCAGCCGGGCCTTCGGCGAGCGGGCGGTCAAGATGCGGTCGAAGACGTCGAAGATGCGCGGCCGGTCTTGTTCGGGCATGCCGATGATGTCGCCTATCACGGTCATCGGCAGAGCATCGGCGACGTCGGCGATCCAATCACCGCCGCCGCGGCTCAGTAGGTTGTCGATCATCCTCGCGGCACGGGCCCGGATGCCGTCCTCGAGTTTGGCGATGGCCCGCGGTGTGAACGCGCTCGAAATGAGCTTGCGGCGCTTGTTGAGGTCCGGCGGGTCCATGTTGATGATCGTCGGATACGACGAAAACGTGTCGAGGGGCTGAATGAGCGGCCCGTCCTTGGCCGTGAACGAGTCGGCGTCACGATGGATGCGCACGGCATGGCGGTGCTTGGTGGTCACCCAGAACTCGCGTTGGACACCCATCCTGGCGGCGCCTGGCGTCACGATGTGGCGAAACAGCGGGCGGCTGCGTCGAAGGTCGGTGAACAGCGCATCCGGAAAGCCGTTATGCCACAAAGTGAAATCTGCCAGGTCCAGCTCGGCCGTCGTCATGCGCAACCCCGTCGTCGCCACCGGTTGACGTGCAATAACTAAAATAGTAACAATACCTATGCGGGCCAACGTCGAGTTGTTGGGCGATTCGCCGCGTATTGGCCACGACAACTCGACACTCGACCCGAGAAACGGAGAGTTCGATCATGGACCCGTCGGAACGCGAATTCGGGCCGGGGGGCATCGCGCTGTCGCCGTACCGATTCCCGACCGGGTGGTTCATCGTCGGCTTCGCGTCCGACCTGGCCGCAGGAGACGTCAAGCGGGTGCATTACTTCGGCGAGGAGTTGGTGCTGTTTCGCACCGAATCCGGCGACGTGCATGTGCTGGACGCCTACTGCCAGCACCTGGGCGCCAACATGGGTGTCGGGGGCACGGTGGAGGGCGAGAACATCGTCTGCCCCTGGCACGGTTGGCGCTGGCGCGGCGACGGGACCAATGCGCTGATCCCCTACAGCAAGATCGGCTGCAAGCAAAACGTGCGCATTCGCACCTATCCGAGTGTCGAATGGTACGGCTTCATCCTGGTGTGGCACGAGCGCCATGGCCGGTTGCCCTACTGGCAGCCGCCGGTGCTGGCCGAATTGGAGACCGACGAGTACTACCCGTTGCACCCGCACAGCCGGATGCTCAACCGGGTCAAGGTGCACGCGCAGATGATCATCGAGAACGCCGCCGACCCGTATCACGTGCAATACGTGCACAAGGCCGCCAATCCGGCGAATACCGCCTCGTTCGAGGTGTCCGGCTACCATCTGCACGCTACGGTCAACGCCCACTTCGGCGGCGGGCGTGCCCAGACCTGGCTCACCCCCAACGGGCCGGTCGACGCCAAGATCATCTACGACAACTATTCGTTGGGCTTGGGGGTCGTACGGTTTCCCAGCGAACTGGTCGCCACCATCCAAGTCACCGGCCAGACACCGGTCGACGAGGACTACACCGACTACTTCTACACCCAGGCATCGGTGCGCGACCCCGGCGACACCGGTGACGCTCCCAGCGGGCGCGCAGCGAGATTCCTTGCGCTGCAACAGGAAGTCATCAAGCAAGACTTCTTCACCTGGGAGAACATGAAATACCTGGAAAAGCCCAACCTTGCGCCCGAAGAAGCGCATGACTACGCCGCACTGCGTCGTTGGGCGCACCGCTTCTATCCGGGCGAACAGTGCGCGCCGGACGACTTCGGGTACACCTCCGACGGTCAGCCCGACCCGGCCGCCGCGGACGCCTGATGCCCGCCGGGCCCGCTGAGTTCGGCGTGGCGGAATTCAGCGTGCCGGCCGTACTCGATCGTCGCGCCCAACAGTGTCCGGACCGGGTGATGATCTCCATCGACGGCACCTCGGTGACCTTCGAGCAGTTGCGACAGCGATCCTGTGCGGCGGCGAACCTCCTGCGCGACGTGGGTATTGGCAGTGGGGATTGCGTCGCGCTGTTCACCGCGACCTGCCCGGAATGGATCTACTTCTGGCTGGGCGCCGCACGGATCGGGGCGGTGACCGCCGCGGTGAACGCCGCCAGCAAAGGTGAGTTTTTGCGGCACGCGCTTCGGTTGTCGCAGGCGCAGGCGATTATCACCGATGCCGAAAGACGTGCGCGTGTCGACGAGGTCACCGACCGGCTGCCGAAGCTGAAACAGGTTGTGGTCCTGGGCGAGACGCTTGATGCCGCGCTGAATCGTGTCGGGCCGCCGACCGGCCACCCGGGCGGAGCCGGACAGGTCGGGTCGCTGTTCTTCACCTCGGGAACCACCGGCCCATCGAAAGCCGTTGCCACCAGCTGGCACTACTTGTTCACTGCGGCGTCGACGGTTGCATCTGCGTGGAAGTTCAGAGCGGGCGAGGTGGTGTGGAGCGCCATGCCGCTGTTTCACCTCAGCGCGGCCCCGATGGTGCTGGCGCCCATGCTGGTCGGCGGCACCATTGTGCTGGCATCGGCTTTTCACCCGGCGACGGTATGGGACGAGGTCCGAGCATGCGGTGCCATCGGCTTCGCGGGCGCCGGAGCGATGGTGTCGATGCTGTGGAATCAACCGCCAGATCCGCGTGACGCGCAGTTACCGCTGCGGTTCATTTCCGCGGCCCCGATCGACGCCGGAATCTACCGCGATATCGAAACGCGCTACGGCTGCCGCGTTGTCACGATGTACGGCATGACGGAGGCCTTCCCGATCGCGGTCAAAGCTGTCGACGACGACGGGGTGCCCGGTACGTCGGGCCGGCCGAACCCGAGCTTCGACGTCGCGATCCTGAACGCCAACGGCGATCCGCTACCGGCCGGCGAGGTGGGCGAAATCGCGTGCCGAGCCCTTTTCCCGTACGTGATGAGCGAAGGGTATGTCGGCGCTGACGGAACAGTCGACCTGCACGCTGAGTGGTTTCGCACCGGAGACCTCGGCGTGCTGGATGACGATCAGAACCTGACTTACCTGGACCGGCTGAAGGATTCGCTGCGCCGGCGCGGCGAGAACATCTCGTCGGTCGAAATCGAAACCACGGTCATCGCCCACCCGGCGGTCGCCGAGGCCGCCGCGGTCGGGGTGCCCAGCGACCTGGGCGAGGACGACATCCTGCTGATCGTGACACTGAATCCACAGTCGTCGTTGGATTACCCCGATCTGCTGGACTTCTGCTCAGCGCGGATGCCGTACTTCTGCATACCGCGCTACGTCGAGGTCGTCGACGACATCCCCAAGACCATCATCGGGCGGGTACGCAAAGACGTACTACGCGCCCGCGGGCTCAGCCCAGGCGCCTGGGATCGCGAAAGCCACGGATACATCGTCAGCCGATGACATGGGAGAAACCACGATGACTATGACGTATCAGCAACAGTATGTACTGGACGGTGTTGCGGGTCGCGCCGCGATACTGGATCTCACCGCACGCCACAACCGGTGTTATTCCGACGGCGACCGCCATGGCTGGATTGCGACGTTCCGCCATTCCGGGGCAAGCTTCTCCCGCGGCGGTGAACAGTTCAACGATCTGGGCGCTGGTTTCGACGGCGGTTGTGGGCAGCGACTGGCCTGCGTCGACCACGAGATCAATGTCGATGGCGTCGAGGCCACCCAGCGGTGCGTCGCGCTGCTGTTCGCGGTGGGCGACGATGGTGTCAGCACGCTGCAGGCCACCGGAACCTATCGCGACCGACTGGTCTACGAGCGCGGTGGCTGGTACTTCGCTTCCCGTGAGCTGCAATGGGATTCGACGCCCGCCCACGTGTGATGATCCCCGAACTCGCCTTCGGCAGCTATCAGGACGCGCTGCAGATGGTGGGCACGTCAGCCGAGCCACGCACGGCAGGAACCGTGATCAGTGCCGCGCGAATCCAGTTGTTCGCCTCGATGGTCCGTGACGGTAATCCCTCGTACTGGGATACCGACTTCGCCGGCAGGACCTGGGGAGGGCTGTTGGCGCCGGCAGGGCTGCTGATGGGATGGTTGACCCCGCCGCCGTGGGAACCCACCGACGGGCCGCGGGTGTCCTCGATTGCGCTACGGGTACCGCTGCCGGGCACCACGTTCATCAACGCCGCCAACGACGCCGAACTTCTGCTGCCGATCGTCGAGGGGGATCGATTGACCGTCGTCGAGCAGGTGGTGTCGGTGTCGCCGGAAAAGCGGACCAGGCTCGGCGTCGGGCATTTCGTCGAGACGCTCGATACTTTCAGCCGCCAGGACGGTGCAGTGGTGGCCCGCAACCGAAACACATTGTTTCGCTTCACTCCTGAGCGGATGCCATGAGTGTGCAATGGCAGCAACTCAGCGTCCCGCTCGAGCTGCCGGAGGTCGTCGACGAGATCGACTACCAGCGTGTGGTGATGAACTCCGGTGCGACCTGGGATTATTTTCCCGGTCACTTCGACCCTGCCTACGCCAAAAGCCACGGTCACCCAACCATTTTCGTCAACACCATGCACCTCGCGGGCTTCGCCGACCGGCTGGCCACCGATTGGGCCGGTCCGCACAGCCGGGTGGTGCGCCGAAAGATGACGCTGGCCGGTTCCATCTACGCGGGAGACAGCATGGTCGGACGCGGTCGCGTCGTCGCCAAGCGCTGCGACACCACCGTAGATCCGCACCGCTACCTGGTGGATCTGCAGATCGAGGTGAGCAACCAGCGCGGTGAGCTGTGCTGTCCGGTCGAACTCACGTTGCAGTTGCCGGGATGACGAGATGGTCCACGGCATAGGCGAACTGCATTTAGCGGTGTGTCGTCGATTTGGCGAGGCGGTTCGCGCTGCGGACGGAAAGTGGGATCGTCGCTCCCCGTGTGACGCCTGGGATGCCAGGGGAGTGCTCGAGCACGTCATCGGTTTTCACGACGTGTTACTGCTACGGCCGCTGGGTCTGAAGCCGGAGCGGCCGCGAGATGACCCGCAGGTTCGGTGGGCGCTGACCTACGACCACCTAAAGCTGGCGTTTGCTGCCGGGCTGTTCCAACGCGTCGTTGACGTACCCGCGGTGGGCAGCAATCCGGCCACGCAGTTGGATGCACGCACGCTGGTACCCAACCTGACCCGTGATGTTGTGGTGCACACCTGGGACCTCGCTCGCGCCGTAGGAGCCGATGACCGGCTCGACCCCCGCTGGTGCGAGCACTTCTACGCGGACCTGCCGCATGATCCCGAAACGTTAACCGCATCAGGGATGTTCAACGCACCAGTTGATGTCAACGATCAAGACGACGCGCAGTCGAGACTCCTCGCCCGGCTCGGCCGCGATCCCTCGTGGCAACCGACGGACTAAGACGCGGACAGCGGCGGCATTGCCCCCTTGCTGACCACGGTCTGCAGTTCGACGTATTCGGCCAGACCCTCCGGACCGAACTCACGTCCGATGCCGGATTGCTTGAAACCGCCGAACGGAGCGCCGATGTCAAGCGTGTACATGTTGATGCCGTAGGTGCCGGTGCGCACACCTGCGGCGATCTCCAAGCCGTGGGCGACGTCGGCGGTCCACACCGAGCCGGCCAGCCCGTAGTCGCTGTCGTTGGCGATACGCAGCGCGTCGTTCTCGTCGCGGTAGGTCAGCACCGTCAGCACCGGACCGAAGATCTCTTCTCGCGCGATGCGCATGTCGTTGGTGGCATCGGCGAACAGCGTTGGCTGCACATACCAGCCGCGATCGCTCGGGCTGTCCTTGCCGCCGAGCACCATGCGGGCGCCCTCTTCGATCCCCGCGCTGATGTAGTTCTGCACCCGCTGTTGTTGGCGCTGGGCGACCAGCGGGCCGACGTCGGTCGCCTCGTCGGCCGGATCGCCGACCTGCAGACCCGACATCATCTCGGCCAGCGCGTCGACGACGTCGTCGCGGCGCCGCTCGCTCACGAGGATGCGGGTCTGCGCCACGCAGGCCTGCCCGTTGTTCATCAGGCCGGCGGTTTTGAGGCCGGCGACGGTCTTGTCGATGTCGGCGTCGTCGAGAATGATCGCCGCGGACTTGCCGCCCAGTTCCAGGCTGACGCGTTTGAGTTGCTCCCCGCAGATGGCGGCAATACGGCGGCCAGTGGCGCTCGACCCGGTGAACGCGATCTTGTCGACGCCGGGATGGCGAACCAGCGCCTCGCCGACGTCGCGTCCGCCGGTGATCACCGACACCACCCCCTCGGGCAGCTCGACCTGCTCGAGCATCTCGGCCAACCACAGTGCGTCCAACGGGGTTTCCGGCGCCGGTTTGACGACGACGGTGCAGCCCGCGATCAGGGCGGGGATCAGCTTGGGCATGATCAAGAACTGCGGCACGTTCCACGGCACGATCGCGCCCACCACCCCGACTGGCGCCCGGCGCAGATGTACCTCACCGAGCACGCCCTGGCGGCGTTCGGCCCACGGGAACTCCCGCGCGGCCGCCAGCGCGAGGTGCATCATCGACGCCGCCCCAGCCGCTTGGCCCAGCCGGCTGAAGCTGCGCGGCGAACCCATCTCGGCGGTGATCAGGTCGGCCATCTCGTCGATGTGGCCGGCATAGATCGCGGCGAGTCGCTCGACTTTGGCCATCCGCTCGCTCGCATCGAGCCGCGGCCAGGGACCGTGGTCGAACGCCTGCCTCGCCGCGGTCACCGCCGCGTCCACATCCTCGGGGCCGGCGCACGGCGCCTGGCCGACCGGCTCTTCGGAATGCGGCGAGATGACTGTCAGCCGATCTCCGGTCGCGGGCTTGCGCCACCGCCCACCGATGAAAAGCTGGTCATACGAACGGTGTTCCGTCATCGGGCACCACCTCGGGAAGGCTAAATCTGCTATTGCTGTTAACATAGCAAAAAAACGGCTCCCGCAGCGGGTCGCCGCAAGAACCGAGTGAGGCTGCCGTGAAATTCGACTGGCGTCGCTATCCGTTCCAGCTGGTGCCCGGCGACGGCATGCTCGAATTCCCCGCCGCCGAAGGGCAGCACCCCGACCACGAATCGGATACCTGGTTCATCGCCGGCGAATTGACGGCGGCAACCGGGCGATCATTTGCGTTCCTGACCATCTTCAACAAAAACCGTCCCGGCGGGTCGGTGGTCGCCGATTTCTATACGATGGCGCTATTCGACTGTGACGCAGGGACATACGGCACCTACACCGACTACGACATGCCGCCGGCCAACCTGAACACAGATGCGCCGCCGAAGCTATCGGCCGCCGCCGGGCATCTCGACATCCGATACCAAAGCAGCGCCGGCGCCGCGGTGTGGACGACCAGCCGCGGCGACGACCGCGAACTGCTGCCCTACACCTATCAGCTGAACTTGGTCGGCACCGACCAACAGGGACAGCCGATGGCGCTGGACTTGACCGTCACACCAACCCGGGCCCCGGTGCCGCTGGGCGCGTCAACATACAACGGCCGCATCGCCTGTTTCGGCCAGCACGACACCTATTCGTATTTCCAGACCCGGATGGCGATGACCGGAAGCCTGCGCTGGGGCGACATTCACGAACAGGTCAACGGCAGTGCCGGTCACGTTGATCGCCAGTGGTTTCCGCGTTACGCGGGCGGCGGCGGAACCGGCGGAGATCCGCGCGCCCGCTCACACGAATGGCGCACGATCAACCTGGACAACGGCGTGGATTTGAGCATCTGGCGACAATTCGATCGCACCAACAACAATGCCGTGCAGTCCTTTTCGGGCGTGACAGTCAGCCATCCACAACAGCAGCCGCAGTGCGCCGAGGATGTCGACGTCGTCGTCCACAGTTATGTCCAGTGGCCGGATTCAGTTCGCCCACTGGTCCCGCCGCTGGCGGCCGACCGGTTCATGCCCGATCGCCATCGCCTCAGCTGCACGACACTGCAACTGGAACTGGTGGGCGAGCCGCTGGTAGCCGCCCCGGCGCATGCCCTGCCGATCGAATACATGGAAGGGCCATACCGTTATCACGGCACGCTTCACGGAGAGCCGGTGAGCGGCTTCGGGTTTTATGAGCGGTCGCTGGCGCTCTATCGCGACTGGGAGCTGGCCGATGTCCACGCCTAGAACGCGGCCAGCGCCTCCGCCCAGCTGATGTGACGATGTTGCAGCCCGGGCTCGTTGCGGCCGAACAACAACTGATCGCGCGCGCCGGACTCGAGGTTGGCTTGCAACCCTTCCACAAGCGCGTAATCCTCGTCCCGCACTGTGGCGTGGGCATAGTCGAAGACAGCTTGCGCACCGGCCGCAACGGATTCATCGGCGAGGTCTAGCGGTGTCGAGTTCTGGTGGACGGTAATCGATCTGCCCGGCCTGTCACCCGGGTAGATGCGAAACAGTTCGCCGTTGGCGATCGTCACCGACAACACGATGTTGGGGAACAGGGCATAGATCACCACCATGTTCTGGAACGGGTCCCACTGGTCTTCGGGGACGTTCTCGAGGTCGAGGATTGAGTTGAGCGGAAAGATCAATCGGTGGTGCGGGCCGAACGCATCGAAGACCGTGCAGTTGCTGCGCGCGATCGTGGCGAACGTCTGCCGGTGCACGGTGGCGAAATGGTAGTTCTCCGAGAAGGTGTCGACAGCCAGCTTCCAGTTGATCGGCGAATCGAGCACCTTCTCGCCCAGCGGAGACCACCGTCCGATGCCCCACGAGTCGAGTTCATCGGCCAGAGATCCCAGATGTCCGGCGACATCCAGCGTCGCGCCCGGGTCGAGCGACACCCACAAGAATCCGGCGAACTCGGTGGCCGGCAACTCGGTGAGCCCGTCCGACTTCACATCGACGCTCGGAAAGCCTTCACGACCGGGCACCGCCACCAGCCGCCCGGAATTGTCGTAGGTCCATGCGTGGTAGGGACAGGTGAACCGCTTCGCGGTGCCGCATCCGCTGGCCACCTGCGACTGCCGATGCAGGCAGACGTTGTTGAACGCCTTGACCGTTCCGTCGGAGATCCGCGTCAGCAGGATTGAGCGCCCCATCACGGTCTTGGTGCAGTAGGACCCCGCGGACGGCAACTCGGAGACATAACCGACTAGCTGGGGGCTGGCCATCAGCATCGCCACGTCGCGGTCGTGACGCTCGCGCGAGGTGTAGTCGTGCGCGTCGACGGTATGGACGGCCGGCGCAAGGTCGGTGGTTTTGTCCCGGGCCAACTTCACGGCACGCCGGGTCAGATCGATCAGCTGGTCGCGTTCCATACTTTTTAGTACACACCTTGCGACGGTCGTGTGGTCAAGTCGCGGCAAGTTGCTGATCGGCGCCGTCACTGCCCACCTACTTGAGCTCTAGATGCGGCTCGTGTGATGGCAATGGCGTGGGCGTGGCTGTGGACGCAGGCGAAGGTGTCACAGATGACGGGGCCTGTTGCTCACCGGGCAAGAGGCACGTCACGAAGATGACGGTTGCGGTCACCGCCAGCGTCACAACGACCAACGTAATGACGACCGCGCTCCGGACTGGGTGACGTCGACGCAGCTGCCGCCGCTGCCAGGGCGACGGCATCTCTTGCGTCGGACGCCACGAGTCAAGCCAAGCTGTATCGCCTGCCCCCGATAGTCGTCGGCTTGGCCGGTCGGGGGCGGCCCCGGCGGTGGGTTGTCGTTCAGTGACAGGGTTGGGCGTGACGGGCGCTTGCCTGGCGGTGGGAGTCGGCTGTTGACCACCATCCGAGTGGAAAAGAGGGAGGGCTTTGGCGAAATCCTGACAACGCGGAAACCTGTCGGCGGGGTTTTTGGCGAGCGCGCGCAAAAGGGCGGCGTCGAACCCGGCCAGCTCCGGTCTTACCCCGCCTAACCGCGGCGGCGGTTCGTTGAGGTGCTTACCGATCACCACGGCCGGGTTGCTGTTGTGGAACGGCGGCGACCCAGTCAACAGGTGAAACGCTGTCGCGGCCAACGCATACTGGTCGGCCCGCCCGTCCACTGGATGACCCATCAGCTGCTCGGGTGCGGCGTAGCTGACAGTGCCGACAGTGGTGTCGGTCCGCGTCAAACCGCTGATATCGTCCAGGCGTCGCGCGACCCCGAAATCCGCCAACAGTATTCGTCGCTTCCCATACTTGGGCCGGCTCAGAAGTATGTTGCCCGGTTTGACATCCCGGTGGCATAACCCGTGGCTGTGCGCGTAGTCGAGGGCTTCGCCGATCGCGCAGATGATCTCGACAACCTCGCTGGGCGGCATCCCCGTCGGGTAGTGGTCGCGCAACAGTCGAGCGGTGTCGGTGCCGTCGACGTAGTCCATCGAGATCCACAACCGGCCGTCGGACTCTCCCCGGTCATGCAGGCCGACAATGTGTGGATGCCACAAGGTGGCCGCCACGTCGGACTCCCGGTTGAACCGTTCGCGGAACTCGGGGTCAGCCGATACGTCTGCCGGCAAGACCTTGAGCGCTTCGCGCCGCGGTAGCCTCGGGTGCTCGGCCAAATAGACCTCACCCATTCCGCCGGCGCCAATCAGCCGGATAATCCGGAATCCAGCAGCCGTTGCGCCATTTCTCAACGCCATGGGCAGTGCTTCATCAGTAGGCGTGCTCTCCATCCGCTGTCTGCAGGGAGGGGAAAGCGCGATGCGCTGGAATCGGCCGTCGGTGCACGCCTCGTGACCTCGACCCCCAGGAACAGTTCCGAAGCCGTCAAGAAGACGTTCCTAAGCGGCGCGCCGCCCCGCAACCGCTGTTGTATACCCGGCGTCGGCCGGTTAAACCCAAGGCCACGCGAGATACAGATGTGACCCGTGGCGTCAGCGTGGTAAATGATGCAATTGTCGTACTCTGTGACTCGTGTCAATACCTCGGCGCGACGTGCTCAAATACGTGGCTGCGACGCCCGCGCTGCTCGGTTTGGGCGCCGCAGGCTCTGCACTGTGTGCTGCACTCGCGTCGGCGAGTCCGCTGGGCATCCTGCTCGACTATGCGGCCGGAGTGATCCCCGCCAATGACATCAAGGCAGCCGGCGCGGCCGGCTCCATTCGCTACGTCTCCGATCGCCGGCCCGGAGGCGCCTGGATGCTGGGCAAGCCGATACAGCTGGCCGAAGCACGCGACCTCTACCAGGGTGGCCTCAAGATCGTGTCGTGCTACCAGTACGGCAAGCAGGACACCGCCGACTGGCTTGGCGGTCAAAACGCCGGCGTCGCTCACGCTAAGCGCGGATGGCAGTTGCACACCGCCGCCGGCGGACCGGTGGGCGCCCCGATCTACGCCTCAATCGACGACGACCCGTCCTATGAGCAGTACAAACAGCAGGTCGCACCTTATCTGCGCGGCTGGGAATCTGTGCTCGGCCACCAGCGCGTCGGCGTCTACGCCAATTCCAAGACGATCGACTGGGCGCTGCAGGACGGCCTGGGCTCTTATTTCTGGCAGCACAACTGGGGCTCGCCGAAAGGCTTCACCCATCCGGCGGCCAGCCTGCACCAGGTCGAGATCGACAAGCGCAGCGTCGGCGGCGTCGGGGTAGACATCAACAACATCGTCAAGCCGGAATTCGGGCAGTGGAACTGAGCGCGGACACCAGCGCCGCAGCGGAGCGACCGGAGCTGACTCGCGGGTAAGTTCCAGCAAACTCCCGACGGGCTCTCGGCCTCCGCCGATCGCTAGGCGACGAGACAACCCGCGCAGTCACACGCCGACGCCGCAGCGCAGATTTTGCGCATAACGATTTGATAACAATACTGCCGTGATCTGCACTGTTGTGCCTACTCGACCGTAACCACCTGCACGCAGCAGGTTTGGTCCGGACGCTTCCGGGCACGGTTCGGCGGCGTGTTACCCACGTAACCATTACCCGCGCGTAGAACTCGCTAGTAACCGATCGGCACAGGAAAACGCCCCGGTTCTTATGACACTCTTATTGCAGCCGACGCTCGATCTCGGCGCCCCGGTGATGGGCGAGTCAGTCGAGTAGGGCCGGGATCCGACGGGGAATCAACGACACCCAGGGCAGCGCCGCTCTGACACCGCAGCGATACGAGCATTACAGGGAGATTGGCAACGTGACGATCCACGAGCATGACCGGGTGTCCGCCGACCGCGACAAGATGACCGCGCAGGGTGCTCATGCTCTCGTCGATCGTTTGACTGCCGGCGAGCCCTTTGCCGTCGCATTCGGCGGCCAGGGCAGCACCTGGCTGGAGAGCCTGGAAGAGCTGGTGTCCTCGGCCGGTATCGAGTCGGAGTTGACGACGCTGGTCGGTGAGGCGCAGCTGCTACTCGAGCCGGTCGCCGATGAGCTGGTGGTGGTGCGTCCGATCGGCTTCGAACCGCTGGGTTGGGTCCGCGCGCTGGCTGCCGAAGATCCGGTTCCGTCCGCCAAGCATCTGACCTCGGCGGCGGTATCGCTGCCGGGCGTGCTGCTCAGCCAGATTGCCGCGGTGCGAACGCTGGCGCGCCAAGGCCTGGACCTGTCCGGTATCCCGCCGGTGGCACTGGCGGGACACTCGCAGGGCGTGCTGGCGGTCGAGGCGTTGAAGGCCGGAGGCGCGCGTGACATCGAACTGCTGGCTCTGGCGCAGCTGATCGGTGCGGCAGGCACGTTGGTGGCCCGCCG
Organism: Mycobacterium kyorinense; assembly: GCF_001672775.1. Taxonomy (GTDB): domain Bacteria; phylum Actinomycetota; class Actinomycetes; order Mycobacteriales; family Mycobacteriaceae; genus Mycobacterium; species Mycobacterium kyorinense_A. The sequence continues at coordinate 5,523 of NZ_LZKJ01000070.1, read as the reverse complement.
GCGCGGCATCTCGGCGCTCGGTGACCGCTCGCCGATGGTGTCGGTGTCCAACGCCGACCCCGAGCGCATCCAGCGGCTGCTCGAAGAGTTCACCCGAGACGTCCGGACCGTGCTGCCGCCGGTGCTGTCCATCCGCAACGGCCGGCGCGCTGTCGTCATCACCGGAACGCCCGAGCAGCTGTCGCGATTCGAGCTGTACTGCAAGCAGATCTCGGAAAAAGAGGAAGCCGACCGCAAGAACAAGATTCGCGGCGGCGACGTCTTCGCGCCGGTCTTCGAGCCGGTGCAGGTCGAGGTTGGTTTCCACACGCCGCGGCTGGCCGATGGCATCGACATCGTCGCCGGCTGGGCCGAAATAGTAGGCGTCAATGTCGAGTTGGCCCGCGCCATGGCGGAGGCCGTGTTGGTCAGGCGGGTCGACTGGGTGGAGGAGGTCGCCTCGATCCACGACGCCGGGGCGCGCTGGATTCTCGACTTGGGGCCCGGCGACATCTTGACCCGCTTGACCGCACCGGTCATCCGCGGCCTGGGTATCGGGATCGTGCCCGCCGCCACCCGCGGGGGTCAACGCAATCTGTTTACCGTCGGCGCTGTCCCTGAGGTGGCGCGGGCCTGGTCGAGCTACGCACCGTCGGTGGTCAGCTTGCCCGACGGGCGGGTCAAGCTCTCGACGAAGTTCACCCGGCTGACCGGCCGCTCGCCGATCCTGCTGGCGGGCATGACGCCGACCACCGTCGACGCCAAGATTGTCGCTGCTGCCGCCAACGCAGGGCACTGGGCCGAACTGGCCGGCGGTGGCCAGGTCACCGAACCGATCTTCGACAACCGCATCGAGGAGCTCACCGGGCTCTTGGAGCCAGGCCGCACGTTCCAGTTCAACGCGCTGTTCCTCGACCCATATCTGTGGAAGCTGCAGGTCGGCGGAAAGCGGTTGGTGCAGAAGGCCCGTCAGTCCGGCGCACCGATCGACGGCCTGGTGGTCAGCGCCGGCATTCCCGAATTGGAAGAAGCCGTCGAGCTGATCGACGAGCTGAACGAAATCGGGATAACTCATGTGGTGTTCAAGCCGGGCACCGTCGAGCAGATCCGCTCGGTGATCCGCATCGCCACCGAGGTGTCGACCAAGCCGGTGATCATGCACATCGAGGGCGGCCGAGCCGGCGGCCACCACTCCTGGGAAGACCTCGACGACCTGCTGCTGACCACCTACTCCGAGCTGCGATCGCGGCCCAACATCACTGTCTGCGTGGGCGGCGGTATCGGCACCCCCGAACGGGCAGCCGAATACCTGACCGGACGCTGGGCCGAGGCCTACGGCTTCCCGCTGATGCCGGTCGACGGCATCCTGGTCGGTACTGCTGCGATGGCGACCAAGGAGTCGACCACCTCGCCGTCGGTCAAGCAGATGCTGGTCGAAACGCAGGGCACCGACCAGTGGATCAGCGCCGGAAAAGCGCAGGGCGGCATGGCATCCAGCCGCAGCCAGCTCGGCGCCGACATCCACGAGATCGACAACACCGCCTCGCGGTGCGGCCGCCTGCTCGACGAGGTCGCCGGCGACGCCGACGCGGTGGCGGCCCGCCGCGACGAGCTCATCGCCGCGATGGCCAACACCGCCAAACCGTACTTCGGCGACGTCGCCGAGATGACGTATCTGCAGTGGCTGCAGCGCTACGTCGAATTGACGATCGGCGACGGCGATTCCACCGCCGACACCGCGTCGCCGGGCAGTCCGTGGCTGGCCGACACCTGGCGCGACCGCTTCGAACAGATGCTGCAGCGCGCCGAAGCCCGCCTCCACACGCAAGACCACGGCCCAATCGAGACTTTGTTCAACGACGAGCAGCTGCTGGAAAACCCCAACGAGGCCATCGCCGTTCTGCTTTCGCAGTACCCCGACGCCCAGACCGTCCAACTGCATCCGGCCGATGTGTCGTTCTTCGTCACGCTGTGCAAGACGCTGGGCAAGCCGGTCAACTTCGTGCCGGTCATCGACAAGGACGTGCGGCGCTGGTGGCGCAGCGACTCGCTGTGGCAGGCACACGATGCCCGCTACGACGCCGACCAGGTCTGCATCATCCCGGGCACCGCGGCGGTAGCCGGTATCACCCGGCTCGACGAACCGGTCGGCGAGTTGCTGGACCGCTTCGAGCAGGCCGCCGTCGACGAGCTGCTCGCGGCCAATGGACAGCCGGAGTCGGTGACCGCGCGCCGCCAGGGCCGCGCCGACGTCAGTGGGCCGCTGGCTGTTGTGCTCGACGCCCCCGACGTGTTGTGGGCCGGTCGCGCTGCCACCAACCCGGTGCACCGAATCGCCGATCCCAGCGAGTGGCAGGTGCACGAAAACCGCACTGCCACACATTCATCCACCGGCGCGCGGCTACAGACCGACGGTGATCGCGTCGTGCTGAGCGTGCCGATATCCGGCACCTGGATCGACATCCGGTTCACGCTGCCGGCCGTCACCGTCGACGGCGGCACCCCGGTGGTCGACACCGACGATGCGGCGAGCGCCATGCGGGCGGTGCTGGCTATCGCCGCGGGTGTCGACGGGCCGGACGCGTTGCCGCCGGTGCATGACGGGGCAGCCACCATCACCGTCGGCTGGGACCCCGAGCGGGTGGCCGACCACACCGGAGTCACGGCCACCTTCGGCGAGCCGTTGGCACCCGGCTTGACCACCGTGCCCGACGCATTGGTCGGCAGTTGCTGGCCCGCGGTGTTTGCCACCATCGGCTCGGCTGTCACCGACACCGGCATGCCGGTCGTGGAGGGCCTGCTGAGCCTCGTGCACTTGGATCACGCCGCGCATCTGGTCGGGCCGCTGCCCACCGTTCCAGCCGAATTGACCGTCACCGCAACGGCTTCAGCGGCCACCGACACCGAGGTGGGCCGGGTGATTCCGGTCTCGGTGACCGTCGCGAGCTCAGCCGGCACGGTGCTGGCCAAGCTCGAGGAGCGGTTCGCGATCCGCGGCCGCACCGGAGCGGTCGAGCTGACCGACCCGCAGCGGGCCGGTGGCGCGGTGTCCGACAACGCCACCGACACCCCGCGCCGCCGTCGCCGCGACGTCACGCTGAGTTCACCGGTCGACATGCGGCCGTTCGCGGTGGTCTCCGGCGATCACAACCCGATTCACACCGACCGGGCCGCCGCGCTGTTGGCCGGTCTGGAATCGCCGATCGTGCACGGCATGTGGCTCTCGGCCGCAGCGCAGCACGTGGTGACCGCCACTGACGGCCAGGCCCGGCCCCCGGCTCGGTTGATTGGCTGGACCGCGCGCTTCCTGGGCATGGTGCGCCCGGGCGACGAGGTGGACTTCCGGGTCGACCGGGTTGGGATCGACCAGGGGGCAGAGGTTTTGGAGGTCAGCGCAAAGATTGGTCCGGATCTCGTCATGTCGGCGACGGCCCGGCTGGCCGCGCCCAAGACGGTCTATGCGTTCCCCGGCCAGGGCATCCAGCACAAGGGCATGGGCATGGACGTCCGGGCCCGATCCAAGGCCGCCCGCAAGGTGTGGGACGAGGCCGACAGGTTCACCCGCGACACGCTGGGCTTCTCGGTGCTGCATCTGGTCCGCGACAACCCGACAAGCATCATCGCCAACGCCGTGCACTATCAACACCCCGACGGCGTGCTGTTCCTGACGCAGTTCACTCAGGTGGCGATGGCGACGGTGGCGGCCGCGCAGGTTGCCGAGATGCGTGAGCAGGGCGCATTCGTCGAAGACGCCATCGCGTGCGGCCACTCGGTCGGCGAGTACACCGCGCTGGCCTGCGTCAGTGGCGTGTTCGAACTCGACGCGTTGCTGGAGGCCGTGTTCCACCGCGGCTCGAAGATGCACGACATCGTGCCGCGAGACGAGTTGGGCCGCTCCAACTACCGGTTGGCCGCCATCCGCCCGTCGCAGATCGATCTGCCCGACGCCGACGTGCCCGGATTCGTAGCCGAGATCGCGGCGAATACCGGTGAGTTTCTTGAGATCGTCAACTTCAACCTGCGCGGCTCGCAGTACGCGATCGCCGGCACTGTGCGTGGTCTCGAAGCGCTGGAAGCCGAAGTCGAGCGGCGCCGCGAGATCACCGGCGGCAAGCGCTCGTTCATTCTGGTGCCCGGCATCGACGTGCCGTTCCACTCGCGTGTGTTGCGAGTTGGTGTGGCCGAATTCCGGCGGTCGTTGGAGCGGCTGCTGCCGCGCGACAAGGATCCCGACCTGATCGTCGGGCGCTACATCCCCAACCTGGTCCCGCGGCCGTTCACCCTCGACCGCGACTTCATCCAGGAGATCCGGGATCTGGTGCCCGCCGAGCCGCTCGACGAGATCCTCGCCGACTACGAGACCTGGCGGTCCGAACGGCCCCGCGAGATGATGCGCACGATTTTCATCGAATTGCTGGCCTGGCAGTTCGCCAGCCCGGTGCGCTGGATCGAGACGCAGGACCTGCTGTTCACCGAAGTGGCTGCCGGCGGCCTTGGTGTGGAGCGGTTCGTCGAAATCGGGGTGAAGTCCTCGCCGACCGTAGCAGGCTTGGCCATGAACACCCTCAAGCTACCCGAATATGCCCACAGCACAGTGGAAGTGCTCAATGCCGAGCGCGACGCCGCGGTGCTGTTCGCCACCGACACCGATCCCGAACCGGAGGACGAGCCGGTTGATTCCGGCGAGGCCATCGCCGACTCGCCGGAGCCGGCGCCCGTGGCCGATATGGCCCCTGCCGCCGCCCCGGCGCCTGCTGCGGCTACGTCAAGTGGCCCACGGCCCGACGACATCTCGTTCGACGCCGCGGATGCCACGCTGACGCTGATCGCGCTGTCGGCCAAGATGCGCATCGACCAGATCGAAGCGCTGGACTCCATCGAGTCGATCACCGACGGTGCGTCGTCACGGCGTAACCAGCTGCTGGTCGACCTGGGTTCAGAGCTGAACCTGGGCGCTATCGACGGCGCCGCCGACGCCGACTTGGCCGGCCTGCGCTCACAGGTCACGAAGCTGGCCCGCACCTACAAGCCTTATGGCCCCGTGCTTTCCGACGCTATCAACGACCAGCTGCGCACGGCGTTCGGCCCGTCGGGCAAGCGGCCGGGCGCGATCGGCGAGCGGGTGAAGAAGACCTGGGAACTCGGTGACGGTTGGGTCAAGCACGTCACCGTGGAAGTGGCGCTGGGCACCCGCGAGGGAACCAGTGTCCGCGGCGGCGCGCTGGGCAACCTGCATGAGGGCGCGTTGGCTGACGCCGCCTCGGTCGACAAGGTCATCGACACTGCGGTCGCCGCGGTGGCTGCGCGGCAAGGCGTTTCAGTGGCGCTGCCATCTTCGGGAGCCGGCGGCGGCGCGACGGTGGACGCGGCCGCGCTGAGCGAATTCACCGACCAGATCACCGGCCGCGACGGCGTGCTGGCGTCGGCGGCCCGCCTGGTGCTCGGTCAGTTAGGGCTCGACGACCCGGTCAGCGCGCCCGCAGCCGCCACCGATGCTGAGCTCATCGACCTGGTCACCGCCGAACTGGGTGCCGACGGCCGCGG
>NZ_LZKJ01000069.1 GCF_001672775.1 Mycobacterium kyorinense | reverse complement strand
GCGCCGTCTACATGTCGTTTTTCATCCTGCCGTACGTGATCGCCGGGCTTTTATGGCTGCGCAACCGAGATGACTGGGCAGCATTCGCCCGGCGATTCGTCGGGCTGTCATTTGCGGCCCTGATCGTCTACGTGCTGGTGCCGTCGGCGCCGCCGTGGGCGGCCGCGCGCTGCACACCCGACCAGATCGCCGACGGCCCGTCCAACCCACGGTGCATGTTCCGAAGCCCCGCGGGGGTGCCCGACGGCGGGCTGCTGGGGCCCATGCACACCAGTCATCCCGGTGCCCACCCGTTCGTGGAACGCATCTCCAGCCGCGGCTGGGGCACGCTGCATCTGCACTCGGCGCGGGCCTTGCTCGACTCCGGGCAGGCCAGCGTGAATTTGGTGGCGGCCATCCCGTCGCTACACGCCGCGCTGTCGGCGATGATCGCGGTGTTCTTGTGGCGCCGCGTCCGGTGGTGGTGGCGCCCGTTGCTGGTGGCCTACGTGCTAACGATGGCGTTCACGCTGGTGTACTCGGCCGAGCATTACGTGATCGACATCCTGCTGGGCTGGCTGCTGGCCGCGATCCTGCTGCTGGTGCTCGGCCGCCTCGAGGCGCGCTGGCGGCGCCGACGTTCAGCGCGTGACGTCGTCGAGCCAGCGGGCGATCTTGGCGGCCGCCTCGCCGTAGAAGGTCTGATAGACCCGGTCGGCGACGTAGCCGATGTGGGGAGTGGCGACGACGCTGTCCAGCGTGCGCAAGGGGTGTCTGGCCGGCAGGGGCTCGGTGTCGAAGACGTCGAGTCCGGCCCCGGCGAGCCGGTGGGAGCGCAACGCCTCGATCAGCGCCGTCTCGTCGACGATGGGTCCGCGCGAGGTGTTGACTAGCAGCGCACTCGGTTTCATCAACGCAAGCTCACTTGCGCCCACCAGACCGCGGCTGCGCTCGCTGAGCACCAGATGAATCGTCAGCACGTCGGCGCGACGGAACAACTCCTCTTTGCCGACGTAGGTAGCCCCGGCCTGTGCCGCGGCGTCCGGCGTCAGGTTGGTGCTCCAGGCGATGACGTCCATGCCGAACGCCGCGCCCACTCGCGCGACCCGGCTGCCGATCCGGCCCAGGCCCAGCACGCCCAGCACCGTTCCGCCCAGTTGGCGACCGACCGAGGTCTGCCATCCGCCGCTGTGCACCGACACAGACTCGTCGACGAGGCGGCGCGCGGCGGCCAGAATCAGCGCCCAGGTCAGCTCGACGGTCGATTCCAGGTATCCGCCGGTCGTGCTGACGTGAATGCCGCGCTCCTGGGCGGCCGCGACGTCGATGGCGGCGTTGAACGGACCGGTCGAGGCGATCATCTTCAGGTTCGGCAGCCGCTCGATGATGCTGCGCGGCAACGGGGTGCGCTCGCGCATCACGAACACCACGTCGAAGGGGGCAAGCCGCTCGACGATGGCGTCGTGATCGGCCTGGTGATCGGTGAAGACGGTGATGTCGGCTCGGGCGGCCACCTGCGACCAGTCGGCCATGCTCAGCGCGACGTTTTGGTAATCGTCGAGGATCGCGACCTTCATCGTGCCAATCGTGCCGTGCTTTTAAGCGGAAAGTACAAATTGCCCTAACTCGGTCCGACGCTGACACACTGACGGCGACACCGCGCACGGATGGGAGACCTGTATGCCTGAGTACGACTACGAACAGATGAAAAGGGATGCCGAGCCGTTCATCAAGTTCGAGAAGGACGTCAAGAACCGGATCGCCTATATCACCTTCGATCGTCCGGACGCGCAGAATTCGACGACTCTGGGCATGCGGCAGAACTATGCCGACCTGATCCACAAATGCAATGTCGACGACGACGTCAAGGTGGTCGTGATCCGCGGGGAGGGAGAGGATTTCGGTAGCGGCGGCGACCTGCCCGAGCAGCGCGACATGCTGGAAAACCCCGGGATGCCACTGCTTCACGAGCTAGCAATCAACGACGACCGCGTCAAGTACCCGCCAGGGGGCTCCTACCGCTATCTGTCCACCGTGACCGACTTCTACGCCAAGGCTCCGGCCGGGAATCGCCCGCTGCAGGAACTGCGCAAGATCAGCATCATCGAGGCCAAGGGATACTGCTATGGCTGGCACTTCTATCAGGCCGGTGACGCCGACCTGGTCGTCTCCTCCGATGACGCCCTGTTCGGCCACCCGGCCTTTCGTTATGTGGGCTGGGGGCCGCGGCTGTGGTGGTGGGCAGAAACCATGGGACTACGGAAGTTCTCCGAAATGCTGTTCACCGGACGGCCTTTCAGCGCGAAGGAAATGTATGAGTGCGGGTTCGTCAACAGCGTGGTGCCCCTCGAGAAGCTCGAAGCGGAAACGCTGAAGTATGCGATGGCGTGCTCGCGGTCTCGCCCCACCGACACGGTCGCGGTGCAGAAGACGTTCCTGGAGCTCTACAAGCAGCACAAGGGCGAGTACTTCGGCAGCTTGTTGACCGGCATGGTGGAAGGCATGCTGCCACTGATTCAAAACGACCAGGACAACGAGGTCGACCTCACCGAGGGCACCTTCACCAAGGGTCTGAACAACGTCGTGAAGGACAACGACATGAACTTCCCGCCCGAGTGGCGGCTCAGCCGGTCGGGACGCAGCAAGCCCTGACATGGCCCCGTTCGACAAGAGTTGCTGGGCTAAGGGTTCGCGTCGGCTACATGGCGGCCGGCTCGTTGACTCCGAATACGAAGGGCGCGAACACAATCTCGCGCCCATCGGGGTCACGGTAGGTGACCGCCCCGACCGCCGCCCAATACGGATGGGACTCCACGGGCTGCATTCCGGCTGTCCGCAGCCGAGCCGTCGCTTCGTGTTGCGCCGTCGCGTCGAGGAAATACAGACACAGCTGTTCATGGGCATCGACCGCGATCGGCTGGGTTGCTCGGACGATCTCGAAAGTGAGCGCTGTGCCGGGCATTCCGAAAATCGCGCCGGTGCTGCCGTAGCTATTGGCGAACGTTGCGCACAGCGGCAGCCCGACGAGGTCGCGGTAGAACGCGACGGTCTGTTCGAAATTGCTCGAGCATCGCGCAAAGCGGATCGCGCCGACGGAGGCCAGTTGGTGCGTCACGACGTGACGCTAAGACCTCAACCGCAGTTCAGGTCAAGGGCGCCGCGAATGTGGGCTTGTGTCACGCAGTTCATGCCTCAAGCGTGTATCAATCCCACACTCGGCGGTCATTGGCGGCCACACAACGTCGACGCACAGCGACATCGAGCGGATAGGGGGCCGAGACGTGGACATCGGATTCATCGGGTTGGGCAACATGGGATCCGCCATAGTGCGCCGACTTGTCGACGCGGGACACCATGTCGTCGTCTTCGATACCCGTGGTGCCGCGATCGACTCCGTCGTGGCCGCAGGCGCAGATCGTGCGGCGTCAGCACGGGAGGTGGCTGATCGTGCGCCGACGGTCATGGCCAGTTTGCCGACACCACAGGTGTCGACGCAGGTGGCTGAGGCGGTCGCCGGCGGCAACCATATCCAGCGTTTCATCGATCTGTCGACCGCGGGAAGCCAAGCAGCACAACGTAATCACGCACTGCTGGCCGAACATGGGATCGCCATGCTGGACAGCCCGGTGAGCGGCGGGGTGCACGGCGCTCAAGCGGGAACACTTGCCGTGATGGTGTCTGGCCCGCGCGCCGAGTTCGACGCCTCCGCAGCCATTTTCGATGCCATCGGCCGCGCCATCTTCGTCAGCGAAAAACCCGGTGCCGCACAAATGATGAAGCTGGTCAACAACTTGATGGCCGCCGCGTCGTTGGCCGCAACCGCTGAAGTCATGGTGATGGGCGTGAAGGCGGGTCTGGATGCCCAGGTCATGATCGATGTCCTCAACGCCGGATCCGGAGCCACCCACGCGAGTCGCGAGAAGTTTCCGCGTGCGGTACTTCCGCGCACCTTCGACTACGGGTTTGCGACGGGTTTGATGGTCAAGGATGTGCGTCTGTATCTCGATGAGGCCAAAGCGCTGGGTCTGCCAACGCAGCTGGCCGAGTCCGTGGCGCAACTATGGGAGGCGACCCTGGCCGCGGAGGGGCCCAACTCCGATTTCACGTCGATCGTCAAGCCGATCGAAGCCGCCGCAGGCGTCGTGGTCGGCACCGGACCACGATGAAAGCGCCTGCACTATCCCCTACTCCTCGTCAGCCGCACGCTGAGACGACTCGGCAGCAGATCGGTCCGCGGCGGCCTGTTCGCGGTGCGAGGGCAGCCGCCTCGCGGTGTTCGTCGGCATCACCGACGCCGGCGTCGATTGCGTCCTCGTGCACCAGGGCCACCCGTTCATGTGTTTGGGCCGACTCGTCGTGGCGGACAGCAGCACTGCGATGGGCCGCGGCCGCGCGATCACGCGATTCCTCGGCGCGCTCGGCTGCCAACTGGGCGTCCGTTTCGGTGGTCGGCTGCCCGTGCTGCAAGTCGGCGCGCCGTTCGATCAGCTCCTCGGCCCGAGCGGCCGCGCGGTCCTTCGATTCCTCTGACATACCGCCAAGATAGGCGGGCTTCCGCTCGCCGTTCGGCTCATGGTGTGGATGGTGGGTCGGGTGCGAGGCTGCCGTCGGGGGCGATGTGGGCGAAGATCTGCTGGACGAGTGTGAGCACGTGCGGATCCTCGACGGTGTAGATGTGGCGACGCCCTTCTTTGCGTGCGCTGATCAGGCCGGCCAGGCGCAGCTTGGCCAGATGCTGGCTCATGGTGGCCACTCCGACGCCGGCCCGGTCAGCCAGGGCGGTCACGTCGTGCACATCTTGGGCGGCCAGCCACAGCACGTGCAGCCGCGCCGGATTGCCCAGCAGCGCGAAAGTGGCTGCGGCTGAGGTCAGCTGTGGGCCGGTGGGCTCAGCGGGGGCAACGGCGGGGTCAGCGGTTTCGGGTAGCCGTTGTTCTGGTTTTGCCATGGCGGCCTCCATTCTGGCGCACTTCCGACAACCGGATTCGCCCAATCGAAACATTTTAATATTTGCGAATATAACGAAATGAATGGCAGGATTAGACAGATCCGAACCGAGGTCTAACGCCCGACCTGCGCGTGGGCGAGGGAGGCAAGGCCCTTCGTGGTGCATATCGCGTTGCTGATCGCCTGCGCGATAGCGATTTATCTGTCGTGTGAGTGGTTCGTCAATGCCGTGGAATGGCTTGGCCAGCGGCTGAACGTCGGCAAAATGGCCGTCGGGAGCATCTTGGCCGCGTTCGGCACAGCGCTGCCCGAGTCGGTGGTCACGCTGGTCGCAGTGACGACCGGCTCCACTGCACAGATCCGCGACATCGGGGTCGGCGCCGCGATGGGCGGCCCGCTGGTACTGGCGACGGTCGCCTACGGGGTGACCGGTGCCATCTTGCTCGCGCGGCGGCGCACGCGTAGCCGCGAAGTGGTGGCCGTCGGTGGCGGTGTGAACGTCGAAGCCCCGACGTCAGATCACGAGGCTGGCTGCAACAGCGTGTTAGCCGATTCCGTCCAAGCGGCACGCCTGGCAAACGATCAGCGCTGGTTTATGACGGTGTTCGTAGTCAAAGTCGCTTTGGGGTTGGTGGCGTTCGCCATCAAGCCGTGGGTGGGGTTGCTGTTTTTCGCCGTCTACGCCGTCTACTTTTGGCGCGAACTGCGCGGCGGCCACACTCTGGACCCGCATGACGAGGAGGAGTTGGCACCGCTAAAGCTGCAACCCCGCGTTGCGCGACCGGCCACCCCGTTGGTGATCGCGCAAACGGTAGGCGCGTTGGCGATCATCTTCGTTTCCTCGCAGGTGTTCGTGCACCAGCTCGACGCCATTGGTCCGATGCTCGGATTGTCGGGGGCCGTCACCGCCTTGCTGCTGTCGCCGATCGCCACCGAGCTACCCGAGATCATGAACGCAGTCATCTGGGTCCGGCATGGTAAAACCCAACTGGCCCTGGCCAATATCTCCGGGGCGATGATGATCCAGGCGACGGTGCCCAGCGGCCTGGGCCTGTTGTTTACCGATTGGCGCTTCGATCACGCACTGCTTTGGTCCGGTGCGATCACCATGGCCGCGATCGGCTACCTGCTGTACACGCTGCGCACGCACAAACTCACGCCCATTCGACTGGCCGGGGCCGCTGTGCTCTACCTGGTCTTCGCCGTCGGGCTCATCCCGATACTCACCTGATAACCCTTATCTCTTTCACGGACGAAACCCGTTGGCCGACAGTCACAACCGATGAGAGCAGGGCATGCACCACTTCATCGTCAACTTCGGGGTTTTTCGCGATCTGCCAATAGGTTCGCGCGCCATTTGTTGGCGGCCGACTTGTGGTCCGGCCAGAAAGTAAGGAGAAACCGATGTCATTTGTGACCATGCAACCAGAAATGCTGACCGCCGCGAGCGGTGAGTTGCAAGCGATCGGTGCGGCGGTAACCGCCCAGAATGCGGCTGCAGCAGCCCCGACCGCCACGGTGATGCCCGCCGCCGCCGACGCGGTGTCGGCATTAACGGCGGCGCAATTCAACGCGCATGCGGCCCTCTACCAGACGGTCAGCACACAAGCGGCGGCTATTCATGAGATGTTCGTGCAGACCCTGCGCAGCAGCGCCGTCTCCTATGCGGCTACCGAGGTCGCCAACGCAATCGGTGCCAGCTAAAGCAAACGGGAGCAACGGATATGGATTTCGCATTGCTACCTCCGGAGATCAATTCCGCCCGCATGTACGCCGGTCCGGGAGCAGGGCCGTTGCTGGCCGCCGCGGCAGCGTGGGACGGGCTGGCCGCCCAATTGGGGTCGGCGGCGGCTTCCTACCAGTCGGTGGTTTCCGGCCTGACAGGACAATGGCTAGGTCCGTCGTCGATGGCGATGAGCACCGCGGCCGTGTCCTATGTGGCGTGGATGAATACCACTGCGGCCCAAGCTGAGCAGGCGGCCAGCCAGGCCAAAGCAGCCGCCGCAGCGTATGAAACCGCGTTCGCGATGACAATGCCCCCGCCGGTGATCGCCGCCAACCGCGCTCAGTTGGCGGCCTTGGTCGCGACCAACTTCCTGGGCCAAAACACGCCCGCGATTGCGGCCACCGAAGCTCACTACGGTGAAATGTGGGCTCAAGACGCCGCCGCGATGTACGGCTATGCCGGCGGCGCGGCAGCAGCCACCCGGTTGACTCCGTTCACCGCGCCGAAGCAGACCACCAATCCGAGTGGGCTGGGCGGCCAATCCGTCGCGGTCGCGCACGCGGCCAGCACCTCGGCGGGCACTCAAGCCCAGAACGCAATGTCATCGATCAACGGGGTGTCCCAGGCGCTGGGAACGATGACGCAGCCATTGCAATCGACCTCCTCCGCTACCGGCCTGGGCCAGATGGCAATAGGTACCGGAACGTCAGCGGTGTCGTCGGTAGCTTCTACCCCGGCCAGTGCGCTCACGGGACTGACAGGGGCATCGGGCAAAAGCGCGCTCAAGGGTGCCGGTGTGGCGCCCGGCCTGATTGGCGGCGGGGCCAACGCCGGCACGTCAGGCCTGGCGCTGGACGAGGTCGGCCTTGGTGTCGACACTTTCGGCCTAGCAGGTCTGGAGGTACCCGGCCTCGGTACTGAGTTCCTGGGCCTGGGAACCGAGTTTTATGGCCTGGACCTCGAGCTTTTGGGGGCCCAGGTTGAGGGCGTAATCGGCCCTGGCGGCTTGGGCGCGGGCTTAATTCCGTTGGGCGGGTTGGGAGCCCTGGGCGGTCTGAGTACCGCGGGTGCCGCCAGCGCCACGGCGGGTATGGGACAGGCGGCCTCACTCGGTTCGTTGTCGGTACCCCAAGCCTGGACCGTGGCGGCCCCGACAATCCGCCAGGTCGCCCTGACGTCGCTGGAATCCAGCACGGCCGCCGCGTCGGCCGCCGCTGCTGCGGGCGCGTCGGAAATCCCCTACGCCGAAATGGCATTGGCCGGTATGGCAGGGCGCGCCATGGCGGGTACTGCCGGCTGGAGCCGCCAACAGCGGGCGGGAGCGCCCACTCGGGAAAACCCGAGCCGACCACCGAAGTCACCGGACAGTTCGGCAACGGAGATCTTCGCCAAGCTGCGCGAACTCACCGACCTACTCCACGACGCCGGAATCCTGAACGACAAGGAATTCACCCAGCAAAAACGACGCCTCATCCACGGGTAGACCGAAGGTACCGATCCGAGCGGCAGAGCAACGGTCCCAGGCCATTTGACCTGCAGTTCGTTGGGTGGAGCTAAGGGGACTCGAACCCCTGACCCCCACACTGCCAGTGTGGTGCGCTACCAGCTGCGCCATAGCCCCATGGTGTGCTCATCGAAGCTACACCACCGCCAACTCGGCTTCAAAGTCGCTGATCACGACCGGTCAGGCCGGACAGTCACTGCTATGCAGTCCGTAGGGAACGGCCTCGACCAGCGTGACCGACACCGTGGCGCCGCTGGGCACCCGGTAGCTGCGCTTCTCGCCGCGGCGCGCCCCGGTGATCGCGGTCCCCAGCGGTGACTGGGCCGAGTAGATCTCCATATCACCATGCTCGGCGCCGCGGGCCCCGAGCAGGAACGTTTCAGTCTCGCCGGTGTCGTCGTAGCGCACGGTCAGCACCATGCCGGGCTCGGCAACCCCGTCGTCGGGTGGATCTTCGCCGACGACGGCATATTGCAGCAGATCGTGGATCTGCCGGACGCGTGCCCGCCGCGCGCGGCGTTCGTCCAGGTCGAGGGTGTCGTCGACGTGCGGCCCCAACAGTGCGGCCAGCTCAGCCTCAAGCCGATCGCGCGTTTCCGGTGTCATCCATACACCTTCTGAACTGGACATGTAGTGCCTCCTAGAAATCGGATACTTATCGCGTGGGATGGAACTTAAGAAACGAAATTCTTAACGCTTTGGGTCGAACTCACGCAGCGCTGCCGACTGCTTGCCGGTGGTGATCTGCTCGGTCAGCAACCGCCCGGTCACCGGGCCGTGGGTCATGCCCCACATGCCATGCCCGCCGGCGACGTAGATCCCCTGGGACACCTGCCCCACCAGCGGGCGACCATCGGGACTCAGCGGACGGGGACCGACCCACACCTCGCTGCGCTGCTCCCAGCAGACGCCGTCGAGGTAGGGCCGCGCCGCGTCGGCGATGGCATCGGCCCGTGCCTCGGATGCCGGCGCGTCGGGATCGCGCAACTCCATCATCCCGGTGACCCTCAGCTTGCCGTTCAACGGCGTGCACGCCACCCGTGCGTCGGGCAGGTGCACGGGGCAGGGAACGGGACGTTCCACCGGCACCGTGAACGAGTAACCGCGCCCGGCATGCACCGGAACCCGCACCCAGCGGCTCACCAACGGCGACAACCAGGCGCCGGCCGCGATCACCGCCACGTCGGCACTGAGTACCGGACCGCTGCGGGTGTGCACGACGACGCCGTCTCTGGCCGGCTCCACATCGGTGACCTCCACGGTGTGCAGCGTGGCCCCTCGCTCGACGACCGAGCGGCCCAGCGCCTGCACGAACCGGCCGGGGTCGACGAAGCGCTGGCCGTTGACACGCACACCGGCGGCGGCCGCATCCGATGCCAGCGGCACCTGCTCACGCAAGGCCGCGCCGGTCAACTCCGTGGTGGAAACGGGCTGGCCGGCCTCTTGGAAGCGCCGCAGTTCTGCCAACAAATGTTCGGCGTCGTGAGATGTCCGAAACAGCGCGGTGATCGGCGCATCGGTGATCGGCGCGTCGACACCGTTGGAGACCAGTACGTCGTAGGCCTCGATGCACTCCTCGCTCAGCGCCAGGTTGGCCCGCACCGCCCGGGTCCATGACGCAGTGCGGCAGTTGGCTGCGAATCGCATCAAAAAGCGCCACAGCGCCGGGTCGGTAGACGGTGAAATGCGCACGGGGGCAGATGGTTTCAGCAGGGAGCGCAAGGTGTATCGCAGCGTGTGCGGCTCGTTGAGCGGCATGGTCAGGGCCGGCGCGATATATCCGGCGTTGCCCCACGAGGCGCCTGCGGCCACGCCGACACGATCGACGAGCGTGACGTCCACGCCGCGCTCTTGCAGAAACCATGCCGTGGACAACCCGACGACACCGGCGCCCACCACGACCGCCGACCGCGGACCTCCATCACCAATCACGTTATCCATGGTGGCGCGGATACCCGCTGACTGGTTTGCCGGAATCCGACAACGCCAAAGTCAGTGTTTGTCGGCTTCCGACACAACGGTCGGTTCGTCGTCGCTGGAGGCCAGCTCGATCGTCATCGCCAGCCGCTTACCCGGGTCGTCCAGGCCGAGGGTGGTGACTTCTGCCATCCGGCGCAGCCGGTAGCGCACGGTGTTTTCGTGTACACCGAGCCGTTCGCCAGCCTGCGCCAGGTCACCCTGCGCCGCCAGCCACGCCCGCAGCGTGGCCACGTACTGCGTTGCGTGCTCGCGGTCGTGGCGGCGCAGTTCCGCTACCGGCCCGCGAGCCGGTGCCCGGCCGGCCCCGGCCGCCGTGCGCAGCCGCTGCAGCAGGATTTCGTCCCAGGATTCGTCGTAGGCCGGCGGCGCGCCGTCCGGCCGTACCTCGTGCAGCGCCAAGCACTCGTCGGCCTCTTGACGCGCGGCGGCCAACTCGTCGGCCGACGCGACGGCGCTGGGTGGGCGACTTGCAGGCGGCGCTGCCGCCGCAGGCCAGCGTGGTCGCCGGGATC
>NZ_LZKJ01000068.1 GCF_001672775.1 Mycobacterium kyorinense | reverse complement strand
CGCGTCGGCCGCCGATTCGGCCGGCAGCAGCGTGTACACCGTGTTGGCGCCCAGCGCGCTGCGACCGGGCCGCGACCAGCCGAAGCCGGTGGTGGCCCGCTCGAAGGCCTGCAACAGGGCAGCATGCGGCTCGGACGGCAGATGCGCGTGCACCGCGATCACCCGCAGCGGCGTCTGCGGCAAGCCCAGTCGGCTAGCGACCGTCGCCGCGTCGGCGGTGCCCTCCAGCAGCCCGGTCACCGACTGCGACTCCACCTGACGTTCCAGATCGGCGCTCGCGCGGGAGCGCAGCACATGCAGCGCGACGGTCCGTGCACCGTCGGTCAGCGCGGTCAGCCGGGCCGCGGCCAGCGGCTCCGGGCAGGCCACCCATACCGCCCCGAGCAGCTCCCGGCCGACCCGCACTGCCACCACCATCCGGCCGGTCAACCCGTGCTCGTCGTCGGCGGCGACGAACAGCGGCTCGTCGGATGCCGCCAAATGCGCATAGACGCCGCGTTGTTCGAGCAGGGCGCGCAACCGTTCCGGTGTCTGCCGCATCAGAATCGTTTCGGCGCCTGCCGGATCGGCGTGCTGCTGTTGCCGCGAATAGGCCAGCACCCGGGCAAGCCCGTCTTGGATCGTGACTGCGCCGCCGACGGCGTCAGCCAGGTTGTCGGCCAGTGCGAACAAATCGGTTGGGCCACGGCCTGATTCGGTCTCGCGCCCTTCGAGCACCAAACCGTAGACCACCGCCGCCAGTTCGCTCCACGACAATGCGTCGTCGATCACCATCACCGCGACCGCCTCGCCTTCGCCGACGAACGCGGTCTTGTCGTCGCCGCCACGGACCAGTACGGCCACGGCACGCGCCGACATTGCCCATCGCACAGCCTCTTTCACCGAGCCGGCTCCGATGGCCAACAGCACGTCGCCGACGACGGCGCGACCGGCAATAGTCTCGTGCATCACCACGCTGCTCAATTCCGTCGATCGCGGCACCGAACAGAAGCGCAGCTGAACCCCGTAGGTGCCCAGCACGTTCACCAGGCGGTCCAACGTGACCATGACCGCAGCGTAACCGGGGGTCAGCCGGTCGTGTGTGCGCTCACGCCGCGTCCGGCGCGCCCTCCAACCCCAGCACCGCCGGCGCGACCACCGGGCGGGTTTCCGGCGCCACCACCCAGCCAATCGCGGCGGCCAGCAAGATCGCCCCGCTGACCACAAAACCCCATCCGAAACTCAGCCGCTCGGCGATCTGACCGACCGCCACCGAACCCACGATCGCGCCCAGGTCGGCCATCATCTGAAACGTGGCCACCGCGGTGCCCGCGCGCGCCGTGCCGCCCAGGATGTCGGCGACCGCAGCTTGCTGCGGCGAGGTGAATGTGCCCGACGCCGCCCCCGCCAGATACGCCGCGACCAAAAACAGCGACACCGACGTCGAGGCGCCCACCCACATGGTCGTCACCCCCGACAGCGCAAGTCCGGCGATCAGCAGGCCGCGCCGGCCGATCCGGTCGGACAGATAGCCGCTGGGCAGCACGGCGACGACGTTGCCGATCGCAAACGTGGCCAGCGCCAAACCGGTCATCCGCGGACCGCGCCCCAACACCTCCGAGACGAACAGCGGCACCAACGCGATCCGCAGCCCAAACACCGACCAGCCCGTCGCGAAATTCGACATCAGCGCTGAGCGGTAGGCGCGATGGCGCAGCGCGGCCCGCAGCGTCACCGTGGGTTCGGTCTCGTCGGCGCGAGCGGCCAGCGTGGAACGGCGCAGGCTGGCGAACACCACCACCGCGGCCGCCAGCAGGGCCGCCCCATAGATGAGGAACGGCGCGCTGAGCCCAAAGCTCGCGGTGAGACCACCGACCACCGGCCCGCCGACTGAGCCGGCCAGAAACCCGGTGGAGAACAGGCCGGCGATCCGCCCTCGCGCGTCGTCGGGACTGATCCGAATCATCAGGCCCAGCGCGGAAATGAAGAACATCGTCGACCCGATCCCGCCGAGCGCGCGGAACACCAGCAGCTGCCAGTAGGTCTGGGCGAATGCGCACGCGCCGGTCGACACCGCCACGAACAGCAACCCCGTGACATAGATCCGCCGCTCCCCCAGCCGCTGCACCATCAGGCCGGTGACCGGGGCAAAAAACAGCCGCGTCACCGAGACCACGGTGATGACGAAGGTCGCCGCGCCGATGCTGACCCCGAACGTGCGGGCGTAGGCGGGCAGCACCGGAGAGACCACGCCGTAGCCGAGTGCGATCATCACGTTCGCCGAAATCAGTGCCCAGGCTTCCCGTGGCAGCGGCGTTTGAGCGCGCCGGGCAACAAGGGTCACCCGATGATTTTACCGACCAGGTCCTGAGCCACTTGCTGAACCTCGGCTAAATGCTCCGCGCCCCGGAAGGATTCGGCGTAGATCTTATAGACGTCCTCGGTGCCCGACGGGCGTGCAGCAAACCACGCGTTCTCGGTTGTCACCTTCAGGCCGCCCAATGGAGCATCGTTGCCAGGAGCGGTGGTTAACTTTGCTGTGATCTCTTCGCCGGCCAGCTCGGTGGCACTTACCTCGTCGGCCGATAGTTTAGCCAACCTTGCTTTCTGCTGGCGGTCGGCGGGCGCGTCGACCCGCGCATAGGTCGGCGCGCCGTATTTGCCGGCCAACTCCCGGTAGCGCTGCGACGGTGTCTCCTCGGTGACCGCCAGGATCTCGGCGGCCAGCAACGCCAGGATGATGCCGTCCTTGTCGGTGGTCCACACCGATCCGTCGCGGCGCAGAAACGACGCGCCGGCCGATTCTTCGCCACCGAACCCGATGGTGGCCTCCAGTAGGCCGTCGACGAACCATTTGAAGCCCACCGGCACCTCGACGAGTCGCCGGTCGATGCCGTCCACCACCCGGTCGATGATCGACGAGCTGACCGCGGTCTTGCCGACGGCGACGCTGGCCGGCCAGGCAGGTCGATGCGTGTAGAGGTAGTCGATGGCCACCGCCAGGTAGTGGTTGGGGTTCAGCAGCCCTTCGTCGGGAGTCACGATGCCGTGCCGGTCGGCGTCGGCGTCGTTGCCGGTGGCCAGGGCATAGTCGTCGCGGTTGGCGATCAGCGAGGCCATCGCATCCGCTGAGCTGCAATCCATCCGGATCTTGCCGTCGGTGTCGAGTGTCATGAACCGCCACGTCGCATCGACCAGCGGATTGACCACGGTCAGATCGAGGTTGTGCCGTTCGGCGATCACGCCCCAGTAGTCCACGCTGGCGCCGCCGAGCGGGTCGGCACCGATCCGCACGCCCGCTTTTCGGATCGCGTCGATGTTCACCACGCTGGGCAGGTCGTCGACGTAGGCATCGAGGTAGTCGTGGCGCCAGGTGTTGCGCAGCGCGCGGGCCAACGGTATCCGCTTCACCGCTTCGCCGCCGTCGCGTAGAATCTCGTTGGCGCGCTTGGCGATTGCGTTGGTGACGTCGGTGTCGGCGGGGCCGCCGTGCGGCGGGTTGTACTTGAAGCCGCCGTCGCGGGGTGGGTTGTGCGACGGGGTGACGACGATCCCGTCGGCCAGCCCGTCGGCGCGGCCCCGGTTGTAGTTGAGGATGGCGTGGCTGATGGCCGGGGTCGGCGTGTATCGGTCGGCCGAGTCGATCATCGCGGTCACGTCATTGGCGGCCAGCACCTCCAGCGCCGACACCCAGGCCGGTTCGGAAAGCGCGTGGGTGTCGCGGCCGATGAACAGCGGCCCCGTCGTGCCCGCGGCGGCGCGGTACTCGACGATCGCCTGGGTGATGGCCAGGATGTGGGGCTCGTTGAACGCGCCGTCCAGTGCTGAACCCCGGTGTCCCGACGTGCCGAAGCTCACCTGCTGGCCGACGTCCTCCGGGTCGGGTTGCCGCGTGTAATACGCGGTGACCAGGTGAGGCAGATCGACAAGGTCTTCGGGCTCGGCCGGTTGACCGGCGCGTGGATTGGCCGCCATGCCACCAATTCTGCCGATGTCGCGCATACGCTGCTGGGATGCCAGGTCGCGACTACCGGGAGTTGGCCGCTGTCTTCGTCGGAGGCGCGCTGGGCGCGGCGACGCGAGCGGGACTGAACACACTGGCCGTGCCGGATC
Source organism: Mycobacterium kyorinense (assembly GCF_001672775.1). Taxonomy (GTDB): domain Bacteria; phylum Actinomycetota; class Actinomycetes; order Mycobacteriales; family Mycobacteriaceae; genus Mycobacterium; species Mycobacterium kyorinense_A. The sequence continues at coordinate 40,751 of NZ_LZKJ01000068.1, read as the reverse complement.
CGACGCGTTGGCCGTGGCCGACGTTCGTCGCCAACATCGTCGGCGCCTTTCTGGTCGGCTACTTCACGACCCGACTGTTGGAGCGGCTGCCGCTGTCGAGCTATCGGCGCCCGCTGCTGGGCACCGGCCTGTGCGGCGGGCTGACCACCTTCTCCACCATGCAGGTCGAGACGCTGGGAATGCTCGAACACCAGCACTACGGCCTGGCGGTGGGCTACACCGTCGCCAGCATCGTGCTGGGCTTGCTGGCGGTGTATCTCGCGACCGCCACGGTGCGACGGGTGCGGGTGCGCTAAATGCTGGTGTGGGTGGGCGTGCTGGCGGCCGGGGGTGTCGGCTCGGTGCTGCGATTTGTGGTCGACGGCGCCGTGGCCCGCCGGGCGGCCCGGGCGTTTCCGTTCGGGACGCTGGCGGTCAACATCAGCGGCGCCGCACTGCTGGGCTTCCTCGGCGGACTGGCGTTGAGCAGGCACGCCGCGCTGCTCGTCGACACCGCGTTCATCGGTTCCTACACCACGTTTTCCACCTGGATGCTGGAAACCCAACGACTCAGTGAAGAGCGTCAGATCTGGTCCGCCGCAGCCAACATCGTCGTCAGCATGGTGCTGGGCCTGGCCGCCGCGCTACTGGGCCAGTGGATCGCGGGCCGGCTATGACCGACTCCTACCTGAAACTGACGACCTACTTCGGTGAACGTCAGCGAGCCGTCAATGATGCGGCGCGGCACGGGTTTCTGGCCGACGCGATGCTCAACCTCTTCGGCGAACGCGAAGTCGCGACCAGCGTGATGCTGCGCGGCATCGCCAGTTTCGGCCCACGCCACGTGCTGCGCACCGACGAATCGTTGAGCCTGTCGGAGGACCCGCCGGTGACGGTCGCCGCGGTCGATCTCGAGTCGAAGATCAGCGGACTGGTCGACGACGTGATCGCGATGACCGGCCGCGGCTTGATGACCCTGGAACGCGCCCAGCTGATGCGTGCAGACGCGGTTTCCGACCCACACGACACTAGCAAGCTCACCGTCTATGTCGGGCGCCAGGAACGCATCGGCGGGCTGCCGGCGTACCGCGCGGTGTGCGATCTGCTCTATCGACATGGATTTGCCGGTGCCGCAGTATTTCTCGGCGTCGACGGCACCGCGCACGGGCAGCGTTATCGGGCGCGGTTCTTCAGCCGCAACGTCAACGTGCCGCTGATGATCATCTCCATCGGCAGTGCGGCGCAGGTGTCGGCGGCCGCCGCTGAGCTCAGTGCCGTCCTGCCCCATCCGTTGTTGACCGTCGAACGGGTGCGGTTGTGCAAACGCGACGGCCAGTCGCTGGCCCGACCGCATCGCCTGCCGACCACCGACGAGCACGGGCGGCCAGTCTGGCAGAAGCTGATGGTGCACACCAGCGAGGCCACCGGGCACGGCGGGCTGCCCATTCACCGCGCGCTGGTCCGTCGGCTGCTGGACTCGGGGATGGCTCGGGGTGCGACCGTACTGCGCGGCATCTGGGGCTTCCACGGCGACCATGAACCGCACGGAGACAAGCTGTTTCAACTGGTGCGACGGGTGCCCGTGGTGACGATCATCGTCGATACCCCAGAGTGGATCGCGCGCAGCTTCGACATCGTCGACGAGCTGACCGCCGAGCACGGCATGGTCACGAGTGAGATGGTGCCCGCAGTGCTATCAATCGACGGGTCGGGTCGCCGTGGCGACACCCAGCTGGCGCGGTTCGACTATTAGAGCAGCTTGGCCAGTACCGCGGCCTGGCTGCCGTCCAGTTCTTTGGTGGCGGTCACCAGCGTGACGGTTCCGCGTTTGGTCAGCTTGCGCAGCTCGTCGAGCGCCTCGTTGCCCTGCAGTTCTTTTTTGTAGCGTTTGGCGAACTCGTCGAAACGCTCGGGCTTGTGGTCGTACCACTCACGTAGCTCTTTGGACGGTGCGACGTCCTTGTGCCAGGTGCCCACTCGCGGGTCGTCCTTGCGGAATCCTCGCGGCCACACCCGATCTACTAGAACCCGCTGGCCGTCGTTGTCGCCGGGGTCGTCATAGACCCGGGCCACCTTTACCTGACTTTTGGCCATAGCGCCAGGGTAGCTCGGTGTGACGGCCCGAGTCTCAACTCAGGGCAGACAGCACCTGGTCGGTCGGCATCCCGACGAGATCTTCAGTGTGACTGAGAATCTCATCGCCAACTGGGAGAAGTACGCTCGCATCGCCAGCCACACGATCCCGTTCGACCGCATAGGCGAGGCCATGGAAGCAGCCTCAACGCCCGCGCCACCGACAAATTAGTTGTGACATTCGTCTGAACCACCGCGCGCATTGGCCTCCGGAAATGCGAGACCCCGCCACTACTTGCGGAAGCAGTAGGCAGGGCCTCGCTTGTATCCAGTAGGGCCTAGGCGTCAGGCGCGACTAACAGGTCCTGCAGTTCCTGTTCCTGCAGTTCCGGGCGGAGTTTCCCGGCGCCGCATCAGCCCGGTGAGCCCGCCTAACCCGAGCAGACCAAGCAGTCCCCACAGTCCGCTGTTGTCGCTGTGCTCGCTTTGATTAGTGTCGTGATCCGCCAGGGTCGCCGTGGTAGACGACGGGATGGGCGCGCTCTCGACTGCGGCGTTGGCAATGCCCGCACCGCCGAACAACAGCGCCCCAGTGGCCGAAACGGCAGCGATGGTCTTGCGCATGGAAACCTCCGGATTGAGTTGGGTCAGACGTACCGGAATCTCGATCGGACCAAGTCGCTGTAGTCCTCCGGCAAGAACGACGCAAGGAAAACACTGAAGAAGCGTCGAACCTGCCCCCTTACTACCCCGCCATCTTCTCGCCAAACGTCCGACCACCGCCGCGCCAGACCGTTCGCGACCTGTTGAATGCTGCGTGCGGCCGACCGGGCCCACCGACGCGTTTAGGCCTGGAGTGGCTTGGGGTACGCCTGCTGCGAGCAGTGCGCAGCCCGTAGCGCTGTTGTGTTGAATTTCCCTGCCTAGTGGAGGTACTTCGGCATGGCCGAAATGATCATTCAATCGCCCGATGACGTTGTCGGATTCCTCAAAGCGCAGCACAACCTGATCGAGGACCTGTTCGACCAGGTGTTGCACGCCTCTGACCCGCAGGCGCGCGAGAAGCCGTTTCTGCAGTTGCGCCAGCTGCTGGCCGTTCACGAGACGGCCGAGGAGATGGTGGTGCATCCGCGGGTGCGCCGCGAGGTGGATACCGGCGACGTCATCGTCGATGCTCGACTCGAGGAAGAGCATCAGGCCAAGGAGCTGCTGTCAAAGATCGAGGGCATCGACATCACTTCGCAGCAGTTCATCGACGAGCTCACCAAGTTGCGAGACGCGGTGCTGGAGCACGCCGAGCTTGAGGAAAGCCAGGAGTTCCCCAAGCTGCAGCGCGAACTCGACGCCGACGAACTCAAGCGGCTGGGAACAGCGGTGCGAGCAGCGGAAGCCATTGCGCCTACCCGTCCGCATGCCGGTGTGGAATCGGCGAAACTGAACTTCGCCGTCGGGCCCTTCGCCTCGTTGCTCGACCGCGCCCGCGACATCATCGAACACGGCATCGGGTGACCGTGTAGCCGCAGCTTTTCCACGAACCTAGGGAGGAATGATGAGCAGTGCTGAACCGCCGGACGACGAAAAGGCCGCCCCGACACCCGAGGACCCAGCCGACGACGACAGCGTGGTGAAGCCGCCGTCCTATCCCGCCTATTCCACTCCTCCCCCGGAGGGATTACACACCGGCGAAGACGGCTAACCGGCTCCCGTTTGCCTGTGGTCGGTCGCTGGGGCGATGCGCGCCATCCCGCGGAGGATCCACGGTGTGCGCTTGGCCATCATCGCTACGGCTCGGTCCGACCGGCGCATCGCCGATCGCGGACCTGGCGTCGGCGCTGAGACCAGCTTCGCCTCAGGCGTTCCCGGTTGCGCGCCGGAGCGGTCGACCGCCAGTAGTTGCCAGGTGCCGGGCACGCCGCGCAACTCGACGTTGCCGCGGTCCTCGAAGCCCGTGCCTGAGCCCACCACCAGGTCGCTGACGGTCCGCGAGACGAGGATTTCACCGGCGCCGGCCCGGCCCAGGATGCGCGCCGCGATGTGGACCGCGATGCCGCCGATGTCGGCGTCTAGCAGCTCGCACTCGCCCGTATGGATTCCTGCGCGGATCTCGACGCCCAGGCTCTCGGCATCGTTGCGCACGGCCTCCGCACAGCGGATGGCTTGCGTCGGCCCGTCGAACGTAGCGAGGTGCCCGTCGCCGGTGCTCTTGACGACTGTGCCACCGAATCGTTCCGTGAGGTCGGACGTGATCTCGTCAAAGCGCTGAAGTATCGCACGCCACCGGTCGTCGCCCACCGCCGGCGCACGTTCGGTGGAGGCGACGATGTCCGTGAACAACACGGTGCGCAGTGCTCGATGTGCCTGTGACGGCGCCGCATGGCTGCCGGTGAGGAACTCCGCCATCTCGGTCGCAATACGGTCGGGCTCGACAAACCATGGCGCGTGATCGTGTCCGTCGAGTTCGAGCATGCGCGCGCCGCGAATATGGTCGGCGAGATACCGGCCCGACTGCACCGGAACGGCGGGATCCTGACGCGCATGGACCACGAGGGTCGGCACCGAGATCGTCGGCAAAATCGACCGGACATCGATCCGAAACGACGCCTCCAGCGTCGCCCGCGCCATTCCCGGGCTCGCGCACATGCGCTCCAACATGCCGAGCTGACGCACAGACCGGACTCCGGAAAGGATGCACTTGAGTGCCTCGCCGGTGCCTCACGCCGATCGGACGGCCAGCCCGAATCTCTGGAAATGGGCGATCTGCTCCGTCGACGGTGTGTATTCCTCACCGATCTCACGTACGCCGCGCGCCCGTAGTTCAGCCGGGTCGCGCTCCATGTCGGCCCACCCGGTGGCTGGGGCGTAGGCGGCCGCGCCGGTGAGAACCAACGCCTGTGTTCGTTCCGGTCGAGTGGCGGCGAAGAGGATAGCCGCCGGGCCACCCTCGCTCACACCGAAAAGGGTGGCTCTCTGGAAGCCGGTGGCGTCCATGACGGCCTCGATCTCGCCAGCCCGATCATCAAGAGTGCGGATTTTCCCAACCGGATCCGAAAGCCCGACGCCTGCCTTGTCGAACAGGAGGATGCGACAGAAAGTAGAAAGCCGCTCCATGAAGGAACCGAATTCGGGCATGGTCCAATACAACTCGACGTGGCTGGCGAAGGACCCGGCCCAGACGAGCTCGACGGGCCCGTCGCCGAAAACCTGATACGCAAGGCTGAGATCGCCGCAGGGTGCGTACGACGTTTCGGGCACGGCCTGAGCGTACCGATGTCGCGGGCTCGTGGGTCGTCAATCGGAGTCGGGGTCTGGCAGCCGAGAGCGACGCGCAGCGCCCCAGAGCCCGACCGCGATGCCGATAACGGCACCGCCCAGTCCGATGATCTGCTGCGAGCGCTTCATTTCGTGATGCACGCTCAGCCCGCCAAGCAGGTCGGCGGCATCGGCACCACCTGACGCCAGGAACCAACCGCGAGTGTTCTTGCCGCGCAACGCCGCCGCTGCCAGCAGGCCGCCGATCAACGCATCGCGGTAGCCCATCGACCGCAACAGCAGGCGCGCCGTCGGCGACGACTCTTCCGCCTCGGCGCCCCAGAGCCGGTTCGCACGAACCGGATCCACGAGAAACGATACGCCGGAGGCTAACCGGATGCTGCCCGCTGCGAGCGCAGCACGATCGATCGACATGTGCTCAGCGTGCTCCGCGCACCAGCCGACCGGGACGCGCCCCGGTGTCGACGCCGTCGCGGCGGGTCACCGCGCCGCTGACGATGGTGGCGCTGTAGCCCGAAGCGCCCTGAATGAGCCGGTTGCCGCCGGCTGGCAGGTCGTAGGCCATCCGCGCGGGATGCAACGTCAGCGCGTGCATGTCGATCACGTTGACGTCGGCCTTCTTTCCGACTTCGATCACGCCGCGGTCGGTGAGTCCGAACAGTTGCGCGGTGTCGTGAGACTGCTTGCGGATGACGTACTCCAGCGGCAGCTTCTCGCCACGCTGCCGATCGCGAGCCCAATGCGTCAACAAGAAGGTGGGATACGACGCGTCACAGATCATGCTGCAGTGCGCGCCGCCGTCGGACAGACCCGACACAGCCGCGGGGTGCAACAGCATCTCGCGGATCGCGTCGTGGTTGCCGTAGAAGTAGTTGTAGAACGGCAGCATCAGCATCGACGTTGCATCGGACTCGAGCATCAGGTCATAAAGCGTGGCCAATGGGTCCTCGCCGCGCTCGGCCGCGATTTTCTCGACGGTGCGTTCGGCGGTCGGCTCGTAATCGGGCGGATCGCCCAGCGCATAGAGCCTGCCGAGTGAGTACTGAGCCAAGGCAAACATGTTGTCGAACAATCGGTTTGGGTCGGGCGGTAGATCGTCTTCGGACAGGATTGCCGCCTTGACGGCCGGATCGGCGAGGCGCTGCGCCAGTTCCTCGCGGCCGTATTCGGCCTTCAGCCGGCGGAAGGTCGGGCGGTGGGTGAACGCGTGATGTCCGGGGAAGCCGAACAGCATGCCGAACGGCCGCGCGGCGATCTGGGGATAGAGCCGACTGCCCGCCGCGTGAGCGGCCGCCGAGATGTCCAGCTGTTCGCGCCAGAGATCGGGGGCGGCGTCGACCTGGATCATGCCGAAGGAGATCGGCCGGTCGATCTCAGCGCCCAGGCGCTGCATCCACTCCAGTTCCTTCTTGGGCGCGATGATGTCCTCGCCCGCCACGCCCTGAGGAGCCAGCTCGAAGACGGCCTGCCCGCCGGCGGCCATGGCCCGGCCGAGCCCGAACAGCTCGTCTTCTGCGGCATAGGTTCCCGGAACCGGCTCGCCGTCGATGGCCCGGTGACCGAGGGTGCGCGACGTCGAGAAGCCCAGCGCGCCGGCCTCGACGGCCTCCTGCACGAGTCGTGCCATTGCCGCAATGTCGTCCGGCGTGGCGGGTTCGTTGCGGGCGCCGCGCTCCCCCATCGCGTAGGCGCGGACCGAGCCGTGAGCTACCTGGCTTCCCACATCGACGGCGAATTCCTGGCTTTCGACGATGTCGAGGTAGTCGGGGTAGCTTTCCCACCCCCATGTGATGCCTTCGGTCAGAGCGGCACCGGGAATGTCCTCGACACCCTCCATCAGGCCGATCAGCCAATCTTCGTGCCCCGGCCGCACCGGCGCGAAGCCGACACCGCAGTTGCCCATCACCACCGTGGTGACACCGTGGCTGCTGGACGGCTCCAGCAGGCCGTCCCAGCTGACCTGACCGTCGTAGTGGGTGTGGATGTCGACGAATCCCGGTGCGACGATCTTTCCGGTTGCGTCGATCGTCTCGGCGGCCTCGCCGTCCAGCGGCAGATCGTTGGGCCCACGGCGACGAACCTCAACAATTTTGCCGTTCTTGACGGCAATATCGGCGTCGAATCGGTCCGCTCCGGTGCCGTCAACGACGGTGCCGCCAAGAATTTTGAGGTCGAACACGATTACTCCTTGTCTGCCGCCGCCAGCCGCTACAGTGAGCAATGTAACACCGTTACAGGATCGACGGGAGCCTTTCGATGACGACCGAAACCGCCCGTGTCCGTCAGGAGGACGCGATCGGCACGCCGCCGCAGCGCCCCACCCTGGTGCCAGCGGAGCGCTACTACTCTCCGGCGTTCGCCCAGCTCGAGGTGGAGCGGATGTGGCCGAGGGTGTGGCAGCTCGCCTGCACTGTCGACCATGTCGCCGAGCCCGGCGACTACTTCGAATACCGTTGCGGGCCCTACTCGATACTGATCGTTCGCGGCGGCGACGGCGCCCTGCGCGCATTCCAGAACGTGTGCCGGCATCGGGGCAACTCGCTGTGCACCGGCTCCGGCTCGGAGCTGCGTGAACTGCGATGCGGTTACCACGGGTGGACCTGGGACCTCTGCGGCGTGCTCAAGCGGGTCCCCAACCGCAAGGGGTTCGGTGCGTTGCCGATGTCCGAGCTGCCCTTGCATGCAGCCCGCGTCGACGTGTGGGAGCGGCTGGTCTTCGTCAACCTTGACCGCGACGCGATGCCATTGGCCGACTATCTGGAGGCGGTCCCAGACGATATCGCGTGGTGCGGACTCGTCGACTTCCGCTGCTACGCAACGATGACCATCGAGGTCGAGGCAAACTGGAAGACCATCGCCGACGGCTTCAGCGAGACCTACCACATCCAAACGTTGCATCCCGAGCTGCACCGGTGCGTGGACGACGTCCATGCGCCACAGGTGATCTGGGGACACACCGGCAAGTCCGAGCAGCTCTACGGAGTGCCGAGCCCGCACATCAAACAACCGCTCAGCGACGAGGAGATCTGGGACGCCTATGTCGACACCCAGGGCGCATTGATGGGTGTTGGCGAGCGCACCCCGTTCCCGCACGACGATCGCCACTCCGGCCAGTCGGTTGCTGACGTGATTGCCGCCTGCACAAGAGCTTTCGCTGCTGAGAGAGGCGTCGATCTCAGCTGGGCCAGCACCGATCAGATGATGCGGCTACACCAGTACAACGTCTTCCCGAACATGTCCCTGCTGACCAACGCCGACCATCTGACCGTGCTGGCCGCACGGCCGGGACCCGACCCCGACCATGGCGAGTTGGTGATGGTGTTGTTCACTCGGATGCCACCCGGCGCGCCGCGCAACAAGCCAGCCGACGTGCGGATGCCGGCCGAGGAGGCGCACCCTGGCCTGGTGATGTCCCAGGACCTCACGGTGTTGCCGGGACTGCAGCGTGGTCTGCACCAGCCCGGGTTCACCCACGTGGTGTTGTCTAATGAGGAACGGCGGGTGATCAACATGCACCGCAACCTGGAACGCTATCTGGAGCTAACCGAGTCGGATTGCACAAGCCGAGGAGGTGAAACACCTTGACCGCCAAGGGCGAACAGGCCATCAGCGCCGAGGTCATCCTGGACACCGCCGCCCGGCTGATCGAACTGCACGGCGTGGAGGCATTCACGATGCGCGGCCTCGCCGAGCAACTCGGGGTAGCCGTGACCTCGATCTACTGGCACGTCGGGGGTCGCGACAAACTCTTCGACCACCTGGTCGACCGGCTGCTCAGCCAGATGGCCAACCTCCCCATCGAAGGGGAGACCGCCGTCGAACGCATTGCCTCCCTTGCCCGCTCGCAGCGCACAGCGCTCATTGAGCGCCAACACCTGCTCAGCATCGCGCACGAACGCGACCAGACGCCGCGGTTATTCCTGCCAATTCAACAGACGCTGGCGGCGCAACTCGCGGACTTGGGTGTCACCGGCACCGAGGCTGCACTGGTCTTGCGAGCGGTACAGGTTCACGTCATATCGTCGGCAGTGATGCAGTTCACGGCTGTTCGTGGCGCCAAGCACGACGAGGAGGATCCGTCACTGTGGGCCGATGACTGGCCGGACCGAAAGCTCGTCGAAGCGCTGCAGTCCCCGACCGACTACGACGCCGTTTTCGAATACGGACTTCAGGCGCTGCTGGCGCCCTTGCGTGCTAGATAACCGGTGGAACCGGGGCGTGCAGCACACCGCACACCGTTCGCAGCAGTTCAGACTCCTGCACGGTGACCGTCCTGTCGGCCATCACCGTCGTCACGACCGCGGACACAACGGTGGCCTTGTCGCGGCCTTCCAGTCCGTCGATGACCGGCCACACTTGTTCGAGCGCGAAGACCCCGTTGACCGGCAGGAACGGGATGCGGGCTTGCGGGTATGCGACGGAGATGCCCGCCTGGAAGGCCGCTGTCGCCGCTCGAGGATCGCTGTTACCGGTCTGCGCTAGCACCGCGATCAGACAGGAGACGGCGTTTTGGGCGCTGGTCAGGTTCTGTCGCTTGCTCTTCCAGGGTGATCCCGACGTCAAGGCCTCGTGCAAGCCGACGAAAACCAGTGTGCCCAGGCAGTATTCGAAGACGTCGATCTGCCCGTCGGCGTTGATCAGTTGGCCCAGAACCGATGTCATCAGTCGCGTGTCTTCCGCGGGCCGCCCGCGCAAGGCGGGGAATGCCATGGACGCGACGGGCAGGCGCAGGTTCGGGTCGAGGCGCACCAACTCCGCGCCGCATCGCCACGCCTCGTCGGCCACCTGCTTGCCGTGATTGCGGGCGACGATGTCGTACTGGGCCTGCCGAACGTTGGGTTTGCGGTCGAAGATCAAACCGTAGATCAACGGCACTGCGGTGGCCGGGTGGTGCGCAAGGTCGGCCAGGTGATCCGGGATCGCCTTGCGGATGCGCACGCCTTCCCGGTGCGATGCGGCGGTCGGGTTGCCCACGGCCGCTGCGTATTCGCGGGCATCGGGGCGGCGGGGGGCGGCTTGGTGCACGGGTGTCTCCGCCAAGCCCATCTGGGCGTCCTCTGCCAAGCCGTCCGGCGGCTGGTAGGACCAGCGTTGCCGCAATTCGTCGAGGTTGCCCGGCGTGAAGTCGGGCTCGATGGCCTGGATGCGCTTGAGCAGCGGCGGGTGGGTGGCATACAGCGAGGAAAAGTTCATGCCCGGACCAAACAGCATGTGGCTGACGGTTTCGGTCTTGGGGCTGGCCAGCTTTGAGCCGGCTTGCAGCCCACCAATTTTCTTCAACGCGCCCGCCAGCCCGCTGGGCTGCCGCGTGTACTGCACCGCCGACGCATCGGCCAGATACTCCCGCTGCCGTGAGACGGCTGCTTTGATCAGCCGCGCGAAGAAGACCCCGATCCAGCCGGCCGCCAAGATGACCAGCCCCACTGCCCACAACGGCAGCCCACCGTCGCGGTCCCGGTCGCGTCCGTTGCCCGAATACAACAGCACCCGCCCGACCACCGCCAACGCGGTGATCCCGGCCAGCACGCCAATCAGCCTGAGGCTCAACCGCATATCGCCGTTGACGACGTGGCTGAACTCGTGTGCGATCACGCCCTGCAGTTCGTCGCGGTTGAGCCGGTCGAGCGACCCCTGGGTGACGCATACAGCAGCATCGGCCGGTGTGTAGCCCGCGGCGAACGCATTGATCCCCTGCTCCTGCGGCAGGTAGTAGAGCACCGGCACCGGCGTGCTCGACGCGATCGCGATTTCCTCGACGATGTTGCGGTACCGCTTGAGCTGTGGGTCTGTCGGCATGTCCGGTACGCGCACCCCGCCCAGGCTCTCGGCAACCTTGGTCCCACCACCGTGGCGCAGCATCAGCGTCTTGACGACCGACACCGTGCCAATCATCAGCAGCACCGGGATGCTGATGATCACCGCCATGGCAACCAACTCGCCCGGCGGTATGGGCTCGTCCGCTCCAGACAGCACGAATGCCATGACGGCGGCGTCCACGACCGCGGTGATGCCGAATACGGCCAGGATGAACAGGAACACCATTCTTTTCGACGCCGCGCGTACCTGCCGCTGGCGCTCGAAGAAATCCACGAATCAGAACTGGACGCGCGGGACTTCCCGCGTCTCCGGACCCGCCTCCAACGGTGCCGCCGCGGCGAAGCCGAACATGCCCGCGAATATGGCAGCCGGGAAGACTTCGCGCTTGTTGTTATAGGTCAAGACCGAATCGTTGTAAGCCTGCCGGGCGAATGCAACGCGGTTCTCCGTCGACGTCAGCTCTTCGGAAAGCTGCATCATGTTCTGGTTGGCCTTGAGGTCTGGGTACGACTCGCTCAGCGCAAACAGCCGTCCGAGAGCTCCGGTCAGTGCACCTTCCGACTCTGCCAGCTTGCCCATGGCGTTGGGGTCCCCCGGGTTGGCGGTGGCTGCCGCTTGCGCGCTGATGGCGGAGTTGCGCGCCTGGATCACCGCTTCGAGGGTGCCGCGTTCGTGGGCCAGATAAGCCTTGGCCGTTTCGACGAGGTTGGGAATCAAGTCGTGACGTCTGGTGAGCTGAACATCGATCTGCGCGAAAGCATTCTTGTAGGCGTTCCGCGAACGGACGAGCCCGTTGTAGACGCTCAGCGCGACCACCACGAGGATTGCCAGGATTACACCGATGACGATAAGGGTGATGACCACTTACTCCACCTTTGCTCTGGACGGAACCGTCTGACACATGGTCCCACAGCCGCCACTGGCGGGCCTCGACTTCGATCGCCGGGCCTGGTCACCAGGGCATATGCTCGCCTGCATGAGCAAGCTCGCCGCGAATGCGCCCGTCCTGGTACGCGCCGACGGCCCAATGGCGCGCCTGACCCTCAATCGGCCGGAAAAACGTAACGCACTCAGCCTTGCGTTGATGGAGGAGCTCATCGATACGCTGCGCCGCCTCAGCGCGACGCCCGATGTGCAGGTGATCGTCATCGATGCCGTCGGCCCGGCGTTCTCGGCAGGTCACGACTTGACCGAAATGGTCGGCCGCGATGTCTCGTTCTACCAACGGCTCTTCGAGGTGTGCACCGAGCTCATGGAAACCATTCACCGGCTTCCTCAACCGGTGATCGCGAAGGTCGAGGGTTTGGCGACCGCGGCGGGCTGTCAGCTCGTCGCAGCCTGTGACCTCGTCGTGGCTGCCCACGGCGCCCGTTTCGCCACTCCCGGAGTCAAGATCGGGCTGTTCTGTTCGACGCCGATGGTGCCGCTATCGCGTGCGATCGGCAGGAAGCGGGCGTTGGAGATGCTGCTCACGGGCCAGCCGATTACCGCGTTGACCGCGCTCGAGTGGGGTCTGGTGAACCGCGTCGTTCCGGAGGAATCGCTCGACGAGGAGCTCGGCTCCCTCGTCGACGCCATCGTGGCGTCCAGCCCGCTGACGGTCGGGATTGGCAAGGAAGCCTTCTACGCGCAGATCGAACTCGACGAACACCGCGCCTACGACTTGACCAAGGCCGTCATGGCGATGAACGCCGGCGCCGACGACGCCCAAGAGGGCATGTGTGCGTTCCTCGAGAAACGTGTACCGACCTGGCGCCGACGTTAGGGTGAGTACGGAAACCGCCTGACAAGGACGAGTCCCATGAACATCGACGACGAGTCCCTCACCACGCTGGAGGACCTCCGCGGTGATCTGGCGAGTCGATACAAATGGGCACCCAGCAGCGGCGCCTCGGTCGACAGCGCAATCGTCGAAGCAGACTTGGCGGCCCTCGACTGTGACGGCTATGTCATTTGGGAGGACTTGCTCACGGCCGACGAGTGCGGGCAGATTCGCGATGTCGTACAGCCGTGGCTGGGGCACACCGGACGCAACTCGTTCGAGGGCCGACGCACCCAACGCATCTACAGCCTGCTGACCCGGACGCGGCTTTGCGATCGGATTGCCGACCATCCACGGGTACTCGCGGTGTTGGACCGGTTGCTGATGCCCAACTACCTGCTGTCGACATTGCAGGCCATCAACATTCAGCCCGGTGAGTCCGCGCAGTTGGCCCACCACGACGACGGCTTCTACCCCGTTCCGCGTCCACGAGAACCGTTGGCGGCCGCGACAATCTGGGCGATCGACGACTTCACCGCCGACAACGGCGCCACCGTCGTCTACCCCGGCAGCCACCGCTGGGGCAAACGGCGACCAGGCCCACAGGATCGCTCGGAAACTGTGACGATGCCGGCCGGCTCATGCGTCTTGTTCGTGGGCACCCTGTGGCATGGCGGCGGCGCCAACACCTCCACCGGTGATCGTCTTGCCGTCACCGCCCAGTACTGCCAACCGTGGCTGCGACCGATGGAGGCCTTCACGCTGTCGGTGTCGCGCGAGCTCGCCCGGACGGTCTCCGACGACATTCGCCGGATGCTGGGCTACAGCATCCATCCGCCGTTCATCGGCGCGGTCGACGGCTTACACCCGCTACGGCTGTTGGACCAACCCTAGTTTTCGGTCAACCTCGAAGACCCGATATGAACCGCTGCACGCTTCGTGCCAGTGACCGTGGCACGTGGTCGGGATCCATCAAGTCGGTCTCGGCCAGCGGGCTCGCCTCGTCGGCCACGGTCTCTTCGGTAAGTGGCTGCAGCGTCTTGCCCTCTCCCCGAAGTATTTCGATGGCCGCTAAGAGCGACGGGCATTCGCGGATCGCGCTTTCGAACTCATCGACGGCCACGCCGAGGTGTTCGGCCACCAATTGGTCACGCACGGAAGTGATTTGGCGACGGACGCCATCGTCGTCAGGATTGTTCGAGTCGGCCTCGATGGCGATGTCGCATTCGCTGTCGAATCCCATCGACCGGTTGTTGAGGTTGGAGGATCCGATGCGCAGCAGCCGATCGTCGATCGCCATCACTTTCGAGTGGACATAAATCGGGGCACCGCGGTCGGTCACCGGAAAGTACACGCCCAATCGACGATGATGGTCTGCGTCCCAGAGCACGTGAAGCAGCCGTTGGCGTGCGCCGTCCATCGTTTCCCGCTCGAGGGCGTTGTTGCCGCTACGCGGAAGAACGATGACGACCTCCGGACCGTCCTCTTCGCTTAACCGGGCCGCCAGCGCGTCGACGATACGCCGGGCCGCCAGATACTGGTTCTCGAGATAGATGATGTGACGGGCTGCGGCGATGGCCGCGAGATTGAGGGCCTCGACTTCCCGAACCTCGCCGCGATCCTCCAGTTCGGGCAGAGTGCGAGCGATTCCGATGTCGGCGTGACGCAGAGTCGGTTCCAGTTTTGTGGGCCAAGCACTGTGGTTAGCCTCGACCGGCGCCAACGATTGGTCGGTCGCCGACTGCCACCGAGCTCGCGCTTGCTCGCCGAGTGCGCGTGCGGCCGCGCCGTCAACTGCTGCCATCACGTCGTGTCGCGGCCCGTAGCTGCGTCCCAGCGTCCGACGGCGGCGACTCTCATGTGGATGGTCTGGGGTGTCCCACCGATCGATCGTGAGGTCGATCCCGCCGCAAAACGCCACGGCGTCGTCGACGACTACGATCTTTTGATGATGGACAGAGCCGATGGGACGGGTGCCGTCGATGGCGAAGTGAATTCGCTTGCTGCTGATCTGGTTGACCACTGACACCGGGGTGAGCCCGAACCAGATGCCGTCGAACGCCGGCAGCAGGCGCAGGTTGGATTTCAGTAGGTAGACCTCGAGGGAGGGGCGTTTCCACAGCATCCAATAGAGAAAGGCGCCTAGCTGGTTGGGGCCGGGAAGGGTCTTGTCGCCTCGCTCGAATGTCATCCTGGCGTCCAAATCCCAAGCGATCACCATGATTCGGTGGCGGGCGCGCAGCATCGCGGCCTTGACAAGCTTGAAGTAATCGGCCCCATCGATGATGCCGGCGAACCGGTCGGTCCGCGCGGTGCGCCAGCAGGTCTGGCCGGGAATCAGCAGTCGATCCTCGCGCACGCTCGATCTCTCAACGAAGTTGACGGCTCACCGCGGACATAGCCCCGTGTCTACCACGTTCCGTTACGCCATTGCCTCGGCCCAGTCGATATGACCCTCGAAGTTGAGCGTTTTGGCCATGTCGCGGTAGCGATCCCGGTATTCGCGATAGCCGGCCTCGTCACCGTGAGCACGCTGCAGAGCAGCGCGGATTCGCAGCAGAAAGATCTCGCGTGTCACCGAGCCCTCCTCGGCCGGCGTGGCCGCCAGGCGCTGCACGGCAGACTCGGCCTCAGCCAGGTCACCGTCGGCTCCGCGATCGAGCAATGTTTCCACCAATACCGCGGTCGCTACGGAGCCGTACGCCTGCAGCCGTCCGTCGCGGAACAAATCGTCGGCGGCCGAGCGCAGGAGCGGTATCGCCCCATCGCGATCTCCACGCCGGGCCTTCTCACGCCCCAAGCACACGTTGATAGCCGGTAGCATCCCCACGTTCTGTCCGCGGCTTTGGTACACCTCGCCGACCATGGCCAGCAGATCTCGTCCGCGGTCCCGTTCTGCGGCGGTGTGGCGGTGTACCAGCGCAACGCCGAGCGTGATCCAGGCAAAGGCCAATGCGACGTTGTCGCCGGATCTTTCAGCGATCCGCACGGCATCCTCGATGTCGCTGATCGCGGAATCCTCGGGCCGAAGGATCCCGCTCAGGACGCCCGGGAAGTAGACGTAGGCGGTGACCCCGGTATACGACATCGGGTCGGCGTGACGCGCCATGCCCAGGGCGTGTCGCTGATCGTCGCGCCATCCGGGAAGGCCCAGCGAAAACCGGGCGATACTTCGCACCGCGAGGGCGTTCGCCAGCGGACAGCCGATGATGAAGTTCCCTTTCGACGGGTCACCGTCGGCCAGGTCGATGACCCGTTGTGACCACTGCAGCGCGACAGACCACTCGGAGGTGGCGACCTTAGCGCGCATCGGCAAGGGTGAGAGCCCCACCGTCACGTCGGGATTGTCGAGCGCCTCCAAGACGGTCCAGGCCTCGGAGGCCAGCTCCGAAGCCTCGGCGATCCGGCCCTGATACAGGCAGTCGTGGCCCAGGCCCGCCGTGGCGATGGCCAGTGACGCCTTATCCCCTGACGCGCCGCACAATTCGCGCATCTCCTCGAAACGGGCGCCGGCCACTTGTTCGTTGACGCGCCAGGCGATTGCGCACAGCATCGTGCGCGGCGCGATCCGCATGGCTGTCCGGTTCGGCTCGTCGGCAGGCAGCGCGTCGGCGATCATCTGGGCCCGCTCCCAACTGAGGTGCGCGGCGGCGACGTCGCGGGTGAGTGCCCACTTCGCGGCGCGCATGTGCCAGCCGTAGGCGCCGGGCAGGTCACCGGCGGCTCGCAGATGTTCGGCGATCAGCGCGGCATTGTGGTCCGCCGATTGCGGCTCGCGGGCTTCGATCGCGAGGGCCAGCCGCCGGTGCGACTCGATGCGATCGGATCTCAGTTGCGCCTCGTAGGCCACCGTCCGAATCAGCGGATGGTGGAACTCGTATTCGGCGTCCGGCGAAAACTGCACCCGCTCGATCAGTTGGGCGGTGATCAACTCCTCCACCCGCGCGTCGACGCCCAGGTTGGCCAGCAGGTCGCGGCTGAACCGAGATCCGACGACGGCTGCGGCGGCGACGGTGCGTTTGGCTGCCGCCGGTAGCCGGTCGATGCGGGCGGCGATGGCGGCCTGCAGCGTGGCCGGCACTCGCACCTCGGCGGCGTCGGTGCGGCAGGCGTAGTTCGCGCGCTCGCCGACGAGTACACCACGCTGGGCGAGCTCTCGAATGATCTCTTCGGCGAAAAATGGGTTACCGGCCGCGCGTGTGGCGATGAGGTGGCCGATCGCGGTCACTGAGGGATCGGGACCTAACAGTTCAGCGACCAGCGTGGACGTTTCGGCATCACTGAGGGGTGCCAGGGTGATGTTTTGTGCATCGGGCACTCGGCTCAAGGCGCCCCGATATTCGGGACGGTAGCTGATCAGCACCAGCGAGCGCGTCTGCGAGATCACCGTGAGGAAGTCGGCCAGCATTGATTCGCTGACCGCATCGATCCAGTGAGCGTCCTCGATGACGTAGAGCGCGGGCGCTCGGCGGGCTTGTGATGCGGCGTTGACCAGCGCGGTCAGCCGTCGCCGCCGTGCATCGGCATCGATCTTGGGCAGCACAAACTCGGGATCGGCGATGCCCAGTAGGTCATCGAAGATCGCCAAATCTTCGGGGTCTGCGTCGCGAACCTGAGCACGAACCTGTGCCCGAGCCGCCTCCGGCTCAACGCCGTCGATCCCGGTGGCCGCGCGCAACAACCGGGCCACGACCCGAAAGGGAGCCTCGGTCGCGTGCGATTCGCAAAAGGTGGAGAACACCTCCGCGGAGCGACGCCGCGCTAACGCGGTAACCTCCTGCACCAGCCGGCTCTTTCCGACGCCGGGTTCACCCATCACGCTCACCACGCCGCCGTGGCCGTCGACTGCGCGGTCCAAGGCAGCCTCGACGGTGGACAACTCCCGCCGTCGTCCCACCAAACTCGACTCGCTTCGCCCGCCAGCGCGCTGCCCGTCCACGATGCCCAGCAGCTGATACGCCGCGATTGGCTCGACTGCACCTTTGATGTGGACCAACTCGGAATCGCCCAGAGTCGCGATGCCATCGACGAGTCGCTTGGTCGACGCACTAAGCATCACCCCGCCGGGCGGGGCCACCGATTCCATCCGTTGCGCCATGCCGACTTGCTCACCGACCGCGGTGTAGCCGAACGATCCGGAACCGATTTCGCCGGCGATCACCTGACCGGAGTTCAGTCCCACTCGCAACCGAAGGTCCACGCCATCGCGTTCTTGGATGTCAATCGCAAGGCCTTTTGCCTCCTCTTGGAGTCCCAAAGCCGCCAGGCTGGCGCGAATTGCGTGGTCCTCCAACGCTGCTGGCGCGCCGAACACCGCCATGATCCCGTCACCGGTGAACTTGTCGACGGTGCCGCCGTACCGCTTGACCACCGCAGAGCAACGATCGACGAGGTCAGTCATGATCTCGCGGAGCCGCTCCGGGCCCACCGCCGCAGCGATGTCCATGGAGCGCACCACATCGGCGAACAGGACCGTGACTTGTTTGTATTCGGCGCGGGCAACGGCGTCGTTGATTGGCGAGCCACACCCATGGCAAAAGCGGGCGTCCGCGAGAGGCTCGGTGCCACAAGTGCGGCACGCCGCGATAGCCGTCATTTGACCCTCCGCCCATCCCGGGTTTGCAGGGTTCTCAAAGGATAGACCGTTGAGCGCTCTACGAACGGCTGTTCACTTCACAGCCGACGACACCGACACGACGCTTTCGTGACACATTCGGCAAAACGGGGCCAAATCGTCGGGGCCGGGATTCTTCAGGTCGGGGCGGACCATTTTGTAGAGGCCCTCGTTCAGCACCATCGGCGTGTTCACGAACGTGGGGTGCACGGAGTTGACCCGAATCATGTATTGACCCAATTCGACCGCGAACGTCCGCATGAGACCCACCACACCGTGTTTGGCGGCCACGTAATGGCCGAGACGCGGAAAGGTATATGCCTTGAACCCGTTGACCGAGCTCGTCAGCACAATCGAGCCACCGCGGCCGCCCGCGATCATATGCGGCACACCAGCTTTCACGGTCTTCCACACACCTGACAAATTCACGTCGATCATGTCCTGCCAGTCTCGTTCGCTGACTTTGTCGAGGGTGTCGCCGTCGTCGCTGCCGGCGTTGCTGATGCCGGCATTGGCCACGATGATGTCCAGCCGGCCCAGCTGCTCCGCCGCGCTGTCCACTGCGGCTTTGAGGGCGTGGTAATCACGCACGTCGATTTCGGCGGTGACAATGCGACGGTTATGGCGCTGCACGAGATCCGCGGTCCGAGCCAGATCCTCCGGGGTGGACGGCGGGTTCAAAAATTCTTCGATCGGCTTGCAGATGTCGATGGCGATGATGTCGGCGCCCTCGTGCGCCAATCGCACCGCATGCGCGCGGCCTTGTCCGCGCGCCGCACCGGTGATGAACGCGACCTTGCCATCCACGCGCCCAGCCATGATTAGCTCAATTCTTCCTTCTTATAGCCATGCCCATGCCATGAACTTCGGTATTGCCGCGGCATGACATTGCGAATAAATTCACGCCGACTGCGTCCATCATTCGAGGTCAAGCCCATGACAATGTCCGATCAGGTTTGAAATCCGCGAATTTGGATAGGCACCAGCTACCTCTTTTAAATCACAGGAACATAGCGAAGGAGTCTGACGTGATGTTCTCCAAGGTGGCCATGAAGACGACGGCAGCTGCGGCTGGCATCGCGGCGGCAGGGGTCCTGACGGCGACACCGGCGTTCGCCGACCCGCAAGTCGTGCAATTCGGCCAGTCGGCAGAAATTCCCAGCTCAAGTGGGGTTATCGACTACACGGTGGGTGACTTGCAACCCAGCGGCCACAACGACGGCGTCTGGTACTCCGATGTCACGGCCAAAAGTGTCAGCGGCTCGCCAACTCCGGTCATCGCCGATTTCAATGCGCGTGCGGTTAACAGCTCGACTTATGCGGTGATGAAGGGCAACGAGGTCGACGGCCTTCCCAACCAACCGATCGCGCCGGGGACCCAAACAACGGGGAAGCTTTACTTCGACGTTCGAGGCGGCACAGCACCCGACAGCGTCGTCTACCGGGATGCCGCCGGCGTCGACAAGGTCGTCTGGAAGGGCTCTGCCACAAGCTGACTCAACAGCAGCTCCGCGTCGTCCCTTGTACGGTGACGAGGTCAATCCGCCATATGTGGATGGCGCCATATGTGGATGGCGGTGTGAGGCCGCGTCAAAGCGGCTTTCTCGGGCCGCATGCGCCTAGGCCGGCCCAACAGGCTTCATTTACGGAGTCGAGCCGTTTAATGTCTTTTTGTCGTCGTTAGCCGACTGCTGGGAGGCGACATGAGCTATCAGACAATTGTTGTCGGGACGGACGGCTCGGCGTCGTCGTTCCGTGCGGTCGAGCGCGCAGGCATGGTCGCGGCGCAGGACGATGCAAAGCTGATCATCGCGAGCGCCCATCTCCCGACTGCGGAGAAGGGAGGCTGGTCAAGAGCGCCCGCGCCCGATCGTGTGACTGATCCGCGCGCCGCCGACAGCCTCGGGGACGCGGGGTACAAGATGCACGGCAGTGCCCCGGTATATGCGATCCTTCAGGACGCTCGCGAGCGGGCGAAAGCCGCCGGGGCGCAGAACATCGAAGAGCGGGCGATCGTCGGCGCGGCAGTCGACGCCTTAGTGAAATTGGTCGAGGAGATCAAGGCGGACCTGCTCGTCGTCGGCGACGTAGGACTGGACACAGTCGCCGGGCGGCTGCTGGGCTCGGTACCCGCCACCGTCGCCCGCAGGACCAAAGTAGACATCTTGATTGTCCACACCGCCGGATAGGCAGGCTTCTGCTCGACCCTTTCTCTGTGGAGCTGCCGGGAATCGAACCCGGGTCCTACGGCATTCCCTCAAGGCTTCTCCGTGCGCAGTCCGCTATGCCTCTACTCGGATCTCCCGGTCACACGGACTAGCCGAGATGACGATCCCAGTCGCTGTGTATGTCCCGATGAGTCCCGCGACCGAACTCACCGGTTGATCCCTCTAGCTGATGCCAGGGTCCGGGCCGAGGGCGTTCCCGGTCTGACAGACTAGCCGTCGCTTAGGCAGCGAGAGCGTAGTCGCGCTGATGTGAATCGGCGCTTAATTGGTTGCAACGACGCTTACGGTGGTCTCTTGCCTGCACCGGCACGCTTCCCTTGATTCGATGCGCGAAGTCGAAACCGTTCAGCCCCTCGCATCCCCGCCGAATCTCGGCAGGACATCCAATGGTACGCGGTTTAAAACAACAGGCCAGTCAATATTCATCCCGGCCGCGTCGGCTCACGTGAGCAGGGCGTGCCGACTGTGCGGATCGATACGCCTACCGCGGCGTGTCGCGGATGAAACCGCACAACCGCGACGGCGATGGCGCGGCTCCGGTACCTCAGATCACGTAGTTCAGGCGCTCGACGATGCGTCCACCGACCTCCCGGTCCCCGCCGAGTTCGACCGGTGCCGAGGCCACCCGTCCGCCGGCTAGCCGGGTGAACAGCAGGGCATCCATTCGGATCGTCGCCGTCGGCTCCGATCCACCGAAGCCGTCAACCACCTGGCCCCGGCCGTCCACGGCCACCCGGATGACCCGCGCCAACGGACCGGTCAGCTCGATCGCGATTCGTGACCCATCGGGCGCCTGGCCGAGTTTGCTCACCACATAGCCCATCACCGCGGCCATCTCGTCGAGCGCCAACCGCGCCGCCGGACCATCGAGTTCCGCGTCCGAGGCCGCTAACCCCAGCCCATCGCGGATGTCGTGCTCATGCATCCAGCAGTCGAAGACCCGCACCCGCATGAACCGGCCGTAGCTATCCGGGCCGGCCGGTGTCTGCGTCACCGCCGCCCAATCGTCGTCGGACAAGTCGCTCAACTGCTTGCGCCGGTCGCCCGTCACCGCCAGGAACCGCTGATGCAGGTCGGCGCCGGACTCGCCGCTGAGGTGGCGCACCCAACGCTCGTTCATGGCACCGAAGTCGTTGCGCACGTGCTCAAGTGCGGATACGTCGACGTCGGGTGTGCTCACGCCCATCAGTGTCGATTCGGTACCGATGATGTGTGCGATCACCGCGTGCACATTCCAGCCAGGCAGCGGCGTGGCCGTCCGCCACTGCTGCTCGGACAGACCGGTCAGCAACCGATCCAATGCGTCCCACGACGCGAAGAGCCCCGACAGCACGTCGGATTTGTCGAGGTGCGTCACATTGCCCATGCGGCCTGATGTTAGACGCGGGTCAAGCGGCGGTGATCATCCCCACTGCCACCATCGCCAGCGCCATGCCGGCCGCCTGCCATCGGGTCACCCGTTCGCGTAGCACCACCATCGCGAGCACCACCGTGGCCGCCGGATACAGCGAGATCAACATGCTGGCCAGCGACAGCAGCCACGCGTGCAACGCCAACAGCATGGCGACATTGGCGCAGGTGTCCAGCAGCGCGGCAGCGATCGCCAGACGCAGCGGCGTCTTGGTCGGAGGCTGGAAGTTTCCGGTCGCCGCCGCGATCGCGAAGACCAGCACGGTGGCTGACGCCCGCGCAAAAAACAGCGGCCACAGCCGGCACTCCACTGGAGCCTGATGCAGCAGCACGAAGTCCAAGCCGAATGCCACCCCGGCGCCGATGGTCAGCCAGGCCACTTTGCGGGTGAACCGGTGGGTACGCACGTCCTCGTCGTCGGGCGACTCCCGCCCGACCAGGAACACCGCGATCATGGCCACTACGACACCGACGGTGGCCATCTGACCTGGCCGCTCTCCCAGTGCCACGCCGGCGGCTACCGGAACGGCCGCGTTGAGCACCGCCGCCAGCGGGGAGACCACCGAGATCGGTCCCAGGCCCAGCGCGGTGAAGAACCAAAAAACACCGATGGCCTGGCTGATCCCGTACAGCGACCCCCACAACACTGCGCCGGGGTGGACCGGTCCGCCGGCGCTGAGCGCCAATACACCTAAGAGCACCGCCGCGATCGGGTAGGACACCAGCATGACGCGCAGCGCGGCCACCCGCCGGGAGGCCACGCCCCCGACGAAGTCGCTGACGCCGTAGCTGACCGCGGACAGCTGGGCGTACGCGGCGCCGATCAGTTCATGCCCCTAGCACGCCGACCGAGGGCACGAAGTACCTCGCGCTGGGCATCGCGGCGGGCCAGATCCTGACGCTTGTCGTGGGCCCTTTTACCGCGCGCGAGCGCGAGCTCTACTTTGACGTTTCCGCCGGTGAAATACAGGGACAGTGGCACCAGGGCGAGGTTACCATCTCGAATCTTGCCGATCAGTGTGTCGATTTGCCGCCTGTGGAGAAGTAGTTTGCGGGTTCGACGGGGCTCGTGGTTGGTCCAGGTCCCGTGGTGATACTCCGGAATGTGCAGGTTGCGAAGCCAAATCTCGCCATCGTCGACGGTGGCGTAGGCGTCCACCAACGACGCCCTGCCCTCCCGCAGGCTTTTAACTTCAGTGCCGAGCAAAACCACCCCGGCCTCGAACACTTCCAGGATCGAATAGTTGTGCCGGGCCTTGCGGTTGGTGGCTACAACCTTCCTGTCCGGCTTGGACGCGCCGGCCGGCTTCTTGGCCACCGCTACCGCCGTACGTACACGCGCAAGGTCGCGTAGGCGGTCAGCCCGGCCACCGCCGCGCCGACCAGCAGCAGAAGCGGAGAGATATAGAGGATGTCGGCGTAGTCGATCCGGGCGATCAGATTGGCTTGATAGAACTGGTTGAGCGCATTCTCCAAAAACAGCGCGCGCACCAGGATCAGCCCGACAACCGCGATGATCACCCCGACGGTGGCGGCCAGGATCGCCTCGACCAGGAATGGCAGCTGGGTGTACCAGCGGGTGGCACCGACCAGTCGCATGATGCCGACTTCGGTGCGCCGGGTATGCGCCGCCACCTGAACCATGTTGGCGATCAACAGAATCGCCCCGATGGCCTGCACCAACGCGACGGCAAACGCGGCGTTGCTCAAACCGTCCAGCACCGCGAACAGCCGGTCGATCAGTTCCTTCTGGTTGAGCACGTTGAGCACGCCGGGCTGGCCTTGCATGGCAGCGTCGAAACCCTTGTGCTGCTCCGGGTTTTCCAGCTTGACGATGAACGACGCCGGAAACGAATCCTTGCCGGCCACGTCTTTGTATTGCGGGAACTTGTAGATCGCATCGTCATAGGCCTCGTCGCGGTTGAGGAACCGCACCGATTTGACGTCGTCGCGCGCCTCGATCTTCTCGCGCAACGCCTTGCACGCGGCGCTGTCGCAAGTCGGGTCGTTGGCCGAGATGTCCTCGGTCAAGAAGACCTGCGTTTCCACCCGATCGAGGTAGATGCTGCGGGAGTGCTCCGCTAACCGCACCACCAGCAGCCCGCCGCCGAACAGCCCGATCGAGATGGCGGTGGTCAGGACCATCGCAATGGTCATGGTGACGTTGCGACGAAGACCGGTGAGAACCTCGTTGAACAGGAAGCCGAATCGCACTTAGCGGTCCATCCCATAGACGCCGCGCTGCTCGTCACGCACCAGCCTGCCCAACGACAGCTCCACCACACGCTGCCGCATCGAGTCGACGATGTGGTGGTCGTGGGTGGCCATCAGCACGGTGGTCCCGGTGCGGTTGATGCGCTCCAACAAATCCATGATGTCGTTACTGGTCTCCGGGTCGAGGTTGCCGGTGGGCTCGTCGGCCAGCAGCACCAGCGGCCGGTTGACGAATGCGCGCGCGATGGCGACCCGCTGCTGCTCGCCGCCGGACAGTTCGTGCGGCAGGCGGTTGGCCTTGCCGGACAGCCCGACCATCTCCAGCACGTCGGGCACCACGCGGACGATGGTTTCACGCTTTTTGCCGATGACCTCCAGCGCGAACGCGACGTTTTCGAAGACCGTTTTCTGCTGCAGCAGCCGGAAGTCCTGGAAAACGCAGCCGATCACCTGCCGCAACTTCGGGATGTGACGTCCGGGCAGCGTGTTGACGTGAAACTTCGACACGCGCACGTCGCCGGTGCTGGGGTTTTCCGCGCCCAGCAGCAGCCGCATGAACGTCGACTTGCCGGAGCCCGACGGGCCGATCAGGAAGACGAATTCACCCTTGTCGATCTTGACGTTGATGTTGTCCAGCGCTGGACGCGCCGACGATTTGTACTGCTTGCTGACATGGTCGAGGGTGATCATCACGGCACGCCAGTGTAACCGGGAGTTTTGATAAGTCGCGCCAGGCCAGCGGGGGGTCAGCGCGGCGGCGCCGGTGGCGGCGGGAACGGCGCGGGGTGCGGCGGTGCCGGCACCGGCCCGGGCGGTGGCGGCGTGGTCGAGGTGCCAGGACCGAAGGGCGGCGGCAGAACCGGCAATTGGAACGGCGGCGGCGGCGGGGTCGTGGTCGTGGTGGTCGTCGTCGGTGGAGTCGTGGTCGGCGGCGAAGTTGTCGTCACCGGCGGCGGCTGCTGCAGTCTGCTGCGCGGCACCCAGGTGTAGTTGGGGTCGGGCACAAACCCCGGCGGCACTACCTGGGTAGCCGGTACCTGGCTGGGCGTCGACTCCGACTTATCCGAATGCTGATGGGTGTCGTAAATCCACCACAACCCGATGAAGGCGACGACGAGCACGGCAGTCGACGTGCGCACATGGCCGCCGAGGAAATAGCCCGGCCACGTGCGGTCCTTATCTTCAGCGGGCTTCTTCAACGGGTTCAGTGTCAGCTTCACCGCTTGTCCACCGGTTCCTCAACGTCCTGCTCGGCATTGCTGGCGAGCGCGCCGACAGTCGGCCGCGCTTCGGCCGCGCTGACGATGCCGGCGCGGGCCAACGCCCGGATCACCAGCACGCGCAACTCTCGGCCCGCCTGGAACTGCTTGCCGGGCAACGTGCGGGCTACCAACCGCAAGGTGACCGTGTCGACCTCGATGCTTTCCACGCCCATCACCGTGGGCGCGTCGAGCAGCAACTCCCCCAGCACCTCGTCGTCGCGCGCGTGCTCACACTCTTGGCGCAGAACCTCGTTGACCTGGTTGAGGTCGGCGGTGGTCGGTACCGGGATGTCGACGACGGCCCGCGCCCAGTCTTTGGACAAGTTGATCGACTTGACGATCTGACCGTTGGGAACGGTGAACACTTCGCCGTCCGGAGAGCGCAGCTTGGTCACCCGCAACGTGACACCCTCGACGGTGCCCGCAGCGTCCTTGGGCGACCCCAGAATGGTCAGCTCAACCAAATCGCCGAACCCGTACTGCTTCTCGGCGATGATGAAAAACCCGGCGAGCAGGTCCTGCACCACCCGCTGAGCACCGAAACCCAGCGCGGCGCCCAGCACGGTCGCCGGCGCGACCAGCGACCCCACCGAAAACTTCAGAATGTCGGCGATCTGGATGATGACGACGACGGCGATCATCACCACCGACACCCAGGAGATCACCGCCGCGACCGCCTGCCGGTGCTTGGTGGCCTCCGACCGCACCAGCGCATCGCTTTCGGCGAACCCCACGTCGAGACGCTGAGTCACCTTCTGCGCCGCCCACGTGACGAACCGGGCCGCCAGCACCGCAGCAATCAGCACCAGCACGATGTGCAGGCCGCTGGTGAGGATCCATTCACGCGCGCCACCGCGCCAGATGTCACGGAGCGGCTGGACCGATGCCAGGGTCTTGGTCATCGCCAAAACTGTTGTGTCAGTCGTCATCTCGCCTGTTACGCCACCGGATTCCCGCTTCCAGGAAGCCGTCGATGTCGCCGTCCAGCACGGCCGTCGGATTGCCCACCTCGTGCTCGGTACGCAGATCTTTGACCATCTGATACGGGTGCAGTACGTACGACCGCATCTGGTTACCCCAGGAGCTGCCGCCATCCCCCTTCAACGCGTCGAGCTCAGCGCGTTCTTCTAAGCGCTTGCGTTCCAACAACTTTGCCTGAAGCACCCGCATCGCCGCAACCTTGTTCTGCAGTTGCGACTTCTCGTTTTGACACGTGACGACGATCCCCGTCGGAATGTGAGTGAGCCGCACCGCCGAATCCGTGGTGTTCACCGACTGGCCGCCGGGCCCGCTGGACCGGTACACGTCGACACGGATATCACCTTCGGGGATGTCGATGTGATCGGTGGTCTCCACCACCGGAAGCACCTCCACCTCCGCGAACGATGTTTGGCGCCGACTCTGGTTGTCGAACGGGCTGATCCGCACCAACCGGTGGGTGCCCTGTTCGACCGACAGCGTGCCGTAAGCGAACGGAGCGTGCACGGCAAACGTCGCGCTTTTGATGCCGGCCTCTTCGGCGTAGGACGTGTCGAACACCTCGACGGGATACTTGTGCTGCTCGGCCCAGCGGATATACATCCGCATCAGCATCTCGGCCCAATCGGCGGCGTCCACGCCGCCTGCACCCGAGCGGATCGTGACCAGCGCCTCACGCTCGTCGTAATCGCCGGACAGCAGGGTGCGGACCTCCATGGCCTCGACGTCAGCGCGCAGCGCCTTGAGTTCGGCATCGGCCTCGGCGAGCTCGTCGGCACTCCCTTCTTCGGCGGCCAGCTCGTAGAGCACCGGCAGGTCGTCGAGGCGGCGGCGCAACTCCTCGACACGCCGAAGCTCACCCTGAGCATGCGACAACTCGCTGGTCACCCGCTGCGCGCGGGACTGGTCGTCCCAGAGGTTGGGGTCGGACGCCTCGTGCTCGAGCTTTTCGATGCGGGAACGCAAACCGTCGACGTCGAGCACCCGCTCCACCGTGGTCAGGGTGGAGTCAAGGGCAGCCAGGTCGGCCTGACGGTCGGGTTCCACAGCTGATTACGTTACCGGCGCCGAAGTTGAGGCCGCCGACGCGTGGCGACGATGCGGGCCGTGGAGCCGGGCCCGATGAGAAGCCGCGCCATTGAACTGCAGGCGGCTGGGCTGGGCCGACGTTTAGCATCGAGGATTATGCGCCCATACCACGTCGCGATCGTCGGCTCCGGTCCCTCGGGATTCTTCGCGGCGGCATCCCTGCTGAAGGCCGCTGACTCCTCGGATGACATCGATGTGGCCGTCGACATGCTGGAGATGCTGCCCACGCCGTGGGGCCTGGTGCGTTCGGGCGTCGCGCCCGACCATCCCAAGATCAAGTCGATCAGCAAGCAGTTCGAAAAGACCGCCGACGACCCGCGCTTCCGCTTCTTCGGCAACGTCGTGATCGGTGAACACATCGAGGCCGCCGAGTTGGCCGACCGCTACGACGCGGTGATTTATGCGATCGGGGCGCAATCCGACCGTTCGCTGGGCATTCCCGGTGAGGATCTGCCGGGCAGCGTCGCCGCCGTCGATTTCGTTGGCTGGTACAACGCCCATCCGCACTTTGAGCAGATGTCGCCCGATTTGTCCGGCGCCCGCGCCGTCGTCGTCGGCAACGGCAACGTCGCCCTCGACGTCGCGCGCATTCTGGTCAGCGACCCCGACGAGCTGGCCCAGACCGATATCGCCGATCACGCGTTGGATTCGTTGCGCCCATGCGGTGTGCAGGAAGTGGTGATCCTCGGTCGGCGCGGTCCGCTGCAGACCGCGTTCACCACACTGGAGTTGCGTGAGCTGGGCACGTTGGCGGCACTCCAAGGAGTCGACGTCGTCGTCGACCCCGCGGATTTCGAAGGCATCAGCGACGAGGACGCGGCCGCGGTCGGCAAGACGTGTAAGCAGAACATCACGGTGCTGCGCGACTATGCGACCCGCGAACCCCGCCCGGGCAACCGCCGACTGGTCTTCCGGTTTTTCACCTCCCCTATCGAAATCAAGGGCGACGGAAAAGTCGAACAGATCGTGCTTGGGCGCAACGAGCTGGTCAGCGACGACAACGGGCGCGTGGTTGCCAAGGACACCGGCGTGCGCGAGGAGCTACCGGTGCAGCTGGTGGTGCGCTCGGTGGGCTATCGCGGTGTGCCCACTGCGGGCCTGCCGTTCGACGACAAAAGCGGGATCATCCCGAACAGCGGCGGCCGGGTGGCCGACAGCCGCAACGAATATGTCGTCGGCTGGATCAAGCGCGGACCGACCGGGGTGATCGGCACCAACAAGAAGGACTCGCAAGACACCGTCGATGCGCTGCTCGACGATCTGTCGAAGGCCAGCCTCGCCGACTTCGGCGCCGACCACGCCGACAAGCTCGCCGAGTGGCTCGCCTCGCGTCAACCGAAGCTGGTTACCGACGCGCACTGGAAGCTGATCGACGAATACGAACGCTCGGCCGGCGAGCCGCACGGGCGACCGCGCGTCAAACTTCCCAGCTTGACCAAGCTGCTGCACATCAGCCACGGCTAACTCGACGAACGCGAATTCTGCGTTATTACAACACTTCTGGTGTCGTCATCGACACGGCTCGACGGCGGGGCGACCCGCCGGTTCTGAATTTTCACATGTACAACCTGTAGAAATGATCAGCAACCTCCCAATCTTTCGCGGCGACCAGTGGTATACCGAGAGGGGCTGGTGTTATCAGCGGAATCGAAGCGGCACCTAACGGTTTGAACGCTCGGGATCTGTTGCTCGACCGGAGGTGTCACCGGCGTCGATCCCCCCGGATCGACGTAGTGCGATGCGCGAGAGAGCCGGGGTGAGCGGGTTGACGACAATCAACGATCGACCGACAGCAAGCGACGAGCACGGCGACGGCAGGCCGCCGCGTGGTGAGCTGGCACCGCTGCTGCCGGGCGGGCAACCCGTCGAATCGCTTCTGCGCAAGGCGCAGTACTTCACCGCGGGCACGCCCACCGCCGACCACCGCGAGGTGCATCGCCGCGGCGGTCGTGGCGCCGAGGAGTTCTACCGCGAACGGTGGCGGCACGGCAAGGAGGTCCGCTCGACCCACGGGGTCAACTGCACCGGCTCCTGCTCGTGGAAGGTCTACGTCAAGGAAGGCATCATCGCCTGGGAGACCCAGGCAACCGACTACCCGTCGGTCGGTCCGGACAGCCCCGAATACGAACCGCGGGGATGTCCGCGCGGTGCGTCGTTTTCCTGGTACACCTATTCGCCGGCCCGCGTGCGCTACCCCTACATCCGTCAGCCGTTGCTCGAGATGTGGCGCGAAGCTCGTGGCCGCCTGGGAGATCCGGTCGAGGCGTGGGCGGAGATCACTGCTGATACCGAGCGCGCCGCCAGCTACAAGCAGGCCCGCGGCAAGGGCGGGTTTCTGCGGACGACGTGGGACGAGGTCAGCGAACTGATCGCGGCCGCGCACGTGCACACGATCAAGACTTACGGCCCGGACCGGGTCGTCGGGTTCTCTCCGATTCCGGCGATGTCGCAGGTGTCCTATGCCGCCGGCACCCGGTTCCTGTCGATGATCGGCGGGACGATCCTGTCGTTCTACGACTGGTACGCCGACCTCCCGCCCTCCTCGCCGCAGGTCTACGGCGACCAGACCGACGTGCCGGAGTCCGGCGACTGGTGGAACGCCGCCTACCTGATCATTTGGGGCACCAACCTGCCGATCACCCGTACCCCCGACGCCCACTTCATGGTCGAAGCCCGATACCGCGGCCAGAAGGTCGTCGTCGTCAGCCCGGACTACTCCGACCACACCAAGTTCGCCGACGACTGGCTGGCCTGCGCGCCCGGTACCGACGCCGCGCTGGCGATGGCGATGGGGCACGTGGTGCTGTCCGAGTTCTTCCGGGACCGCCAGGTGCCCTACTTCCAGCAGTACGTCAAGACCTACACCGACCTGCCGTTCCTGATCACGCTGCGAGAGCGCGACGGCGCCTATGTGCCCGACCGATTCCTCACCGCCGCCGATCTCGGCCATGACGACGAGCGCGCCGTGCACCAAACCGTGCTGCTCGACGCGGCGACCGACCAACCCGTCGTCCCCAACGGCACCCTTGCCGATCACTTCAGCGACGCCGGCAAAGGCAAGTGGAACCTCGACCTCGGTGACATTGACCCGGTGCTGACGTTGCACGGCCGCTCCGACGAGGCGGTCGAGGTGGACCTGCCCCGCTTCGACATCGGCGAAACCGAAGGCGGCGGCGTGATCCGCCGCGGCGTTCCAGTACTGCGGATCGGCGATCGTCTGGTGACGACGGTGTTCGATCTGCTGATGGCCCACTACGCGGTTCGCCGCGACGGGCTGCCCGGCCAGTGGCCAACCGGCTACGACGACGCCTCCCAGCCCTACACGCCGGCCTGGCAGGAGGCGATCACCTCCGTACCGGCGGCGGCTGCGGCGCGGGTTGCGCGCGAATTCGCCCGCAGCGCAGAGCTTTCCGAAGGTCGATCGATGATCGCGATGGGCGCGGGCACCAACCACTGGTTTCACTCCGATCAGACCTACCGCACCTTCTTCACGCTGACCATGTTGTGCGGCTGTCAGGGCGTCAACGGCGGCGGCTGGGCGCACTACGTCGGTCAGGAAAAGGTGCGCCCGCTGACGGGATGGCAGCAGGTCGCGTTCGGGCTGGACTGGCAGCGGCCGACCCGGCACATGACCGGCACCTCGTTTTTCTACTTGCACACCGACCAGTGGCGCTACGAGCAGTTCGGCGCCGACGAACTGTCGTCCCCGCTGGGCCGCGGCCTGTTCCGCGGCAAAGCCAACGCCGATGCGCTGGCCCAAG
The DNA here is from genome assembly GCF_001672775.1 of Mycobacterium kyorinense. Taxonomy (GTDB): domain Bacteria; phylum Actinomycetota; class Actinomycetes; order Mycobacteriales; family Mycobacteriaceae; genus Mycobacterium; species Mycobacterium kyorinense_A. The sequence continues at coordinate 9,294 of NZ_LZKJ01000068.1, read as the reverse complement.
CCTCCCGGCTGGGCTGGACGCCGACCTTTCCGACTTTCGACCGCAACCCGCTGGATCTGGCCGATGCGGCGGCAGCCGCCGGCAAGAATGTCGCCGACTATGTGGTCGACGAATTGACCAGCGAACGTTTGCATTTCGCGGGCGAGGATCCGGACAACCCGGTGAACTTCCCCCGGGTGCTGACGGTGTGGCGGGCCAACCTGTTGGGGTCATCGGGCAAAGGCATGGAGTACTTCATGCGGCATCTGCTGGGCACCCACAACGCCGTGCGCGCCGACGAAAGCCCCGAGGAGCTGCGACCGACCGAAGTGCGTTGGCGCGACGAGGCACCGCGCGGCAAGCTCGATCTGGCGGTGACCCTCGACTTCCGGATGACGAGTACCTGCACGTATTCCGACATCGTGTTGCCGGCCGCCACTTGGTATGAGAAATACGACATTTCGACCACCGACATGCACCCGTTCGTGCACTCGTTCAATCCGGCCATCGCACCGCCGTGGGAGGCCCGTACCGACTTCGACACGTTCGCCACCATCGCCCGCGACTTCTCCCGGCTTGCCGCCAAGCATCTGGGTACCCGCACCGATGTGATCGCCGCGCCGCTGCTGCACGACAGTCCCGACGAGCTGGCCCAGCCCGGCGGCGTGGTGCGCGACTGGCGGTACGGCGAGTGCGAACCGCTGCCGGGCAAGACCATGCCGAAACTGGTGACGATCGAACGCGACTACACCGCGGTCGCCGCCAAGATGGCCGCGCTGGGTCCGCTAGTGGACACCGTGGGCACCCCGATGAAAAGCATCATCTGGAAACCGACCGGAGCAATCGACTGGCTGTGCCGGCGTAACGGCATCGTGCACGGCGGTGTCGCCGACGGGCGACCGTCGTTGGCGCGCGACGTCCATATGGCCGAGGCCATCCTGGCATTGTCGGGCACCACTAATGGCCGAGTCGCGCTGCAGGGCTGGGAAGCGCTGGAGGAACTCACCGGCGTGCAGTTAAGCGACCTGGCCGAGGAACGCTCCGGTGAGCGGATCACCTTCCACGACACTCAGGTGCAACCCCGCGCGGTGATCACCTCGCCCGAGTGGTCGGGCAGCGAGGCCGGTGGGCGGCGCTACTCGCCGTTCGTCGTCAATGTCGAACGCAAAAAGCCGTGGCACACCCTGACCGGACGGATGCACTTCTTCCTCGACCACGACTGGATGGCCGAATACGGCGAATGGCTTCCGGTGTACCGACCGCCGCTGAACTACGCGCGGCATTTCGGCGACGAGGCGCTCGGCGAGGAGGGCCGCCCCGAGGTCACCGTGCGCTATCTCACCCCGCACTCGAAGTGGTCGATCCACTCGGAGTACCAAGACAATTTGCATATGCTGCGGCTGTTCCGCGGCGGGCCGGTGATCTGGATGAGTCCGGCCGATGCCGCGACGATCGGGGTCGCCGACAACGACTGGATCGAGGCCTACAACCGCAACGGTGTGGTGGCCTGCCGGGCCGTCGTCACCCACCGCATGCCCAAGGGCACCGTGTTCATGTACCACGCGATGGACCGCCATCTGATGACCCCGAAGTCCGAGGTGTCCGGCTGGCACGGCGGCGGCGACAACTCGCTGACCCGGCTGACCATGAAACCGACCCACATGATCGGCGGGTACGCCCAATTGTCGTTTGGCTTCAACTATTACGGCCCGACCGGCAACCAGCGCGACGAGGTCACCGTCATCCGGCGTCGCTCGCAGGAGGTGCAGTACTGATGCGGGTGATGGCTCAGGTGGCGATGGTGATGAACCTCGACAAGTGCATCGGCTGCCATACCTGCACGGTCACCTGCAAGCAGGTGTGGACCAACCGCCCGGGCACCGAATACGTCTACTTCAACAACGTCGAAACCAAGCCGGGCATCGGCTATCCCAAACGTTACGAGGACCAGGAGCGGTGGCACGGCGGCTGGACGCTGGACCGCAAGGGGCGGCTACAGCTCAAGGCGGGCGGGCGGCTGCGCAAGCTGCTGTCGATCTTCTACAACCCCGACCTGCCCAGCATCGACGACTACGGTGACCCGTGGACCTACGACTACCAAACCGTGATCGACGCGCCGCTGGGCACCGCGAACCCCAGCGCGCATTCGATTTCCGCGCTGACCGGTCGCGACGTAACGGTTAAGTGGGGCAGCAACTTTGACGACGACCTGGCCGGCGCGCCGGAACTGGCCGTCGACGATCCCAACCTCGCCGGCCTGCAGGAACAGGTCAAGATGGAGTTCGAGCAGGTGTTCATGTTCTACCTGCCCCGCATCTGCGAGCACTGCCTCAACCCCTCGTGCGTCGCGTCCTGTCCATCTGGGGCGATGTACAAACGCGCCGACGACGGGATCGTGCTGGTAGACCAGGATCGTTGCCGCGGTTGGCGATTCTGCGTGTCCGGATGTCCCTATAAGAAGGTCTATTTCAACCACCGCACCGGCAAGGCCGAGAAGTGTACGTTCTGCTATCCGCGGACCGAGCAAGGGCTGCCGACGATCTGCTCGGAGACCTGTGTTGGCCGGCTGCGGTATCTGGGCCTGTTCCTCTACGACGCCGATAAGGTGCTCGACGCCGCCGCCACACCCGATGCGCAGGATCTTTACCAAGCCCAACTCGACGTGTTCCTCGACCCCAACGACCCGGCCGTGCAGGCCGAGGCGGCGCGCGCCGGCATTCCACACGACTGGATTCAGGCCGCGCAGCGCTCCCCGGTCTATGAGCTGGCGGTGCGGCACAAGGTTGCGCTGCCACTGCATCCGGAATATCGCACGCTGCCGATGGTTTGGTACATCCCGCCGCTGTCGCCGGTGGCCGACGTCGTCAACGCGGCAGGCTATGACGAGAACAACCCCGACAATGTTTTCGCCGCGATCGACGCGCTGCGTATCCCGGTGGAGTACCTGGCCAATCTGTTCACCGCCGGCGACGCCGAGGTGGTGCGCACGGTGCTGCGCAAGCTGGCCGCTGTGCGGGCGATTCAGCGCGCCGGGCAACTCGGCTTGGACGTCGACGAGGGTCTTCCCGCCTCGGTTGGCGCCACCGCCGATGACCTCGACGACCTGTATCGACTATTGGCGATCGCGAAATATGAAGAGCGCTACGTGATTCCGCCTGCCCACACCGAGGAGGCGGGGATCTTGATGGGCCAGCACGAACAGCTGTTCTGCAGCCTCGACACCGACGGCGGCCCCGGCATGGGCGGAATGGGCCCGCCTGGACCGCACGGCGTCGGCTCCTATCGCCCGTCGACCACTCCCCCGGAAAGCACCAGCCCCGCAACCGGGTTCAACTTGCTGAACTGGAACGGCAGAGACCGCGACGCGCGGATGTTCCCAGAACCGGGCACCGCATGAACCAGCAGACCATCAAGTTGGCGTCGGTGCTGCTGCAGTATCCGACGGCGGCGCTCTTCGACGGGCTCGACGCACTGGACACGTTCGCGGCCGGGGCCGGCCCCAAGCCGGCGCGCGAGGCGTTTAGCCGGTTTCTGGGCTGGCTGCGCGCCACGCCGCCCAACCAGGTCGCGCAGCACTACGTGCGCACGTTCGATCTGCACCGCAAGTGCACGCTGTATCTGACCTACTACCGCTACGGCGACACCCGCAAACGCGGGATGGCGATGGTCATCTTCAAGACCGCCTATCGCGACGCCGGCTTCGTCCCGTCCGACGACGAGTTGCCCGATTACCTGCCGATGGTGTTGGACTTCGCCGCGCTGTGTCCGCGCGGCCAGCGGCTGTTGTCGGCGCACCGCCCTGATCTTGAGTTGCTGCGTCGCAACTTGACCAAGGCCGAGTCGCCGTATGCCGACCTGGTGGCCGCCGTGATCGCCGATCTGCCCGGGCTCGGCAAGCGCGAATTGGACCAGGTGCGGGCCGCCTGGGAATCCGGTCCGCCGCGGGAAGACGTCGGACTGGAGCCGTTTGCGCCGCCGGAATACCTTGCTGGATACGGCGCTCGAAGTGGAGGCGATCCATGGGACAGCTGAGCACGTGGAGCATCTGCTGGTGGGTGATACTGCCGTACATCGCGATCGCCGTCTTCATCGTCGGCCACATCTGGCGGTGGCGCTACGACCAATTCGGCTGGACCAGCCGCTCGACCCAGCTTCAGGAGCGTCGGCTGCTCAAATGGGGATCCCCGCTGTTTCACTACGCCACGTTCGCCGCGATCGGCGGACACGTCCTGGGCATCCTCGTTCCGAAGTCCGTCACCGACTGGCTGGGCATTCCCGAAACGTTGTACCAGGACTTCTCGGCAGTCGCCGGCTCAGCCGCTGCCATCGGCATCCTGATCGGCGCCGGGATCCTGACCTTTCGCCGCACTGCTGTGCCCCGGGTCCGCGCCACCACCAGCCCGGTGGACTACTTGGCGCTGATCCTGCTCGGGATCATCGTCCTGCTCGGCATCTTCTTGACCCTGGGACTGCAGGACACCTCGCACTACGAGTACCGCAACACCGTCGGGGTGTGGTTTCGCAGCCTGTTCGCCTTCCGCCCCAACGTCAAGGCGATCATGAGCGCGCCGCCGCTGTATCGGGTGCACGCCATCGCGTCGTGGGCGATTTTCATCGTCTGGCCGTTCAGCCGTCTGGTTCACGCGTGGAGTTACCCGCTGTGGTATCTGTGGCGGCCCTATATTGTCATCCGCAGCCGCGTTGCCAGGCCTCCCCAAGAGCCAGGAACCAGCGGGCGGAGATGGCGGAAGATCGGTGTCCCTTACTGAGGCAGACGGCACGACCGGTGTTCGGGAAGCGGTAAGAACCCTCAACCCCGGCTACTTCGCGCTGGTGATGGCCACCGGCATCGTGTCGATCGCGATGCACAACCACCATGCCTACACGTTCTCGGTGGTATTGCTGTGGCTGGCCGTCGTCGCGTTCGTCGTCTTGGTGGCGGCTACCGCCGTGCGGATCATCGCGTTCTGCTCCGACTTCATCGCAGACTTGCGGGACCCGCGACGCGCGTTCGGGTCATTCACGTTTGTCGCGGCCGTCGACGTGCTGGGCACCCGTTTGGCCATCGACACCCACTACCGGCTCGCCTCCGCGCTGCTGGTTGTCGCGTGGCTGGCCTGGCTGGTCCTGGGCTACGTCGTGCCGTGGGCCGCGGTGGTACGCACCACGCACCGGCCGGTGTTGCAGCACGCCAACGGCAGCTGGTTCATCTGGGTGGTCGCCAGCGAGTCGGTCGCTGTACTGGCCGCCGCGCTCGAGCCCGAATTAGACACGGGCCGAAGAGAATTGGCGCTGCTCGCGGTGTTCTCCTGGTCGGTGGGCGTGTTCCTCTACGCCGCGGCCGGCATTTTCGTCGGCGCTCGCATTCTGCTCTACGGGCTGAAGCCCGAAGACCTCACGCCGCCGTATTGGGTGTCGATGGGCGCGACCGCCATCACCGTCGTCGCCGGCGCACGGATCGTGGAGATGGCATCCGCGCCGATGGTCGACGCCACCCGCGGTCTGATCGCCGGAACATCGGTGGTGTTCTGGGCCTTCGGCACCTGGCTGATCCCGCCACTGATCGCGGCCGGCGTGTGGAAACACGTCGTGCATCGCATTCCCCTGCGCTACGAGGGACCGCTGTGGAGCGTGGTGTTCCCGCTGGGCATGTACGGGGTGGCCGGCGACTACCTGGGCAAGACCGATCATCTGCCGATCGTGGAGTACATCGGCGCCGACGAAAGCTGGATCGGCCTGGCCGCCTGGGCGCTCACATTTGCCGCGATGATCCATCATCTGATCACCACGGTCTTTGGCGCGTCGTCTAGGCGGCGACGCGTCGCCGAGCAATCCGACGCCCAAGTGACCGGCGCCCTTTGACGTTGCTCCCCCGAGCGCGGTTCAGTCGCGATGACAGATCTCTGGACATTGAGTGTGAAAGTAGGGCGGAATTTCCGCGATTCCACCGCCCAGGTTTCACACTCAAAGCCCAGCTTTCACACTCGATGGCAGGAGTCGCTAGGTGGCGGGCGCCTCGGGCCGCTGGGGCGGCGCCAGACTCCAGTTGTCCGGATTCTTCGGTGAGTACACCACCGGCATCAGCTGACCCATCGTCGGCCAGTCCTCGACATTGACTTCCATGCGCTGGTAGACGGCGTGCTCGTTGACCGTCGGTCCGTTGATCACGCCGGCGATCGTGACGTACTGCTGACCGGTGGCGTCGGGTCGCGGACTGACGCCGGTAACCAGCAGCGTGCCCTGCACCGCGTCGCCGCGGGGTCCGCGCCGGATGAACCTCGGGGCCAAAAACACAGCCAGAATCGCGATCAGCAGTAACAGCACACCGACTTCCCACACGCCGCCCATGGTAGGACTGCAGGAATGACGCCCCTAGCCCATGCCGACGACGATGATGGCGGCGCAGCCGGGATCGAGGAGCGGCATCAATGACCGACGACGATCTCGCGGTGGCGTTGGCGCTGGCTGACCGCGCGGACGCGGTCACGTTGACCCGGTTCGGCGCGCTGGACCTGCAGGTCGACACGAAACCCGATCTCACGCCGGTGACCGACGCAGACCGGGCCGTCGAAACCGCAATGCGCGAAGCGCTCGGCCGCGAGCGGCCCACCGACAGCATCCTCGGCGAAGAGTTCGGTGGCTCCACCACTTTGACCGGGCGGCAATGGATCGTCGACCCGATCGACGGCACCAAAAACTTCGTGCGCGGCGTGCCGGTGTGGGCCAGCTTGATCGCGTTGCTCGACGACGGCGTGCCCACGGTCGGGGTCATCAGCGCGCCCGCGCTGCAGCGGCGGTGGTGGGCTGCTAGCGGTGCAGGTGCATTTGCGACGGTCGGCGGTTCGGCACCGCGACGGCTCACGGTGTCGTCGGTAGCAGAGCTGAGCGCGGCGAGCCTGTCGTTCTCCAGCCTGTCTGGGTGGGCGCAGCGCGGTCTGCGGGAGCACTTCGTTGCGCTCACCGATGCGGTGTGGCGGGTGCGGGCCTACGGCGATTTCTGGTCGTACTGCCTGGTGGCCGAGGGCGCGGTCGACGTCGCCGCCGAACCCGAGGTCTCGGTTTGGGACCTGGCTGCGCTGGACATCCTGGTGCGGGAGGCGGGCGGCGCGTTCACCAGCTTGGACGGCACCGCCGGCCCCCACGGCGGCAGCGTGGTGGCCACCAACGGCTCGCTGCACGACGAGGTGCTGAGGCGATTGCGCAGCTAGCAGCGGTGTGAAGTATTTAACAGGTACGTCTATCTTACTCCAGAGTAAGATAGGGCGCGTTAGCCCAACGACAGTGCTCAATAAAAGGCTGCTGATATGACCAACACCCTCCCCGCGACCAATGGACGCCCCAAGCGAACCGGCCGTAAGACCGCCGTTGGTGAGCACAAGCACAAGCGATCCAGCATCGACATCGGCATGGCGCTGCTCACGCCGCTGCTCGGCCAAGAGTTCCTGGACAAATACCGCTTGCGCGATCCGCTCAACCGGACGCTGCGCTACGGCGTCAAGACGGTGTTTTCCGCCGCCGGCGCCACCAACCGGCAGTTCAAACGCGTCCAAGGGCTTCGCGGCGGGCCGACGCGGCTGAAGGCAAGCGGCAAAGACTACTTCGACCTGACGCCCGACGACGATCAGAAGCTCATCGTCGAAACCGTCGAGCAGTTCGCCGAGGAGATCCTGCGGCCCGCCGCCCACGACGCCGACGAGGCAGCGGCCTATCCCGCGGATCTGGTCGCCAAGGCGGCCGAGTTAGGGATCACCGCCGTCAACGTTCCCGAGGACTTCGAAGGCATCGCCGAACACCGCTCCAGTGTCACCAACGTGCTCGTCGCCGAGGCGCTGGCGTATGGCGACATGGGGCTGGCGCTGCCGATCCTCGCCCCGGCCGGGGTCGCGGCCGCGCTCACCCATTGGGGCAGCGCCGATCAGCAGGCCACCTATCTGAAGGAGTTCGCGGGCGACAACGTTCCGCAGGCCTGCGTGGCGATCGCCGAACCGCACGCATTGTTCGATCCGACCAACCTGAAGACCACCGCGACGCGCACCCCCAGCGGCTACCGGCTCGAAGGTGTCAAGTCGCTGGTCCCGGCGGCCGCCGACGCCGAATTGTTCATCGTGGCAGCACAACTCGACGGCCGGCCGGCGCTGTTCATCGTCGAGTCGTCGACTGAGGGTCTGACTGTCAAGCCCGACCCGAGCATGGGCATCCGCGCCGCCGCCCTGGGCCAGGTCGAGTTGGACAAGGTGTCCGTGCCACTGAGCGCCCGCCTCGGCGAGGACGGCGCGAGCGATGCGGACTATTCGGAAGCGATCGCCTTGTCGCGGCTGGGCTGGGCCGCGCTGGCCGTCGGCACCTCCCATGCCGTGCTCGACTACGTCGTCCCCTACGTCAAAGAACGCGAAGCCTTCGGCGAGCCGATCGCCCACCGGCAATCGGTTGCGTTCATGTGCGCCAACATCGCCATCGAGTTCGACGGCATGCGGCTGATCACCTGGCGCGGCGCCGCGCGTGCCGAGCAAGGTCTGCCGTTCACCCGCGAAGCGGCGCTGGCCAAGCGGCTGGCCACCGACAAGGGCATGCAGATCGGCTTGGACGGCGTGCAGTTGCTCGGCGGCCACGGCTACACGAAGGAACACCCCGTCGAACGCTGGTACCGCGACCTGCGGGCCATCGGCGTCGCCGAGGGTGTCGTAGTGATCTAGCCGTCATTCAATTCCTCTTCGCAACCGAAAGTCTGGTCATGGCAATCAATCTGGAAATCCCGAAGAAGCTGCACCCGGTCATCGACAATGCGCACTCCGCCGGTGCCGAGCTCATGCGGCCGATCGCCCGCAAATACGACCTGAAGGAGCACGCCTACCCGGTCGAGCTGGACACCTTGGCCCACATGTTCGAGGGTGCCGCCGCGTCCAACACCCTCGGCATGGCCGGAGCCGACGCGTTTCGTAGCAGCGAAAGCAGCGAAGAGAACCGCAACGGCGCCAACATGGCGGCGGTGCTGCAGACCCTGGAGGCCAGTTGGGGCGACGCGGCGATGATGCTGTCGATCCCCTATCAAGGATTGGGTAACGCGGCCATCTCCGGGGTGGCCACCGACGAGCAGCTGCAACGCTTGGGCAGGGTGTGGGCGGCGATGGCCATCACCGAACCGGGCTTCGGCTCCGACTCGGCGGCGGTGTCGACGACCGCCAAGCTCGACGGCGACGAGTACGTGATCAACGGCGAAAAAATCTTCGTCACTGCGGGTTCGCGCGCCACCCACATCGTGGTGTGGGCGACCTTGGACAAGTCGCTGGGCCGCCCGGCGATCAAGTCGTTCATCGT
>NZ_LZKJ01000067.1 GCF_001672775.1 Mycobacterium kyorinense | reverse complement strand
AACGCAGCAAGCGGCAGGCCACGGGGTTTCGTGATGCCAGCCATCCCCGCTCAGTTTTTCATCGACCTGACCACCGTTGGTGGCGTGTCAAGGACCCCCGCCGAATTCCAGCATCTGCTCAATCATGTTTCGGTGTTGTCTGCCCGAGGCGTCAAACTCGATGACGTTCAACGTTATTCGCTGCTGCGCGAAGTCGCCTCCGCCCTGGCGTTTCTTCACAAGCACGGTGTGTGCGTCGGTGATATCTCACCGAAAAACCTGCTGTTCTCGCTGACGCCGCACGAAGCGGTCTACTTCATCGACTGCGACGCCATGCGGATCAACGCCGTCTCGGCACTACCCCAAATGGAAACCCCGGGATGGGACAGTCCTTCTGGCGAGGAACGGGCCACCATCTACACCGACAGCTACAAACTCGGGCTGCTGGCCCTGCGGCTGCTCGCCGGCGACCACGACACCAAAAACCCCCACCACATCCCCGCCACGGCGACCGACCTGTTGCGCCAGATCATCACCGACACCTTGACCAACCAACCACACCAACGCCCACTACCCGAAGCCTGGACCTACGTACTGGGCCACGCCATCGAACACGCCCAACACCAAACAAA
>NZ_LZKJ01000066.1 GCF_001672775.1 Mycobacterium kyorinense | reverse complement strand
TGGAATTCGAAGCGCTGTTTCCGGGTCTGCTCGACGACATGGTGGCCGCCGGCGTGCCGATTCTGGAGAACCGGCCGGACTGCATCTACTTCGGCGCCGCGGGTCATGTGCTGGGAACCGGGCGAACCCTGCGCGACGAGTTCACCGCTTATGTACCCAGTCGGCCGGAACTGGAATGGCAGATCCGGCGTCGAGTACGCGAGATCGGCAATGTCGAGATCCAGCAACGCGCGGTCGACCAACCACGCTTCGATCCTTCCGCGCAACGGGTCACGGGCGTCGTCGTCGAGGGCGAAGACGGCCCGGGCGAAGTCGCCGCCGACCTCGTCGTCGACGCGGCGGGCCGCGGCACCCGGCTACCGGTATGGCTGGAGCAGTGGGGATATCAGCGGCCGCGCGAGGACGTCGTCGATGTCGGCATCGGCTATGCCTCCCACCAGTTCCGCCTGCCCGATGCAGTGATCCGCGAGCGCGTGGTCGTCGCCGGCGCATCTCGTCAGCAGCCACTCGGACTGGGCATGCTGGGTTACGAGGATGGAACCTGGATGCTCACCACCTTCGGCGTCGCCAAAGTCAAGCCACCGCAAAACTTTTCGGAAATGCTGACGCTTGCCAAAAAGCTGCTGCCCGCCGAATTCACCGCCGCGCTCGACCAGGCCGAACCGATCGGCGAGATGGCCTTTCATCGCTTCCCGACCAGCAGATGGCGCCGCTATGACAAACTCGACCGCTTCCCCGCCGGAATCGTCCCGCTCGGGGATGCGGTAGCCAGCTTCGACCCGACCTTCGGGCAGGGGATGACGATGACGTCGCTGCAGGCCGGCCACCTTCGCCGAGCGTTGCAGGCACCCGACGGCGATGTGGCGCGCGAACTGAACCGGGCCACCGCCAAGACCACCTTCCCGGTCTGGATGATGAACGCCATCGGCGACTTTTCGTTCCATCACGCCGGCGGTCCGATGCCGCGGTGGTATGGCCCGATCGGTAATTTGTTCGACCAGTTCCTCGGTGCCGCCGAGACGGATCCCGTTCTCGCCGAATGGTTTTTGCGCCGATTCTCCTTGCTGGACAGCCTTTACATGGTGCCCTCGGCGCGACTCGTCGGCCGCGCGATCCGACACAACATGCGACTTTGGCTGGCTGAGCGCCGGCAAGCGCGGCGTGCGCGCTATCCCGACAGCGCGCGATCCAGATCGGGTTCGAGGTAGATCACCCGCGCCGCCGGCACCGCCGCGCGGATGTTGCGCTCGGCTGCGTCGATGGTGGCCGCCACAGTGGCCAATTCGACGCGCGGACCCACCGCGATCTTGGCCGCCACCAGCAGCTCGTCGGGGCCCAGGTACTGGGTGCGGAGGTGAATCAGACGGTCGACGTGCTCGGTTGACTCCAGCGCCGCCCGGATCGCTTGGGTTTGCGCGATGGTGGCGCCCTCGCCGATCAGCAGGCTGTGCATCTCGACCATCAGGATGATCGCGATCAGGCCCAGCAGCAGCCCGATGCCGATGGTGCCGATCCCGTCCCACACCGGGTCACCGGTGGCGACGGTCAAGCCGACGCCGGCCAGCGCGAACGCCAACCCGACGAGCGCACCGGTGTCCTCCAGCAGTACGACGGGCAGTTCGGGATTGCGGGAGTTGCGAATGAAGCGCCACCAGCTCGCGTCGCCCTTCAGCGGTCGCGATTCTTTCATCGCGGTGCGAAAGCTGAACGTCTCCAGCATGATTGCCACTGCAAGGATTACCAGCGCCACCGCCGGGGAGGTGAGCTCGGTGGGGTCAGTGATCTTGTGGTAGCCCTCGTAGAGCGCGAAGACCGCACCGAGGGTGAACAGCACCAGCGCCACCACAAACGACCAGAAATAGCGGCTGCGGCCATACCCGAACGGGTGCAGAGCGTCGGCTTCTTTGCGGGCCTCGCGCTGCCCGAACAGCAGCAGCGCCTGGTTGGACGTGTCGGCCACCGAGTGCACCGCCTCAGCAAGCATCGAGGAGCTGCCGGTGACCACAAACCCGATGAATTTGGCGACCGCAATGCCGGCGTTGGCGGCAAGCGCGGCCAGAATCGCGCGGGTGCTACTGGTTGGCGCGCTCACAATCCCACGGTGGCCCGGAACAATTTGCTGGGCCGGTCAGCCACCAGTCGGATCGGCCCGTCGTCGGCGCCCACCCAAGCGGCTGCGCCGCGCTCGAGCGTCACCGCCCCGGTCTTCCCGTGCACGGTGGTGCGGCCCTCGGTGCACAACAAAATCTGCGGACCGTCGTGGCGCGCCGGCGCATCGACCTCGTGACCGAGATGGTCGTGGTCGAGGGTCAGCACCGACACGGCGAACTCGTCGGTTGGGGTGTCGTAAACCTGCGCCAGCCCGTCGCGGTGCGTCGCCGGACGCAACTGCGCTTCGGTGGTGGGCGTGAAATCCAACACCCGCAGCAATTCGGGCACATCGACGTGTTTGGGCGTCAAACCGCCCCGTAACACGTTGTCGGAGTTGGCCATAACTTCCACCGCGATGCCACGCAGATAGGTGTGCAAGTTGCCGGCCGACAAGAAGATGGCCTCGCCGGGCGCCAGGCTGATGCGGTTGAGTAGCAACGCGGCCAGCACCCCGGCGTCGCCGGGATAACGCTCACCCAGCTCGAGCACGGTCTTGGCTTCGGCGGCGAATTGCGTTGCGCCGGAACTGACGTAATGGATAGCGCCGTCGAGCACCGCGGGCACCAGCACGTCGATGTCGGGCTGCGGGGCGGTGATCCAGGTGGTGAACAGCGCGCGCAAACCGTCGGCGTCGGACTGGTCGTTCAATAGCTCGATGAACGGGTCGAGGTCGGAGACCGCCAAGGCGCGCAGCAGTTCGATGGTGTGCGCGGCCGGTCGGAATCCGGCCAGCGCCTCGAATGGTTGCAGCGCCACCAGCAACTCCGGTTTGTGACTGGAGTCGCGATAGTTGCGCACCGGCGAGGACACCGGAATGCCCAGCCGCTCCTCGCGCAGGTAGCCCTCGGCGGCCTGCTCGGCGCTGGGATGGGCCTGCAGCGACAGCGGCTCGTCAGCCGCAAGGACCTTGACCAAAAACGGCAGCACATCACCGAACCGCGCCCGCGCCACCGACCCGAGTTGGCCGTCAGGGTCGGCGACCAACGTTTGCAGCAACGAGGTTTCGCCGCCTGCTGTCTCCAGCCAGGCCGGGTCGGCCGGATGTGCGCCTAACCAGAGCTCAGCTTCCGGATGGGCAGCCGGAACCGGTCGTCCGGTGAATTCGGCGATGGCCGTACGCGAGCCCCAGGCGTACGTCCGTATCGCTCCCCGTAGTAGTTCCACTTCTGTCGTCTATTCCCCCAGCAGGCGCAGGTAAACCGCGGCCATCTCCAACCGAACAGCCAATAGTGCCAGCTGATGCTCGGGCCGCTGCGAACCAAGCGGGCTCGACGGCCCGCCCGTCACCTCGGCGGCGTCGGGCACGTCCTCGGCGCCGACGACGTCGACGTCTTCGAGGCGGCCGACTCTGGCCGCGACCACCGTCCGCTCGGCGGCCAGCGTCAGCGCCAGCACCCGCAGCCGTTCGGGCAGCGGCCCGTCGATCTGGTCGTCGTGAAACAGCGCGTCCGCCGGATCCCGGAATCCGGCAGGAAGCCCGGTGCGTACCGCTACCAACGCATCGGCCAGGCCGGTCGCGGCGACCACCTGGTGACCGGTCCGCAGCAGCGCCGAAGACCCGTGCCGGGCCAACGCCAGCGTCGCCGCACAGTCACCGGCCAGCGCCACACGGCGTCCCGACATCCGCGCGGCCAACGCTTTGGCCGGGTTGGTGAACAATTCACGCCCGGCGCTGTTGCGCAGCGTCTCGGCGTCCAGGTCGTCGGCCAGCGCAGCCAAGTCGGTACGCAGGGCGGCGTCGACGCTGTGCACCGCGGCCAGGCCGGCGGCCAGGTACCGCGGCAGGCCGAACTCGTCGGGAACCGGCAGCCGCGGCTCGAGCACGGCCACCCGCCCGGCGGTGGTATCCCGCAACGGGCCTTCGTAGGGCGCTGCGACCACCACCCGCGCCCCGCGGCGAACGCCGGTAGCCGCGGCGCCCACCAACGCCGGGTCGCCCGGGTCGTCGCCCGCCACGATCAGCACGTCGAGCGCCCCGATCCAGGGCGGGGCCTCCGCCGCGAGCACGATCGGCTCGGCAGCCGACCGGCCCAGCGTCGCGGCCAGCAAACTGCCGGCGGTCTCAGCGGTGCCGCGGCCGGCCACCCAGATCACCGTGCGGGGACGGTCCTCGCCGCGCACCGGATCCAGGGCGCCCTCGTCGATCGCCGCGGCCGTCGCGCGCACCTGCGCGCCGGCCATCGAGGCCGCCCGCAGCAGCCCGTCGTGGTCGGCGGCGATCAGGGCGTCGGCGTCGTCGAGGTCGATGGTGGCGTGAGTGGCGTTCACGTGACGGCCTGGGTCTGCCCGGCTAGGTCGGCGTTGATTTGTGCGCTGATGTGTTGCACCACCGCGTCGACGTCCTCGACGCAGCGGCCCTCCACGTTCAGCCGCAACAGCGGCTCAGTGTTGGAGCTGCGCAAGTTGAACCAGCTGCCGTCGCCCAGGTCCACCGTCACCCCGTCCAGGTGGTCGATGGAGTGAATGCGGGTGCCGAACGACTTCAGGACCGCCTCGGTGGCCGAGGCGGCGTCGGCGACGGTGAAGTTGATCTCGCCGGAGGATTCGTACCGCTGGTAGTCGGCGGTCAGCTCCGACAGCGGCCGCTGCTGCTCGCCGAGCGCGGCCAGCACGTACAGCGCGGCCAGCATCCCCGAATCGGCGCCCCAGAAGTCGCGGAAGTAGTAGTGCGCGGAGTGCTCGCCGCCGAAGATGGCGCCGGTGTCGGCCATCAGCGCCTTGATATAGGAGTGCCCTACGCGGGAGCGCACTGGTGTGCCGCCGCGCTCCACCACCAATTCGGGCACCGCACGGGAGGTGATCAAGTTGTGGATCACGGTCGCGCCGATCTCTCGGGTGAGCTCGCGCGCGGCGACTAATGCGGTCACCGTCGACGGCGACACCAACTGCCCACGCTCGTCGACCACGAAGCACCGGTCAGCGTCGCCGTCGAATGCCAGGCCGATATCGGCTTCGCTGGTTTGCACATACTTTTGTAAATCCACCAGGTTGGCCGGGTCCAGGGGGTTGGCCTCGTGGTTGGGAAAGGTGCCGTCGAGCTCGAAGTACAACGGCAGCAGGGTGATCGACTCGATGGCCCCGAGCACCGCCGGCGCGGTATGGCCGGCCATGCCGTTGCCGGCGTCGACGGCCACCCGCAAGGGACGCAGCCCGGACGTGTCGACCAACGAGCGCAGGAAGGCGCCGTAGTCGGCCAGCACGTCCTGCTCGGCGATGCTGCCCGGCGCGCCGTCGTAGTGCGGGACGCCGGCGACGAGATCGTCGCGAATCGCGGCCAACCCGGTGTCGGCGCCGACGGGCTTGGCGCCGGCTCGGCACATCTTGATGCCGTTGTAGGCGGCCGGGTTGTGGCTGGCGGTGAACATCGCGCCGGGGCAGTCCAACAACCCCGAGGCGAAATAAAGCTGATCGGTGGATGCCAGGCCGATGCGGACGACGTCGAGCCCCTGCTCGGTGACCCCGGACGCGAAGGCATCCGCCAACGACGGTGAACTGTCCCGCATGTCGTAGCCGATGACGACCCGGCCGGCCTCGTCGTCGCGGACCAGCCGGGCAAAGGCTGCGCCGACGTCGGCGGCGAACGCCTCGTCGATCTCGTCGTCGACCAAGCCCCGCACGTCATAAGCCTTGATCACACGGTTGACAGCCGCGGCGGGCCGAGACATGAAAAGGCTCCTGACTATGGGGACTCTTGGCCGTCAGCTTAGCCCGGCGACGAGGCAGGCTGGGTCGGCCCGCAAGCGTGCGGGCGATCGACGCCGTCGGGCGACCGTATCAGTCGGCGGGGTCGGGAAGCACCCGCAGGTGACCGCGCCGACGCCCGGTACCGGCGGGCCGCTGCGCGGTCGATGCCAGCACGCCGCCCTCGGGCAGCGCGGGTGACGCACCGCCGGTGTGGGCCTCCGAAAACCCGTTGACCGGCGGTCCGCTCGGCACCACGTCGCGGCCTTCGCGCACCGCCTCGGCCAACGCGATCAAGTCGTCGTCGTCGGTATAGATGGGCAGCGGGCCGGCATGGCGGACGAGTTCCCATCCGCGCGGCGCGGTGATCCGGCTGGCGTGGCTGACGCACAGGTCCCAGGAGTGCGGCTCACGTGCGGTCGCGAGCGGGCCGACCACCGCCGTCGAGTCCGAATAGACGAACGTCAGCGTCGCCACCGCGTAATGCGGACACCCCGGCCGACAGCAGCGACGCGGAAGATTCACGTTCGGAAGGCTATCGCGCCCCACTGCCCCCGCAGCGGCGGACACGCGCATGGCGGTCGGTCGCGATTCCCAACCGTTACCATCGGCGCGTGAGCGATTCCCGCAGCTCCGGCCGGTCGATGCGCAGACCGGTTTCCCGCCGCGGTCGCGATATGCGTGGTCCCCTGCTGCCGCCGACGGTGCCAGGCTGGCGCACGCGCGGCGAGCGGTTCGATATGGCGGTGCTGGAAGCCTACGAGCCCATCGAGCGTCGCTGGCAGGAGCGGTTGTCGGGGCTGGACGTGGCCGTTGACGAGATCCCGCGGATCTCGGCGAAAGACCCAGCCAGCGTGCAATGGCCGCCCGAAGTGGTCGCCGACGGCCCCATCGCGCTGGCCAAGTTGATCCCCGCCGGTGTCGACGTGCGGGGCAGCGCCACCAGGGCGCGGATCGTATTGTTCCGCAAGCCGATCGAGCGACGGGCCAAAGACACTGTCGAGCTCGCCGACTTGCTGCACGAGATTCTGGTGGCGCAGGTGGCCACTTATCTGGACGTCGAACCCTCGGTCATCGACCCGACGATCGACGACGAGTAGCCAGCGCTGCTAGATGATGCCGCGCTTGAGGCGGCGGCGTTCCCGTTCGGAAAGGCCGCCCCAGATGCCGAAGCGTTCGTCGTGCGCCAAGGCATATTCGAGGCACTCGGTACGCACCTCGCAGCCCAGGCAGATCTTCTTGGCTTCCCGGGTGGAGCCGCCCTTTTCGGGAAAGAACGCCTCGGGGTCGGTTTGCGCGCACAAGGCGCGGTCTTGCCATTGGTCGGGTGTAACCGGCGCCGGCTCAAAGACTTCCGGCGCATCGGGCACCAAACTCAAATGGGGTCGTGCTGTGGCCCCCATCGTCGCCGAGCCGGCAGTGGTGTGCGGTGTGCTTCCCATTAGGCCCCGAAGGTGCTCATAGGACATGCTCCGCCTCCTCACCTGGTTTCGTTGATCGTGAATGTCGCCACTGTTTTGATGTGCGGCCATCTCAATTCGAACAAACGATCGAATCTCGGTCTGCGACACCGAATCCGGCCGGCCAACCGGGAAATGACACTGATGAGATTACACACGTGTTAGCACCGCAGGTCAAGCGATTGGCCGGAATTCCATATCATCTCGTGACCAATTTTTGATGGCACCGCCGCGGTTGAGCCTCCGCGTGTCGGCCTTGAATTGGTCGACGACGCATCGGCGAGGACCGCGACTGCCTCGTCGTCGCCCCCACTCACGCCGCCGTTCGGGGGCCACCGTCGTCGGGCGTACTGTCGTGCGATGTGAAGGTCACGGTTCTCGTTGGCGGCGTCGGCGGCGCCCGCTTCCTCGTCGGTGTGCAACGGCTGCTGGGCCTGGGCCAATTTGCTTCCGAGCCGGCAGGCAACGAACACGAGCTGACCGCGATCGTCAACATCGGCGACGACGCCTGGATGCACGGCGTACGTATCTGCCCGGATCTGGACACCTGCATGTACACCCTGGGGGACGGCGTCGACCCGCAGCGCGGCTGGGGCCATCGCGACGAAACCTGGCACGCCAAGGAGGAACTGGTCCGCTACGGCGTACAGCCGGACTGGTTCGAGCTCGGCGACCGTGATTTGGCGACCCACTTGGTACGCACCCAGATGCTGCGGGCCGGTTATCCACTCTCGCAGATCACCGCCGCGCTGTGCGACCGATGGCAACCGGGCGCAACACTGCTGCCGGTCAGCGACGACCGCTGCGAAACCCATGTGGTCATCACCGATCCCACCGATGACAACCAACGCGCGATCCACTTCCAGGAATGGTGGGTACGCTATCGCGCCCAGGTGCCCACCCACAGCTTCGCCTTTGTCGGCGCTGAAAAGGCAAGGGCCACAACCGAAGTCGTCGATTCCATCACCAATGCCGATATCGTCTTGCTGGCGCCGTCGAACCCGGTGGTGAGTATCGGTGCCATCCTGGCCGTTTCCGGTGTCCGCGGTGCGTTGCGATCGACCAGCGCTCCGGTTGTGGGTTACTCGCCAATCGTCGGCGGAAAACCGCTGCGCGGCATGGCCCATGAATGCCTGACGGTCATCGGCGTGCCCTCCACGGCCGAGGCAGTGGGCCGGCACTACGGCTCGCGCGCAGACACCGGCATCCTGGATTGCTGGCTGATCCACGACGGTGACCAGGCCGACATCGACGGTGTCGCTGTGCGCTCGATACCGCTGCTGATGACCGATCCCGATGCGACGGCGCAGATGGTCAGCGCCGGTCTGGAACTCGCGGGCGTGGCAGCATGACCGGCGACGACGATGCGAAGCGGCGCGGCGTGCGCGAGCACGGCAGCGCGTCGACCATCGAAATCCTGCCGGTCATCGGGCTTCCCGAATTCCGCCCGGGCGACGACCTGAGCGCCGGGATCGCCGCGGCCGCACCCTGGCTGCGCGACGGCGACGTGGTGGTGGTCACCAGCAAGGTGGTGTCCAAATGCGAGGGCCGGCTGGTCCCGGCGCCCGACGACCCGGATGCCCGGGACACGTTGCGGCGCAAGCTCGTCGACAGTGAGGCGGTGCGGGTGTTGGCCCGCAAAGGCCGCACCCTGATCACCGAGAACCGACAGGGACTGGTGCAGGCCGCTGCGGGTGTGGACGGCTCGAACGTCGGCGCCTCGGAACTGGCGCTGTTGCCGGTCGACCCCGACGCCAGCGCGGCGGCGTTGCGCGACCAGCTGCGCGGGCGGCTGGGAATCACCGTCGCCGTGGTGATTACCGACACCATGGGTCGCGCATGGCGCAACGGGCAGATTGACGCCACCGTCGGCTCGGCGGGTCTAGCGGTGCTGCACAACTATGCCGGTGCCGTCGACCCGCACGGCAACGAGCTGGTGGTCACCGAGGTCGCCGTCGCCGACGAGATCGCGGCGGCCGCCGACTTAGTCAAGGGCAAACTGACCGCGATCCCGGTGGCCGTGGTGCGCGGACTGGCCCTACCCGACGACGGCTCGACGGCGCGGCAATTGGTTCGGCGGGGCACCGAGGACCTGTTTTGGCTCGGTACCGCCGAAGCGCTGGAGATGGGCCGCCGGCAGGCTCAGCTGCTGCGGCGCTCGGTGCGCCAGTTCGCCGACGAACCGGTACCGGCGGACCTCGTCGAGGCCGCTGTCGCCGAGGCGCTCACCGCGCCCGCGCCCCACCACACCCGGCCGGTGCGGTTCGTATGGCTGCAAACCCCGTCGACCCGCACCCGCCTGCTGGATCGCATGCGCGACAAGTGGCGCTCCGACCTGGCCGGTGACGGCAAGTCCGCCGATGCCGTCGAGCGGCGAGTCGCCCGCGGCCAGATCCTCTACGACGCACCGGAAGTCATCATCCCGATGCTGGTGCCCGACGGCGCGCACAGCTACCCGGATGCGGCGCGCACCGGCGCCGAGCACACGATGTTCACCGTCGCCGTGGGCGCGGCGGTGCAAGGGCTGCTGGTCGCGCTGGCGGTACGCGGGCTGGGCAGCTGCTGGATCGGCTCGACGATCTTTGCCGCCGACCTGGTTCGCGACGAGCTGGGGCTTTCGGGTGATTGGGAGCCGTTGGGCGCCATCGCGATCGGCTACCCCGCGCAGCCGCAGGAGCCCAAGGATCCGGTAGCCGTCGCTGATCTGCTGGTGCGCAAGTGAGCGTGCGGGACTCCGCGATCGCGCTGCTATCGGACTGGCAGGCGCCGGATCCGGGGCAGGACGCGCTGCGGCATGCCGTGCTGGCCTTCCTGTATGCCCGCGAGGATTCCTGCCGCCGCGAGTGCGTGCCCGGGCACATCACCGCCTCCGCGCTGGTACTCGACGAATCGGGCAGCCAGGCGCTGCTCACCCTGCACCCGCGGCTGGGCCGTTGGGTCCAGCTGGGCGGACACTGCGAGGACGGCGACGACGACATCTTCGCGGCGGCGCTGCGGGAGGCTACTGAGGAATCCGGTATCGCGGGCCTGCGCCTTGCCCCCAATCTCGTCGCCGTGCATGTGCATCCGGTGACCTGCTCGCTGGGGTTGCCGACCCGCCACCTCGACCTGCAGTTCGTCGCGCATGCGCCAGCGAACGCGCAGATCGTGCTCAGCGATGAATCCGTAGACCTGCAGTGGTGGCCGGCCGACGCGTTGCCGGCGGGCAGCGACGCCGCGCTCAGCTACCTCGTCGAGTGTGGGCTTACGACACGCTTACAGCGAAAAAACGTGCATTAAGCCCACATTCGACGACGCCTCAGACGTCGGTCGAGTAGCGAATTCCGCCGTCGGGGATCGAGACGCCCGGCCACACCCGGGCGCCGCGCAGCAACTCGCAGCGCGCGCCGATGTCGGCGCCGTCGCCGATCACGCCGTCGCGGATCAGCGCTCGCGGGCCGACGCGGGCCCCGAAGCCGACGATCGAGCGCTCGATCACGCTGCCGGCCTCGATCCGCGCGCCGTCGAAGATCACCGCGCCGTCCAACCGGGCGCCGGGGCCGATCTCGGCGCCCCGCCCGACGACCGTGCCGCCGATCAGCACCGCGCCGGGCGACACCGCCGCGCCGTCGTGCACCAACTGTTCGCCGCGATGCCCGCGCAGCGCCGGCGACGGGGCGATGCCGCGCACCAGATCCGCCGAACCGCGCACAAAGTCCTCCGGCGTGCCCATATCCCGCCAGTAGCTGGTGTCGACGTAGCCGCACACCTTCACCCCGTCGGAGAGCAGCGCCGGGAACACCTCGCGTTCCACCGAGACTTCCCGGCCGCGGGGAATCCGGTCGATGGTCTCGCGGGAGAACACGTAGCAGCCGGCGTTGATCTGGTCGGTTGGCGGATCCTGGGTTTTCTCCAAAAACGCTGTGACTCTGCTGTTTTCGGTGGTGACGCAGCCGAACGCGCGGGGGTCGGAGACCCGCACCAGATGCAGGGTCAGGTCGGCCTCGTGGTCCCGGTGGAACTCCAACAACTGCCCCAGGTCGGCTCCGGAGAGCACATCGCCGTTGAACACCATCGCGGTGTCATGGCGCAGCCGCGGCGCGACGTTGGCGATTCCGCCACCGGTGCCCAGCGGATGCTCTTCGGTGACGTATTCGATCTGCAAACCGAGTTTGGAGCCGTCGCCGAACTCCGCTTCGAACACCGCCGGCTGATAGGACGTGCCCAGGATGACGTGCTCGATACCGGCCGCGGCGATCCTCGACAGCAAGTGGGTGACGAACGGCAGCCCGGCGGTGGGCAGCATCGGCTTGGGCGCCGAGAGGGTCAACGGCCGCAGTCGGGTGCCCTTGCCACCGACCAGCACAACCGCATCGACTTGGGGGTTCGCCACTGTCATCCTTCTTTCCGGTTGCGCCGCGAGCTACGCACTTGCAGCCGCGCACGCACCGCCAACCCGGCCCGCATGGTTCCGCGCAGCGGGGCGCGCCACCACCCAGAGTGCCGATCGGCGAGGAATCTATAGGTGCTTTCATGGTGGGCCACCAAGTTGCGGGCGGCATCGCGCCCGGCGGCGTGACCTTTGTGATGCAGCACTTCGGCCGACGGGACGTAAACGTTCAGCCAGCCGGCCTTGCCGAGCCGGTCCCCCAAATCGACGTCCTCCATGTACATGAAGTAGCGCTCGTCGAAGCCGCCGATCTGATCGAAGGCGGCCCGGCGCACCAGCAGACACGCACCCGACAGCCAGCCCACCGCCCGCTCGGTGGGCTCCAGCCGCTGCTGGCGGTAGGCGGACGACCACGGGTTGTTGCGCCACAGCGGGCCGACGACGGCGTGCATGCCGCCACGGATCAGGCTCGGCAGATGCCGCGCCGACGGGTACACCGACCCGTCCGGGTCGCGGATCAGCGGGCCCAGCGTCCCCGCGTGCGGCCACCGGGCGGCGGCGTCCAGCAGCGCGTCGATGCTGCCGGGACCCCACTGCACGTCCGGGTTGGCCACGATCACCCACTCCTCGCCGTCGCCCAACTGGGCGACCCCGCGGTTCACCGCGGTGCCGTAGCCGAGATTGGCGCCCGTCGAGAACATCCGCACGTTCGGGTACCGCTCGACCGCTGCCTGCGGCGCTCCGTCGGTCGAGCCGTTGTCGGCCATCAGTACGCTCACCGGCCGCTCGGTGGCCAGCGACAGTGACGCCAAAAAGCGATCCAGGTGCGGGCCCGGCGAATAGGTCACCGTCACGACCGACAGGACGTCACTCACGCGTAGAAGGGTAGCCGTCAGGCATCCACGGGCACGGACAGCGCTTGGCTCAACGCCTCCCGCCATGGCCGCAGCGGCGAGAGGCCGGCCTTTTCGGAGGCCCGGCTCGACAGCGCGGTATAGGGCGGTCGCGGCGCCGGCCGCGGCACCCGACCGCTGCTGACCGGGCGTACCCGTTCGGGATCGGCGCCCACGCCCTCGAACACCGCGCGGGCTTGCTCAAACCGGGAGACGGCGCCCTGGTTGGCGGCGTGCACCACTGGGGCGTGCACCTTGCCGTCGACCACCTGAAGCAACGCGCCCACCAGGTCACCGGCGTAAGTCGGTGAGCCGATCTGGTCGTCGACCACCTCCAAAGTGCGGTCGCCGCCGGCCAGCCGGCGCATGGTGGCGACGAAGTCCTTGCCGGCCGCGCCGGTGTAGACCCAAGCGGTGCGCACCACGGTGGCTTCCGGCAACGCCGCCAGCACCGCCAGCTCGCCGGACAGTTTGGTACGTCCGTACACGCTCAGCGGCGCGGTCGGATCCCCCGGCTCGTAGGGGCGCGGCGCCGCACCGCCGAAGTCGCCGCTGAACACGTAATCGGTGGAGATGTGGATCAGCTGCGCGCCCACCCGCGCGCACGTGCGTGCAAGATGCCCAGGCCCGTCCGCATTGACCGCATGAGCGGTCTTCTCGTCACTTTCGGCCCCGTCGACATCGGTGTAGGCCGCACAGTTGACGACCACGTCGCCGCGTTCGATGAATCGCTCTGCGGCGGCCGGGTCGGTGATATCCCACTGTGACGAGGTCAGCGCCAATACATCGCGTCCTTGCTGGCCGGCCTGTTGGGCCAGCATGCTGCCGACCTGCCCGCCGGCGCCGGTGACCACGATCCTGCTGTGCACGGCACAAGTCTGGCACGGTCTGGGCACGCCGAAGCTTCGGCTACCCGCGATACGGCTGTGGCGTAAGTAATCTATTGTGATGCCTGCGGAACGCGTGGTTCGTGTGGTTGCGACCGTGATGGCCGTCGTCGTCGTGCTCGGCACCGGGGTGGCGTGGAGCAGAATCCGATCATTCGAGGACGGGATCTACCACGTCTTCGCCCCCTCGCTGGGCCAGGGCGGCGACGACGGCGCGATCGACATCCTGCTGGTCGGCATGGATAGCCGCACCGACGCCCACGGCAATCCGTTGAGCGCCGAAGAACTGGCGACGCTTCGGGCCGGCGACGAGGTCGCCACCAACACCGACACAATCATCTTGGTGCGGGTGCCCAACAACGGGAAGTCAGCCACCGCGATCTCGATCCCGCGGGACACCTATGTGCAGGCCCCTGGGCTGGGCAAGACGAAAATCAACGGCGTCTACGGCCAAGTCAAGGAAGAAAAGCGGGTCACCCTCGTCGAATCGGGGATCGACGCGGCCGAGGCCGAGAGTCGCGGAACCGAAGCCGGCCGGGAGGCGCTGATCAAGACGGTCGCCGACCTCACCGGCGTCACGGTCGACCACTACGCCGAAATCGGACTGTTGGGATTCGCGTTGATCACCGATGCACTGGGCGGGGTGAACGTCTGCCTCAAAGAGCCGGTGTACGAACCACTTTCCGGTGCCGACTTCCCGGCCGGCTGGCAGAAGCTCAACGGCCCGCAAGCGCTGAGCTTTGTCCGCCAGCGCCACGACCTGCCGCGCGGCGACCTCGACCGGGTGGTGCGCCAGCAGGTGGTGATGGCGTCGTTGGCCCATCAGGTGATCTCAGGCAAGACGCTGTCCAGCCCCGCCACGCTGGACCGGCTCCAGGGCGCCATTCAGCGCTCGGTGGTGCTGTCTTCTGGTTGGGACATCATGGATTTCGTCAAACAGCTGGAGAAGCTGGCCGGCGGGAACGTGGCCTTTGCCACCATTCCGGTGCTCGACGAGGCGGGCTGGAGTGACGACGGCATGCACAGCGTGGTGCGGGTGAACCCGCATCAGGTTCAGGACTGGGTCGCGGGCCTGCTGCATGACCAAGATGAGGGCAAGACCGAGGAGATCGCCTACACGCCCGCCAAGACCACCGCCAACGTCCTCAACGACACCGACATCAACGGGCTGGCCGCCGCGGTCTCAGAAGTGTTGGCGTCCAAGGGCTTCAACAGCGGCAGCGTCGGCAATAACGACGGCGGGCACGTGACGGGCAGTCAGGTACAGGCCGCCAAGGCCGACGACTTGGGCGCGCAGGCAGTGGCCAAAGATCTCGGTGGGTTGCCGGTCATCGCCAACGCGTCGGTGCCACCGGGTTCGGTGCGGGTGGTGCTGGCCAACGACTACACCGGTCCGGGCTCCGGGCTCGACGGCAGCGTGATGCCGATGGCGGCCTCGAACGCGGGAGCAAGCGACAGTACCGCTCCCCCGCCGTCGCCGATCCTGACCGCCGGGTCGGACAATCCGGAGTGTGTCAACTAAAGCGATCAACCTCAGCGAGGCGATTCTCGACCCGATGCTGCGCGCCGACCCGGTCGGCCCGCGCATCACCTACTACGACGACGCCACCGGCGAGCGCATCGAGCTCTCGGCGGTGACGCTGGCCAACTGGGCCGCCAAGACCGGCAACCTGCTGCGCGACGAGTTGGGCGCCGGACCGGGCAGCCGGGTGGCGGTGTTGCTGCCGGCCCATTGGCAGACCGCGGCGGTGCTGTTCGGCGTGTGGTGGATCGGCGCCGAGGTCCTGCTCGACGGCAACGAGGCGGACATCGCGCTGTGCACCGCGGCCCGGCTGGACGAGGCCGACAGCACCGGCGCCGGCGAAGTGGCGGTGTTGTCGCTGGATCCGTTCGGCCGCTCGGCTCCCGACCTGCCGGTCGGCGTCACCGACTACGCGACCGCGGTCCGCGTGCACGGCGACCAGATCGTCGCCGAGCGCCACCCGGGTCCTGCGCTGGCGGGTCGATCAGCCGACGAGCTGCTCGCCGACTGTCAAAGCTCCGCTGCCGCAACGGGTGTGACGGCAGCAGACCGGGTGCTGTCGACGGCGGCATGGGATCAGCCGGGTGAGCTGGTCGACGGCTTGCTGGCGGTCTTGGCGGTCGGCGGCTCGCTGGTGCAGGTCGCCAACCCGGATGCCGCGGCGCTGGCGCGCAAGGTGGAGACCGAGAAAGTCACCCGCGTCCTCGACTAGCCTGCGAGACCACCGCACATATATTGGTATCGCAATATTTGTATGTTAACGTCGAAGGCGGACAGCCCCGACAGGATGGAGTGTGACGATGTTGGTGCACGGGCTACTCGGAAAAGCGGCCGGAACGGTGGTCACCGGGCTGGTCGGAGTGAGCGCCTACGAAGCGTTGCGCAAAGCACTGGGCTCGGCGCCGGTGCACAACGCCGCGGTCACCGCGACCGAGTGGGGTCTGCGCGGAACGCGGCGCGCCGAGGAAGCAGCGGAGTCGGCCCGGCTCAAAGTGGCCGACGTGGTGGCCGAGGCCCGCGAACGCATCGGCGAAGAGGCGCCGCCGCCCGCGATCGGCGACCACGACAACCACGAACACTGATCCTTGGCCATGACTGACCTTGCCGTCATTTCCGACGCGGCTGGGCGGATGCGGGTGCAGGTGCCGTGGGTGCGGTCGAACACCCGGCGCGCTGTCGCCGTGGAAGAGGCGGTCGACAAGCAGCACGGGGTGCGGGCAGTGCACGCCTACCCACACACCGGGTCCGTCGTCGTGTGGTATTCACCGAAGCGCTGCGACCGCTCGGCGGTGCTGGCCGCGATTGATTCAGCCGAACACGTTGCAGCCGAACTGATTCCGGCCCGCACACCGCGTTCGGCCGATGTCCGCAACACCGACGTGCTGCGCATGGTGGTCGGCGGCGCGGCGTTGGCACTGCTCGGGGTGCGCCGTTACGTCTTCAATCGCCCGCCGCTGCTGGGTTCGAGCGGCCAGTTGGTCGCGACCGGTGCAACGGTGTTCATGGGCTACCCCTTCCTGCGCGGCGCGCTGCGATCGTTGCGGTCCGGCCGTGCCGGCACCGATGCGCTGGTGACCGCGGCCACGGTGGCCAGCCTGGTGCTGCGCGAGAACGTCGTCGCGCTTACCGTGCTGTGGCTCCTCAATATCGGTGAGTACCTGCAGGATCTGACGCTGCGACGGACCCGGCGGGCCATCTCGGATCTGCTGCGCGGCACTGCCGACACCGCCTGGATCCGGCTCGACGACGGCAACGAGGTCCAGGTGCCGATCGACACCGTGCAGGTCGGCGACGAGGTGGTGATCCACGACCACGTGGCGATACCGGTTGACGGCGAAGTGGTCGACGGCGAGGCGGTTGTCGACCAATCCGCGATCACCGGCGAAACCCTGCCGGTCAGCATCGTCACCGGGTCTGACGTGCACGCCGGCTCGGTGGTGCTGCGCGGACGCTTGGTAGTTCGGGCCCGCGCGGTCGGCAACGAAACGGCCATCGGCCGGATTGTCACCAGAGTCGAAGAGGCGCAACATGATCGCGCGCCGATCCAAACCGTCGGCGAGAACTTCTCGCGTCGCTTCGTTCCGATCTCGTTCATCGTCTCGGCCATCACCCTGGCGATCACCGGAGACGTGCGACGCGCGATGACCATGCTGCTCATCGCCTGCCCGTGCGCGGTGGGGCTGGCAACACCGACAGCGATCAGCGCGGCCATCGGCAACGGTGCCCGTCGCGGCATCCTGATCAAGGGCGGCTCACACCTCGAGCAGGCCGGCCGGGTGGACGCCATCGTGTTCGACAAGACCGGAACCCTCACTGTCGGCCGTCCGGTGGTGACGAACATCATTGCCATCCATCCGGATTGGCAGCCCGAACAGGTGTTGGCGTATGCGGCCTCTTCGGAGCTGCATTCGCGGCATCCACTTGCCGAGGCGGTGATCCGATCCACCGAAGAACGCCGCATCATCATTCCGCCGCACGAGGAATGCGAGGTGCTGGTCGGCTTGGGTATGCGGACCTGGGCCGACGGCCGCACGCTGCTGCTGGGCAGCCCGTCGCTGCTGCGCTCCGAAAACGTCGAGGTGTCAACGGAAGCGGCCGACTGGGTGGACAAGTTGCGCAAGCAGGCCGAAACGCCGCTGCTGCTGGCGGTCGACGGCATCCTGGTGGGCTTGATCAGCTTGCGCGACGAAGTGCGCGTCGAGGCCACTGAGGTCTTACGGCAATTGCGGGGCAATGGGATTCGCCGCATCGTCATGCTCACCGGTGATCACCCGGAGATCGCCAAGGTGGTTGCCGCCGAGTTGGGCATCGACGAGTGGCGGGCCGAGGTGTTGCCGGAGGACAAACTCGAAGTGGTGCGTCAGTTGCAGGACGAGGGGCATGTCGTGGGGATGGTCGGCGACGGCATCAACGACGCTCCCGCGCTGGCGGCCGCCGACATCGGAATCGCGATGGGGCTGGCAGGAACCGACGTCGCCGTCGAAACCGCCGACGTCGCATTAGCCAACGACGACTTGCGCCGCCTGCTCGACGTGGGCGACCTCGGGGCGCGTGCGGTCGAGGTGATCCGGCAGAACTACGGCATGTCCATTGCGGTCAACGCGGCCGGGCTGCTGATCGGCGCGGGTGGCGCGCTGTCGCCGGTGCTGGCCGCGATCCTGCACAACGCGTCGTCGGTGGCGGTCGTCGCCAACAGCTCACGGCTGATCCGCTACCGCCTGGACTGAGTCACACCAGGATGGTCCGTGCGACCAGTTCGGGGTCGCCCATCACCGGGTCATGCCTACGCCGACACCCGGGGGCACCTTGGCCGGATAAAGGTTAGTGACTGATTTCGTCGCCGATGGTGAGAACTGCCTCGCCCAAGACAATAGGCGTCTAGCTGATATTTGCGAACTCGCTGACCCATCTTGGGATCGCGTCAGCACCCAGACCAGTGAAGACATCAACCACGCGGGGGTCGCTATCGTTTAACCCGAAAGTGTCTCTTACACGAGAAAGCACGTCGTTCTCGTAATCGACTGGGACGATCCCCGCGCTATCGGGCAGATTCGTGCAAAGCATCGCTCGCACAAGCTGGTCCGACTGCGGAAGACTAAACCCCATGATGACTAGTTCTTCCGCATCCGCGAGCGCTTCTGCCGCGGATCGCCATAACGCTTGAAGCGTTCGGTTGTTGTAATACGGGCTTTTGACAGCGGCCGGCGGCACAATCATCGGTTCTCGATCCACAGAGAGATACTCAGCATCGTCGTTGCGGGGAAGAATCCCGGTCGCATCCCAGCTGCCGCCCGCTATATCTACGTCATAGATGGTGTCCCCGGGTGGACTTTCCGGACCTGAATAGCGCCAGCTGAGAGATCCGTGCAACTTCATCAGCTCCAGGCCCTCCGAGGGACGGCGCCCACCCAGGACGGCCGCTCTCCGTGTCGAAATCGGAGTCACCGGCGCAGGGTAGAGATTTCGCGCCGTTCCGCCGCTCGCGTACACCAACCAGGCAAGCTCGACGAGCATATCGTAATTGAAAGAGATGACCTTGGCAGATTCGTCGTGCCAATACTTCACCAGCTGTTGCAGCCATGGCGGACAGTCGCTTCCGGTGAGCGCACGCATCTCCGCGACCCACAAGACCTCATGGACAGCTCTCGAAACTTCCCAGAAGGACGCCTTGTTGCGGGATTGCTCTGCCTCCGTGAGCCACGGCGGCGCTTCGACGAGGTAACTCAACCACTGCTCGAAGTCATTGGCGATTGGCGTACTCACGCCCGGGATGTCGGGACCGCCGGCCGCACTGATGATTGACTTGACACCCGCTGACAGCTCCGGCATTGACGGCATTTCGCCGCTGACCGCCTTACTGAAGCCTGCCCCTAGCAGATAGACCCGACGCATACCACCAGTGTTACAGGCCATACTCTTTGACAGTCCGCCACCTCGACCCAATTCGCGTCTAATCTCATCGAGTTGCTCGCCAAGTTCTTCGTCATGCGCGCGAATTGCCCTTAGCACGTCCCACACCGGCTTGAATGTCGAGCTATCTAAAGTTGCCTCGGGTCAGCGTCGGTGTCGATGAACACCGGGATCACGATGGTGCTCATACCGATCGTCTACGCGGCCCGCCGCGAAGAACGCCAGCCACAAGATGCCCCCCCCTCGCGAACGGCGCGCCTAGCGAATCCCCTGTCCGGGTTGGCGTGAATCAGTAGCATCCTGATTGTGGCGGGGCAGGACGCTGAGGACGAAACACCGTTTGGTCGCTACCGGCTGTTGTCGATGCTTGGTGAGGGCGGCATGGGCGAGGTGTGGCGCGCCCATGACACCATCACCGACCGGGTCGTGGCCATCAAAGTCTTGTCTGCGAAGCTGTCGAAGGACGAAGACTTTCAGCGGCGATTCCGCCGCGAAGCCCACTCCGCGGCACGATTAGAAACGCCCCACGTGGTCCCGATCTACGACTACGGCGAGATCGGCGACCGGCTATTCGTATGCATGCGGCTGATCAAGGGCCGCGACCTGGCCACCGTGCTCGCCGATGGCCCGCTGAAACCGGCGCGCGCGGTGCGCATCATCGGTCAGGTCGCCGAAGCCTTGTATGCCGCCCATGAGATCGGGCTGATTCACCGCGACATCAAGCCGTCCAATATCTTGCTCGACGACCGCGACTTCGCATATCTGATTGATTTCGGGATCGCCCGCGTTGTCGATGACACCCGAATCACCAAGATCGGCAATACGATCGGGACCTTCGCCTACATCGCACCGGAGCGGTTGCACGGCGAAGGCGAAGAGGACGCTCGCGCCGACATCTATTCGCTGGCCTGTGTGCTGTATGAATGCTTGACCGGAGAGCCGCCGTTTGCCGCTGACACGGTGCCGCGCCTAATCGTGGCCCACATGAGTTCGCCGCCACCGCGGCCCTCTACCACCAGACCCGAAGTGCCCGCCCAGGTTGACGACGTCATCGCGACCGGCATGGCCAAAGACCCCGACCAGCGCTACGCGACCACCGTCGAGTTAGCAGATGCTGCCCGCGACGCGATCACCGAGCCCATTCAGAAGCCCGCAGGGAATCCGCCGCGTCTCCGAGCGACGGAGCCGGCACCCGGACCCACTCTGCTCGACGACGTGACCCGACCCGCGAGCGCACCTGGCCGGCGGCCTGTGCCACAACCCCGACCCGTTGATCAGCCGTCTCCTCAGATCGGCAAACCACCACCGCCGTCGGGGCACCGCCCGCGCCGGCGGATGCAGTGGCCGCTGATCGCTCTTGGAATCGTCTTTATCGTCCTCTGGCTCATTTTCTGCTTTAGTGCCCTCCCGGGCCTTCCGATTTTCGGTCTTTCCCCCGATATTCTTTTGGTCCTCGGGGTCATGCTCCTCGTCGTCGGCCTGGTATTGATGGTCGTCCATCAGAAGGAGGGGACGGGCTTTCAAGGGCGCCGCCGCACCCTCGCGCTCATCGCAGGCGCTATCGCACTGGTCGCCGTGACCACAGCGGCCATCGGCATTTCCGCGCTTAGCAAATACATTGTGCTGCCGTTCACCGGCCTTAAAGAACCCACAGGTGTGGCGGCGGACAGCAGCGGCAACCTCTACGTCGCCGACACCCGCAACGACCGGGTGCTCAAGCTGGCGGCGGGCTCATCCACCCAGGAAGTGCTGCCCTTCACCGGCCTCAACTGGCCCGGGGGTGTGGCGGTGGACACCGCCGGCAACCTCTACGTCACCAACATCTTCAACGACCGGGTGCTCAAGCTGGCGGCGGGCTCATCCACCCAGGAAGTGCTGCCGTTCACCGGCCTCAAGAGCACCGTGGGTGTGGCGGTGGACAGCGCGGGCAACGTCTACGTCATCGACGAGGGCAACAATCAGGTGCTGAAGCTGGCGGCGGGCTCATCCACCCAGGAAGTGCTGCCCTTTACCGGCCTCAGGGTCCCGATTGGTGTGGCGGTGGATAGCACCGGCACCGTTTACGTCACCGACGCCGAAAACCAGCGGGTGCTGAAGTTGGCGGCGGGCTCGTCCACCCAGGAAGTGCTGCCGTTCACCGGTCTCAAGCGCACCGGGGGTGTGGCGGTGGACAGCGCCGGCACCGTTTACGTCGCCGACAACACCAATGACCGGGTGCTGAAGCTGGCGGCGGGCTCATCCACCCAGGAAGTGCTGCCTTTCACCGGCCTGCCGTTCACCGGCCTCAAAGGCCCCGAGGGTGTGGCGGTGGACAGCGCGGGCAACTTCTACGTCGCCGACCAGTTGAATAACCGGGTGCTGAAGCTGCCGGTGGGGTAAAGCAGCCGACGAGACAGGTCATATCTAAGTCATGGACCCGGGTTTGTATCTAACTATCGCCTTTACCCTCCGGTTATGCAGGTGCGCGATACTGGGGATTGACCCAGTGGCACATCCTCTCGTTTAGAAGGTACTTAAGCGGTTCGTGGTCAACCATGAACCAACCCATACCCCCGAACGATTCCTACACGACGGCGAAGACGACCCATAGCCCGCGAGGTCGTCAGACGCACCCAAGTGGCGATCGCCAGCTCTGAAGCCGCCGTATATATTGTCGCCGTTAAGGCGATGACGATGCAGGAAGCCGGTGTGAGTCCGGCGCGGTCCCGCCACTGTCATCGGGGAGCGACCCTCATCGGCCACGGCCAGCCGGCTGGAAGGCGAGGCGAGCAGCGATCCGAAAGCCAGGACACTGCCGTCATCGCGTCCTGCGAACCGGGGCGGTGTACCCCGAGAGAGCTGACCGATGTCACGTCCGCCGTGGATGGCCCTCGTCGTGGTCACCCTCCTGGCGCTCAGCGTGGGCGCGTGCTCTGCACCAGCCGATACCACCGCCTCCGATAAGCCAGGCTGCATCAGCGACTTCGATCCGAACACCGATTACTTCCCGGACAAGTCGGCGGTCCACGACGCCACCAACTTCACGATCAGCTACCACAACAGCTATCAGGTCCTGACCGTCAACCAGCCCTACCCGAACGGCTCGCCCCAGTCGTACGTGCTGGTGCGCTGCGGGGCCCCGGCGCCGGCGTTGACCGGCGACCTGGCCCACGCACCCCAGATCACGGTGCCCGTCACCAGCCTGTATTCGGCGTCGACCACCCATCTGGGCATGATCGACGAACTCGGCCAAACCGACGTGGTCACCGGCCTGGCCGATACCGCCAACGCCGTCAATCCGCAGATCCGCCGGCGCATCGATGACGGCAAGATCGCCGATTACGCGCCGGGCCAGCAGATCAATGTCGAGTCGGTGATCGCGGGCCATCCCGATGTGCTGGTGACCGGCGGCACCGACGATCCCAGTTACGCCAAGCTGCGCGACGCCGGGATCAGGGTGGTCGCCGACGCCGAATGGCTGGAGGCCACGCCGCTGGGCCGGGCCGAGTGGGTCAAGATGTTCGCTGCACTGACCGGCACCGAGAAGAGGGCCGGCGAGATCTATGGCCGGCTGCGTGACGACTATCGCACCGTCGTAGCCAAAACGGGCGGGGTGCGGCCCGTCGACGTGTTACCCGGAACCATGTATCAGGGCACCTGGTCGGTGCCGGCCGGCGGCGACTACGCCGGCCGGTTGATTGTCGACGCCGGTGGTGACTACCCGTGGTCGCGCGACCCGCACACGGGAAGCCTGCAGCTGAGCTTCGAATCCGTGTACGCCAAGGCCGGACATGCCCCGGTATGGCTGGTGAGCGCTGATTGGCGAACCCTCGATGACGCGCTGGCCGCCGACAACCGCTACGGCGAATTGACCGCGGTCCGTGACGGGCAGGTCTGGTCGGCGACCAAGGCGATCGGCCCGGGCGGCGGCAACGACTACTGGGAGCGCGGCGTGGCCCGCCCCGACCTGGTGCTGGCAGATCTGGTGGCGATCTTGCATCCCGAGCTCGCACCCGACCACCGTTTCGAGTTCTATCGACGGGTCACCGGCGCGTGAGCCGCGCGGCGGCGGTGCTGACGGCGCTGGCCGCGGCGGTGGTGGCGCTGACGCTGCTGGGGATTGCGCTGGGCCCGGTGCGGGTGCCGCTGTTCGACACCGTCCGCGTGTTGGCCGGTGCCGACCCGTCGGATCCCCGCTGGCAGGTGATCGTGGCCAGCATGCGCGTCCCGCGCGTATTGACGGCGATCGCCGCCGGAGCCGGCTTGGGCGTAGCCGGCCTGCAGATGCAGACCCTGTTCCGCAACGCGCTCGCCGACCCGTATGTGTTGGGTGTCAGCTCGGGGGCCAGCCTCGGGGTTGCCGTGGTGGTGATCGCCGGCGCCGGATCGGCCGCCGGATTCACCGCGGGGTTGGCCGGCGGCGGCCGCGCCGGCGTCGTGCTTGCGGCGGCGCTGGGCGCCGCGATCGTGCTGGCGATGGTGTTGACACTGGCCCGCTGGGTGCGGTCGGCGGCGACGCTGCTGTTGATCGGTGTGATGGTCGGCGCGGCCAGTACCGCGGTCGTCAGTGTGCTGCTGGTGTATGCGGATCCGCAGCGTGTCCAGCAGTACCTGCTGTGGGGGCTGGGCAGCTTCGCCGGCACCACCTGGGCCGATTTGCGCCTGCTGTTGCCGTGCGTCGCGGTGGGTGTGGCGGCCGCGGCGATGACAGTCCGCGCTCTCAACGCGCTGCTGCTCGGTGAGGGCTATGCCCGCACGATGGGAATCGACGTGGGGCGGGCCCGGACGGTCGCGGTGGCGTCGGCATCGCTGTTGGCCGGTGTGACGACGGCGTTCTGCGGCCCGATCGCCTTCCTCGGGCTGGCGGTGCCGCATCTGTCCCGAATTGCGTTGGGCACCTCGGATCACCGCGCGCTGATTCCCGGCGTGGTGCTGATGGGTGCGGCTGTCGCGCTGGGCTGCGCGATCGTCAGCCAGGTGCCCGGTAGCGACGCCGTGCTTCCGGTCAACGCGGTCACCGCGCTGATCGGGGCGCCGATCGTTGTCGTCGTGCTGCTGCGCAGCCGCCGCGGAGTGGGCATCGAGCGATGATCGAGTTGCGCGAGCTGGCCATCGGCTACCGCAGCCGGCGTCGCACCAGCACCGTGGCCGCCGGGCTGCAGGCGCTGGCCCGCCGCGGTGAGCTGACGGTGTTGTTGGGGCCCAACGGATGTGGGAAGTCCACGCTGATCCGCACCCTGTGCGGGCTGCAGCCCGCTCTGGGCGGGCAGGTGCTGCTGGACGGGTGCGACGTAGCGGCAGTACCGCCCGACGAACTGGCCCGGCGGGTGGCGGTGGTGCTCACCGACCGAGTCGATCCCGGTTTGCTCTCGGCGCGTGAACTCGTTGCGCTGGGCCGCATCCCGTACCTGAGCCGCAGCGCCCGGCTCACGACTGCCGACAATGCCGTCGTCGACTGGGCATTGGCTGCAGTCGACGCCACCGACCTGGCCGCGCGCCCGGCCGCCGAACTCTCCGACGGCGAACGGCAGCGGGTGCTCACCGCGCGGGCGCTGGCGCAGCAGCCTTCGGTGTTGGTGCTCGACGAGCCGACCGCGTTTCTGGACGTGCCGTCGCGGGCCGGTCTGCTCGAGATGTTGCATGGACTGAGCCGCGCCCACGATTTGGCGATCGTGCTGTCCACCCATGACCTGGAACTTGCATTGCGGATCGCTGACCGGGTGTGGCTGCTGCGCCCCGACGGCACGCTGCTGGACGCGATTCCCGAAGAGCTCATGCTCGCTGGCCACATCGGCAAGCTGTTCGACTGCGGCACACTGCGTTTCGACCCGACCGGAGGGGTCTTCGTGGTCCGCGGCGCAACCGGGAGAAATGCACGCGTCGACGCGTCCGATCAACTGGCCGGCGCGGTGGAACGGGTGCTCGCCCGGGAAGGGTGGCGCACCTGCGAGCCCGCCGAGATCGTGGTCACCGCCGCCGATTCGGAGACACTCACGCTGCGCGCCGGCGGTCATCCGGCGGTGTCGACGACGCTGGGCGGTCTGCCGGCCATGTTGCGCGACCATCCACCCGGCGGCCGCGACTGCGCCCCCGAGGAGACGACGGCGGCCATGCACGCCGAATTGTCGAAAATCAGCCCGTATTTCGCGATGAGCACCGGACCGACCGCCGAAAGTGGTTGGCGGCCCGTGCATCTGCTGTATACCGACACCGACCTGCTCGACGGCATCGTCGGCCGGGTACAGACCCGCATCGGCGCCGCAGAGCGCCGGGTCGCGGTGTCCACGTTTCAGCTCGGCTTTACCGCGCGGTTGTGGTCGATCGGGCTGGGCGCGGTGGCCGGCCATCGCCTGTTGCCCGACCTGTGTTCCCGACATCTGTTGTTTCGCGAGACCGACGGTCAGATGCAGCTGCACATCGAACACCCGGTCGCGTGGCGGGGCGATGACCTGGAGCCGATACTGGCCGACATGGTCCTCGAGTCGCACCTGGCGCCGCTGTCCGCGGCGGTGTGTCGACTCGGGCCGATCTCGGCAAAGGTGTTGCGGGGCAATGCGGCATCTGCGCTGCTCGGCGCGGCCCGTGTCTTCGACGACAAGTGCGCACCCGACGCAGGATGGCAGTTGGCCCGTCGACTGTGCGACGACGAAAGACTCACCGGTGCAATCCGTTTCAACAACGGCAGCTACCGTCGTACCAGCTGCTGCCTTTACTACCGCACGCCTGGGGGCGGGTTCTGCGGCGAGTGTGTGCTGGCGGCCAAGCGGGAAAGGAGCAGCGCTCATGAGTGAACCCGATCCGCCCATCGTCGAGACCGAGGACGGCGGCCGGGAGCAGCGTTGGCCGTTACCGGCCGACGAAAAGCCGCTGCTCGACCTGATTCACCTGTGCTTCGACGAGTACTGGGACGACATCTGGTTCGGCATCATCATCGAAGGCGCGGCCTGGGAAGTGGCGGCGCCCAATCCGCCCAAGCGCATTTCGATGTACGACGGGTATGCCACAGTCGACTTCGGCCGCTGGCATTTCCACCTGTGCATCGGGGAACACACGGCAAGCGGTCCGGAACTGGGCCGGATTCGACGGTGCGCGCGCGCCGAACTGTATCGCCGCATCGCCGACGACGGCTACCCCACCTCGTGGGGCTGGCGTCTCTACAACGGGCGCGACGAACAGATGATGACGCTGATGCTGCCGAATCCGTTTCTCACCAACGATCAGCAGATCCGCGACGAGCCCGCCTGGGGCCAACTGGAACTGTGGGACCGGCTGCGGGCCGACTATCTGGGGTTGGGACCCGACCCGCTGGACCGCGCCGGCACGGGCTTTCGGCATGGGTGACGCCGGTTCAGCAGCTGCAGTTCTCGCCGCGCCAGGAGCGAATACCCTGCCAGACCGCCGCAGCGGCGATGCCCAGACCGATCGCGGGGTCCAGCCACCAACCGCCGGGCCAGGCGGCGGTGATCGCAAGGCCAACCAGCACCGCGGCCGCTTGCGCCCCGCACAGGTAGTTCTGGGTACCTTCACCCGCGGTGGCCGCTGAGTGCAACCGCGCTGCCAATCGGTGTTTGGTGCGGCCGAGGGCCGGCATCAGCACCAAGGCGACAGCCGTCAACGCGATCCCGATCACCGATGTCTCGGCATGGTGCTCTTCGAGCAGGTGGCGCAGCGATTCCGCGGCGATGTACGGGGCGGTGAGCCAAAACGACACCGCGACACCGATTTGGGCCCGCCGCTCCGCAGTCGTCGACAGTGTCCGTGAGCCGCTGAACCGCCACACCACCATCGCGCTGGCCAAGCCTTCAGGGACACTGCCCAAGGCCCAGCCGGTCAATGCAATCGAGCCGACCGCCAGGCCCTGCCACAAGCCCAGCACACCTTCGAAAAGCATTGCGACCATGCTGACCCAGGCCAGCCGACGCGCCCAGCGGGCGCGCCGGAGCCATCCCGCGTCCCGTTCGAGGCAGGCGTCGCCGGCCAGGGCGGCGGGATGGTGCGAGTGGGAGACGGTCACCAGACGATCTTAAAGGTCGTTACGCTGCTGAGCATGGCACGCACCGACAACGACACCTGGGACCTGGCCAGCAGCGTGGGAGCGACTGCCACGATGGTGGCCGCCGGCAGAGCGCGCGCGACGGCAACCGGGCTCATCGACGACCAGTTCGCCGAACCGTTGGTGCGTGCAGTCGGTATCGACTTTTTCACCCGATGGGCCAACGGCGAACTCGACTCCACCCAGGTCGACATTCCCGACCTGCCCTGGGGCATGCAGCCGATGACCGACCTCCTGGCGGTGCGCACCCGCTTCATCGACACATTCTTCGCTGACGCTGGCGCAGCCGGTATCCGCCAGGCGGTCATTTTGGCTTCGGGTCTCGACGCGCGCGGCTATCGGCTGGAGTGGCCGTCGGGGACGGCGGTGTTCGAGATCGACCAACCGCAGGTCCTCGACTTCAAGGCGATCACCTTGGCCGCGATCGGCGCCCAGCCGACTGTTGATCTGCGGGCGGTGCCGATCGATCTGCGCCACGATTGGCCGGCCGCGCTGCAGCAAGCCGGGTTCGATCCGACAACGCCGACCGCCTGGATTGCCGAGGGCCTGGTGGCGTTCCTGCCGCCAGAAGCCCAGGACCGCTTGCTGGACAACATCACTGGGCTCAGCGCCGACGGCAGCCGAGTGGTGGTCGAGATTTTCCTGAATTCGCCCGAGGCCCTGGAGGCCCTGCAAACCGCGAACCAGAAGTGGTACGACAACGGTCTGGACGTGCACATCGACAACTTGGGCTACCCCGGCCAGCGCAATGATGTCGCGGCCTACCTCACCGAGCGGGGCTGGCGCACCGATCGCACCCGGTCCAACGATTTGTTGGCCGACAGCGGATTACCGATGCTGAGTGCCGACAGCCACAACTACTACTGCACCGCCGTGTTGGGATCGTGAGCAGCGCTAGCCCCAAACCTCTCGACGGGTATCGGGTACTCGATTTCACCCAGAATGTCGCGGGTCCACTGGCGGGCCAGGTAATGGCTGACCTGGGCGCCGAGGTCATCAAAGTCGAGGCGCCCGCCGGGGAAGCCGGCCGGCACATCACTTCGGTTCTTCCCGGACGGCCGCCGCTGGCAACGTATTTCCTGCCTAACAACCGGGGCAAGAAATCGGTGTGCCTGGATTTGAGCACCACCGAAGCCCGGCAGCAGGTACTGCGACTGGCCGACACCGCCGATGTGGTCTTGGAAGGATTCCGGCCCGGGGTGATGGAGAAACTCGGCCTGGGCCCCGACGAATTGCAGTCGCGCAACCCGAAACTGATCTACGCCCGGCTATCGGCATATGGCGGCAACGGCCCGCACGGCACCCGGCCGGGCGTCGACCTGATGGTCGCCGCCGAAGCGGGCATGACATCGGGAATGCGCACGGCGGACGGCAAACCGCAGATCATCCCGTTTCAGCTCGTCGACAACGCCAGCGGTCACGTCCTGGCGCAAGCCGTGCTGGCTGCACTGCTCAACCGTGAGCGCCACGGCGTCGCTGACATCGTCCGCGTCGCGATGTACGACGTGGCGACGAGCCTGCAGGCCAACCAGCTGATGGTGCACCTCAACCGGCCCAGCGATCAGCCGGTGTCGAAACCCAAGCGGCGCAAAGGCGTTGGCTTTGCCACCCAGCCGTCGGACGCGTTTCGCACCGCCGACGGGTACATCGTCATCAGCGCCTACGTGCCCAAACACTGGGAGCTGCTGTGCCACACGATCGGCCGTCTTGACCTTCTCGGCGACGAGCGGTTCGCCGATCAACGCTCGCGGTCGATCAACTATGGCGAGCTGACCGAAGAGTTGGAAGCCGCGCTGAGCTCCAGACCCGCGGCCGAGTGGGTCGAATTGTTGTGCGCCAACGGCATCATGGCCTGCCTGCCCTACACCTGGAAGCAGGTTGTCGACACTCCGCTGTTCGCCGAAAACGATCTCGCGTTAAAGATCGGCAGCGGCGAGGAAGCCGTCACGGTGTTGCGCACCCCCGCGCGTTACTCGTCCTTCGGCGCGGCGGTGACAGATCCGCCGCCGGCGTTGGGCGCCCACAACGACGAGTTTCTGTCCGCACAGCGAGAAGCGCCTTAGGCAGTTATCCGGCAAAGGGCGGGCGCAACATCACGGTCGGCCGGAACCCGTATCGCGGCCCGGCACCATTGGCGCCGGCGCCCGCACCCGCCAGCGGCATCCCGCCCAGCAGGTTGCCCCCCGCCGCCGTCTCCGGGGTGGCCGTCACCGCGCTGACCGGTAACGGGGCAGCTCCGGGGACCGCCGCCGGGGATGCCGCGGCGCCCCAGGAGGGCGGCACGGACAGACCCCCGACCGGACTGGCAGCGCCCAGGCCCGCCGCGACCGGCGCGCCGCCCCCCAGGCCGCCCAGCAGTCCCCCTAACCCGGGCAGGCCCGCTGCGGCTTTGGCCCCGTCGCTGGCGGCCTTTGCGGCTGGTGCCAGCGCCTTCGAGAGCGACAAAAAGTGGGTCGACATACCGGTGAAGCGATACACCATCGCGGCGGTGTTTTGAAGAGGGCTCATATATTCGGCCCACAGGTCCAGCCCGGGAATCTTTCCCACCATGTCCGGAAGCGACGAGGGCGCCGACGCGCTCGACATTCCCGGGCTGGCGAGTGTCTGTAACGCGGGTGGCACCGACGCCAGTAGCTGCGACTCGGCCGACTGTGCGCCAGTTCCGGCCGATGTGGCAGCGGCGTGGGTGACCGCGGCGGCCTGCATGCCCTGCCCGGCGGGGTTGGTGGTTTGCATCGGAGCGGTGAACGGCGTCACCTTCGTGGTGGGTGCGACCTGAGCGGCGTATCCGTACATCGCCGCGGCATCTTGGGCCCACATCTCCGAGTAGTGCGCCTCGGTCGCGGCGATAGCCGGAAAGTTCTGCCCGAAGAAGTTCGTCGCGATCAGCATCATCAGCTGCGCCCGGTTAGCCGCGATCACCGGCGGCGGCACCGTCATCGCAAAGGCGGCCTCATAGGCAATCGCGGCGGCCTTGGCCTGGACCGCCGCCTGCTCGGCCCGTGCCGCGGTGGTGGACAACCACGTCACATAGGGCGCGGCGGCCGCGGCCATCGAAATCGACGCCGGGCCCGACCACAGGCCACTGATTTCGGAGATCGCCGAGCCGTAGCAGGACGCGGTCGTGTACAGGTCGGTGGCCAACACGTCCCAGGCAGCGGCGGCCGCCAACATCGGTCCCGCGCCCGCGCCGGCGTACATCCGGCCAGAGTTGACTTCCGGCGGTAATGCTCCGTAATCCACTACTTGACGTCCTGGCCTCGTCGGTCGCTACAGCCTGCCGATCTACTCGACCTCGTAGTCACGAATGCGATGCCCTTCCTCGCCATCGGCGACGGCTGCGATCCACTATCTGAGACATAAGTTCACTAATGAAGATATAAGGCGTTCAGAGGCGTCAGCGGTACGCAGTAATGAACTCTTTCTAT
Source organism: Mycobacterium kyorinense (assembly GCF_001672775.1). GTDB lineage: Bacteria > Actinomycetota > Actinomycetes > Mycobacteriales > Mycobacteriaceae > Mycobacterium > Mycobacterium kyorinense_A. The sequence continues at coordinate 607 of NZ_LZKJ01000066.1, read as the reverse complement.
CTTTAGGTGAACACTCGTCGTTGGTAGTGCACAGTCGGCTCCCGGCCATCTAACGTCGCTAGCGAGCGGCTCGTGAAGGCCGTTGAGACCGAGCACTGAGGAGAAATCAGCGTGGCGTTCGTAGAAACCCAGCCGGAGGTGCTATCCGCTGCGGCTCGCAATTTGGTGGCTATCGGCGCGTCAGTGGCGGCGCAGAATGCGGCTGCGGCGGGCCCGACGACGGGAATAGTGCCGCCGGCAGCCGATGAGATTTCGGCGCTGACGGCGGCACAGTTCGCCACGCATGCCCGGATGTATCAGGCGGCCAGCGTCCAAGCCGCGGCAATTCACGACATGTTCGTGAACATGCTGGGCACCAGCGCCGGTTCGTACGCGGCCACGGAAGCCGCCAACGCCGCCGCGACCAGCTAGAGGAGACGTAGTGCTGGATTTCGGGGCGTTACCGCCAGAGGTCAACTCCGCTCGCATGTATGCCGGACCGGGGTCGGCGGCGATGATGTCCGCGGCGTCGTCCTGGCGGTGGCTGGCCGCCGAGTTGGAGTCCGCCGCAATCGATTACGACAGGGTGATCACGCAGCTGACCAGTGAGTGGCGCGGCCCGGCGTCG
>NZ_LZKJ01000065.1 GCF_001672775.1 Mycobacterium kyorinense | reverse complement strand
GCATCAACCCCGCCTTCGCCGCAAACGCCGACTGCGACGCCACCAACTGCGGAATATGGGCATCCAACAAACTCATCACTTACTCCCTTTCGTCACCGATTCCGTTGCCCTGCACGTCGTCTCGTTCCCAACTGCCCGGCACCATCGGCATCGCCGGGCCGCCGCCGAACTCATCACCGGCCAACGTGGTCAACCCGGCTGCCGCGGCGACTGTGCGTTTGCCCGCTGTCCCGGCAAAACCCAACTGCCCCGCACCGTTCGCCGAGGCGACCCGCTCGTCGTCCGCCGTCGGAGTCACTGGGCCCGAGCCCATGTCCATGCCGATGACCTCGTCGCGGTAGCCGCGATCGTTTTCCGTGGCTCGCTTGCGGCGACGGGCCCGTGCTTGTTCTCGGCTCGACGCCCGCGCCGCAGCCGACGGGGCTGCAGCGGTCTCAGAGGCTGACTCCGACGCGCTACTGCGAGAGCGCATCGTCGGGCCGAATCGCGTCCCGGGGCCGGCGCCGCCGCCCGCTAGGTAGGCGAAGCTTTCCATCCCGGCGGGCGCCGGCGCGGGCGAGGCAAGCGCCGCGCTGGCGGCCGTGGCGGGCGCAGTCGCGGACGCCGTGGCAGCCGGGGCAGCAGCGGGAGCGGCGGTCGGCGCGATTCCCGCGACCGGCCACACGTTGATGGCGCCGGCTGGAACCGGGATCGGCTCCTCGACCGGAGCAACCGGGGTGGCCGCCCGGGCGATGGCGGCAACCAATCCCATAATCGCCGCCGCGAAACCGACGGCGGCGGCCGCTAGCAGCGGCGACAGGAGCGGCAGGTATGTCACAAGCAACTGGGTGGCGTGAAAAGCCAAGTCGGCCAAAATGAATGGCAGTGCCGCAAGAAACGCCGCCGGATCGGTAAACAGCAGCTGAAGGTTCCTGAGCTGTTCGCCGATCACATCTATCCACCAGCGCGGGTCGAGCGGGCTCAAGTGCCTTGCCGGGTCGTCATCGTCGTGGCCGTGGTCGTGATCATGGTTGAGGATCGGCGGCGCGGCGCTGGTTTGCGGCGTCGATGCCACCGCCGTGCCGGCCACCGTTTGATAGGTCGCCATCGTGGTAGCGGCCTGGGTCCACATCCGCACGTAGTCGGCCTCGTTGAGCGCGATCGGAATCGTGTTGATGCCAAAGAAATTGGTTCCCACCAACACCGCATGCGTCGCGTGGTTGGCGGCCAGCTCGGGCAGCGTCGGCATTACCGCGAGCGCGCTGATATAGGCGCCCGCGATGGTCTCATGCTGAGCAGCCGCCGCGGCGCTGTCGCTGCTGGCCTGGGTCAGCCAGGCCAGGTACGGCAGGTGCGCGGCTACGTACTGCGCAGCACTCGGCCCCTCCCACGCCCCGGCTTGCACGCCCGTCAGCAGCGCGCTGAGTTCGTCTGCGACCGAAGCGTATTCAGCGCTGAGCGACGACCACGTGGCCGCTGCCGCCAGCAGTGGTCCGGGTCCCGGGCCACTGCTCAACAACGCCGAATGCACTTCCGGTGGTGAAGCCATCCATACCGGCGCGGCCATGATCAGCCGCGCGCAATCAGATACGTCGACGCTGCGGCCGCATCACCGGCGGCATAACTGGCGCCCGAGGTGCCGACCCCGACCCCGGCGCGGCCCAACTCCTGCACACCGTCAGCCACCGCCGCGGCATGCTCACCGCCTCGAACACTGAGTCCCAACGCGCTCTCCAGCGACACCGGGTCCGCCGCGGGCGGCACCACCGCCGAGATCAGCGGCGTCGCGCCGGCCTGTGCGGTTGCCAGACGCGCGGTCAGCGCTTCGACAGCAGCACTGGTGGCTGCCAAGCCTTCGGGAACGACGCGCAACGTCATGCCAGCGACTCCTCCATTACCCGCAGCGTACTGAACATGATTTTCATTATCGAGTATTCAATACGATGCCGTCCGGTATTTCAAGGGCATGAACTGTCGCGAGCGTGCGTGGACCCGGCGACACGCTCGGCGTGTCGCCCGGGGACGCGCACGCTCGCGGTTAAAGGAGAGTCGGTAACGCGATGGCCGAGTCGAGCGCGAGCGCGCAGAACACGACGGCCAGGTAATTGTTCGACTGCAAAAACAGCCGCAGCGGCTTGACCGGCTCGCCGCGGCACACGCCGGCATACAGCTGGTGGGCCATTGCCAGGAACCACACTCCCGCCAGCACGGCCACCGCGGTGTACAGCCATCCGGCGGCCAACGCCAGCACCAGCGTCGCGATCACCGTCAGCCACGTGTAGACCAGGATTTGGCGGGTGACCTGCCGCTCGGTCGCCACCGCGGGCAGCATCGGCACACCGGCCGCTTGGTAGTCCTCCTTGTAGCGCATCGCCAGCGCCCAGGTGTGTGGCGGTGTCCAGAAGAAGATGATCGCGAACATCACCAGCGCCGGCCAACCGATGGTGCCGGTCACCGCTGACCAACCGATCATCACCGGCATGCAGCCGGCCGCCCCGCCCCACACCACGTTCTGCGAGGTGCGCCGCTTGAGCAGCAACGTGTAGACGAACACGTAGAACGCGATCGTGGCCACAGCCAGCAGCCCCGACAGCAGATTGGTCGTCCACCACAGCCAGAAGAACGAACCAACGCTGAGCGCCAGCCCGAACACCAGGGCGTGGCGGGTCGGCACGGTGGCCCGCGCCAACGGGCGGCGCGCGGTGCGCTTCATGACCTTGTCGATGTCGGCGTCGGCCACACAGTTGAGCGTGTTGGCGCCCGCAGCGGCCAGCATCCCGCCGATCAACGTGTCGAGGATCAGCAGTGGGTGCACAGCGCCGCGGTCGGCGAGCAGCATTGCCGGTATCGCGGTGACCAGCAGCAGCTCAATGACCCGCGGCTTGGTCAGCGCTAAATATGCGAGCGCCGTGCTGCGTACTCTGCTTGGCGCGACGCGCCCGCGAATACTCACGCAATAACTCCTCGGCTCGCAGCAGCGCGCAGCATCTACTACAGACGATGGTAGACCGCCCGCCTGATCCGCTTGCACCGCAGGGTCGGTAGCCGGTGTTCGTTTACCACACGGCTCGACGTGGTATGTCGCAATCTCCACCTGCAACGCGCGGGCACGGCGCATTAGGGTGGGAGTGAATCCGCTTGTCGACGCGAGGACTGAGTCGTGACCACATTGGAAGACATCTCTGCGCTCACCCGTCCGTACCATCCCGATGACTGGACGGACATCGACTCGGCTGCGGTCGACACCATTCGGGTATTGGCCGCCGACGCAGTGCAAAAGTGCGGCAGCGGCCACCCGGGCACGGCGATGAGCCTGGCTCCGCTGGCCTACACCCTGTTTCAGCGGACGATGCGCCACGACCCCAGCGACACCACCTGGTTGGGCCGCGACCGGTTCATCCTGTCCTGCGGACACAGCAGCCTGACGTTGTACATCCAGCTCTATCTCGGCGGCTTCGGTTTGGAGTTGTCCGATCTCGAGTCGCTGCGCACCTGGGGATCCAAGACTCCTGGCCACCCGGAGTTCCGGCACACCCGAGGGGTAGAGATCACCACCGGCCCGCTGGGCCAGGGTTTGGCGTCGGCGGTCGGAATGGCGATGGCGTCGCGCTACGAGCGTGGCCTGTTCGATCCGGATGCCGCGCCGGGGACCAGCCCGTTTGACCACCACATCTACGTGATCGCCTCCGACGGCGACATCGAAGAGGGCGTGACCTCGGAGGCGTCGTCGTTGGCCGCGGTCCAGCAGTTGGGCAACCTCATCGTGTTCTACGACCACAACAAGATCTCGATCGAAGACGACACCAACATCGCGCTGTGCGAGGACACCGCGGCCCGCTACGAGGCCTACGGCTGGCATGTCCAGCGCGTCGAGGGTGGCGAGAACGTGGTCGCCATCGAGGAGGCCATCGCTAATGCGCAGGCCGTCACCGACCGGCCGTCGTTCATCGAGTTGCGCACGATCATCGGCTATCCGGCGCCGAACAAGATGAACACCGGGAAGGCGCACGGATCGGCCCTCGGCGACGACGAGGTGGCGGCAACCAAGAAAATCCTCGGATTCGATCCCGACAAAAATTTCGAGGTCAGCGACGAGGTTCTGGCTCACACCCGCAAACTGGTGGACCGCGGCAAGGAGGCGCACCAGAAGTGGCAACCGGAATTCGACGCGTGGGCCGAGCGGGAACCCGAACGTAAGGCGCTGCTGGACCGGTTGACCGCCGAAGAACTGCCCGACGGGTGGGACGCCGACGTACCGTCTTGGGAGCCCGGGTCCGAGGAAGTGGCCACCCGTAAAGCCTCCGGCGCGGTGCTGTCTGCGGTGGGACCCAAACTGCCCGAATTGTGGGGCGGTTCGGCTGACCTGGCCGGCAGCAATGACACCACCATGGACGGCGTCGACTCCTTTGGGCCGCCGTCGATTTCGACCAAAGACTTCACCGCGCATTGGTACGGCCGCACACTGCACTTCGGCGTCCGCGAACACGCGATGGGCGCCATCCTGTCAGGCATCGTGCTGCACGGCCCGACCCGCGCCTACGGCGGCACCTTCCTGCAGTTCTCCGACTACATGCGTCCGGCGGTGCGGCTGGCCTCACTGATGGACATCGACACCATCTATGTGTGGACGCACGACTCGATCGGTCTGGGCGAGGACGGGCCCACCCACCAGCCGATCGAGCACTTGGCGGCGTTGCGCGCCATTCCGAATCTGTCGGTGGTGCGGCCCGCCGACGCCAATGAGACCGCCTACGCCTGGCGCACGATCCTGGCCCGCGGCAACGGCAGCGGTCCGGTCGGGCTGTGCCTGACCCGCCAGGGGGTACCAGTGCTGGAAGGCACCAGCTTCGAGGGCGTCGGCCGCGGCGGTTACGTGCTCGGCGATGCAGGCGGCGACGAGCCCGACGTCGTGCTGATCGCCACCGGCTCGGAAGTCCAGATTGCTGTGGCGGCGCAGAAGGTGCTGGCCGACAAAGGTATTGCGACGCGCGTGGTGTCGATGCCTTGCGTCGAGTGGTTCGAATCCCAGCCCTACGACTACCGCGACAGTGTGCTGCCGCCGTCGGTGTCCGCCCGGGTGGCGGTCGAGGCCGGCATTGCGCAGAGCTGGCACAAACTGGTCGGTGACACCGGCGAGGTCGTTTCGATCGAGCATTACGGCGAATCGGCGGATTACAAGACCTTGTTCCGTGAGTTCGGCTTCACCCACGAAGCTGTGGTGGACGCCGCCGAACGAGCGCTGGACAACTGACAAGGAGGCTATTGCGATGACACAGAATCCCAACCTCGCCGCCCTGAGCGCTGCTGGCGTGTCGGTATGGCTGGACGACTTGTCCCGGGAGCGGCTGGAGTCCGGCAACCTGCAGGAACTGATCGATACCAAAAGCGTTGTCGGCGTCACCAGCAACCCGACGATCTTCCAGAAGGCGCTGGCGGACAGCGACACCTACAACGACCAGATCACCGAGCTGGCCGAACGCGGCGCCGACGTGGACGCCACCGTGCGTACCGTCACCACCGACGACGTGCGTATGGCGTGCGACGTGTTCAGGCCGCAATGGGAAGCCTCCGACGGGGTCGACGGCCGGGTGTCGATCGAGGTCGACCCGAGGGTTGCCCACGACGCCGACAAGACGATCCAGCAGGCCATCGATCTGTGGAAAACCGTCGACCGGCCCAACCTGTTCATCAAGATCCCGGCTACCGAAGAAGGGATACCGGCCATCACCGCGACCCTTGCTGAAGGGATTTCGGTCAACGTCACGCTGATCTTCTCGGTGGAGCGGCACCGCGCGGTGATGGACGCCTACCTGAAGGGCCTGGAGAAAGCGAAACAGGCCGGCCACGATCTCTCCAAGATCCACTCGGTGGCATCGTTTTTCGTTTCCCGGGTGGACACCGAGGTCGACAAGCGACTGGAAAAGATCGGCACCGACGAAGCGCTGGCACTACGCGGACAGGCCGGGGTGGCCAACGCCCGGCTGGCCTACGCGGCCTATCAGGAAGTCTTCGTCGGCGGCGACAGCTACGAGCAACTCAAGGCCGACGGTGCCCGGGTGCAGCGGCCGCTGTGGGCGTCAACCGGTGTCAAAAACCCCGACTACGCCGACACTCTCTACGTCACCGAACTCGTCGCGCCACACACCGTGAACACCATGCCCGAGAAGACGATTGACGCCGTCGCCGATCATGGCGTGGTCACCGGCGACACCGTCACCGGCACCGCCTCGGCGGCCCAGGAAGTGTTCGACAAGCTCGAGGCGGTCGGAGTGGACTTGACCGACGTATTCCTCGTGCTGGAGAACGAGGGCGTGGAGAAGTTCGAGAAGTCCTGGACCGAGCTGTTGGAGGAGACGCAAGCTCAGCTGCAGTCCGCGACCAAATGAGCCCGGCCGGCGTCCGGGGCAACGCCGGGCAGTGGCAAAACCCGTTGCGGGACAAGCGCGATAAGCGGCTGCCCCGCATCGCCCCATCGTGCGGATTGGTGATCTTCGGTGTCACCGGCGATTTGGCCCGCAAGAAGGTGGTGCCCGCGGTCTATGACTTGGCCAACCGCGGGCTGCTGCCGCCCACCTTCGCGCTGGTCGGCTTCGCCCGCCGGGATTGGGCAGACCAGGACTTCAGCCAAGTCGTCTACGAGGCGGTAAAAGAACACGCCCGCACACCGTTCCGCGATTCGATTTGGGAGCGGCTGTCCGAGGGAATCCGGTTCGTACAAGGCACCTTTGACGATGCCGACGCTTTCACCCGACTCGCCGAATGCCTGGACAAGCTCGACGCCGAACGGGGCACCGGCGGCAACCACGCCTTCTACCTGGCCATCCCGCCGAAGGCTTTCCCGACGGTGTGCGAGCAGCTCGACAGGGCGGGGCTGGCCCGACCGCAGCACGACAGCTGGAGCCGGGTGGTCATCGAGAAACCGTTCGGTCACGACCTGGCCAGTGCGTGTGACCTCAACAAAGTCGTCAACAGTGTCTTCCCGGAAGAGTCGGTGTTTCGCATCGACCACTATCTGGGCAAAGAGACAGTGCAAAACATTTTGGCCCTGCGATTCGCCAATCAGCTGTTCGATCCGATCTGGAACGCGCACTACGTCGACCACGTGCAGATCACCATGGCCGAGGACATCGGTCTGGGCGGACGCGCCGGCTACTACGACGGGATCGGCGCGGCCCGCGACGTGATCCAGAACCACCTGATGCAACTGCTGGCCCTGACCGCCATGGAAGAGCCGGTCAGTTTTCAGCCGTCGGAGTTGCAGGCCGAAAAAATCAAGGTGCTCTCGGCAACCCAACTCGCACAACCGCTGGACGAGACCACCAGCCGCGGCCAATACACCGCCGGGTGGCAGGGCGGACAGAAGGTGGTCGGACTGCTCGACGAGGAGGGATTCGCGAAGGACTCCGTCACCGAGACATTCGCGGCCATCACGCTGGAGGTCGACACCCGCCGCTGGGCGGGGGTGCCGTTCTACCTGCGCAGCGGAAAACGGTTGGGCCGCAGGGTGACCGAAATCGCGCTGGTCTTCAAACGAGCACCACATCTGCCGTTCGACGCGACCATGACCGATGAATTGGGAGCCAATGCCCTGGTGATCCGGGTGCAGCCGGACGAAGGCGTCACGCTGCGGTTCGGCTCGAAGGTGCCGGGCACCGCGATGGAGGTCCGCGACGTCAACATGGATTTCTCCTACGGCTCAGCGTTCGCCGAGGACTCCCCCGAGGCCTACGAGCGGCTGATCCTCGATGTGCTGCTCGGTGAACCGTCGCTGTTCCCCGTCAACGAGGAAGTCGAAATGGCCTGGGAAATACTGGACCCGGTACTCGCGAACTGGGCCAGCCACGGCAAGCCCGACCCGTACGAGGCGGGCACTTGGGGACCGGCATCGGCGTTCGACATGCTGCGCCGCACGGGCCGGGAATGGCGGCGGCCGTGATCCGCGCCGGCGGTGCAGCGGGGGCACCCCCAGCCGCGCAGCGGCGAGGGGGACGAAGCGATGAGGAGGAGCGGCGCCATTGATCCTCGATCTGCCTGACACCAGCACCACCGCGATCAACAAGAAGCTCGACGAGTTGCGGGAGAAGGTCGGCGCCGTAACGCTCGGCCGAGTACTGACGTTGGTGATCGCACCGGACAGCGAGGCAGTACTCGAGGAATCCATCGACGCCGCCAACGCCGCCAGCCACGAGCACCCCAGCCGGGTGATCGTGGTGATGACCCGGGACGCGGATGCCGCCGAGGCGCGACTCGATGCCCAATTGCGGGTCGGCGGTGACAGCGGCGCCGGCGAGGTGGTGGTGCTGTGGTTGTCGGGTCCGCTGTCGGGGCACTCTGCCAGTGTGGTGGTGCCGTTCCTGCTGCCGGATATCCCGGTCGTGGCGTGGTGGCCCGATGTCGCGCCTGCGGTGCCCGCCCAAGATCCGTTGGGCAAGTTGGCGATTCGGCGCATCACCGACGCGACTTACGGGGTCGACCCCCTGTCGGCGATCAAGAGCCGACTGCCCGGCTATACCCCCGGCGACACGGATCTGGCGTGGAGCCGCATCACCTATTGGCGTGCGCTGCTCACCTCGGCTGTCGACCAGCCCCCGCACGAGCCGATCACGTCGGCGCTGGTGTCCGGTCTGAAGACCGAACCCGCGCTGGACGTGTTGGCAGGCTGGCTGGCCAGCCGTATCGACGGGCCGGTGCGGCGCGCGGTGGGCGAACTCAAAGTGGAGCTGGTGCGCAATACCGAAACGGTGACGCTGAGCCGGCCGCAGGAGGGAGCAACGGCGACACTGAGCCGCACCGCCCGACCGGACGCGTTGGTTCCGTTGCCGCGCAGGGAAACCCGTGAATGCCTGGCGGAGGATCTGCGACGGCTGGACCCCGACGCGATCTACTGTTCCGCGCTGGAAGGTATCGACCGAGTGGAGTATCTGTGAGTAGCACTGTTGAAACTTTCCCTGACAGCGACGCGCTCGTCACGGCGGCGGGTGAGCGTCTGATCGACGTCATCGACGCGGCGGTGTCGGCCCGGGGCCAGGCGTTGATCGTGTTGACCGGCGGCGGCAACGGCAACCGGTTGCTGCGTTACCTCAACACCCAGCAGCAGCGGGTCGACTGGGCCAAGGTGCACCTGTTCTGGGGCGACGAGCGCTACGTGACCCACGACGACGACGAGCGCAACGAGAAGCAAGCCCGGTCCGCGTTGCTCGATCACATCGACATCCCGGCGCGCAACGTGCACGCGATGCCGGCCAGCGACGGCGAATACGGCAACGATCTGGCAGCGGCGGCGCTGGCCTACGAGCAAGTCCTGGCCGCCAACGCCGAACCCGGCAGCGCCGCACCCGTTTTCGACGTCCACTTTCTCGGCGTGGGGCCCGAGGGCCACATCAATTCGCTGTTTCCCGACACCGCCGCTGTGCGCGAAACCACCAGGCTGGTGGTCGGAGTCGAGGATTCCCCCAAACCTCCGCCGGAACGGATCACCTTGACACTGCCCGCTGTCCAGCAGTCGCGCGAGGTCTGGACGATGGTTTCCGGCGCGGAGAAAGCCGATGCGGTAGCCGCCGCTGTGGCCGGCGCCGACCCGGTGTCGGTGCCGGCCGCCGGCGCCGTCGGGCAAGAGCACACCGTCTGGTTTCTCGACAGCGAAGCAGCTGCCAAGCTTTCGCCAGCCTCCGGGTAAAGAAGCCTGAGTCGCGACTTGGGGGCATCACGACCCAGGCTCCTGCTCGGATGCCGCGCTAACTCCGCTGCTCGGCTTGGCGTGCGGCATACCCGGCCGCGTACGCCTCGAGCCGGCGATTGATATCACCTCGCGCGCCGCGCATGTCCACGAGATGGCGCCGCCCGTCAAGGTCACAGTGTTTTTGCCGCATGCCTGATCCGACGCGGCGCGGGCTGCCGCGGTTCCGGCTCACGTCATAATGACGTCATGGCAGACAAAACCGAGCGTCCCCCCCGTGAACGAATCAAAACCCTCGCGCAGGCAGCGTTGAACGCCGACGTCACCGTGGGGCAACTCGAAGACGTTCTGTCCGGTCTGGGCCACACCATGAATGAACTGAACAGTTCGCTGGCGAACTTGAATGCCACGGTGGAACGCTTGGGAAGCGGCTTGGACCACCTCGAGGACACGATGTCGGGGCTTGACGACCTGGCGCAGCGGCTGGTCACCCTCATCGAGCCGGTCGAGGCCATCGTGGAGCGCATCGACTACATCGTGAGCGTGGGCGAAACGGTGATGTCGCCGTTGTCGCTGACCGAGCACGCGGTACGGGGCGTGTTCAATAGTTTGCGCAACCGCACCGCCCGCCAGTAGCAGGCGCTAGACGGGCCGGGCCTCGACCACGCTGACGGGGCTGGCGGTCTGCACCACGCGGGTCAGCCGGAACCCGGCCCGGCCGAGCAGCTCACCGAATTCCGCCTCGGTGCGTTCGCGACCGCCCACACACAGCAGCATCTCCAAATCGGCCCACTTGCCCAGAGATTCCCGCTGGTGAGTTGGTATCACGAATTCGACGAGAAGCACTCTCGCCGACCTCTCGGTGGCCGCGCGGACGTTACGCAGAATCCGCACCGCGTCGTCGTCGCACCAATCGTGGATGATGTGCTTGAGCACATACGCGTCGCCGCCGGTCGGAACACGATCGAAGAACGAGCCCGCCACCACGTCGACGCGGTCGGCGACGTTTCGTTCCCCCAGCAGGGTCGGCGCATTGGCCACCACCTCGGGCATGTCGAACAGCACGCCGCGCGCGGTGGGTGTGGCGGCCAGGACGGCGGCCAGCAGCCTGCCGTGTCCGCCGCCCACGTCGACGATCGTGGAGTACGGGCTGAAGTCGTAGGCGGCAACCACCGGCGCCAGCGCCAACTCCGAGCTGCTGGTCATCGCCTGGTTGAACTTTTCGCCGTATTCGGGGTTGGCAGCGGCGTACTCAAAAAAGTCCATGCCGCGCAATGCCGGCACGGCGGCTTTGCCGGTCCGCACCGAATCGGCCAGCGCGCTCCAATGCTCGTGGTGCTGAGGGGATCCGTAGAAGCGCGCGGCTCCTGCCATCGACACGGGTGCATCCGACCGCAATGTCTCGCCCAGCGGGCTCAAGGCGTAACGGCCGTCGCGACGCTGACGGAAAACGCCGCGACTGACCAGGGCCCGCAACAATCGGTGAAGCGCGTCCTGGTCGGCGCCGACGCGGCGAGCCAACTCGTCGAGCGGCAGCGGTCCATCGCTGAGCGCATCGGCCACGCCGAGGTCGGCAGCCACCGTGATGGCCTGCGCTGTCCAACCGGCGAGGATCATCTCGCTCATAGCTGCCGGCGCCGGAACGGTTTTCTGGTGCAGCCGGTACAGATAGTGACGCGCGGTTTCGACGAGGCGCGCGAGCTTGGCCGGCGGCACCTTGGTATCGCTGGGAATCGATCTCTCCTGACTCAAGTCGCACTCGAGGCGACGGCTAGCGGGCTACCGCCCGGGTGAGGGTGAACAGCCGCTCAGCGGTACTTGATCATCAGGGCCATTCCGATGATGGACACCAGCCAGATTCCGGTGACGAACAGCGTCAACCGGTCGAGGTTCTTCTCCACCACCGTCGACCCCGACAGGCTGGACTGCACGCCGCCGCCGAACAGGGTCGAGAGACCGCCACCCTTGGCGCGGTGCAGCAGCACCAGGAGCACCACCAGCACGCTGGTGATCACCAGGATGATCTGCAGGGTCAATTCCATGGCCGCTACCCTACCGGGTTCGGTTCGGCCGGCCGCAGAGGCCGGCTACGGAATCGGTCCGCCCGCGGCGATGGCGCACATGATCGCGAACTGCTCCCCGTCCAGCGACGCCCCGCCGACCAGAGCGCCGTCCACGTCGTCGCAGGCGATGAGGTCGCCGATGTTCTTGGCATTCGCCGATCCGCCGTAGAGCACCCGCACCGATTCGGCGACCTGCGGCGAGGCCAGTTCGCCGAGTTCTTCGCGGATCGCGGCGCACACTTCCTGGGCGTCGGCGGCGCTGGCCACCCGGCCGGTGCCGATGGCCCACACCGGCTCGTAGGCGATGACGACCTTGCCGATCTGCTCGGCGGACAGCCCGGCCAGCGAGCCGCGCAGCTGCACGACGTTGTGGCTGACGTGCTCACCGGCTTCCCGGATCTCCAGGTGCTCGCCGATACACACGATCGGGGTCAGTTCATGCTTGAGCGCGGCGGCGGTCTTCGCGGCCACCAGTGCGTCGTCTTCGCTGTGATAGGTGCGCCGTTCGGAGTGCCCGACGACGACGTAGCTGCAGCCGAGTTTGGCCAGAAAGACGCCGCTGATTTCGCCGGTGTACGCGCCTGAGTCGTGCTGTGAGAGGTCCTGGGCCCCATAGGTCAGCCGCAGCTTGTCGCCGTCGACCAGGGTTTGCACGCTGCGCAGGTCGGTGAACGGCGGGATGACGGTCACGTCGACCTTGTCGTAGTACTTGTCCGGCAGCGAGAAGGCGATCTTTTGCACCAGCGCGATCGCTTCGAAGTGGTTGAGGTTCATCTTCCAGTTGCCGGCGATCAGCGGCGTTCGGCTCATCGGGGTCCTTACCTCAGCTGCTCAATACTTCTAGGCCGGGCAATGTCTTGCCCTCAAGGTATTCCAGCGACGCGCCGCCGCCGGTGGAAATGTGCGAGAAGCCGTCTTCGGGCAGCTCCAGCGCCCGCACCGCGGCCGCGGAGTCACCGCCACCGACCACGCTGAATGCGCCCTTGCCGGTTGCGGCGGCGATCGCTTCGGCGACGCCCTTGGTGCCGGCGGCAAACGCCGGAAACTCGAACACGCCCATGGGTCCGTTCCAGAAGATGGTCTCGGCGTTGGACAACAGCGTGGTGAAGCGCTGCACCGATCCCGGCCCGATGTCCAGCCCCATCTTGCCGTCCGGGATTCGGTAGGCAGCGACACTTTCTGACGGCGAATCAGCGGCGAACTTTTCGGCAACCATGATGTCGATCGGTAGCCGGATCACGTCGGCGTAGGTGTCGAGCAACCTGCGGCAGGTGTCGACCATCTCCGTCTGCAGCAGCGAGTTCCCGACCGAAAGACCATGTGCGGCAAGGAAAGTGAAGCACATCCCACCGCCGATGACGATGCTGTCGGCTTTGGTGGCCAGCTGTTCGATCACGCCGAGCTTGTCCGATACCTTCGAGCCGCCGAGCACCACCGCGTAGGGCCGTCGAGTGGAGCTGGTCAGCTGTTCGAGCACATCGACCTCCGCGGCCACCAGTTTGCCGGCGTAGGCCGGCAGCAACGTGGCGACGTCGTAGACCGAGGCCTGTTTGCGGTGCACCACCCCGAACCCGTCGGACACGAAAGCGCCGTCGTCGCCGACCAATTCGGCCAGTTGCTTGGCCAGCGCGAGCCGCTCGGCGTCGTCCTTGCTGGTTTCACGCGCATCGAAGCGGACGTTTTCCAGCAGCAGCACATCCCCGTCGGTCAGCCCCTCGGCGCGGGCCAGCGCATCGGTGCCGACGACGTCGCCGGCCAACTGCACATGCTGCCCCAGTTGCTCACCGAGCGCCGAAGCGACCGGCGCCAGTGATAATTTCGGGTCGGGACCGTCTTTGGGCCGGCCCAAATGTGCGGTCACCACCACCTTGGCGCCCGCGTCGGCCAGCGCTTTCAATGTCGGCACCGACGCAGTGATGCGGCCGGGATCGGTGATCGCTCCCGTGTCATCGAGCGGGACATTCAAGTCGGAGCGCACCAACACGCCGCGACCCGAAACTCCTTCGGCGAGAAGGTCGTCGAGTGTCTTGATGGTCACGGTTAAAGCGACTTGCCAACCAGCGCGACGAGGTCGACGAGGCGGTTGGAGTAACCCCATTCGTTGTCGTACCAGGACACCACCTTGGCCTGGCTCTCGATCACCTTGGTCAGCCCGGCATCGAAGATCGAGCTGTGCGGGTCGGTGACGATGTCGCTGGAGACGATCGGCGCGTCGTAGTACTTGAGGATGCCCTTGAGCTTGCCTTCCGCGGCGGCTTTGAACGCGGCGTTGATGTCCTCGGCGCTGGCCGATTTCGACAGGTCAGCGGTCAGGTCGGTCACCGAACCGGTGGGGATCGGGACCCGCAACGCGTAGCCGTCGAGCTTGCCCTTGAGCTCGGGCATCACCAGCCCGATGGCCTTGGCGGCACCAGTCGAGGTGGGCACGATGTTCAGTCCGGCAGCACGGGCGCGGCGCAGGTCTTTGTGCGGGCCGTCCTGCAGGTTTTGGTCGGCGGTGTAGGCGTGGATGGTGGTCATCAGGCCTTTGACGATGCCGAACTCGTCGTTGAGCACCTTGGCCAGCGGCGCAAGGCAGTTCGTGGTGCACGACGCGTTGGAGATGATGTTCTGGCTGCCGTCGTACTTGTCGTCGTTGACGCCCAGGACGATGGTGATGTCGGGGTCGGTGGCCGGTGCGGAGATGACGACCTTCTTGGCGCCGGCCTCCAGGTGGCCCGTGGCCTTGGCCGCGTTGGTGAAGATGCCGGTGGATTCGACGACGACGTCGGCGCCGAGGTCGCCCCACGGCAGGGCCGCCGGCCCTTCTTTGACCTCCAGCGCCTTGATCTTGTGGTTGCCGATGACGATGGTGTCGTCACCTTCGAGGCTGACGTCGTAGGGCAGCCGGCCCAGAATCGAGTCGAACTTCAGCAGATGCGCCAGCGTCGCGTTGTCGGTGAGATCGTTGACGGCCACCACCTCGATGTCGGTGCTGGTCCCCTGAGCCTGTTGGCCCAGGAGGGCCCGGTAGAAGTTGCGCCCGATTCGCCCGAAGCCGTTGATGCCTACCCGGACCGTCACGTCTATCTCTCCTTGATTGCTGATGTGTTCACGCGCCAGCCTAGTAGGACGCTGCCGCTCTCGTGCGGGCGGTGACCGACCACCACTCCCCGGCGATCCCCGGCGCGCAACTCGCCGAAATTGGCCCTCCCGTCAAATTTGGGGGCTAACTTCAGGCGTGGAGTCAACAGTTGGACAGCCAAGCCAGCGATTCACGCTTTGTGGCCGTGCTCCCGCACATCTCGGCGCCGATCACTCGTCAAATACGCCACCGACTTACGATTGCGGACTGCTCAGTGTCTGACCCGAGCAGTTCGGGTTAGGCGTCTTCCAGCAGGTCGGCAGTCACCGCCGACTCGGTGTCCGGGATGCCGTCCTGTTTGGCTTTGCGATCAGCCATGGACAGCAGCCGCCGAATACGCCCTGCCACAGCATCTTTCGTCATTACCGGATCGGCCAGCCGGCCCAGCTCCTCGAGTGAGGCCTGCCGGTGTTCGACGCGCAGCTTGCCGGCCGCGGCCAGATGGTCGGGCACGCTGTCACCGAGAATCTCCAGCGCCCGCTCCACCCGGGCCGCGGCAGCCACCGCCGCACGTGCCGAGCGTCGCAGGTTGGCGTCGTCGAAGTTGGCCAGCCGGTTGGCCGTCGCCCGCACCTCCCGACGCATCCGGCGTTCCTCCCACACCAGCCGGGTGTCCTGCGCGCCCATCCGGGTCAGCAGGGCGCCGATCGCCTCGCCGTCGCGGACCACGACCCGATCAGCGCCCCGCACCTCGCGGGCCTTGGCGCTGACACCGAGTCGGCGCGCCGCGCCCACCAGCGCCAGCGCGGCCTCCGGGCCGGGACAGCTGACCTCCAGCGCCGACGAGCGCCCCGGCTCGGTCAGCGAGCCGTGCGCCAGGAAGGCTCCGCGCCAGGCGGCCTCCGCGTCGGCGACGCTGCCACCGACGACCTGCGCGGGCAGGCCGCGCACCGGGCGTCCCCGCAAATCCAGCAGCCCGGTTTGGCGGGCCAGCGCCTCTCCGTCGTTGGCGACCCGCAACACATATCGGGTTTGCTTGCGAATCCCGCTGGCGGACAACATGTGCACGATCGCGTTGTAGCCATACAGGTCGAAGATGTCCTTGCGCAGCCGCCGGGCAATGCTGCCCAGGTCAACTTCGGCTTCGACCACTACCCGGCCCGCCACGATGTGCAGTCCGCCGGCGAACCGCAGCAAGGAGGTGACCTCGGCCCGCCGCGCACTCACCGAGCTCACCACCAGCCGGCTCAACTCGTCTTTGACTTCGGCCGTCATTGCCACCCGTCGTCACCTCTCGGTCCGTCTGCCCCGGTCTTTCGACCTTCACCTTCAATCGACATGGGGGCCGTCACCGAGGGCGCTGCCGGGCTGGTGTCGCGCACCCCCACCCCTTCCAGCGCGGCGGCCAGCTTGCCGGGGTCATGTAAAGGTGTACCAGGCCGGGCCACATCGGCGAACTGAACCTGCGCAGCCAGCAGCGTCGCGGTGCGGCGCAGCTGGTCACGCTCCCGCTCACTGGGCACCCGCTCGGCGTCGATGATGATGTCGTGGACGGTGAAGTCCGGTGCGTGCTGAGCCAGGACATGCAGATGGCGCTCCACTGAGAAGCCCGCCGTTTCCCCTGGCTCGGCGACCAGGTTGAGGACCAGCGCCCGGCGCGCGGTGGTGGCCTGCAGCGCCGCGGCCAACCCCGGTACCAATACATGCGGGATCACACTGGTGAACCATGATCCCGGGCCCAACACCACCAGGTCGGCGCTCATGATCGCGTCGATGGCCTGCCGGGTGGCCGGCGGGTCGCCCGGCAGCAGGCGTACCCGCCGTACCTTGCCGGGAGTGGTCGCGATCGCCACCTGGCCGCGGATGAGCCGGAACATCCGCGGGTCGGCCTCTAAGCCGGAGACGTCGGCCTCGATCTGCAGCGCGATCGGGCACATCGGCAGCACCCGGCCCCGGACACCGAGGATGCGGCCCAGCTCGTCGAGCGCGGCGACCGGGTCGGCCAACACTTCGGACAGACCGGCCACCAGAAGGTTGCCGATCGGATGCCCGGCCAGCGCCCCGCTGCCGCCAAACCGGTGCTGCAGGATCGTCGCCCACAGCCGGCCGTGCGGGCTGTCGGATGCCAACGCCGCCAACGCCATTCGCAGATCACCGGGTGGCACCACGTCGAGTTCGCTACGCAACCGGCCCGAGGAGCCGCCGTCGTCGGCGACGGTGACCACCGCGGTGACGTGTGGCGTCAGCCGGCGGGCCGCCGACAGCGTCGCATACAGCCCGTGACCACCGCCGAGGGCGACAATGCTGGGGCTGGTCTCGGGACTCATTCGCGACCCAGATCCCGGTGCAGCACCCGCACCGACAGTCGAGTGTTGGGCTCGAGCAGCCCCGCCAACGCTTCGGCGATGGCCACACTGCGATGCTTGCCGCCGGTGCAGCCGATGGCGACGGTCATGTAGCGCTTCCCCTCCCTGCGGTACCCGTCGACAACCAGGGACAGCAACCGATGGTAGGTCTCCAGGAACTCCGCCGCGCCAGTCTGGCCGAGCACGTAGTCACGAACCGCCGGATGCTGGCCGGTATGCGGGCGTAATTCGTCGACCCAGTGCGGATTGGGCAGGAAACGCACGTCCATCACCATGTCGGCGTCCATCGGCAAGCCGTATTTGAAGCCGAAGGACTCGACGGTGACGCTGGTGTGGGCGACGGCTTCGGTGCCGAAGGCTCCTTCGATGCTTTCCCGCAGCGCCCGCACCGACAGCGTCGAGGTGTCGATGATCAGGTCGGCGCTCGCGCGCACCGGCGCCAGCATCTCGCGCTCGGCGGCGATTCCCTCGGCCAACGTCTGCTCGCCCTGCAGCGGGTGGCTGCGGCGGTTCTGCTCGTAGCGGCGTACCAGCATGTCGTCGGAGGCTTCCATGAACAGCACCCGCGGGGTGATGTTGCGGGTGGCCAGGTCGGTGCGCACCCAGTCCAGGTCCCCGGTGAACCCGCGGGACCGCACGTCCATCACCACCGCGAGCTGGGTGATGCGCGACCCGGCCGCCAGCCCGAAGTCCACCATCCGGGTGATCAGCTGCGGCGGCAGGTTGTCGGCGACATACCAGCCGAGGTCCTCGAGCACCTTGGCCGCGGTGCCGCGTCCCGCACCCGACAGCCCGGTCACCAGGACCACGTCGATTCCGGATTCGGTTGTGCCGCCGGCACTGTCGGACTTGCGAACCAACTCCATTCCGTCGCCGGTCATCCCGACGCCCGTTCAGCGATCTGGTCGCCGCCGCGCAGCGCCTCGAGTACCGCGGTCGCGGTCGCCACCCCGATGCCCGGGACCGCGGTGATCTCCTCGACGGTGGCCTCCTTGAGCCGGGCCACCGACCCGAAATGGGTGACCAGGGCCTTGCGGCGATGCTCGCCGAGTCCGGGCACCGCGTCCAGCGCCGATGCGGTCATCCGTTTGGACCGTTTGCTGCGGTGATAGGTGATTGCGAACCGATGCGCCTCGTCGCGGACGCGCTGCAGCAAATACAAACCCTCGCTGTTGCGGGGCATGATGATCGGGTCCGGCTCCGAGGGCACCCACACCTCTTCCAGCCGCTTGGCCAGCCCGATCACCGCGACGTCAGTGATGCCGAGGTCATCGAGCACGGCGCTGGCCGCGTTGACCTGCGGCGCGCCGCCGTCGACGACGTAGAGGTTGGGAGGGTAGGCAAATTTCCGCGACTTGCCTTCCGGGGCAAGCGTGTTCGCGTCTTGTAGGTGGTGCGCGAACCGGCGCCTGGTGACTTCCGCAATCGAGGCGACGTCGTCGGAGCGGCCGCGGCCGGCGGCTTCGCGGATGGCGAAGTGACGGTAATCCGCCTTGCGCGGCAGCCCGTCCTCGAAGACCACCAGTGAACCCACCACGTCGGTGCCCTGCACGTGGCTGATGTCGACACATTCGATCCGTAGCGGCGCGTCCGCCAAGCCGAGAGCTTCCTGAATATTCTGCAGCGCAGCGGATCTGGCGGTAAAGTCACCGGCCCGCTTCAGCTTGTGTTGCTGCAGCGCGTCTTTGGCGTTTCGCTGCACGGTTTCGGCCAACGCCCGCTTGTCTCCGCGGCGTGGCACCCGAAGTTTCACCCGCGAACCGCGCAGTTGCGAGAGCCAGCTGGCCAGCTCGTCGGCGTTGGGCGGCAGGCAGGGCACCAGCACTTCGCGGGGTACCGGGTTGGTCGATTCGTCGGCGGCGCCGTCGAGCTCGGCCTGGTCGGCGTAGAACTGGGTCAAGAATTGCTCGACCAGGCGTGCTTCCCCGGAATCTCCTGGGTCGCCGGGCTTTTCAACGATCCAGCCCCGCTGGCCGCGGACCCGTCCGCCGCGGACGTGAAATACCTGGACTGCGGCTTCCAGGTCGTCGTCGGCGAACGCCACCACGTCGGCGTCGGTACCGTCGCCGAGCACCACGGCCTGCTTTTCCAGCGCGCGTTTCAACGCGGAGAGGTCGTCGCGCAGACGCGCGGCCCGCTCGAAGTCGAGTTGCTCGGCGGCGGCGTTCATCTGCTGTTCCAGGGTGCGCGCGTAGCGGTCGGTCTTGCCGGACAGAAAGTCGCAGAAATCCAGCACGATCTGGCGATGCTGCTCGGCGCTGACCCGGCCGATACACGGCGCCGAACACTTGTCGATGTAGCCGAGCAGACATGGCCGGTCGATTTGCTTGTGCCGCTTGAATACTCCGGCCGAACAGGTGCGCGCGGGAAACACCCGGGTCAGCAGGTCCAGGGTTTCCCGGATGGCCCAGGCATGCGAGTACGGGCCGAAATAGCGCACACCCTTGCGCCGCGGTCCGCGGTAGACCATCAGCCGCGGGAATTCCTCGTTGAGAGTGACCGCCAGCACCGGGTAGGACTTGTCGTCGCGATAGCGGACGTTGAATCGCGGGTCGAACTCCTTGATCCAGTTGTATTCCAGCTGCAGCGCCTCGACCTCGGTGTTGACCACCGTCCACTCGACTTTGGCCGCGGTGGTCACCATCTGCCGGGTTCGCGGGTGCAGGCTTGCGACGTCGGCGAAGTACGAGGTCAGTCGGCTGCGCAGGCTCTTGGCTTTGCCGACGTAGATCACTCGGCCGTACTGGTCCCGGAATCGGTAGACGCCTGGCTCGACCGGGATGGACCCGGGCGCGGGGCGGTACGTCGCGGGATCTGGCACGTTTCTAGGCTAGTCGGCGCTCAGGGGTGTCGACCGTGAAGTTGGGTTCACGCTCGGCGTCGAACGTGAAACTAGCTTCACGCTCGCGGAGGTTGGTAGCGCTCGACCAGCTTGCGCACGGCGTCCATGGCCTCCACCGCGCGGTCTTTGTCGACGGCCTGGATTGCCATCAGTGGGATGTATTCGTCGTCGGGCAGGTCGACCCGCGCCCAGCGGGCGCCGGTGGGAAACGACACCCCGACCACGTCAGGCCAGGCAACCAGCCGGTCGCCCAACAGGTTGCGTACGGACAGGCCAGGTTTGCCCACCCGCAGCCGCGGGCGGGTGAACAGCAGCGCCGCGCCGGCGAGGATCACGCCCAGCACCACGAACGCCACCTGGTCGGCAGTCTGGAAGATCACTCCGCTGGACCTGATTTTCAGCAAAAAACCGACGGCGATGTGCGCGGCGAGGATCACAACCGCGGCGGCATAGGCGAAGTACGGTGCCAGGTGCGGGCGCACCACGACATCCCAATCCGAGCGACCGGGCTCCGCGCTCACGGCGTTGCGCGCAGGTCGCGCAGGGTCAATGCGGTACTGAGCGCGGCGGCCGTCGCCTGCGCCCCCTTGTCCTCGGCCGATGTCGGCAGCCCCGCCCGGTCCAGTGCCTGCTCTTCGGTGTTGGTGGTCAGCACGCCATTGGCGACCGGTGTGGAAGCGTCCAGCGAGACCCGGGTCAGCCCCTGCGTCACCGCGTCGCAGACGTAGTCGAAATGCGGTGTGGCACCGCGGATCACTACACCCAGCGCGACGACCGCGTCATGCTCGCGGGCCAGCGCCTGCGCCACCACCGGGATTTCGATTGCGCCCAGGACCCGGACGACCGTGGGGTCGCTGACACCCCAGTCACCGGCGACTTTGCAGGCACCGGCCAACAGCGCGTCACAGATCTTCGTATGCCACGTGCTGGCTACGATCGCCAACCGCACGCCGGACGCGTCGAGTGCCGGCATGTCCGGCACACCGGCGCCACCACTCATATTGCGCCGCTCTCCCCCGCAAGCGGGAGGTGCCCCCGCCTCATCGCTTCGCTCTGCATCGTCGCCGGTGCGTCATAGAGCTCCGCCGAATTCGCCTGGCAGATGGACGGATTCGTGGTAATCCTCCAGGCCGACCAGGTCGTGGCCCATCCGATCGCGTTTGGTCATCAGATACCGGATGTTTTCGGCGTTGGCCCGCACCGGCAGCGGCACCCGCTCGATGATGTGCAGCCCGTAGCCGTCGAGGCCGACCCGCTTGGCGGGGTTGTTGGTCAGCAACCGCATCGAACGGACGCCGAGATCGACCAGGATTTGCGCTCCGATGCCGTAATCGCGCGCGTCTGCCGGTAATCCGAGTTTGAGGTTGGCGTCGACGGTGTCGTCGCCGGCGTCTTGCAGCTGATACGCCTGCAGTTTGTGCATCAGGCCGATGCCGCGACCCTCATGGCCGCGCATGTAGAGCACCACCCCGCGGCCCTCCCGGGCGACCATCGCCATCGCGGCGTCCAGTTGCGGGCCGCAGTCGCAGCGGCGCGACCCGAACACGTCGCCGGTCAGGCACTCCGAGTGCACCCGCACCAGCACGTCGTGCCCGTCGTAGTTGGGGCCGGCGACCTCGCCGCGGACCAACGCGACGTGTTCGACGTCTTCGTAGATGCTGGTGTAGCCGACCGCCCGGAATTCGCCGTGCCGGGTGGGAATGCGGGCCTCGGCGACCCGTTCGATGTGCTTCTCGTGCTTGCGCCGGTATTCGATCAAGTCGGCGATGGCGATCAGCGCCAGACCGTGTTCGTCGGCGAAGACCCGCAGTTCATCGGTCTGCGCCATCGCGCCCTCGTCTTTTTGGCTGACGATCTCGCAGATCGCCCCGGCCGGCTGCAATCCCGCCAACCGCGCCAAGTCGACAGCGGCTTCGGTGTGGCCGGGACGGCGCAACACGCCACCGTCCTTGGCGCGCAACGGAACCACATGCCCAGGCCGGGTGAAATCCTCGGCGATACTTGCCGGCTGAGCCAGTAGCCGCATCGTGGTGGCCCGGTCAGAAGCCGAAATGCCGGTACCCACACCATTTTTCGCGTCGACGGTGACGGTGTAGGCGGTGCCGTGTTTGTCCTGGTTCACCGCGTACATCGGCAGCAGCCCCAGCCGGTCGCAGATCGCGCCGTCCAGCGGTACGCACAAATACCCGGACGTGTAGCGCACCATGAACGCCACGAGTTCCGGGGTGGCCTTCTCGGCGGCGAAGATCAGGTCGCCTTCGTTTTCTCGATCCTCGTCGTCGATGACGACAACGGCCTTGCCGGCCGCGATGTCGGCAACCGCCCGTTCGACGGAGTCCAACCTCGTCATCTGTGCCACCTAGTCCGTTCCCGTCGGGGGAACGCAGTCCGAATTGTTGTATTCAGTATGAACCACGAGGATTGCGCTGGTATTGCGGTGGCTTACTCAGCGGGATGGGTGAGCAGGCGTTCGACGTATTTGGCGATGACGTCGACCTCGAGATTGACCGACGTCTGCACCGCGGCACGGCCCAACGTGGTCAGCTCCAACGTGGTGGGGATGAGCGACACCTCAAACCAGTCCTCGCCAAGCCCGGAGACGGTCAGCGAGATGCCGTCGACGGTGATAGAGCCTTTTTCCACGACGTAGCGGGCCAGCGCCGCAGGCAACCCGATCCGCACGACTTCCCAGTGTTCGGCCGGGTTGCGCGCCAAGATCTGGCCGGTGCCGTCGACGTGGCCCTGCACGATGTGCCCGCCCAATCGGCTGGCCAGGGCCGCGGCGCGTTCCAGGTTGACCCGACTGCCGGCGGCAAGCGCACCCAGGCTGGAGCGGTTCAGCGTCTCACCGATGACGTCGGCGGTGAACCGGCCACCGGGCAGCACCTCGACCACCGTCAGGCACACCCCGTTGACGGCGATCGAGTCGCCGTGGCCGGCGTCGGCGGTGACCACTGGACCCTGAATGGTGAAGCGCGCCGAGTCACCCAGGTCGTCCTTGCCGACCACTTCGCCCAATTCCTCGACGATCCCGGTGAACACCGCCTCAGGGTAGTGAAGTGGACATCGTCGCGCGACGCCGCCGTCACCTGCGGGTCCCAGTGCCGACGCCGTCACCCTCTACGATGCAACCTATGCAGACGCGTCGTCGACTATTCGTTGTCCTTGCCGCCGTCAGCCTGGCCGCCGCTCTGGTCGCCGGCTGTTCGTCGTCCTCCAAAAAGAACACCTCTCCGCTACCGGATGCGGCGAACCTGGTCAAGCAGTCCAGCCAGACCACCAAAAAGGTCAAAAGCGTGCACCTGGTGCTGTCGACGACCGGGAAAATCAAAGGGCTGCCGATAAAGACGCTGAGCGGCGACCTCACCACTGACCCCACCGCCGCGAAGGGGAACACCAAGATCACGTTTTCGGGGTCTGACATCGACGCCGAATTCGTCGTCTACGACGGAACGCTGTACGCGGCACTGACACCCAATAAATGGAGCGACTTCGGTCCGGCTGCCGATATCTACGACGTTTCCACGATCTTGAATCCCGAGAACGGCCTGGCCAACGTGCTGGACAACTTCACCGACGCCAAAGCCGAAGACCGCGAGAACATCAACGGGCAGGACACGATCCGCATCACCGGCAAAGTCTCCGCCGACGCGCTGCATCGGCTTGTGCCGTCGGTGACTGCGGACCAACCACTGCCGGCCACGGTGTGGATCCAGGAGAACGGTGACCACCAGCTGGTGCAGGCCAAATTGGATCCGAGTGCGGGCAACTCGGTCCAGATGACCTTGTCCAACTGGGGCGCGCCCGTCCAGATCGACAAGCCACAGGTGAGCTGAGTCGATGCAGGCTGGACGCAGAGTCGCGATCAGCGCCGGCAGCCTCGCGGTGCTGCTGGGTGCCCTCGACACCTATGTCGTGGTCACCATCATGCGCGACATCATCATGACGATCGCCATCCCGGTTAACCAGCTTCAGCGGATCACCCCGATCATCACCTGCTACCTGCTGGGGTACATCGCGGCGATGCCGCTGCTGGGCCGGGCCTCCGACCGGTTCGGGCGCAAACTCATGCTGCAGGTCAGCTTGGGTGTGTTCGCCGTCGGCTCGGTGGTCACCGCGCTGTCGGGCGACCTGCACATGCTGGTGGTCGGTCGGATAATCCAGGGGTTGGCCGCCGGCGCGCTGCTGCCGGTGACGCTCGCCCTGGGCGCCGACTTGTGGTCGCAGCGCAACCGCGCCGGGGTGCTCGGCGGGATCGGCGCTGCGCAAGAACTCGGCAGCGTGCTGGGTCCGCTGTACGGGATCTTCATCGTCTGGCTGACCAGCCGCTGGCAGGACGTGTTCTGGATCAACGTGCCGCTGGCCGCGGTCGCGATGCTGATGATCCACTTCAGCTTGCCGTCCCGGGACCGGAGCAGCGAACCGGAAAAGATCGACCTGGTCGGTGGGGTGTTGCTGGCGATCGCGTTGGGGTTGGCGGTCGTGGGGCTCTACAACCCGAACCCCAACGGGCACGAGGTGCTGCCGAGCTACGGGCCGCCGCTGGTCATCGCCGCGATCGGCGTGGCCGTGGCGTTCGCTGTCTGGGAGCGCTTCTCCCGGACCAGATTGATCGACCCCGCGGGTGTGCGCTTCCGGCCTTTCCTGGCCGCGCTGGGCGCATCGGTGGCCGCCGGCGCGGCGTTGATGGTGACGCTGGTCGACGTGGAACTGTTCGCCCAGGGTGTGCTCGGCAAGGACCAGGACGAGGCGGCGCTGATGCTGCTGTGGTTCCTGGCCGCCCTGCCGGTCGGCGCGCTGGCGGGCGGGTGGATCGCCACCAGGATCGGCGACCGGCTGATGACGTTTATCGGGCTGCTCATCGCGGCCTGCGGCTACTGGCTGACGTCGAAGTGGACCATCGACCTGTTGTCGCAGCGTCACGACATCCTGGGCTTGTTCAGCCTGCCCGCGCTGGACACCGACCTGGTGATCGCCGGTTTGGGGCTGGGCCTGGTGATCGGGCCGCTGACCTCGGGCAGCTTGCGGGTGGTGCCGCCGGCGCAGCACGGCATCGCCTCGGCGCTGGTGGTGGTGGCGCGGATGACCGGCATGCTGATCGGCGTGGCGGCGCTGAGCGCCTGGGGTTTCTACCGGTTCAACCAGATCATCGCGGCCAAATCAGCGGCGGTTCCCCCCGACGCCAGCCTGGCGGTTCGGTTGGCTCTGCAGGGCCAGCTCTACCGGGAGTCGTTCGCAGAGATGTACGGCGGGATCTTCACCGTCACCGCTGTCGTCTGCGTGGTCGGCGCGCTGCTGGGTCTCCTGCTGTCCAGCCGCCGGGCGCACACCGAAGAGCCCGAGCAGCCCGAACGCGAAGTGGTCGCACCGAAGGTTTAACGCGGCACCAGGCTGAGCACCAGATCGGGCCCGACCCGCTCAGTGCCGTCGAAGCGCCAGCGCAGCGCCCGCGCGATGCTGGGTACTCCGACGTCGTCGACCGCGGTGATCGGCCCGCCCAGCAGGATCGGCGCCACGTAGGCCAGGATGCGGTCGATCGCCCCGGCCCGCAGAAAGGCGCCGGCCAGCGTCGGCCCACCCTCCAGCAGCACGTCGGTGCGATCCGACAGGGCCTTGAGCACCTCGGCCGGATCGTGGGTGCGGATCACCATGGTCCGCGAGTCGTCGTTGAGAACTTGTGCCTCGGAAGGGATTTCGCGCTTTCCCACCACGACGCGCAGCGGCTGGCGATCGGCCAGGCTGCCGTCGGCGAGCCGGGCGGTCAAGGCCGGGTCGTCGGCGAGCACCGTGCCGGTGCCTACCACGATCGCGTCGGCGGCTGCCCGGCGGCGATGCAGGTCACCCCGCGCGGCCTCGCTGGTGATCCACTGGCTGGAGCCGTCGGCGGCCGCGCTGCGCCCGTCGATGCTGGTGGCGTATTTCCATGTCACATGGGGCAGCCCGGTTCGTTGTTTGTGCAGCCACTCCCGCAAGGGACCGGCGATCACCAGATCGGCCTGCACATCGGTGACGACGTGCACGCCGGCCGCCGACAGCCGCGCCGCACCGCCGGCCGCGATCGGATTCGGGTCCGCGACCGCATACACC
>NZ_LZKJ01000064.1 GCF_001672775.1 Mycobacterium kyorinense | reverse complement strand
CGCGCGAGCGTGTAGCCGGTCATCGTCCAAGCGACGACCGCCTGGGTGGACCCGAATTTGGTGATGAACGTGCGCTGGGCCACCCCGACGACTGTGGCGTCCATGATCGCCATCACCACGGCAACGGCGCACACACCGGCTATTCGCAGTAGGCCCAGGTCGAGCCGGTCCGGATAGCTGGACTCGTTGCTGGTCGACTGGCGGGAGCGCAGCACGGACCCCAGCGTAACGACAATTAGCTAGATGACCAACCTACTTTGCGGATGCTGACGTAGTCTCGCAGCATGACGCTGACCGAAATCCCGTTGACCACTCTGGACGATCGCCCCACGTCATTAGCCGAATACGCCGATCGCGCCGTGCTCGTCGTCAACGTCGCCTCGAAATGCGGCCTGACCCCGCAATACAGCGCACGTTCATCACCAAATTCGGGTCCACCCAGGCGGTCGTCGCTTGGACGATGACCGGCTACACGCTCGCGCTGGCCACGGTGATCCCACTGGCCGGTTGGGCCGCCGACCGATTCGGCACGAAGCGGCCTTTTATGGCGTCCGTGCTTGCATTCACCGTGGGTTCGTTGCTGTGCGCGCTGGCGCCAAACATCAGTGTGCTCATCGTATTTCGAGTACTTCAAGGTCTTGGCGGCGGCATGCTGATGCCGCTGGCCGTCACGATCTTGAGCCGCGAGGCTGGTCCGAAACGGATCGGCCGTCTGATGGCGGTGCTGGGTATTCCGATGCTGCTCGGCCCGATCGCGGGACCGATTCTCGGTGGTTGGCTGATCGACACCTATAGCTGGGAGTGGATTTTCGGGATCAACGTGCCGATCGGTTTGGCGGCATTCACCCTGGCTGCACTGGTGTTTCCACAGGATCGCGCAACCCCGTCGGAGGCATTCGACGTCGTCGGCATGCTGCTCCTGTCGCCGGGCCTGGCCGCGCTGCTGTACGGGGTCTCCTCCATCCCGGGTCGCGGCAGCGTCACCGACGAGCACGTGTGGATACCGGCGGTCGTCGGCTTGGTGATGATCAGTGGGTTCGTTCTGCACGCGCTGTACCGGACGGAACACCCGCTGATCGATCTGCGGTTGCTCAAGAATCGCGAGGTCACCGCCGCCAACTCAACGTTGTTGTTCACTGCGGCAGCCCTTTTCGGCGCCGGATTGCTGCTCCCGAGCTGCTTTCAGCAGATGTTGCTCCAAACGCCGCTGCAGTCAGGGGTGCACATGATTCCGGAGCGGTTCGGTGCGCTGGTCGCCATGCCGATCGCCGGAGTGTTGCTGGATAAGCGGGGCCCGCACAAGGTCGTGCTGGCCGGCATCACGTTGATCGGCGCGGGCATGGCCGTCTTTGCCTACGGCGTCTCGACGCACGCAGCCTATCTGCCCGTACTGCTAGCGGCGCTGACGCTGATGGGGATGGGACTGGGTTGCACGACGATGCCGCTCGTGGCGGCGGCCGTCCAGTGCCTGGCACCGCATCAGATCGCCCGCGGTTCGGCACTAGTGCATGTCAACCTTCAGGTGGCAGCATCGATCAGCACCGCACTGATGTCGGTGATCCTTACCAACCAATTCAACGACAGCAGCAACATTTCACACGCCTACACCGCGGTGTTCGTCGTGGCCGCCGCGGTGGCGCTGTTGGCGTATATCCCTGCGGTGTTTCTGCCCAAGCAGCCGATCGCCGCGGTAGCCGACCGGCCACCGATGATGACTCACTGACCCCGGCTGCCGCGCACGTCTACTTGGCCGTCGCCATAGTGGTCGTGATCTGCGGCAGCCAACAGCCAGGCGTACTGGAATGCGACTTCCTTCCACCGCTCGTAACGACCGCTGATACCGCCGTGGCCGGCGTTCATCTGAGTCTTCAGCAGCACCGAGTTGCCGTCGGACTGGGCGTGCCGCAACGCCGCAACCCATTTCGCCGGCTCTACGTAATAGACCCGGGTGTCATTCAGCGAGGTCATTGCGAGGATGGCCGGGTACTTCTTGTTGCCGACGTTCTCATAGGGAGAGTAGGCCTTCATATAGGAGTAGACGGCCTTGTCCTGCAAGGGGTTTCCCCACTCGTCCCATTCGGTGACAGTCAGCGGCAACGACGGGTCCAACATGGTTGTCAGCGGGTCGACGAAAGGCACCACCGCCAGGATGCCGGCGAACAGACCCGGCTCCTGATTGGCCACCGCGCCCATCAACAGGCCGCCTGCGCTGCCGCCCATTGCCACCAGGCTCTGCGGTCGGGTCAGCCCGGAGTCAACCAAATGCTTTGCCACCGCGACGAAGTCGGTGAAGGTGTTCTTCTTGTGCAGCAGCTTGCCGTGCTCGTACCACAGCCGGCCCATCTCACCGCCGCCGCGGACATGCGCGACGGCGAAGACCATGCCCCGATCCAGCAGCGACAGCCGCGGAATCGCGAACTGTGGATCCTGGCAGATCTCGTAGGCGCCGTATCCGTACAGCACTGCCGCAGCCGGGAATTCGATGTCGGCCCGGTGCACGATCGACACTGGAATTCGGGTGCCGTCGTCTGCCAGTGCCCATTCGCGTCGTTCGACGTAATCCTCGCGCCGGAAGTCGCCGAGCACCGGTTGCTCACGCAGCAATGTGCGCTCTCCGGTGACCAGGTCGAGGTCGTAGATCTGCACCGGCGTGACAAACGATCCGGCACCGATGCGCAGCTTCG
The DNA here is from genome assembly GCF_001672775.1 of Mycobacterium kyorinense. GTDB lineage: Bacteria > Actinomycetota > Actinomycetes > Mycobacteriales > Mycobacteriaceae > Mycobacterium > Mycobacterium kyorinense_A. Next base: position 46,768 of record NZ_LZKJ01000064.1, on the reverse strand, counting down.
GCGAATTCCAGGTCGGGTTGGGCCCAAGGCCTGCGGACATCAGCTCGGAGTCGAACGAAATCTCTTCGGGACTGCCGTATCCGCCGTCGTCACCAATGGGCCACAGCTGGACTCGCGGCAGCGCCTCCCGTCGATAACTGAGCACCAAATGCCGTTCGAAGGCATCCACGGCGTCCAGCCGGACGTCATCCCGATGGCCGATGAGCGTCCGCTTCGCGGCTGGTTCACCGACCGGCGTCTCGACGAGCGTGAAGTTCACCGCACCCTCGTTGTGCAGGATCAAAAACCGATCCTCACCCGCGACGACGGCGTGCTCAACCGAGTATTCGACGCCGTCGCGGCGCGGCCACACGGTCCTGAATTCAGCCTGCGGATCGGCGGCATCGGCGTAGCGGACCTCCGATGTGATCGCCGATCCGGCGGCAATCAACACGTAGGCGTCGCTGCGGGTGCGCCCGACTGCCAGCCAAAACCGCTCGTCGGCTTCGTGATAGACCTTCACGGCGGGCAGTCCAGAGCCGATGCGATGCCGCCATACCGTGTCCGGACGCCAAGCCGCATCCACGGTCACGTAATAGACGGTGCGGTTGTCGGTCGCCCAAGTTGCGCCCGCACCGATCCCGACGATCTCGTCGGAATATCGTTCGCCGGTATGTAAATCCTTGAACCGCAGGGTATAACGTTCGTCGCCGACGATATCGACCGAATATGCCAGGACGTTGCCGTCGGGGCTGACGCTGGCGGCACCCAAGGCGAAGAAGTCATGGCCGTCCGCCTCGATGTTCTCGTCGAGCAGCACCTGCTCGCCGGGAATCTCGGTGTGCTCGTCGAACACCGGCGGCGTCCAGTCGCCGGGATTGGTGACCGGACAACGGCAGTGCACGCCGTACTGCTTGCCTTCGAAGCTGCGGGCGTAATACCACCACTGACCACGTCGGGTCGCGACCGACAGATCGGTCTCCTTGGTACGCGCCTTGATCTCCTCGAAGATGCGCTGCCGCAAGGGTTCCAGCTGCGCGGTCGACTGATCGGCGTAGTCGTTCTCCGCCTCGAGGTAAGAGATCACGTCTGGATTGGCTTTGTCACGCAGCCATTCGTAGGGATCGACGAACACGTCTCCGTGGAATTCCCGTCGGCTCTCGACCCGTTTCGCGACCGGCGGCGCAGGTGTACCGCTCACGCGCCGGGCCCGATCCAGTCGTCGAACCGCAGTCCGGAAATCCGTTGGTAGGCATCCACGTAGCGGTCGCGGGTGGCGTCGATGATGTCGTCCGGCAGCGGCGGGGGTGGCTGCGAACCCGCCCGGTCCCAGCCGGACTCGGGACCGGTGAGCCAGTTGCGGACGAACTGCTTGTCGAAACTGTTCTGCACCACCCCGGGGCGGTAGTCGTCAGCCGGCCAGTAGCGCGACGAATCCGGAGTGAAGACCTCGTCGGCCAGTACGAGCTCGCCTCGATTGTCGATACCGAACTCGAATTTGGTGTCGGCGATGATGATTCCCTTTCTCAGGGCATGGTCGGCGGCCTGTACATAGGTCTGCAGCGTACGGTCGCGCAGTTGGTTGGCCCGCACCGCGCCCACCATCTCGGTCACCCGCGCGAACGAAATGTTCTCGTCATGCTGGCCCAACTCGGCCTTGGTCGCCGGAGTGAACAACGGCGTGGGAAACTTGCTGGCCTCGACCAGACCCGGTGGCAGCGGGATACCGCAGAGTGTGCCGCTGGCCTGGTAATCCAGTAAACCCGAGCCGGTCAGGTAACCGCGGGCCACACACTCCACCGGCAGCATCTCCAAGTTGCGCACCACCAGCGCGCGGCCAAGAACCTCGTCGGGAATCCGTGGATCGTCCGGCGGTCCGGCCAGGTGGTTGGGCGCCTCGACGAAGTCGAAGAAGAACACGCTCATCGCGGTCAGGATGCGGCCCTTGTCCGGAATCGTGCTGTCCAAAACGTAGTCAAACGCCGAAATCCGGTCAGTTGCGACGAACAACAGATGCTCGTCGTCGACGCGGTAGAGCTCGCGGACCTTGCCGCTGGCCAGATGTTGGTAGTCGGACAGAGCGGGACGCATCGGGTCAGCTTAATGGCGATCGCAAGCGCGGCGGAGCCGGGCGCTGGGGGCACCACCCGCTTGCGGGGGACGGGTCGCCATCATGATCAAGCCGCGATCGCAAGCGCGGCGGAGCCGGGCGCAGCGGGTCGACACGCGATTATCGGACAACTGCGCACGACTGCTGTGCTGGGATCAGGGCTATGAAATCGCGGTTCGTCCCTTACGCCACTACTCCTGGTCGACTGCTGGCGCAGTTGCTCAGCGATGCCGCCGTCGTTGTGTGGACTGTTGTATGGGTGTCCGTCGGCGTTGCCGTGCACAGTGCGTTGGCGACGATCGCCGCAGTGGGTCGCCAGGTCGAAGGCGGCGCACACGGCGTCGCCGGCAACCTGTCGTCTGCGGGCCACAACGCCGACCGCGTCCCGCTAATCGGAGACGCCGTCAGCAAACCGCTCACTGCGGCCAGCCACGCGGCGCTGGACATTGCCGGGGCCGGACACGATCTGGACACCACCGCCAGTTGGCTGGCCGTCGTCCTGGCGCTGGCGGTTGCGGCACCACCGATTTTCGCTGTGGCGATGCCCTGGCTGGTGCTGCGGTTGCGCTTCTTCCGCCGCAAATGGACGGTGAGCGTATTAGCTGCCACGCCGGCCGGTGAACAGCTACTCGCGTTGCGGGCATTGACGAATCGACCGCTGCGGCGACTCAGCGCCGTCAGCCCCGACCCGGTCGGCGCGTGGCGCCGCGAGGATCCCGCTGCCATCCGTGGCTTGGCCGCCCTTGAGCTGCGGTCGGCGGGAGTCAGGATCCGCTACCCTGGACGCCCTGCCTGACCCGACGCCAAATTCGCAGCAGGCCGGCAGCGACCACAATTACCCACGCCGCCAACGCGTCCCAGAAGAACACCAGCGAAATCGTATGCAGGGATCGCTGCTGCAGCTCGCCTGCCATCGCGTCAGTGGCGGCCGAGTACATGCCTAGTGGGAACACCAGCGTCCACCACACCCCGGTGAATTGCAGGACCTCAGGACGCTGACTGATGCGATGCAAACCGAAATAGATCAGCGGCGGTATCCACAGCGTGGCCGCCACCCAGGTCACTACCGTGACCGTGCGGACGCCGCCGGCCAGCCAATGCGGGGCCTGCGAATGGATGTAGTCACCGGCCAGCGTGGCGATCGCCAACCCGCCCATCAGGATCCAGGTGTCGGGCTCGAACCCGTCGCGATCCTGGCGCTCGGCGACGGCGCGCCACAGCATCAACCAGGTCATCACGCAGTAGATGACGATCGCTATTCCCCAGATCGGCAGGGCAACCATCAACCACCAGCGGTGGCCGGTGTGGTGAGCCGCCTGGGCGGCAACGATCGCCAAGCCGGACGAGCCGACGCTGGCCAGCTCCCACGCGCCGTGCACTCGGTCCCGCAGGGCTGGCCACCCGTGTCCGGACATATTCCTCGCGGTGAGCACGATCAACACCAGCCACGACAGCAATGCGATCGCGCCGAGGGCCCGCACCACAATTGGATGAGACACCAACCGGGAGTCCAACACCGCGCATCCTGCGACGAACGTGAACAATCGCAGGGTGATATCGGGGTCACGCAGGTCCCACGGCACGATCTGACGCCTGGCCGCGACGCCGATCAGCACCAGCGCGACGAGGGCCAGCAGGCCGAGCGACGCGAGGATGCCCAGTGTCCCGCTGAGCCACGGGTAGTGGTGGTTGTGTGCGGCGATGGACAGGATCCCAGTCGCCATCACCGCCGAGAAAACGTCCGGCGTCAGTGTGATGGCAATGAGTCGGATCTTCACCCCGCACCGAGCAGCGTCACCACCAGATGGCGGATGCCGGTGTGGCGGTTGCTACGAGTCCATTCCACAGGTGCGACGAGCTGCACGCCGCCGAAGCGCGTCAGCAGCTCCTCGAACAACACTCGCAATTCCAGTCGGGCCAGGTTAGTCCCCAGGCAGTAGTGCACGCCCTGACCGAAGCCTAAGTGCGGATTAGGTTTACGCGTGACGTCGAATTCATCGGCGCGGTCGAATACGCTGGCGTCCCGGTTAGCCGAACCTTCCCAGATCTGGACCTTCTGCCCGGCCGAGATCGGCTGCCCCCCGAGTGTGACGTCGCGGGTGGCGGTGCGCCGTTTGGATGGCGACGGCGATGTCCACCGAATTATCTCCTCCACCGCCGTGGGCAGCATGCCCAGATCCGCACGCAGCGCTTGCAATTGGTTCGGGTGATCGGCCAGCGCCAGCAGGCCGCCGGCAACCGCGTTGCGCGTCGTCTCCGCTCCGGCGCTGAACAGCAGGCTGAAGAACAAATACACTTCGAGGTCCGACAGAGCCGGCACCCCTTCAGCATCGTCGCGCTCTGCGTTGGCCACTACCGACAGCATGTCGTCGGTGGGCTGGGCGCGCTTCGCAGCGATCAGCTCTTGGCCATAGGTGTACATCCGCGACCCGGCCTCTTCGACCGAGAGCTGCGAAAGGGAAGCCTTGCGGGCACCGCCGAAGTCGAACTGCGGCTCGATCGCCTCGAAGAGCCAATGCCGGTCGGACTCAGGCACTCCCAGCAGGATGCAAATCATCTGCATGGGCAGTTCGGCCGCGACGTCAACCACGAAGTCGAACGGCTCTCCCGGCACCACGGCGTCCAGCAGCCGGCGCGCCCGGCCGCGCAGATCGTCCTCGACGCGGCGGATCATCCGGGGCGTCAGGCCGGAGCTGACAAGTCGCCGGATCTGCGAGTGACGTGGGTCGTCCATCATGTTGAGCACTTGGCCCGCGATCGCCAGGTCCTGCAACAGCGTGCCGCCGAAGGGGCGGTCACCGCCGGTGACGGATGAGTACGTCTCCGGATCTTTCAGCACCTCAAGCGTTTCCGGGTAGGTCGCCACTGACCAAAAGCCTTCACCGTCGGGGGTATGTTCGGTGGGCTCATGCCAGTACACCGGCGCTTCTCGGCGGTGGACCGCGAACATTTCGTGCGGAAATCCGTTCGCGAAATTATCCAGATCGGTGAAGTCGATTCCCGCCAGGGCACCGGCGCGCGTCACAGGATCGCGCCCGGCGTGTATTTGGCCGCCTCCGGGTAGCGCGCAACCAGGGCTTCCACCGCTGCGACCACCGTGTCGACCTGATCGCCGGCGGCGCCGGTGAACGCCTGTTTGTCGGCCAGCGCGGCGTCGATAGCGCGGCGGTCCAGCGGCAACCGCGGGTCTGCCGCCAACCGGGCGAGAAGATCAGGATCGGCGCCGTCGCGCATCGCCAGCGCGGCCGCCACCGCGTGCTCGCGGATCACCTCGTGCGCGGCTTCCCGCCCCATCCCGGCGCGCACGGCCGCGATCAGTACCTTGGTCGTCGCCAAAAACGGCAGATAGCGGTCCAGCTCACGGCCGATCACCGCCGGGTAGGCGCCGAACTCGTCGAGCACGGTCAGCATTGTCTCGATCTGCCCGTCGACGGCGAAAAAGCTGTCCGGCAACGCCACTCGGCGCACCACCGAGCAGAACACGTCGCCCTCGTTCCACTGCGCGCCGGCCAGTTCGGCGGCCATCGAGGCGTAGCCGCGCAGCACCACCTGCAGACCATTGACCCGCTCACAGCTTCGGGTGTTCATCTTGTGCGGCATCGCCGAGGAGCCAACCTGACCCGGCGCGAAGCCCTCAGTGACCAGCTCGTGCCCGGCCATCAGCCGGATGGTGTGCGCCAGCGACGACGGTCCCGCGCCGAGTTGCACCAGTGCCGAGACCACTTCGTGGTCCAACGACCGCGGGTACACCTGACCGACGCTGCTCAATACCGTTGCGAAGCCCAGATATTCGGCGATGCGCTGTTCGAGCTCCGCCAGTTTCGCCCGGTCGCCGAGCAGATCGAGCATGTCCTGGGCGGTACCCATCGGACCCTTGATACCGCGCAGCGGATAACGGTCAATCAACTCACGCAGCCTGGTCAGCGCCAGCAGTGTCTCTTGGGCTGCGGAGGCGAACCGCTTGCCTAATGTGGTCGCCTGAGCGGCGACATTGTGGCTCCGTCCAGCCATCACCAGGTCGCGGTACGCCACCGCGCGCTCGGCCAGCCGCGCCACCACCGCCACGCCGTGGGAAAACACCAGCTCCATCGACCGGCGAATCTGCAGCTGCTCGACGTTCTCGGTCAGGTCACGGCTGGTCATGCCCTTGTGCACATGTTCGTGGCCGGCCAGCGCGTTGAACTCCTCGATGCGGGCTTTGACATCGTGGCGGGTCACTCGCTCGCGGGCCGCGATGGAGGCCAAATCGACGTCCTCGAGCACCCGCTCGTAGTCGGCGAGCGCCTGTTCGGGAACCGGCACGCCCAGCTCCGCCTGGGCTTGCAGCACCGCCAGCCACAGCCTTCGCTCGGCGACAACCTTGGCCTCCGGCGACCAGATCGACACCATCTCGGCGCTGGCATATCGGGCGGCCAGCACATTCGGGATGTTCACAACGTCACAGCTTACGGTTGAGATGCGGCAAGCTGAGCGGATGTACTTCGTCGGTGTCGACCTTGCCTGGGGAGAAATCAACCAGAGCGGGATTGCGGTCGTCGACGCCGACGGTCGGCTGCTGCATGTCGGGGCGGCGCACGACGACGCCAGCATCGAAAGCGCACTGGCGCCCTATGTCCGCGAAAAATGCCTGGTCGCCATCGACGCGCCGCTCATCGTGAAGAACCCGACCGGACACCGCCCGTGTGAGAGAGCACTGAACAGCGATTTCCAGAAGTTCGAAGCTGGCGCCCGCCCGGCGTATACCGGCAGACCCGAGTTTGCCCGAGGTTCCCGCGGAGCCAGGCTCGCCGACGTGCTCGCCCTGGATATGGACCCGCGCAGCCAGGCGAGCCGACGCGCCATCGAGGTGTACCCGCATCCGGCGACCGTGGTGCTTTTCGGCCTGGACCGCACGCTGAAGTACAAGCGCGGCGCCTTCGACGGTCGCCAGCGCGGATTGCTGCAGCTGATGACGCAGATCGAGGGGCTCGACGAGGCGACGCCGCGACTGCGCGTCAACCATCACGTGGCCTGGGTCGAGCTGCGCAACAGGGTGTCCGCGGCAACTCGACCGGTACAGCTAGATGGGGCCGAAGATCCCGTCGACGCCGTTATGTGTGCCTACCTCGCGCTGTATTGGTATCAGCGTCCTGAGGACATGACGATCTATGGCGACTTCACGACGGGTTACATCGTCACGCCATCGCTTCCGCCCGAGCTCGTCGCGCCGGAGGCCGCGCCTGACCCCGACGCCATGGAACAGCGGCTCGCGCGCGTCACCGCGCTCCTTGAGGAAGCGCAACTCGAGCTAGCGGCGCTTCGTGCGCTATCGATTACTCCGAGGCGTCGGCCAGGTGCGGCTGGTCGGTGACACCACCGCGAAAACCGAGCCGGCGTTTGACGACGACAGTGAGCAGTGCCAACACGACGCCGCTCGCGATCAAGACCGCGGCCAACATGTACTGCTGCCCCGGGCGCCCCGATAGCGGTGTCACCAGATACAGGCAGGCCGCAAATCCGATGACGGGCAACGCGGTCGGCGTTTTGAAGTGGCGGCGGGTTCGGCGGACATCGCGGCGCAACACCAGCGCCGCGACATTGACTGTCGCGAACACCGCCAGCAATAGCAGCGACGTGGTGCCGCCGAGCACCTCGATCGCGTCGGTGTTGGCGACCGCGGCGACATAGAGGATCAGCGCGAAGGCGACCGCAGTGGTGAACAGGATTGCCACCCACGGCACCCGTTTGTTCGGGCTCACGACACCCAGCACCGGCGGTAGCACCTGCTGACGCGACATCCCGTAGATCAACCTGCTGGCCATGAGCATGCTGATCAGCGCGGTGTTGGACACCGCGATCATCGAGATGAACGGCAGGATGGTTTTGATGGGCAGTCCCGGCGCTCCGATACCTACGACGTCGATCAGCGGGGTATCGCTGACTTTCAGCTCCCCGACCGGCACCAACGCCACGGAGATGATCGCCACGACGACGTAGACCACGCCCGCGATGCTCAGCGCGGACAACAGGACCTTCGGGAAAGTCCGGACCGGATTCTTGATTTCTTCGGCCATGTTGACCGAGTCCTCGAACCCCGTCATCGCGAAAAACGCCAACGAGGTGGCCGTAGTGACGGCCAGAAATACGTTCTTGTCGGTGCCGGTGTCGAACGCGACCACTCGCGCGAAGTCGACATGCTCGCCCGAACCGAATGCCCACAGGCCGACGAGAATCACCAGAACCAGCCCGGTGATTTCGATGCTGGCCAATACGACATTGAGCTTGACGCTTTCTCCCACGCCGCGCAGGTTCACCGCGGCCAACGCCGCGATGAACAGCAATGCGACCAAAACAACGCCCACCACACCCCAACGGATGTGGAATGCGACAACGAAGTTGGCCGCGAAAAACCGCGCTGCCATCGATGCGGACGTGATTCCCGCGCACATCACGACGAAGGCGACCAGAAACGTCACGAACTGATTGCCGAACGCCTTCTGCGCATACAGCGCCGCACCCGCCGCCTGGGGATATTTGGTGACCAACTCCAGATAGCTCAAGGCGGTCACGGCTGCGATCACGAATGCCAGCAGAAACGGAACCCACGCTGCGCCACCGACTTCGGCTGCCACATCGCCGATCAACGCGTACACGCCGGCGCCCAAAATGTCGCCCAGAATGAAGAACAGCAGCTGCGGCGGTCCTATCACACGACGCAGGTGAGGTTGCCGCCCGAAGGCCGCAGGGACGTCCGTGGTGCCTTCCGGAAACCCGCCGACCACCGAAGCCGGTGCAGGATCAGATCTGCACGGGCCGAAGTTCGAACGGCGCCAGCACATCGATGACGTCCATCACGGTCGCCCTGGCGGCAGCCCGCGGGTCCTGCTGGTCGTCGACCAGGGCGGAGACCACAGCGCCGTCGACCGCGTAAATCAACGCCGACACCAGCTCGAGTCGCACCAAACGTCCCGACCGCTCGATGGCATCGGCGACGGCGTCGACGCGTTGACGCAGGTTTCGGCGCTGGATATCCCGCAGCGCCGGTAGCCGGGCGCAGGCGATGTAGCGCTCGTAGCGCGAGATCAGCTGCTCGATCAGCCGCGGGCCGGTGTCGTCGCCGACGAGCAGATCGACGAGGACGTCGGCGGTGGTCTCCGGGCCGCGGCGACGCCGGGACAGACTGGCCACCCGGGCCCGCAACTGAGCCACCTCCAACATCCCGACGTGCGAGACCGCGCTGGCGATCAGGTCGTCGAGGCAGGAGAAGTAGTAGGTGGTCGACGCCAGTGGCAGGCCCGCCCGCTGCGCGACAGCCCGGTGCCGCACCGCTTCGAAGCCGCCTTCGCACAGCAGCTCGGCGGCCGCGCTGATCAGCGCGTACCGTCGACGTTCTCCCTTGGGAGTGACCGCTGCCGTCACGCATGACATGCTGCCAGGCAGTTAGGGGCAGTATTGCCCTTTCGGACAAACGACCGCTCGGTTGACATCGCGCCGGCGACCAGGAGCGGCGCACTTTATGATGTCCGGCATGCCGGACTTGTCCCGTCGTGCCGTGCTGCGCCTTGGGGCCAACGCGGTCGCCGGCGCCGTCGGCGCCTACACGTTGGGGACGCTGTTTCCGGCTCGGCCGTCAGTAGCCGCACCGGCGCCGACGACCGGCGGCGTTCCGTTGGTTCCGCCACCGCTGGAACCGGCACCCGCGCCGGTCGCCGCCCCGACGATGACGACCGGTTCATTCGTGTCAGCAGCGCGCGGCGGAGCGACGACCAACTGGGCGATCGCGCGTCCGCCTGGCCAGACCAAGGCGCTGCGACCGGTGATCGCGCTGCACGGCAAGGGCAGTGATGCCGCCACGGTGATGGCCGGCGGGGTCGAGCAAGGCCTGGCTCAAGCCGTCGACGCCGGCCTACCGCCGTTTGCGGTGGTCGCCGTCGACGGCGGCGGAAGCTATTGGCACAAAAGAGCTTCCGGCGAAGACTCGGGCGCCATGGTGTTGAACGAACTCATCCCGATGCTCGACAAGCAGGGGCTGGACACCTCACGCGTGGCGTTCCTCGGCTGGTCGATGGGAGGCTACGGCGCGCTGCTGCTCGGGGGCCGGCTCGGGCCAGCGCGTACCGCGGCGATTTGCGCGGTGAGCCCGGCACTGTGGCTCTCGCCCGGGGCCGCGGCGCCGGGAGCCTTCGACGGCGCCGACGACTGGTCGGCCAATTCGGTGTTCGGGATGCCCGCGCTGGCGTCGATCCCGATCCGGGTGGACTGCGGCAACAGCGATCCGTTCTACGCCGCTACCAAGCAGTTCGTCGCGCAATTGCCCAATCCACCCGCAGGCGGCTTCTCGCCAGGTGGGCACGATGCATCGTTCTGGAGCGCGCAATTACCCGCCGAGCTGACCTGGATGGCGCCGCTGCTGACGGCGTAGCCGCGTTTTCGGAACGCCCTCGCGTTGAGAGTGAATCCTCGGCGACGACACGCCGATGAGCATCGCCCTGTATTCACACTGAAAGTCGCTCGCGGCGGCGGGCTACACCTCGATGACGACCGCGCCGCCCTGGCCACCGCCTGCGCACATCGCCGCCACCCCGATCCCACCGCCGCGGCGGCCCAATTCGTGCACCAGCGTGGTCAGCATCCGCGCGCCGGTGGCCGCGATCGGGTGGCCCAGACTGCACCCGCTGCCGTAAATATTGACCCGATCCTCGTCGAGGCCGTACTCGCGGCACGCCGCGATCGGGACCGACGCGAACGCCTCGTTGATCTCCCACAGCGTGACGTCGGCGGGCGACAACCCGGCGCGGTCGAGCACTTTGCCGATCACCCGGACCGCGCCCAGTCCGGTGTCTTTGGGCTCGACGCCGACCGATGCCCAGGTCTTGACCGTCCCCAGCACGGTCAGACCGGCTGAGCGGGCAAAGCCGTCGTCGGCCAGAGTCAACGCGGCTGCTGCGTCATTGGTGCCGCTGCTGTTCCCGGCGGTGATGGAGAACCCCTCGATCTCGGGGTGGAGCACTTTCAGTGACGCCAGCTTTTCCATGCTGGTGTCCCGACGCGGATGCTCATCGACGCTGAACTCCACGAGCGCATCCTGCGGTCCGTGGATCTTCAGCGGCACGATCTCGTCGACGAACGCGCCCCCGTCGATCGCCGCGATCGCACGTTGGTGTGACCGCAGCGCCCAGGCGTCCATCTCTTCGCGAGTAATGCCGACGGCTTCTGCGGTGTTCCAGCCCACCGTGATGGACATGTCACGGGTAGGCGCGTCGGGTGTCTCGACGTGCGTCGGCGGCATCCACCGCTCCTCGAACTCCAGGGTGGGGCCGGGAATGCGCCAGTTCATCAGAGGACCCGTCGACAGCGACTGCACACCGCCGCCCACCACTACCCGTTCCACGCCTGAGCCGATGTGGGCTGCGGCGTTGGCGACAGCGGTCAGACTGCCCGCGCAATGCCGGTTGACGGCCTGGCCGGGCACCGAAACCATGTCCGAGGCGGCGGCTGCGTAACGCGCCAAATCCCCGCCGCCGTAATGCGACTCGGCAAAAATCACATCGTCGATGACGTCTGGCTCGACACCGGATCGCCGGACTGCCTCGGCCAGCACCGTGGTGGCGAGCACTTCGGCGGGGGTGTTGACCAGTGAGCCTTTGAACGACGTCGCGATTGCGGTCCGGACGGCACTGACGATGACGGGCGTGCGCATGTGGTCAACCTTCGGTTGTGATTTCAAGTCAGCCTAGAATGACTAATCGTATCAACTACCGTAGTGGCGACGATAACCCCGGGCACAGCCGCGAGGCTTACGATCCCACCGTGACCGTGCCCTTCGGCTGGGACTTGCCCTACGACTGGCCGCGTAAGCCCGTCCTGGCGCGCAACGTGGTGTGCACCTCGCAGCCGCTGGCCGCCCAGGCCGGACTTCGGATGCTGGCCGACGGCGGTAGCGCCGTGGACGCGGCTGTCGCGGCGGCCATCAGCCTCACCGTGGTTGAACCGGTGTCCAACGGCGTCGGATCGGACGCCTTCGCGATCGTCTGGGACGGCCAGCGGTTGCACGGATTGAACGGGTCGGGCCGCTCTCCTGCCGCATGGACGCCGGAATACTTCGACGGCAACGGTGTTCCCGCATTCGGCTGGAATTCGGTGACCGTGCCCGGGGCGGTGTCAGCGTGGGCCGAATTGCACGCGCAGTTCGGCAAACTACCGTTCGAGCGACTCTTCGAGCCGGCAATCTCCTACGCCCGCAATGGTTTTCTGGTATCGCCGACGGTCGCCGCGCACTGGGCGGCGCAGCTCCCGGTCTTCAAATCCCAACCAGGGTTTGCGCAGTTCATCATGCCCGGGGGACGCGCACCGGGTCCTGGTGAAGTCGTCACCTTCCCCGAGCTCGCGGTCACGTTGGAGAAGATTGCGGCCAGCAACGGCGAGGCGTTTTATCGCGGAGAACTGGCAGCTCAACTCGAGGCGCACTCGGCGGCTCACGGCGGCGCAATGCGGGTGAGCGACCTGGCCGCGCACCGGTCGGATTGGGTGGGCACCATCAGCCGCGACTACCGCGGCTACACCATCCATGAGATCCCGCCCAACGGTCAGGGGATCGCCGCGTTGATCGCGCTGGGAATCCTCGAGCAGTTCGACATGGCCGGCTTACCAGCAGATTCGGCCGATAGCGTGCATCTGCAGATCGAAGCGATGAAGCTCGCCTTCGCCGACGCTCAAGCCTGCGTCGGCGACATCGACCATATGCTGTTTCCCCCGGAGAGCCTTCTCGACCAGGAGTATTTGAAACAGCGAGCTCGGATGATCGATCGCAAGCACGCACAGCCTGTCATGGCGGGCGCACCCAAGGGCGGCACGGTGTATCTCGCCGCGGCCGACACCGCAGGGGTGATGGTGTCGATGATCCAGTCGAACTACATGGGATTCGGATCCGGTGTGGTGGTGCCGGGCACCGGGATCTCGTTACAGAACCGGGGCGTGGGTTTCGTTGCGACGCCCGGACATCCGAACCGGGTCGGCCCGAACAAGCGTCCCTACCATACGATCATCCCGGCCTTTATGACCAAAGGCGGCGCTCCGGTCATGAGCTTCGGGGTGATGGGCGGGACTATGCAACCGCAGGGCCACCTACAACTTGTGGTGCGCATCGTCGATCACGGCCAGAACCCCCAGGCGGCGTGCGACGGCCCCCGGTTCCGTTGGTTGCACGGTATGCAGGTGAGCTGCGAACAGGGTTTCCCGCCGTCCACCCTTAGCGAACTGCAGCGGCGTGGCCACGAGTTGGTGGTCGTTGACGACTACAACCAGTTCGGCAGCTGCCAGGCCATCTGGCGACTCGACGATGGCTACCTTGCGGTGAGCGATCCTCGCCGCGACGGCCAGGCCGCGGGGTTCTAGGCGTGCACCTTGCCCTGAGCGGCGGCCAGGCCGATGTCGGTGCGAAAGTGCCCACCCGGCAGCCGGATTGAACCCAACGTGTCATAGGCAGCGGCGCGAGCGGCGTCCAAGTCGGCACCGGTTCGTACGACCGAGAGAACCCGTCCGCCCGAGGACACCACCGCGCCGTCGTCGCGCCGGGCCGTTCCAGCATGCAACACGCCGTCGGCCTCCGCCCCGACGATGACGTCGCCGACTCGCGGACGGCCCGGATAATTCTCCGCTGCCAGCACCACCGTCACCGCCGCGCCATCCCGCCAGCGCAGTTCCCCGAAGCCGGCCAACTCGCCGGTGGCCGCCGCATAAAGCAACTGCCCCAACGGGGATTCCAGCAGCGCCAACACCGACTGCGTCTCCGGATCCCCGAAGCGGCAATTGAATTCGATCACCGCCGGCCCGCTGCCAGTGATCGCCAGACCGGCGTACAGCAATCCGGTGAAGGGACAACCACGTTGGACCAGTTCGGCCGCAACGGGTTCCACGATCGTCGTGACGATATCGCGGTAAACATCGTCGGGCAGCCAGGGCAGCGGCGCATAAGCGCCCATGCCGCCGGTGTTGGGCCCGGTGTCGCCGTCACCGACTCGTTTGAAGTCCTGAGCCGCCAACAGCGGGACCACGGTGGTGCCGTCGACCACGCAGAACAGCGACACCTCGGGGCCGTCCAGGTACGACTCCAACAGCACAGGGTGCCCCGCCTCGAGCAGCGCGGCCGCATGAGCGCGCGCGACACCGCGGTCCGCCGTGACCACTACGCCTTTACCGGCGGCCAACCGGTCGTCTTTGACAACCCAGGCTTGGCTGCCGGCCGTCGGCCCGAACCGATCCAGTGCCGCATCCAAATGTGCGGGGTTGTCCACGATCTCACTGGAAGCCGTGCGCACACCGGCGGCGGCCATCACGTCTTTGGCGAACGCCTTCGAGCCCTCGATCCGGGCGGCGTCTTTGCTTGGCCCGAAGCAGGCGATGCCGGCGTCGCGCAGGGCGTCGGCCACGCCGAGCACCAGCGGCACCTCCGGCCCGATCACCACCAGGTCGGCCGCAACCTGCCGGGCCAGCGCGACGACGTCGTCGCCGGAGGTGATGTCGACTTGGTGCTGGTCAGCTACCGCAGCCGTACCAGCGTTCCCCGGCGCAATGGCCAGCGCGTCAACCTCGGGGTCGTCGCGAAGCGCCAGGAGCAGCGCATGTTCACGGGCACCTGAACCGATCACCAGGACACGCACGAAACCTCACCTTAGCCGAGTGGCGTTGATCGGCCCGCCCGGAAGGTGACGGCCATCCGGCCATACACTTGACGGCATGGTGTATGGTCTAGTACAACTGTGGTTCACGTCACGCATGAAGGGTGGTGTCAGGTGACCACGACGCAAAGTGCCTGCCCGTTCGGGGCCGGCTTCGACTTCACCGATCCGGACGTCCTGCTACGCGGGATCCCGATCGCCGAGTTCGCCCAGCTGCGCAAAACCGCGCCGGTGTGGTGGAACGAGCAGCCGCCTGGCGCCACGATCTTCGACGACGGCGGCTACTGGGTGATCAGCAAGCATCAGCACATCAAGGACATCTCCCGGGATAACGATGTCTGGTCGACCAATCTGAACGGTGCCGTGATGCGGCTACCCGACGGCACAACCCGCGACCAGTTGGAACTCACCAAGGCGCTGCTGATCAACCACGACCCGCCGGAGCACACCCGGCTGCGCAAGCTCGTCTCCCGGCTGTTCACCCCGCGAGCGGTCGCGGTCCTGGAGGAGAAGCTGGCGTTAGCGGCCCACGACATCGTCAAAGCCGCCGCCGAGAAGGACAGCGGCAACTTCGTCGACGACATCGCGATGGAACTGCCGCTGCTGGCGATCGCGGATCTGATCGGGGTTCCCGAAGACGATCGGGAAAAATTGTTCCACTGGACCAACGCGATCATGAACACCGACGACCCAGACTTCGAAACCGATTACACGATGGCCAACGCCGAGTTGATGGGCTACGCCTACACGATGGCCGAGGAGCGCCGGCGCTGCCCCGCCGACGACATCGTCACCAAGTTGATCGAGGCCGACGTCGACGGGGAGTCGCTGGGCGAAACCGAGTTCGCGTTCTTCGTGATCCTGCTGGCGGTGGCCGGCAACGAGACCACCCGCAACGCGATGACGCACGGCATCAATGCCTTTGCCGAAAACCCGGAGCAGTGGGAGATCTTCAAGCGCGACCGGCCCGAAACCGCGGTCGACGAGATCGTGCGCTGGGCGACGCCGGTGCACTGTTTCCAGCGCACCGCCAAAGTGGACACCGAGGTTGGCGGCGTGGCGATCAAACAGGACCAGCGCGTCGGTCTGTTCTACAGCTCAGCCAACTACGACGAAGACGTCTTCGATAAGCCGTTTGAGTTCAACATTCTGCGCAACCCCAACCCGCATCTGGCATTCGGCGGGCAAGGAACCCACTACTGCATCGGCGCGAATCTGGCCCGCATGGAGATTCGGCTGATTTTCGACGAGATCGCCAACCAGATCCCGGACATCACCAAATTGGCAGAGCCCCAACGGCTTCGGTCCGGCTGGATCAACGGCGTCAAGGATCTGCGCGTCTCCTATCACGGCTAGTGCGCACGCACGGCTGGGGCGGCGCTGCCCCGACTAGCGATGAGGAGGCCGTCGCACGGATCCTGGCCGCCGCGAGCCAGGCCATCGATGCGCGCGGCGCTGACATCAGCATTGCCGATGTCGCCCGCACCTTGGGGGTGACACGACAAACCGTCTACCGCTACTTTCCCAGCACCGACGCGCTGCTGGTTGCGGCGGCCACTCAGGCGGCCACCGGATTCCTGGACCGGTTGGCCGCGCACTTGTCGGGCATCACCGATCCGGTGGACGCGGTGACCGAAGGAATCGCCACCGCCCTGGAGTGGCTACCCAGCGACAAACACATCGGCCTACTGCTCGCCCACGACCGCAACAACGCTTTCACCGCGGATGTCACGTCCGAGGTGGCTGTGCAGTTCGCGAATGCAATGTTGCGGCGATTCGATGTCGATTGGCCCGCAGCGGGTTTGACAGACGACGACTTGACCGAACTGGGCGAGCACCTTCTGCGGATCATTCAGTCGTTCGTGATCGATCCCGGACGTCCCCCCCGGCGCGACGGCGAGCTGCGCCGGTATCTACGTCGTTGGGTGGGCACGACGGTGTCCGGCTAGCCCTTGCCCTGGTGCATTCGGACCGCGTCGTTGACGTTGGCTTTCTTGTCTTCGGAGGCGCCCTTGGCGGCGGCCTTCTTGCGCTTTGCCACGACGGCGTCGACCGCGCCGTTGAGCGCCGAGCCCAGCGGGAATCCGAGATAGTGCGTCACAAAGACCGCCATCTCCTTCAGTTCGGTCTCGGTGAGCTCTTCATTGAGCAGTGCAGCGTTGATCTGGATCTCGGCCAGGTCGCGATTTCCGATCGCGGTCACCGCCGTCAGCGTCATGATGCGCTTGTCGCGCATCGACAATCCCGGCCGGGTCCAGATGCTGCCGAACAGGTGATCGACGGTCAGGTCGAAGTACGCGTCGCCCTCCACATTGGGCATTTCCCAGCCGTAAACCTCGTTCATTTTCTCGAGGCCCTTGCGGCGTGACTCGTCCATCATGACTCTTTCTGTGTGTGCGGCACGCCGAGGCCGGCGGCCAAATTCTGCCGGGCCACATCGGCGAGCGGCAGCTCCACCGACACGGCCTCGCCCAACGCCAGTGCCAGGCTCAGATCCTTCTCACCGAGTTCGCGGGCGTGCAGGAACGGCTGGTACAGGAAGTTGTCAGCCTCAATGGGTTTCATGTCATCGCGGACCATGATGGCCCCCGCCCCGCTGGTGAGCGCGTCGGTGTGCCGCACGACCCGGCCCAGCGCCTGTAGGTCCAGTCCGGCCGCCTCGGCGAGTTTCATCGCTTCGCATGCCGCAGCATAGGAGGTGAACGTCAACATATTGCGGGCCAACTTCATTCGGGTGCCCGCACCCGGCTGGCCGGCGTGGATGACCATCGACGCCCATTGCTTGAACGCCGGCTTGATCCGCTCGTACACCTCGCGTTCGGCGCCCACCATGGTGGCCAGTTCACCCTTTTCGGCGGCAGCACCGCCACCACTGACCGGGGCGTCGACGATGTGAATGTCTTGTGACTTCAGCTCTTCGGCCAATTCGACGGCCGTCGTGTCACTGATCGTCGAGTGGATCGCGATGACGGTACCCGGCTTCGCGTTGGCCGCCAGTTCGGCGACGACCTCGCGGACCTGCTCGTCGTTGAGCACGGTGACGCTGATGAGATCGGCGGCCGCGATGTCGGCCACGCTGTCGGCCAAGGTCGCGCCGGCTTCGGCCAACGGCGTCATCGCTTCGGTCCGCACATCGAAGACCGTGAGCCCGCCGGGCCAGTCGACCAGCCGCTTGGCCATCGGCGCGCCCATGTTGCCCAATCCGATGTAGCCCAGCTTCAAATCAGCGCTCATGGCGCCGCTCCTCCACATCGCTTTCTGCTCTGCATCGTCGCCGACGCGGCTCATGATCGGAAGATCTGTCCGCCGTCGACATTGAAGATCTGGCCGGTGATCCACGAGGCCTGGTCGGAGAGCAGGAACAAACACATGCCGACCAGATCATCGGGAGTTCCCATCCGTGACAGCGGGAGGCCCTTGACGATGTCGTCGACGATCTCTTTGGGCGTCGTCGTCCGATTGGCCTCAGTGTCGATGGGGCCCGGCGCAATCGCGTTGATCCGGATGTTCTGGCCGCCCAACTCCCGCGAAAGTTGTTGTGTCAAGCCGTTGATGCCGACTTTGGCCAGGCCGTAGTAGTTCGAGTACAGCCAGGCAGCAGTGGATGATTGGTTGACGATCGCACCGCCGCCGCGCTTGGCCATCTTCTTGTAGACCGCGCGGGTGCACCACAGGGCGCCGTCGAGGTTGACGCTCATGAACTTCTTGTAGTACTCGGGGTCGATGGTGAGCAGGAAATCCAGTTTCATGCCGCCAAATATTGCGGCGTTGTTCACCAGGTAGTCGATACCGCCGAACTCGGACAGCGTGCGGTCGGCCATCGCCTTGGCCGAAGCCGGGTCGGAAACGTCGACGGGAATGCTGATGGCATTGCCGCCGTCGGCGGTAATCTGCTTGGCCACGCCTTCGGCAGCCTCGGCGTTGATGTCGGCCACGACAACCGCGGCGCCTTCCCGAGCCAGCGCCTCGACATACGCCTGACCGATGCCGCCACCTGAGCCGGTGACGATGGCCACCTTATTCTCGAATCTCATACTTCCCTCTCTTGCCGAGTGTGGGCTTATGTCACGCTTTTCACGTCTTTGCGTGCCTTAAAACCACACTCGCCGTGTTAAATGCCGGTAGCAACGAGCTTGGTCTCGAGATACTCCTCGAAGCCCGCCAGGCCCATCTCGCGGCCGTTGCCGGACTGCTTGTAGCCGCCGAACGGCGCGTCGGCCGAATACCAGACGCCGCCGTTGACCGTGACCGTCCCGACCCGCAGGCGCGACGCCACCGCGGCGGCGCGGTCCGGGTCGGCGCTCACCACGGTGCCCGACAGTCCGTACGGTGAGTCGTTGGCGATCCGCACCGCGTCGTCGTCGCCGTCGTGGGCGATCACCGTGAGCACCGGGCCGAAGATCTCTTCGCGCGCCACCCGCGCGTCGTTTCCCAACCCGGTGATCACGGTCGGCTCGATGAAGAAGCCGGTCGTCCTATCCGCCGGTCGGCCGCCGCCGCATGCGAACGAACCGCCTTCTGCCCCAGCCAGATCCAGATAGCTTTGCACCCGGTCGCGCTGGCGTGCTGAGATCAGCGGTCCGCAGACCGTTCCGGGATCGGTCGGGTCGCCGGGCTTGATCGACGACATGGTGCCCGCCGCGATGGCGACCGCCTCGTCGTAACGGGCTCGCGGCACGACCAGCCGGGTGGTGATCGCGCAGCCCTGCCCGGCGTGCATGCAGGCCGAGAACGCCGACACCGAAGCAGCGCCGGCCATGTCGGCGTCGTCAAGCACGACAAACGCCGATTTGCCGCCCAGCTCCAAAAACACCTTCTTGATGGTGGCGGCGGCGTCGGCCATCACGCTGCGGCCGGTGGCCGTGGAACCGGTGAACGTAATCATGTCCACCCGCGGGTCTTTCGCCAACAGAGCACCGACGCTGTGGTCGCTGGAGGTGACGATGTTGACCACGCCGGGCGGAAAGTCGGTGTGCTCGACGATCAGTTCTCCCAATACCGCTGCACACCACGGGGTGTCGGGTGCGGGCTTCAACACCACGGTGTTGCCCGCGGCCAGCGCCGGCCCGAGCTTGGCGAGGTTGATCTGGTGCGGGAAGTTCCACGGCGTGATGGCGCCGACGACGCCGACGGCCTCCCGCGCGATCGTGCGACGGGTGGGGATGCCCATCGGGGACGCCTCGCCGAGATCCTGCTGCCACGGGTAGGACTCGGCGGTGTCGGCGCTGAAGGCGAGGTCCTCGACCGGTCCTTCGAGTTGGGCGCTGGCGGTGAGCATGCGCGGCGCCCCGACTTCGGCGATCGTGATGTCACGCAGTTGCTCGACGTGTTCGCGCATCGCGTCACGCAGTTGGCGTACGCACCGCACCCGCAACTCAATGTTGCGGGACCAGTCGGTCTCGTCGAACGCGCGCCGCGCCGCCTCGACGGCCCGGCCCATGTCGTCGGCGTTGGCATCGGCCGCCGTCCCCAGCACGTCTTCGGTGGCCGGGTTGACGGTCGGGAAGGTGCCGGCGCTGCCGGGCACCAACTTGCCGTCGATGAGCAGAGCGCCGACGCCGTCGGCCAATAGAGCCATCTTGTACTACCCGCCTTCTACGGTGGACAGTTGTCCGGAATAGTCCAGTCGAACCATAGCGGCCCAGCTGCGCACGGTGCAAGGTCCAGCCTTAAGCATTGACCGCGCAAGAGCCATACAGTGCTTTACACAGCCGCTTTGCGGCACGGGCTTGCTGATGTCGCATCAATCGGATAACTTGGACAAGTGTCCAGCGATGCCGTGGTAGCGATCACGCCGAATCGTGACCGCCAGACTGGGGAGACGCCGCGCAACCGCCGGCAAGAAGAGACGTTCCGTAAGGTGCTGACCGCCGGGGTGGAAGTCCTGCGGGAGAAGTCCTACGCCGATTTGACCGTCCGCGCAGTGGCCGCGCGGGCCAAGGTGGCCCCAGCGACCGCGTACACCTACTTCTCGTCGAAGAACCATCTCATCGCTGAGGTCTACCTGGATCTGGTGCGCCAGGTGCCCTACTTCACCGACGTCAACGATCCGATGCCAGTACGGGTGGACAAGGCGCTGCGGCATCTGGCGCTGGTGGTCGCCGACGAGCCCGAAGTCGCCGCGGCATGCACGACGGCGCTGCTCGGCGGCGGCGCCGATGCAGCGGTCCGCAGCGTGCGCGATCGCATCGGCGCGGAGATCCATCGCCGCATCACCTCGGCGATCGGCCCGGACGCCGATCCCCGCACGGTTTCCGCGCTCGAGATGACGTTTTTCGGCGCGCTGGTCAACGCCGGCAGCGGCGCCTTCACCTACCACCAGATCGCCGATCGGTTGGCCTACGTGGTGGGTCTGATCTTGGGAGAAGGCAAATGACTCGCGCCGGCGACGATGCAGAGCGGGGCGATGAGAAGGAGCGGCGCTCATGACTGTTGAGACGCCCGAGGTGGTGCTCGACCCCTACGACTACGACTTCCACGAAGATCCGTACCCGTACTACCGGCGGCTGCGGGACGAGGCCCCGCTGTACCGCAACGAGGTGCTGAACTTCTGGGCGTTGTCACGTCACGGCGACGTGCTGCAGGGCTTCCGCAACAGCACCGCGCTGTCGAATTCCTATGGCGTGTCGCTGGATCCGGTTTCGCGCACCCCGGACGCACACAAGGTGATGTCGTTTCTGGCGATGGATGATCCCGGCCATCTACGGCTGCGCACGCTGGTGTCCAAAGGGTTCACCCCGCGCCGGATCCGCGAACTCGAGCCACGGGTGATCGAGCTGGCCCGGATGCACCTCGACGCCGCGCTGCAGTCGGAAAGCTTTGACTTCGTTGCCGAATTCGCCGGCAAACTGCCGATGGACGTCATCTCCGAGCTGATGGGCGTGCCCGAACCGGACCGGGCCCGCATCCGCGAGCTGGCCGACGGCGTGATGCACCGCGACGACGGCCTGGCCGATGTCCCCGCATCGGCCATCCAAGCTTCAGCCGACCTGATGGTCTACTACGCCGACATGGTCGCCCAGCGCCGCAAGAAGCCGTCGCAGGACTTGACCTCGGCACTATTGGAAGCCGAGATCGACGGGGACCGCCTCAGCGACCAGGAAATCATGGCGTTCCTGTTCTTGATGGTGGTCGCCGGCAACGAGACAACGACCAAATTGCTGGCCAACGCCGCGTATTGGGGTTTCAAGAATCCCGACCAGCTGGCGGGCGTCTACGCCGATCATTCGAAAATCCCGCTGTGGGTAGAGGAAACGCTGCGCTACGACACCTCGAGTCAAATCTTGGCCCGCAGTGTGGCCCACGAGTTCACGCTGTACGACACGACGCTGTCCGAAGGCGATGTGCTGCTGCTGCTGCCGGGTTCGGCCAACCGCGACGACCGGGTCTTCGACCAGCCCGACGAGTACCGCATCGGCCGCGAGATCGGCTCCAAACTGGTCAGTTTCGGCAGTGGCGCGCACTTCTGTTTGGGCGCGCACCTGGCCCGGATGGAGGCGCGGGTGGCACTCACCGAATTGTTCAACCGCATCCGCGGCTATCAGGTGGACGAGGCGAATGCCGTGCGCGTCCACTCCAGCAACGTACGCGGATTCGCCTGTCTGCCGATCACCGTGGAGACCATGTAAATGCCTCGCTTCCAACCCCATCCGGCCCGGCGGCCCGCCATCGTCGCCGGTGCGTCGTCCGGCATCGGCGCCGCCACCGCTGTCGAGCTCGCCGGGCGCGGCTTTCCGGTAGCGCTGGGCGCCCGCCGTGTCGAGAAATGCCAGGAGCTGGTTGACCAGATCAAAGCCGATGGGGGAGAGGCCGTCGCGCTGCATCTCGACGTCACCGACCCCGAGTCGGTCAAGGGCTTCGTCCACCAGGCGACCGAACAACTGGGCGACATCGAACTGCTGGTCACCGGCGCCGGCGACACCTTCTTCGGCCGGCTGGACCAGATCAGCACCGACGTCTTCGAATCGCAGGTGCAGATCCACCTCATCGGCGCCAATCGGTTGGCCACCGCGGTGCTGCCCGGAATGTTGGAACGCCAGCGCGGCGATCTGATCTTCGTCGGGTCCGACGTCGCGCTGCGTCAGCGTCCGCACATGGGTGCCTACGGTGCGGCCAAGGCAGCGTTGTTGGCCATGGTGACCAACCTGCAGATGGAACTGGAGGGCACCGGGGTGCGCGCCTCGATCGTGCATCCGGGGCCCACCAAGACCGGCATGGGCTGGAGCCTGCCGCCCGAATCGATCGGGCCAATGCTCGAAGACTGGGCCAAATGGGGGCAGGCCCGCCATGACTACTTCCTGCGCGCGTCTGACCTCGCCCGAGCGATCGCGTTCGTCGCCGAGACCCCGCGCGGCGGGTTCGTCACATCGATGGAAATCCAGCCCGAGGCGCCGCTGTCCAACGCGCCCGCAGAACGCCAGCAGCTGAAGTACCCGGAGGAATCGTGATAAGCCCAGACCTGAAAGTAGTTCCGCGGGTATCCGGCGGCGAGGTTGAACACGGCCACCTCGAGGAATTCCGCACCGACCCGATCGGGCTGATGAAACGCGTCCGCGACGAGTGCGGCGACGTCGGCTGGTTCCAGCTCGCCGGCAAGCAGGTCGTGTTGCTGTCCGGCGCAGAAGCCAACGAGTTCTTCTTCCGCTCCAGTGACGAAGACCTCGACCAGGCCGAGGCGTATCCGTTCATGACGCCGATCTTCGGCAAAGGCGTGGTGTTCGACGCCAGCCCCGAGCGGAGAAAGGAGATGCTGCACAACTCCGCGCTGCGCGGCGAGCACATGAAAAGCCATGCCGTCACCATCGAGCGCGAAGTGCGTCGGATGATCGAGAACTGGGGCGAGACAGGGGAAATCGACCTGCTGGATTTTTTCGCCGAGCTGACCATTTACACCTCGACTGCGTGCCTGATCGGCCCCAAGTTTCGCGAGCAGCTCGACCACCGGTTCGCCCAGCTCTACCACGAGCTCGAGCGCGGCACCGACCCGCTGTGCTACGTCGATCCTCATCTGCCGATCGAGAGCTTCCGTCGTCGCGACGAAGCCCGAAAAGGCTTGGTGGCCTTGGTCCAGGAGATCATGAACCAGCGGATCGCCAACCCGCCGGCCGACAAGAGCGATCGGGACATGCTCGACGTGCTGGTGTCGATCAAGGACGACGACGGCAATCCTCGGTTTTCGGCCGACGAGGTCACCGGCATGTTCATCTCGCTGATGTTCGCCGGCCACCACACCAGCTCGGGCACCGCGTCGTGGACGCTGATCGAGCTGATGCGCCACCCGGACGTCTACGCAGGCGTGATCGACGAGCTCACCGAACTCTATGCCGACGGCCAATCGGTGAGTTTTCATGCGCTGCGCCAGATTCCGCGACTGGAGAACGTGCTGAAGGAGACGCTGCGGCTGCACCCGCCGCTCATCATCCTGATGCGGGTCGCCAAGGGCGAATTCGAAGTGTGCGGCTACCCGATTCACGAAGGCGACTTCGTCGCAGCCTCACCGGCGATCTCCAACCGCATCCCCGAAGACTTCCCCGACCCGGACAACTTCGTGCCGGAACGCTACGAAGAGCCGCGTCAGGAAGACCTGATCAACCGGTGGACCTGGATCCCGTTCGGCGCGGGCCGGCACCGCTGCGTGGGGGCGGCGTTCGCCACCATGCAGATCAAAGCGATCTTCTCGGTGTTATTGCGCGAGTACGAGTTCGAGATGGCCCAGCCATCGGAGAGCTACCGCAACGACCATTCCAAAATGGTGGTGCAGCTGGCTCAGCCGGCCAAGGTGCGCTACCGCCGCAGGAGCTGAGATGGGTTACCGGGTGAAAGCCGACCTCGATCTCTGCCAGGGACACGCGATGTGCGAACTGGAAGCGCCCAACTACTTCCGAGTGCCCAAGCGCGGCCAGGTCGAAATCCTCGACGACGAGCCGCCCGACGAGGCCCGCAAAGAAATCGAGCAAGCCGTGTGGGCCTGTCCCACCCAGGCTCTGTCCATCGAAGAGAAAGAAGACTGACAATGGCGTCATTTCCACGCGCAGAGCTGGACGACTGGGTGCAGCGCTGGCTTGCGGCCAACAAGGACTGCGAGAAATCAGGCGACTGGAAGCCGCTGGCGGACTTTTACGCCCCCGAGGCGACCTACGGCTGGAATATCGGCCCCAAAGAAGACGTGATGTGCGTCGGAGTCGACGAGATCCGCGACGTCGCGCTCGGCCTGGAGATGGCGGGCCTGGAGAACTGGCAGTACCCGTATCAGAAGGTGATCATCGACGACCAGCAGGGCGAGATCGTCGGTTTCTGGAAACAAGTGGTGGTCGACGGCGACGGCGGCCAGCAGGAGATCTACGGCATCGGCGGCAGTTGGTTTCGGCTGGGCGCCGACAAGCTGATCGAGTGGCAGCGCGACTTCTTCGACTTCGGCCATGTCCAGGCGCTGTATATGGACCTGATGAAGGCCGGAAAGCTCTCGGCGGGCATGCAGAAGCGGATCGAGCGCAGCCTGGCCGGTGAGAAGCTGCCCGGCTACTACCCACTCGGGAAGACCCCGGTACCGCTGTGGTGAGCCACGTCACTACGCTGACGCTCGAGTCCTGACAAACAAGCTGAAAGCAGGTTCGCGGTGAAAACAAAGGGCGCGCTGCTCTGGGAGTTCAACCAGCCGTGGTCGGTCGAGGAAATCGAGATCGGCGACCCGCGCAAGGACGAAGTCAAAATCCAAATGGAGGCGTCGGGGATGTGCCACTCCGACCACCACCTGGTGACCGGCGGCATCCCGATGGCCGGGTTCCCGGTGCTCGGTGGCCACGAAGGCGCGGGCATCGTGGTTGAGGTCGGCGAGGGCGTCGAAGACTTCGCGGTCGGTGACCACGTGGTGCTGTCCTTCATCCCGTCCTGTGGCAAGTGTCCAAGCTGTCAGGCCGGCATGCGCAACCTCTGTGACCTGGGTGCCGGGCTGCTGAACGGCGCATCGGTGACCGACGGCAGCTTCCGCGTGCAGGCCCGCGGCCAAGATGTCTACCCGATGACACTGCTGGGGACGTTCTCGCCGTACATGGTGGTGCATAAGAGTTCGGTGGTGAAGATCGACCCGTCGATCCCGTTCGAGGTGGCCTGCCTGGTGGGCTGCGGTGTCACCACCGGCTATGGTTCGGCGACCCGGACCGCCGACATCCGGCCGGGCGACGACGTCGCGATCGTCGGCATCGGGGGCGTCGGCATGGCGGCGCTGCAGGGCGCGGTCAACGCCGGCGCCCGCTACATCTTCGCCGTCGACCCGATTGAGTGGAAGCGCGACCAGGCGCTGAAATTCGGTGCCACCCACGTTTATCCGGACATCGAAGCCGCGCTGCTGGGCATTATGGAGGTCACCGCCGGGCTGATGGCCAAGAAGGTGATCATCACCGTCGGCGAACTGCACGGTGCCGACATCGACAACTACCTCAACATCACCGCCAAGGGCGGCACCTGTGTCGTTACGGCGATCGGCAGCCTGTTGGACACCCAGGTGACGCTGAACCTGGCGATGTTGTCGCTGATGCAAAAAAACCTGCAAGGCACCATCTTCGGTGGCGGCAACCCGCAATACGACATCCCCCAGCTGCTGTCGATGTACAAAGTGGGAAAGCTCAACCTCGACGACATGATCACCCGCCAGTACAAGCTCGAACAGATCAACGACGGCTACCAGGACATGCTGGACGGCAAGAACATTCGCGGTGTGATCCGCTACACCGACGACGATCGGTAGCGACATGACCGACCGGCTGCGGGTGTTCCAGGTGGCGTCCGGGAACGTCGGGACCGAGATGGTTAAACGGGTCGCCCACCACCCTGATCTGCAACTGGTTGGATTGCACTGCTATTCGCCGGACAAGGTGGGCCGCGACGCCGGGGAGATCGCCGGTATCGAGCCGTTCGGGGTGACCGCCACCGCAACGGTCGACGAGATCATCGCCGCACGGCCGGATTGCGTGACCTTCCACGGGGTGTGGCCAGACGTCGCGCTGTATGAACAGGTGTTGGCGGCCGGGATTAACGTCGTCACCACGGCAGACTGGGTGACCGGACACCACCGCGACACTAACCACCGGTTACCGGACGGACGTAGCGAGTCCGAGGTGCTGCAAGCGGCATGCCTGCGCGGCAACTCCACTTTTTACGGCACGGGGATGAATCCCGGTCTGGCACAGATCCTGACGATCGTGCACAGCGCCGACGTGGCCGACATCGAGAACGTCACATGCATCGAATCGGTGGACGTGTCGTGTCACCACTCGGCCCCGACGTGGGCGAATTGCGGTTTCGGCCGGCCGGTCGACGATCCGGAGGTTCCGCGGCTGCTGGAACTGGGCACCCGGGTGTTCGAGGACGGGGTGCGGCTGATGGCCGACTGCCTCGATATCACGCTCGACGAAGTCCGGTTCAGCTACGAGTTGGGCGCGTGCACCAAGGATGTGGATCTGGGCTGGTACCAGTTGCCGGCCGGGTCCGTCGGCGGCGCGGCATTCCAATACATCGGCATGCTCGACGGCGTACCCCGGGTGGAGTTGCATCTGGAATGGCAGATGACGCCGCACACCAACCCGCACTGGGACATTCAGGGTTGCTATATCACCAAGATCCAGGGCGATCCATGTATCTACAGCAAGCATTTGATCCTCCCCAAGCCGGGGACCGACTTTTCATCGCCTGAATCGTTCGCGGCGATCGGCATGACCGTCACCGGACTGCCCGCACTCAACGCAATCCGAGCGGTTGTCGACGCGCCACCCGGCGTCGTCACCAGCGCCGACCTGCCGTTGCGCGCGTTCGCAGGCCGCTTCAGCAGGCCCGATGGTGGCGACCCGCTGCGCCCGGCTTCGCCGCGCTTGCGATCGGCCCCGGCCGATGGTGGCGACCCGCTGCGCCCGGCTTCGCCGCGCTTGCGATCGCCACGGTGAGCGGCTTCCCCAACCTCCTTGAGCCGGGGCGCATCGGTGCCATGACGCTGCGCAACCGACTGGTGATGTCTCCGATGGAGACGATGTACGGCACACCTGACGGGCTGCCGTCACCGCGCACGTGTGACTACTTTGCTGCGCGCGCACAAGGCGAGGTGGGTTTGATCACCGTGGGCGCCACCGGGATTGACCCTCGGCATCCGGAAACGCCGGGCGGCCTGCATTTGGGCACCGACGCCGCCATCGATGCGCACTGCAGACTGGTAGAAGCGGTGCACGAGCACGGCGCCAAGATACAACCGCAGATCGTGCACGCCGGACCCGACGGCTTGGGCCCGGAAATGCATCAGGTGACATCACTGGGTCCGTCGGTGATCCCGTCGTACCTGACCGGGCGACCGTCGGAGGAGATCAGCACGCGACAGCTCACCGACGTGCTCGACCTGTTCAAGGCGGCAGTACATCGTGCCGCCGAAGCCGGCTACGACGGCATCGAATTGCACGCAGCGCATGGCTACATGCTGCTCGGGTCGTTCCTTGCGCCGCAGCGTAATCGACGCACCGACGACTATCGCGGCGATTCGGTGCGCGGCCGAATCCGGATCGTGCTGGAAGCACTGGCGGCGATCCGCGCCGAGATTGGCGACACATTGCCGATCACGTTGCGGATTTCCGGATACGAACGGGTGGCCGGCGGTCGGCCGATCCACGAAACCGCGCAGGTGGCACCGGAATTGGCAGCCGCCGGGGTGGACGCCTTCCATGTCAGCGGCGGGGTGATCGACCGGCTCGTCACCCAGATGGTCAACGGCGCCGACGACGGCGACGAACTCAACGTCGGCGCTGCTGCCGCGGTCAAAGAGGTGGTCGACGTACCGGTGATCGCCGTCGGCCGCATCCACGACCCGCTGCGCGCCGAGCAAATCCTGGCCGACGGCCGCGCCGATTTCATCGCAATGGGGCGGCCACTGCTCGCCGACGCAGAGCTACCGCGAAAACTCCGGACGGGCCAGGCGCGCCGCATTCGCAAATGTATCTCGTGTGAAAACTGCATCGATGCCATGGAACTGCGGTTTTCGGTCGACTGCGCGGTCAATCCCCGTACCGGCAAGGAACGCGACTTGGCGGCCAAGCCGGCCGCGCACGCTAAACGGGTAGTGGTGATCGGCGGCGGCCCGGCCGGCTTGGAAGCGGCGCGTGTCGCATCCGAGCGGGGTCATCGGGTCACGCTGTTCGAGCGCGCTGGCCAACTGGGTGGCGCACTGCGCTGGGCGGCGATTCTGCATCCGGAGAACGAACCGTTTCTGCGGTACCTGCGTGACGAGGTCAGGATCAGCACCACCAAAGTCGTACTGGGCCACGCTGCTTCGATCAACGACGTCGTCGAGTTGCAACCGGACGCGGTGGTGGTGGCCACTGGCGGCCGCATCGTCGTCCCGACGATCCCGGGTGATCACCTCCCGCACGTGCACACCGGACCGGCGTTGCGCCAGCTGCTGGCCAAGTGGTCACCGCGGCTAGTGCCGCCAAAGGCAGTCCGATTTGCCACTCGCGCATGGATGCCGATGGGACGGCGCGTCGCAATTGTCGGAGGTGACTTGGTCGCGGTCGAGCTCGCCGAGTTTCTGGCGAAGCGAGGACGGTTGGTGTCAATCCTCGAGTCGGGCAAGGTGATTGCGCCGGAGGTGGGCAGCAAGCGGAAGACCGAGCACATGGATCGTCTCGACCGTCTCGGCGTCACCGTCCACGTCCGAGCGTCCGTCGAGCGCATCACCGACGACGCGGTGGTCTTCACCCCGGCCGGTGGCACCACCCGTCAGTTGGCTGCCGACACCGTCGTCGTCGCGGGAACCCCCGAGCCCGACACCGCCTTGTTCGACGCGGTGGTGACTGCCATGCCCGACACGGAGGTGCACGCCGCCGGCGACTGCACCGGGCTGGGACTGATCCGTAAAGCGACCGAGGACGGCGCCCGTGCCGCCTGCGCCATCTAATGATTGGAGTGAGAATGTCAGAAGAAACAGTGCAACAGTTACCGGCGTTGGCCGCGTCACAGTCGTCATGGCGCTGCGTGCAATCCCATGACCGGCAGGGCTGGTTGGCGTTGATGGCCGACGACGTCGTGATCGAGGACCCGATCGGCAAGGCGATCACCAACCCGGACGGCACCGGCGTGCGGGGCAAGGACGGGGTCGCGGAGTTCTACGACACCAATATCGCGGCCAACCAGTTGACGATCACGTGCGAGGAGACGTTCCCTTCCAGCTCACCCAACGAGATCGCGCATATCCTGGTGCTGGACAGCAAGTTCGACAACGGAATCACCAGTTCGGTGCGCGGTGTGTTCACCTATCGCGTCAACGACGCGGGCTTGATCACCAACATGCGCGGCTACTGGAATCTCGACGCGATGACATTCGGCACCCCGGAGTGAGCCGGCTGCTCGCCGGCCGCGCCGCCGTCGTGGTCGGCGGATCCCGGGGTATCGGGCGGGCAGTGGCCGGCTTGTTGGCCCAGCACGGCGCCGCGGTGGTGGTCAATGGCCGCGATGCCGCGACCGCTCAGGCCGCTGCCGAGGCGATCACCGCCGACGGTGGCCGGGCGGTGGCTCATGCGGGTTCACCAAGTGACGAGGCGACTGCAGAAACATTGGTGGACAAGTGTATTGACGATTTCGGCGCCATCGACATCCTGGTGAATTGCGCCGGCATCGCCGAGCCGCCGGGTTCGTCGATCCTCGACATCAGCGCGGCGCAATTTGGCGAGCTGCTCGACGCGCACGTGGGCACGGTGTTCGCCACCTGCCGCGCGGCCGCGCCGAAGATGGCCGCTGCGGGCGGCGGCAGCATCGTCAACACCAGCTCGATGGCTTTCCTCGGCGATTATGGCGGCACCGGATATCCCGCCGGTAAAGGCGCGGTCAACAGCCTGACCCTGGCGATCGCCGCCGAACTCAAAGCACACCGGGTCCGCGCCAATGTGGTGTGCCCCGGCGCGAAAACGCGGTTATCCACCGGACACGACTACGAAACCCACATCAGGGACCTGCACCGGCGCGGTCTGCTCGACGAGGTTAGCATGCGCGGGTCGCTGGATGTGGCATCACCGGACTACGTCGCGTCGACGTATGTTTATCTGGGCAGCGACCTGGCTGCGCAGGTGACCGGTGAAATCTTCGTCGCCGCAGGTGGTTTCATCGGTCGGTTTCCGCGGCCCTCGCCGGCCGTCATCGCGTACCGCGACCACCACGACTCCCCGCCGTGGTCGGTGACGGAGGTGGCCGGTTTGATCGAGAGCGCAGCCGACTAGTGGGCACCATATGCTGGTCGGTATGGCCACTGTGTTCACCAAAATCATCAACGGCGAGATTCCCGGGCGGTTCGTGTATGAGGACGACGAGGTCGTCGCGTTTTTGACCATCGAGCCGATGACGCAGGGGCACACCCTGGTGGTGCCGCGCGCGGAGATCGACAACTGGCAAGACGTCGACGGCGCCGCATTCGCGCGAATCATGGCGGTGGCGCAGCTGATCGGAAAGGCGGTGTGCCGAGCCTTCCACACCGAGCGGTCCGGCGTCATCATCGCCGGCTTAGAGGTTCCCCACCTTCACGTGCATGTCTTCCCGACCCGCAGGCTCAGCGATTTCGGCTTTGCCAACGTCGACCGCAACCCGTCGCCGCAATCCCTGGACGAGGCGCAGGCCAAAATCAAGGCAGCGCTAGCCGAACTGACGTGATGCTCAACCCACCTGGGCCGGCACGTCGGCGATGCGCGGCAGGCTGACACGGAAGCGACAGCCCTGCTCGGGTGCGGTGGTTACCGTCACTGAGCCGCCGTGGGCCTGGACCAACGAGTCGACGATCGACAACCCCAGCCCGGTGCCGCCGCTGGTTCGCGCCCGCGACGAGTCGGTCCGGTAGAACCGCTCGAAGATGCGCAGCGCATCCTGCTGACTCATCCCCGGCCCTTCGTCGGCGACCTCGAGCACCGCGTTGTCGCCGTCGGTGCCGACCCGCACGGTGATGTCGGCGTTTTCCGGGGTGTGCTGCAACGCATTCGTCACCAAGTTGCTGAGGACCTGACGCAGCCGGGCCTCGTCGCCGAGCACCTCCGGGGTTCCGGGGCCGTCGAGCACAGCCATGGTGATGTTGCGCTTGGGGGCGATCGCCTGCGCGTCGTGCACCGCATCGCTGGCCAGCGCCAGCAGGTCTACCCGGCGACGCTCGAGGGGGCGTTGGGCGTCCAGTCGGGCAAGCAGCAGCAGATCTTCGACCAGTAGGCCCAGTCGACTCGCTTCGCTTTCGATCCGCGACATCAGCATCTCGACGTCGCGCGCCGCGCCCTGGCGGTACAACTCCGCGAAGCCGCGGATCGTGGTCAGCGGCGTGCGCAGTTCGTGGCTTGCGTCGGTGATGAAGCGTCGCATCCGGTCTTCGGAACTGCGCGCCTTCGCCGCAGACGACTCGGAGGACGCCACCGCTCGCTGAATCTGCGCGAGCATTCCGTTGAGCGCCAGGGACAGCCGGCCCACCTCGGTTCGCGAACTGCGCTCGGGGACACGGCGATCCAGCTGGCCGGCCGCGATCGCGGCCGCGGTCTGCTCGACCTCGGTCAATGGTCGCAGGCTTCGGTGCACGACGGCATATCCGGCGATGCCGAGAACCAACAGCACCGCCGCGCCGATGCCAACCTGCAGCCAGACCAGCGACCGCACGGTGTGCTGGACATCGGAGAGGTCATAGGCGACGGTGATCAGTCGACCCAGTGGCCCGCGCACCGACACCGCGCGCCACTGCACACCGGATTTGTCGACGGAGCCGATCGTGGTGGGCTCGGGGCCCACATCGTTGTTGTTGGGCAGCGCGGGTTCGGCGTTGCGATCGTTGACCACCGTCCAGGTGCGGCCGTCCTTCCCGATGCTGCGCACGTAGAAGTTTGACGGCGGGCGATCGGCGTTCGGCCTTTCGTTGGCGTGTGATGACGTGCGGCGCGGAGCCTGCGCCCAACCTCGGGATGCGTCGATCAGGTTCTGATCGACCCGGTTGATCAGGCTGTGCCGCAGGATCGACGTGACCGCGATACCCGAGGTCGCCAAGCCACCCGCCACCAGCACCAGGGTGGCCGCGACGAGGCTCACCCGGAGCGGCAGTGCTCCTCGATGAAGTTTGGCCATTCCCGTATTCTTCGCCTACGACGCGCTATCGCGGCTCGCGCAACACGTATCCCACTCCGCGCAATGTGTGCAGCAGGCGCTTATCCCCGGTGTCGATCTTGCG
The DNA here is from genome assembly GCF_001672775.1 of Mycobacterium kyorinense. Classification (GTDB taxonomy): domain Bacteria; phylum Actinomycetota; class Actinomycetes; order Mycobacteriales; family Mycobacteriaceae; genus Mycobacterium; species Mycobacterium kyorinense_A. The sequence goes on along the minus strand of NZ_LZKJ01000064.1, from coordinate 13,812 downwards.
CCGTAGATACGACACATAGGACTCGACGACATTGACGTCGCCGCCGAAGTCATAGCGCCAGACGTGATCGAGGATTTTCGGCTTGCTCAATACCGTGCCGGCGTTGATCACGAAGTAGCGCAACAGAGTGAACTCGGTGGGTGAGAGCGACACCGGCTCGCCTGCCTTCCACACCTCGTGTGTGTCCTCGTCGAGTTCGATGTCGGCGAACGTCAGTCGGGCGTTGCGGTCCTCGGTGATGCCCTTGCCGGCGCGGCGCAGGATGACGCGCAGCCGCGCGACGACCTCTTCCAGGCTGAACGGTTTGGTCACGTAGTCGTCGCCGCCGAGCGTGAGCCCGGCGATCTTGTCCTGCAACGAGTCGCGGGCGGTCAAAAACAGCGCAGGCGCATCGATGCCGTCGGCGCGCAGGCGGCGCAGCACCCCGAAGCCGTCCATGCCGGGCATCATCACGTCGAGGATGACGGCGTCCGGTTTGACCTCGCGGGCCAGGTCCAGGGCTGCGGGCCCACTGGCGGCGGTGTGGACCTCGAAGCCCTGGAACTTGAGACTCACCGCAAGGAGCTCGAGGATGTTGGTTTCGTCGTCGACGACGAGGACGCGCGCCTCGGGGGTGGTCCCGTCTGTGGTTGCCGATGCCATATCGCTAATCTCCTCGTACTTCGTTGAACGGAACCTCCATGGCAACTGTGATGTTCCTGTGAATGCGTTGCCAGTTTGATCTGCGTGGTCGGGGGTCAGCGCAGATGGGCGCGCATAGACTCGGGGGATGAATCTGGGAAAAAGCCTGGCGACGCTCGCCACCGCACCATTGCGGGTCGGGCTGACGGCGGCCGACGCCGGCTTGGGCGTTGCCGCCTCGGCCGTTGACCTGGCGAAGCGCACTGTCGGTGAAGCCGGGGTGCAGACCCGGTCTAACGCCGTCGTTCACATGCTGGGTATTGATGACGCGCTCGGCCGAGCAAACCGGATCGCCGGGCTGCTCGACGACGACGCTCCGTTGGGGCGCGCGCTGGCACCCGACGGCCCGGTGGACCGGCTGCTGCGCCCCGGCGGGATTGTCGACATGCTGACCGCCCCCGGCGGGCTGCTGGATCGGCTGACCGAAGAGGGCGGTGGTCTTGAGCGAGCCCTGAAGCCCGGCGGGCTGGTGGATCAGCTGGTCGCCGACGATGGGCTGATCGAGCGTGTCCTGGCCGAGGACGGGCTGGCTGACCGGTTGCTGGCCGACGGGGGCTTGATCGACAAGTTGACCGCCCGGCACGGGCCGCTGGAACAGCTCGCCGACGTTGCCGACACGCTGAGCCGCTTGACACCAGGGATGGAGGCGCTAGAGCCGGCCATCGAGACCCTGCAGGAGGCCGTCATCGCCTTGACGATGGTGGTCAACCCGCTGAGCAATATCGCCGAGCGCATCCCGCTGATTCCGCGGCGGACCTCGCGCCGCTCCTCAACGCGTCCCGTGCGTTCGCCGCGGGTTATCGAGGAGTAAGCCGTTCGGCTGCGACCGGCCCGCCGAGCGTGAACCCAGCTTCACGTTGGTGGGCGAGTGTGAACCCAGTTTCACGCTCGCCGTTAAGCAGGCGTCAATAGGACTGGCCGTCGGCGTACCGCTGGCGCCGGTAATAGCGACCGCTGCCGCGATTTCTCGCCTTATACGTCGGCAGCTGGCTGTCACCGTTGGGACAAACGAGTCGCAGATTCTCACGACGGTTATTGCTCTTCGAGATCGACTCCGCACGCGAGGCAGGTCATCGACATAAGACGACGCTATCTCTCAGTGCCGACATGGAATGGAGCCGCGTGAGAGACTCGAACTCTCGACATCCGCTTTACAAGAGCGACGCTCTACCAACTGAGCTAACGCGGCCGGGGCGGCTCGATGAGCCATGGCGATTCTACGACGGGGTCCCGGCGTCGCTGCGGCGCCTAAACGAGCGGTCGTCAGTTCGGACCGCGATCAGCCGTGCGGCGCCTCAGAAATCTTGCTGTCCGGCTTGCCCACCGTTTGGCAGTAGGTCGTCGCCGACAAACGCGTAACCGAGATCTCCATACTGCTCGGGTCAGCACCGCTCTTGTCTTTGAGCATCTTGCCGATCTCCTCGTTTTGCTTCTTCTCGTCCTGCGTGGTGAAGTCCTTGCACTTGGTGTCGCCGCCGGTATTGATCACCTCTGAGGCCGAACATCCACTGAACAGCAGCGCAGCGGCCACAATCGTGACAGGAACAATCGACTTCATCGTCGGCCTTTCGGGTCGGAGTAGCTAGACATCTATAGACAGGCGCATCAGACTTTAAACTCCAGCACGCACGGACCTCGTCAGCGGCTGGTGTGCACGATCAACACGTCGACCTTGGCCTTGCTGGCGACACTTCCGGGGATCGAAAACACCCGTCCGATGATCGCCGATCGTGCGTTCAGTCCCACGTTCCCGACCACGAGCAAATCGGCCTGAACCTGTTCGGCGAGGTCAACCAGCGCATCGACCGGAGCGTCCTGAATCGGCCGCTCCTCGATGTCCGTCGCGCCGGCCGCCTTGGCCCGGTCGCGGCCCTCGCGCAACATCGCATAGATCGGCGCATTGCCCTGCACTTTGTAGCCTTCGTCCCCGAGCGCGTCGGCCGCGCGCGGATCCTCCTTGTTGGGAACATAACCGGTCACGATGATCAGCTTCGCGTTCGATTCGGCGGCAATTGCACCTGCGCGCTCGACCGCATCCAGCGACGAAGCCGAGCCGTCGGTACCGACCACCACAGTTTTATAGGCGGTCATCAGCCCTCTCCAACGTCGTTGCACTGCCTTTCGCAGACCCTAACGCTGCCACCTAAGACGGCTACCGGGGTTCGGCGAAATCTACCTTCAACCGCTGGTCACACCCTTTGACAAGGGTCCTTGCAGCAACCTGCGGCATACTGGACGTCAAGCATCAAACGTCGTCGCCGCAAATTGCCGTCGGGGGGCAGGGGTGACGCTCAGGACAGAGTCGAGATCTGGTGGCCAATCAATCCGGCGGTAAGCACCGTCGCAGAAAGCCGGCACCTTGGCAGATGCGCCGCCGATTGACCCGCGGCGCGGTGGCACTGGTGTCGGTGCTGGCGGTGCTGGCGACTGGAGCCGGCTGGTGGATGGCCCATGGCGTCCTGGGCGGAATCACGGTATCCGAGGCGCTGAGCTCCGACGACCCGCATTCCAGCGGCGGCGAGATGAACATCTTGCTCATCGGCCTGGACTCGCGCAAAGACCAAGACGGCAACGAACTGCCCGACGCGATCCTGAACCGCCTGCACGCCGGCGACTCCGACGCCGGCGGCTACAACACCAACACGCTGATCTTGGTGCACGTCGGCGCCGACGACAAAGTCACCGCGTTCTCCATTCCCCGCGACGACTATGTGCCATTCAGCGGCGTCCCCGGGTACAACCACATCAAGATCAAAGAAGCGTACGGGCTCACCAAGGACTACGCCGAACAGAAGTTGATGAACCAGGGCGTCAGCGATCAAAAACAGCTCGAGACCAAAGGCCGCGAGGCAGGCCGGACCGCGACCTTGCGGGCAGTGCGCAACCTGACCGGTGTACCGATCGACTACTTCGCCGAGGTCAACCTCGCCGGATTTTACGACCTGGCCCAAAGCCTCGGCGGCGTGCAGGTATGCCTGAAGCACGCCGTCTACGACTCCTATTCCGGCGCCGACTTCCCGGCCGGGCGCCAGACGCTCAACGCCGAACAAGCGCTGGCGTTCGTGCGCCAGCGCCACGGCCTGGAAAACGGCGACCTGGACCGCACCCACCGCCAGCAGGCGTTCCTGTCCTCGGTAATGCACCAACTCCAAAGTTCGGGCACCTTCACCGATCTGAGCAAGCTGAAAAGCCTGATGGCCGTGGCTCGTAAGGACGTGGTCTTGTCGGCCGGCTGGGACGAGAACCAATTCCGCCGGATGGGCGCGCTGGCCGGCGGCGACATCGAATACCGGACGCTACCCGTTGTCCGGTACGCCAACATCAACGGCCAGGACGTCAACATCGTCGACCCCGCCGCGATCAAGGCCGAAGTCGCAGCGGCATTCGGTACCAGCGGATCGTCCACCACCACCACCAGCACCGCACCCAACCCGTCGACCGTCGTCGACGTCGTCAACGCCAGCAGCACGTCCGGACTTGCCAGCACCGTTTCACGCACCCTGAGTCAGCACGGTTACACCAAAGGCACTGTGCGCGACCGCGAATACGGCGAACCGAGCGCCACGACCGTCGATTACGGGCCGGGCGCCAAGAGCGATGCGCAGACCATCGCCGCGCTGTTGGGCGTCGAAGCGGCCGACCACAGTGATTCATCGCTGACCGCGGATCGCGTTCAAGTTTTCGTCGGCGACGATTACTCCGGGTCATCGCATGACGAAACGTCTTCTGCCACAGCGATGGCCGGGTCATATCACGGTTCACGCACCCCCAGTACCGAGCCGACGCCTGATCGGGGTGCACCCATCGACGGCGGCGGCGTTCCCTGCGTCAACTAGGCGCTACCGTTAATGAGTGTGAAAGTAGGGCGGGATTTTCGGGATTTTCCCGCCCTGTGTTCACACTGAAAGCCCTGATTTCACACTCAACTTGCGCGTCGTCGCGCGGCGTCAACCAGATGCTTTACGTAACAAGAACGCCAATACGACGTTCTCGAAGGCTTGTTTGGCTTCGATCATCGTCCAGTGCCCGCAGTTAGGGAACACGTGCAGTTCGGCATTCGGGATGGTGCGCATCGGGATCAGGGCCATGTCCAGCGGGCTGACCCGATCATCGCGGCCCCAGGTGATCAACGTCGGCGCCGTCACCCGGTGCATCATCGCCCACGGTTGCGGCCCTTTCGACGACTCCATGGCTTGGATCATCTGCTCGAATGCAGCCCTGCTGTACATCCGGCGCGCACCGGCCAGCGTGGCGGGGTCGGTGGCGTGCTGCCACCGCTCCTCGATCAGATCCTCGGTCACCACTGCGGGGTCGTACACCATCGAATGCAGCCAGCGGATCAGCCGCTCGCGGGTGGGCTCTTCGGTGAACTCCTGCAGCAGTCGGATGCCTTCGGCTGGACCGGGACTGAAGACGTTACGTCCGATACCTCCGATCGTTACCAGTCGACGCACCCGATCGGGTTGGGCCATCGCGAAGTTGAGCGCGACACCCCCGCCCATCGAATTGCCGATGATATCGACAGTGTCGAGGCCCAGCGCGTCGACGAACCGCCCCACCGCATCGAACGCGGTGATCATCGGGTGACCACCGAAGTCGTCGCTGACGCCGAAGCCGGGAAATTCCAGGACCAGACAACGGAAGCGCTCGGCGAATGTGCCGAGGACGCCACGAAAGTTGCGCCAACCAGTAACCCCGGGCCCCGATCCGTGCAGCAGCAGCAGTGGTGGGCCGTCGCCAGCCTCGTGATAGCGCAGAACGCCTGGCTCGGTGGAGATTTCGCGGAGACTGCCTTCGTAGGTGAGGTTGGCTGTCATGCGTGGGTTCCGCCGTCGATGCGGATCTCAGTGCCGGTGATGAACGCGCCGTCATCAGACACCAGCATGGCGATCACGCCGGCGACGGCGGAGGGGGCGGCCATCGGCGCTCCGCTGGATTCCTCTGTGGTGGGCATGATCGGTGACAGCCTGCCGAACAACGCCCAGTCCGCATCCGGCGGAATGAATCCGCCAGTGGCATCGGTGATTCCGGATTTGATGCTGCCCGGCGCCACGCACACAGCGCGCAAACCTTGCTTGGCGTACTCAAGCGCCAGCGCATGGGTAAATGACTGGACACCGCCCTTACTGGCCGCATACGCCGCCATGTAGGGGTGGGCGAAGGAAGCCGAGGTCGAGCTGAAGTTGACGACCGCGCTGCGCGCGTTGCTCAGCAGCGTCGGCAACGCCTCGCGGACAACGAGGAACGTCCCAGTGAGATTGACGCCGATGATCTGGTTCCACAGGTCGGTTGTCATCTGATCGGTGTGCGCGGCGCGCAGCATGCCGGCGGCATTGACCACCGAATCCAGGCCGCCCAGCGTGGCCACGGCCGACTGCACGCCGTCGACCACCGATCTCTCGTCGCCGACATTCATCTCCAGTGTGGTGAGGCGTTCGCCGACGCCCGCCTCGCCGGCCTGCGCACGGGTCTTGTCCAGTCCGTCGGCAGCGATATCCGCGGCGACGACGGCGGCGCCCTCATCGAGCAGGCGCAGTGCGGTGGCCTGGCCGATACCCGATGCGGCGCCGGTCACCAGGATCCGGTTACCTTCAAGACGCTTCATGTGAACTCCCCTTGATCAGGTTGAAGCCTTTGTAGCCGGCCTCGGCCACCTCTGCACAGATGTCGTTGTAGACGGCGAACCCGCCGGTGAACAACATAAACACACGTGGCTTGCCGGGGACGTTGGCGCCCAGATACCAGGAGTTCGCTTTCGGGAAAAGCGTTGCCTCGGCCCGCTGGGCGCACTCGGTAATCCAGTTGTCTACCGACTCCGGGCTGGGCTCGATCGCGGTGTAGCCGTGCTCGTCGAGATAGCCGATGCAATCGGCGAGCCAGTTCACGTGTGCCTCCGCGTGCAACACCATGTTGGCCAGCACGCCGGGCGCTCCCGGGCCGGAGACGATGAACAGGTTGGGGAACCCGTCCACACCCAGGCCCAGATAGGTGCGCGGACCATCCTGCCAGTCGTCGCGCAGTGTTTGGCCTCCGCGGCCAGCGATGTCGATCTTGGCCAGCGACCCGGTCATCGCGTCGAAGCCGGTGGCCAACACGATCGCATCGACGTCGTAATGCGCGTCGGTGGTGTTGATTCCAGTCGGGTCGATCGACGTGACCGGTGTCTTGCGCACGCTGACCAGCTTCACATGCGGCTTGTTGTAGGTCTGAAAGTAGTTGGTGTCGGTGCAGATACGCTTGGTCCCGATGGGATGGTCGCTCGGGATCAGCAGGTCGGCGACCTCGGGGTCGTCGATCACGGCGCGAACCTTCTCCTCGTAGAACCTTTTGGCTTCTTCGTTGGCATCCGAGTCGGTCATCTGGTCAGGGAAGGTCTTCGAAAACAGCACACCACCTAGCTGCCAACGCTTTTCGAACGCTGCTCGGCGCTCTTCTGCGGATACTTCCATCGTCTTGCTCGGGTGGGCGATATGCGGTGAGCCACCGCCGCTGCGCCAGGAAAGCCGACGCCGCTCCGCGTAACTCGCTTTGATCACGGTCATGTCCTCGGCAGTCAGCGGCTTGTTGCCTGCTGGAACGCTGAAGTTGGGGGTGCGCTGAAACACATAGAGTTGCGCCGCTTGCTCGGCGATCACCGGAATCGATTGGATGCCCGAGGAACCGGTACCGATGACCGCGACCCGCTTGCCGGTGAAATCGACAGGCGTATGCGGCCAATGAGCAGTGTGGTACACCTCGCCGGCGAAGGTGTCCAGGCCCGCGAATTCCGGCGTCAGCGCAGCAGACAGCGAGCCGGTAGCCATCAGGCAGAACCGGGCGGAGAGCACCTCGCCCCCGTCTGTGGTCAGCGTCCAGTGCAGGGTCTCCTCGTCGAGGACCGCCGAGCAGACACGGGTGTTGACGGTGATGTCCTTACGCAGCTCGAGCTTGTCGGCGACCCAGTTGATGTAGCGCAATATCTCGGCCTGGGTCGCGTACTTCTCGGTCCAGTTCCATTCCTGCTGCAATTCGTCGGAGAACGAGTAGCAGTAGTCGACACTCTCGACATCGCACCGGCAACCGGGATACCGGTTGAAGTACCAGGTGCCGCCAACATCGGGAGCGGCTTCCAAAACCCGCACCGACAACCCCTGTGAGCGCAGTTTGTGCAAGGCGTACAGTCCGGCGAATCCGGCACCGACAACCACCGCATCAAGGGTCACGACGTGACGGTAGGCCCATTCGATCGCGAACAACAGTTGCTTCCCGGTCACTGGGATCGCCAAGGGTGTCATCATCACGGGCAGGAGACCATCGATCGCGGCCCACGACGTAAGGACAACACCATGACCGAACGAGTAATCGACCGGGTGATGGCGATGGCGGAGCAGTTGCGCGACCAGGCCGCCGAAGCCGAACACATTGGCCGGCTCACCGACGGCACCGTCAAGCTGATGAAGGGCGCCGGCCTGATCCGGCTGCTGCAGACCAAGCAATACCAGGGCTTCGAGGTTCATCCCCGCGAGTTCGCCGAGACGACGATGGCCACCGCGGCGCTGGACCCGGCGGCCGGCTGGATCGTCGGCGTGGTGGGTGTGCACCCCTACCAGTTGGCCTATGCGGACCCAAGAGTCGCTGCCGAGATTTGGGCCGACGACGTCGACACCTGGATGGCCTCGCCGTACGCGCCGCAGGGCGTGGCCAAACCGGTCGACGGCGGTTACCTCTTCAACGGGCGCTGGCAGTTCAGTTCGGGCACCGACCATTGCGACTGGATCATCCTGGGCGCCATGCTCGGCGACGAGAAGGGCGTCCCGTTGATGCCGCCGCAGATGCTGCACATGATCCTGCCGCGCAAGGACTACGAGATCGTCGAGGACTCGTGGAATGTGGTGGGGCTGCGAGGAACTGGCTCCAAGGACGTCATCGTCTCCGATGCGTTCGTCCCTTCCTACCGAACCATGGACGCCGCGAAGGTGATGGACGGCACCGCCCAACGTGAAGCCGGCATGACCGAGCCGCTCTACCTGATGCCGTGGTCGACGATGTTCCCGCTGGGCATTTCGGCGGCCACCATCGGCATCGCCGAGGGCGCGCTGGCCGCGCACCTGGATTACCAGCGCGGCCGGGTGGGCGCCACCGGGACCGCGATTAAGGACGACCCCTATGTGATGCACGCGATCGGCGAGGCCGCCGCCGATATCAACGCCGCCCGCCAGGAGCTGCTGGCCAACGCCGACCGCATCTACGACATGGTCGCGGCCGGCAAGGAGGTGTCGTTCGCCGACCGCGCGGCCGGGCGCCGCACCCAGATTCGCGCGGTGTGGCGCGCGGTGTCGGCGGTCGACGAGATCTTCGCCCGCTCGGGCGGGAACGCGGCGCGGATGGACAAACCGCTGCAACGGTACTGGCGGGATGTGCATGTCGGCCAGATGCACGCCATCCATGTCCCGGGCACCACGTATCACGCGTCGGCGCTGAGTTCGATCGGCATCGATCCGCCCGAGGGCCCGCTGCGGGCTTTGATCTAGGAGCTTGGACAGTGACCGACCTGAAAAGCCTGGGCTACATCACGATTTCGACCAACGACATCGATCGCTGGCGGCATTTCGCCTTCGACATCCTGGGTTTCGCGGAAGGCAAAGGACCCGATCCGGCAGCGCTGTATTTGCGGATGGACGAGCGCGCCGCCCGGCTCATCGTGGTGCCCGGCGAGTCTGACCGGGTCCTCACCGTGGGCTGGGAAGTGCGCGACCATCCGGGTTTGCAGCGGGTCAAGGCCGCCCTCGATGGAGCGGGGGTGGCGTTCAAGCAGCTGTCCGTCGACGAGGCCGAGGCCCGCCGCGTGGAAGAGGTCATCACCTTCGAAGACCCGGCCGGCACTACCGTGGAGGTCTTTCACGGCGCAGTGCTTGACCACAGCCCCGTCGTCACCCCGTTCGGCGCGAAATTCGTGACCGGCGGTCAGGGTCTGGGCCACGTCGTCGTCCCGGCCACCGATCCGGGCGGGCTGTTCGACTTCTACACCGATGTGCTGGGCTTCCGGTCTCGCGGCGCCTTCCGTGTGCCACTGCCGAAAGAGTTTGGCCCAGTCCGCGTTCGCTTCCTCGGCATCAACGAACGACACCACAGTCTGGCGATTGTCCCCGCCGCGCATCAGCGTGATCCGCGCCTCGTCCACATCATGGTGGAGGTCGACAGCCTCGACGCCGTGGGTCAGGCGCTGGACCGCGTCAACGCCGAGGGTTTTCAGCTGTCGTCAACCTTGGGCCGCCACACCAACGACAAAATGGTGTCGTTCTACGTTCGCGCACCCGGTGACTGGGACATCGAATTCGGCACCGACGGTATGCGGGTCGACGAAACCTATTACACCGCAGAGGAAATCACGGCCGACAGTTACTGGGGCCACCAGTGGGTCGGAGAGATGCCCGCGGCAATGCGGCTATGACACCCGACACCGACGTCACGCCCGTCCCGGCCGCGTCCGTCAGCTCCTGGGACCACGAGGTCGACGTCGTCATCGCGGGATACGGAGTCGCGGGCGCGGCCGCCGCGGTCGAAGCCACCCGCTGCGGTGCCGAGGTCCTGGTACTGGAGCGCACCGGCTCGTGGGGCGGAGCGGCGGCCATGGCTGGCGGATTCATCTATCTCGGCGGTGGTACGCCGCTGCAAAAAGCTTGTGGCTTCGATGATTCCGTCGAGAACATGACGGCGTTCCTCAACATCGCGATGGGGCCGGGCGCCGACGAGAACCGCGTCGCCGACTACTGTGCGGGCAGCGTCGATCACTTCAACTGGCTTGTCGACTGCGGCGTGCCATTCAAAGCGGAGTTCTTCCCCGAGCCCGGCTGGGAGCCGATGGGCGATCAAGGTCTGATGTACAGCGGCGGCGAGAACTCGTACCCCTACAACACGATCGCGACGCCCGCCCCGCGCGGCCACGTCCCCCAGATGTCGAACAAGAAGCAGGGCGAGGCCAGCGCCGGCTACATGCTGATGAAGCCGCTCGTGGAGACCGCGACCGCGGCTGGCGCACAAGCGATTTACGACGTGCGGGTGCAGCGCCTTATTGTCGAGTCCGACGGCCGGGTGGTTGGCCTGTGTGCGCGTCGGTACGGAACCGACGTGACGATCCACGCCCGCCGGGCCGTGGTGCTCGCGACGGGCAGCTTCGCCTACAACGACGCCATGGTGGCCCAGTACGCCCCTCGGATCGCCGGGCGCCCGGCTGCGTCCATCGAACAACACGACGGCCAGGCCATCCGGATGGCGCAGGCGCTGGGTGCCGATCTGGCGCACATGGACGCCACCGAGGTCGCGATCTTCATCGACCCGCAACAGCTGGTGCGCGGCATCCTCGTCAACGGCCGCGGTCAACGCTATGTCGCGGAGGACACCTATCCGGGCCGCGTCGGGCAGCTCACGCTCTACCAGCAGGACAACACCGCATACCTCGTCATCGACGAAGCTGCACAGAATGAGGCCATGGCGTCGCTATCCCCAAAGATGATGCTGCGCCCGCCGACCTGGGTGTGCGAATCCATCACCGAGCTCGAGCAGGAGATGGGTCTCGCGCCGTCTTCCTTGCAGGCGACCGTGGCCGCATTCAACGATGGCGCCGCGCGCGGCGAGGATCCACTGCTGCACAAGAAGGCCGAGTGGCTGCGGCCCGTCGGATCGCCGGTGGGCGCGATCGATTTGCGCGAGAGCACCGGCGGGTTCACGCTGGGCGGCCTGAAGACCACCCTGGATTCCGAAGTGCTGCACGTGAGCGGAGAGCCGATCCCCGGTCTGTATGCGGCGGGCCGCTCCACCGCGGGCTTGGCTGCGTGGGGTTACGCCAGCGGCATCTCGCTCGGCGACGGCAGCTTCTACGGCCGCCGTGCCGGCCGCGCCGCCGCCCAAGCCTGAGTCTTTTCGCCACCATCGCTTCGCACACCGGCGATGCGTGCTGCATCAATCCCATGCCGCTATGTGACAGCGGCCACACCATGTGGTACAAAAAGGAATATTTCTATTAGAAATATCAAGGAGCGTGCCATGGCTAGCGAAACCAACACTCCAAGTGCTGTCATCGACCGGGTCTCGTTGGTGCTGGATGCCTTTGATGGGCCCGGCCGGCTGACGCTGGCGCAGATCGTGCGCCGGACCGGCCTACCTCGCTCCTCCGCACACCGGATGCTGGAGCGGCTGGTGCAATTACGCTGGCTGCGCCGCGATGGTCGCGACTACGAACTTGGCATGCGACTGGTCGAACTCGGGTCGCTCGCTGTTCATCAAGATCGGCTGCACCGCGCGGCCATCCCGCTATTACACGATCTGCACCGGTCTACCGGGCTGGTCGTGCATCTGGCCGTCCTAGACGGCGCCGACGTGGTCTACCTAGAGAAGATCGGCGGCCCGATGACCGCGGCGATCCCCAGCCGTGTCGGCGGACGCCAGCCAGCACACTGCACAGCTGTGGGCAAAGCGATGCTGGCCTACAGCGGCAACGTCGAGGCCGTCGACCTCGCCACCCGCAAAACCAGATATTCGATCAGCAGCGGCGCACAGTTGACTGCCGAACTGACCAAGACGCGTGCGCACGGGGTGGCGGTCGACCGCGAGGAGTCGCTGGCCGGATTCGGCTGTGTGGCCGCGCCCATCGGTGATCCGGGCAAGGCCATTGCCGCCGTTTCCGTGTGCGGACCAATGAACGGGATGAGGTTCGACCATCGCATGGCGGCGCCGGTGCGCATGACGGCAATGCGCATTTGGCACAACATCGATGACGGTGCGCATCGAGTGGCGCCGACGCTGCAGCAGGTGCGCCCATGCCACGCGATCCCAGCGCCGCGTCCCGACCGGAGACCGGCCGCGCTGCAGTTCGCATGAGACTCGACCCGCAAATTGCGGACATGCTAGAGGCACTCGACGCGGGCTTTCCACACGTGGAGACGATGACCGGAGCACAAGCACGCGAGGCGATCCGGGCACGAGTCGTCGCCCCGGCACATCCTGAAGGCGTCGGGTCGGTGCACGACCAGACCATCCCTGGCGACGTCACCGTCCGCATCTACCGGCCAGCCACGGAGTCACCGCTGCCGATTCTGGTGTACGCGCACGGCGGCGGCTTTGTGTTCTGCGACCTCGACAGCCACGACGGCCTGTGCCGCAGCTTCACGAATCGCATTCCGGCCGTTGTTATTTCAGTTGCATACCGGCTGGCTCCGGAGCATCCGTGGCCGGCCGCCGCCGAGGACGTCTACGCAGTGGCGCAGTGGGCGGCCCGCAATGCCGACGCGCTTGGCGGCGACGCGAGTCGCATCGTGGTCGGCGGCGACAGCGCGGGCGGCAACCTGGCTGCCGCGGCGGCGCTGATGGCGCGCGACCGTGGCGGACCATCGCTGGCAGGACAGCTGTTGATCTACCCGATGGTCAACGCCGACTTCGATACCGAGTCGTATCGACTGTTCGGGGAGGGCTACTACAACCCGCGCGTCGCGCTGCAGTGGTACTGGGATCAGTACGTGCCCAGCGCCGCCGACCGCGAGCATCCCTACGCGTCGCCGCTAAAGGCCGACTTACGCGGTCTGCCACCGACCGTCGTGGTCGCCGCCGGCCATGACCCGTTGCGGGATGAGGGCAGTGCGTTCGTCGCCGCGCTGAAGACGGCGAATGTGCAGACAGCGCACTGCCACTACGAAGGCGGCATCCACGGTTTCATGACGATGCCGGCGGTGGACTTGGCTCAGCGGGCACGCGCGGAGGTCTGTAGCGAGCTGGCCCGTCTACTGCGACTGGCCCAGCGATCGGCCGGAATCTCATAGGCGCGGCGAATGGCTGGTCAGGTGTATGTGATTGACCGGGTCATCACGCGGCCCGGCTGCGCCAAGACGTTCGTCGACACGTATCTGTCCGGCTACGCGCCAGGGGCACGTAGCCGTGGAATGACGTTGCAGCGAGTGCTGGTCAGTCCGCCGATCTGGGATGCCGATCAGCCCACCACGGTCACAATCGTCTGGTCGCTGCCGAGCCCACAGGCCTGGTGGGAGATGACCTGGCAGGCTCGGCCCGACCCCGCGGTTGGGCAGTGGTGGGCCGATCTCGCCGACCTGGTGATCGAGCGCACCCGCAGCGTCGCAGCCGACGCCACAGACGTGGACGGAC
>NZ_LZKJ01000063.1 GCF_001672775.1 Mycobacterium kyorinense | reverse complement strand
CGGTTGGGCCGTTACCCGTCGTAGCCGGCCTCACCGGTGAAGATTGCCGGCAAACCGATCGCCGCGGCCGTCCGCGCGCCGGCCTCGGACCCGGCTATCACCAGCGCCTCGCCGGCCACAATGCCCAGCTCCCACAGCGCCAGCCGGTAGAGCTCGGCGTCACCGGCGGGGCCGGTCAAGTCGTCGGCGCTGATCACCGTCTCGGTCATGCCATCCCCGATCAGTTCCCGCGCCCGCTTTCGGGCACCCTGCTGTTATGCCGATCACAACTGAGCTCGCTCGATGGACCAGTCCCGGCCGTCCGTTCTGGTGGGACCAGGTGGTGCAACGCGATGCCGAGGTGTACCCCCTGCAAGCGGTGATCTTCGATACCGATGCTCTGGCCGACTCCGACGGTGAGCCGCGTTCCGGACTGGTCGACCTGGTGCTGAGCCTGTTCGTCACTGGCATCTGGGTCGCGGTGGTCGGCGCCGGGTCACGCGACTGGGTGCAGAACCGGGCGCGGGAACTGATCGGGGATGGCATGACCGAGACGGTGATCAGCGCCGACGACTTGACCGGCCCCGCCGGTGACGCCGAGCTCTACCGGCTGGCGCTGTGGGAGCTGGGCATTGTGGCCGGCGAGGCGCTGGTGATAGCCGGGTCCGAGGCCGGCGCGCGGACGGCCGCGGCGATCGGTTTGCCGGCAATCTTCACCGGTGAGGCCGGCTACGACGGGCTGCTGGCCAGCGGCTACTTGCTTAAGAGCATCAGCAGTGACGATCTGGTGCACCAGCTCGAGTTGGCCCACCAGGGCGAGACGGTGATCGACCCAGGCCTGGCAGCCCGGGCGGCCGGCACCGCCGCACGGCTGCAGCGGGACGAGTTCTGGCCGGGTGCCCGCCAGGGTCTCACCCAGCGGGAGAGCGAGATCCTGGCGTACATGGTCAGCGGGCTGTCCAACCGGGGGATCGCCAACAAGCTCGTCATCGGTGAGGAAACCGTGAAGAGCCATCTGCGTGCGATCTATCGCAAGCTCGGTGTCACCGACAGGACCGGCGCCGTGGCCACCGCACTGCGCGAGGGTATTTACCAGTGACCGAGGGTATCCGGCCGTCCAACGCGGTGCGCGACCTCGTCGACGCCGACCGTGAACTCGCGCTGCTGCGCGAACTCATCCAGGCGGCCTCCAGCGGGCCCGGCGTGGAACCACTGGCCGCGGCGGCGGCGCGGATGATCACCGCCGCCACCGGCACTGACGTGTGCTTCGTACACGTCCTCGACGACAGCGAGCGCTCACTGACCCTGGCCGGCGCAACACCGCCGTTCGACGGCCAAGTGGGAAAGATCCGGCTGCCGTTGGGGTCCGGGGTTTCCGGCTGGGTGGCCAGCCACCGCGAACCCGTCGTGATCACCCACGACAAGGAAGCCGACCCGCGATATCTGCCGATCCAGTCGCTGCGGGGCCGCGACTTCACCTCGATGGTGTCGGTGCCGATGGAAACCGATCCCGGCGGCCTGGTCGGCGTGCTCAACGTGCACACCGTGGCGCGGCGCGAATTCAGCGACGGTGACGTCGAGCTGTTGCGAGTCATCGGCAGACTGATCGCCGGCGCGATGCATCAGGCCCGCTTGCATCGTCGGTTGGTGGCCCGCGAACGCTCCCACGAGCTGTTCGTCGAGCAGGTGATCGAGGCACAGGAAATCGAGCGCCGCCGACTGGCCGGTGACATCCACGACGGGATCTCGCAGCGGGTGATCACGCTGTCCTACCGGCTGGACGCCGCGGCGCGGGCCCTGGGCGACGATCCGGCCGAGGCCTCCGAACAACTCGAGGAAGCTCGCGAACTCGTCAGGCTGACGCTGCAGGAAGCCCGGGCGGCGATCAGCGGACTGCGTCCACCCGTGCTCGACGATCTCGGCCTGGCCGGCGGCCTGGCCAGCCTGGCGCGGTCGATGCCGCACATGGATCTGGAGCTCGACCTCTCCGACATCCGGCTGCCCGAGCACATCGAGCTCGCGCTGTACCGCATCGCCCAGGAAGGCCTGCAAAACATCGTCAAACACGCCAACGCCACGATGGCCCGGGTGCGCTTCGCGGTGGACGACGATGTCGCCCGGCTGGAAATCGTCGACAACGGCGTGGGTTTCGACACTTTCGAGAATCCGCTGGGCGGCGACGAGATGGGCGGCTACGGGGTGCTGTCGATGTCCGAGCGGACCGAGCTGGTCGGCGGGCGGTTGAACATCCGGTCGCGGCCCGGCGCCGGGACAGCGGTCACCGCGACGATTCCGCTGCCGTCCCCTTTTCTCGCGTGACCCCCTTTCCGGCGCGAGTGTGCGTGTCCCCGGTCGACACGCCGCATTGAAACCCGGGATTACGCTCAGTGTCAGGGTGATGGTGCTGCGTTGCGGTGTGTCGGCGTGACAGGGCCGCTTCGCGGTGGTTGGTTCCGGA
>NZ_LZKJ01000062.1 GCF_001672775.1 Mycobacterium kyorinense | reverse complement strand
CAACCACCACGACACGGCCACCGTCACGCAGACACGCCGCACGCAGCGCCCTCACGATGACACTGAGCACGCTCGCGCGAGAAGGTGGCTCCCTAGACGTCCATCTCGCGCAGCTCGCGTTTGAGGATCTTGCCGGTCGGGTTGCGGGGCAGCTCGTCGAGGAAGACCACTTCGCGCGGCACCTTGTATTTGGCCAACTGGTCTTTGACGTACTTCTTGACGGTGTCCTCGTCGATGTCGGCGCCCTCCTTCTTGACGACGAAGGCGCGCAGCCGGTGGCCCCACTCCTTGTCCTCGACGCCGATCGCGGTGGCCTCCACCACCTCGGGATGTCCCGTGATGCAATCCTCGACTTCGGCGGGGAAGACGTTTTCGCCGCCGGAGACGATCATCTCGTCGTCACGCCCGCTGATGTACAGCAGGTTGTGCTCGTCGAAATAGCCGACGTCGCCGGACGACAACAGTCCGTCGATGATCTGCTTGTTGCCGCCGCCGGTATAGCCCTCGAACGGGAAGGCGTTGCCCACGAAGATCCGCCCGACCTCGCCCTGCGGCAGTTCCTTGCCGTTGTCGTCGTAGATCTTGACCTTGACCCCTTTGACAACCGGACCCACCGTCGAGGAATTGAACTCCAGGTGGTCGGGGCCCGCGATGGTGGCGAAGGCGATCTCGGTCGAGCCGTACATGTTGTAGACGACGGGTCCGAGGTCTTTGAGTGCTCGTTCGGCCAGGTCGGCACCCAGCGCCGAGCCGGAGATGAACACAATCCGCAAGCTGGACAGATCGGGCTTCTTGTCCATCTTCTCCACGGCCTCGAGCATCCGCGACAGCATCACCGGGACGACGACGACCGCCGACACCTTGTGCTTTTCGATGTCTTCGAGCACCACCGCCGGCTTGAACTTGCGGTGCAGGACCAGCGTCGACCCCAGGAAGGTTCCGATCGTGGCGTGCAGGAAACCCAGCGCGTGAAACATTGGGGCCGGCAGCGAGGTGACCTCGCCGGCCTTGAACGGCACGTGCGACAAGATGCCGCCGATCGGCGCGAGCGTCGGCGGGGTGCTCCGGTTGGCGCCCTTCGGAGTACCGGTGGTGCCACTGGTCAAAATGATGATCGAAGAGTGCCTGTCGGCCTTGGGCGCGGGCTCGCCGCTGCTGCGGTCGATCAGGTCGGCAAGCGTCTCGTCCTCGCTGCCCGACGGCTCGTCGGAGTCGGGGTTGGTGCCCAGCGCGCGCAGCTTGCCCAGCGGCGGCTCGGCCTTGCTGACGTCCTTGGCGTATTCGTCGTCGTAGATGATCAGTTTGGCGTCTTCGCGCTCGGACACCTCCTTGATCTGCGGGCCGGAAAACGAGCTGTTGAGCAGGATGATGCGGGCCCCCACCCGCGCGCAGCCGAACTCCGCGATCGCAAACCAGCGGCTGTTGCGTGCCAGGATGGCCACCCCGTCGCCGCCCTTGACACCTTTGTCCAGCAGCCCGTGGGCCACCGCATTGGCGGCGTCGTCGAGTTCCTTCCAGGTGAACTCGCCCTCGTCGTCGATGATCGCCACCTTGTCCGGGGTGCGGCGCGCATGCAGCGCCGGCAGCATGCCGATCTCGCCCCACTTGCGGATATCGTTCGCCATCGCCGCCACGTTCTGTGGGCGCTCGATCGGGAAGCCGCCTGCTTCGAAGATTTTGCGGACATAATGCAGTTCGGCCAGGCCACGCTCGGCGTATTGCTGGACTTTGGCCGCGGCCCCGAACGGGTCAGGAAGGTTAGGCATAGCCCCACCATATGTGAGCCAGGTCGCACCGCGACGCGCAAATTACGATGAAGTGCATGGCCGGTCCGGTGTCACTGGAAGTGGGCGGCCGCCACGTTGAGGTCACCCATCCCGACAAGGTGATTTTCCCCGATCACGGCTACACCAAGCTCGACCTGATCCGCTACTACCTCGCCGTCGCCGAGGGGGCGCTGCGCGGCGTGGCCGGACGGCCGATGATCCTCAAACGCTTCGTCAAGGGCATCGAGCAGGAGGCCATCTTCCAGAAGCGGGCACCCGCGAAGCGGCCGGACTGGGTGGAGGTGGCCGAACTGCGCTATGCGTCGGGAACTTCGGCCAAGGAGGCCGTCATCGACGACGCCGCGGGCCTGGTGTGGGCGATCAATCTGGGCTGCGTCGACCTCAACCCGCATCCGGTGCTGGCCGGCGACCTCGACCATCCCGACGAGTTGCGCGTGGACCTGGACCCGATGCCCGGCGTGGGCTGGCCGCAGATCGTGGATGTCGCCGCCGTCGCACGCGAAGTGCTCGAGGACTACGGCCTGACCCCGTGGCCGAAGACATCGGGGTCGCGGGGCTTCCACATCTATGCGCGCATCGCGCGCAACTGGCCGTTCCGGCAGGTCCGGCTGGCTGCCCAGACCGTGGCACGCGAGGTTGAGCGCCGCGCGCCCGACCTGGCGACCAGCCGGTGGTGGAAGGAAGAGCGCCAGGGCGTTTTCGTCGACTTCAACCAGAACGCCAAAGACCGCACGGTGGCGTCGGCGTATTCGGTGCGGGCCACGCCCGATGCCCGGGTGTCCACGCCGCTGCGCTGGGCCGAGGCGGCCGACTGCGACCCGGCGGCGTTCACGATGGCGAGCGTGCCGGATCGGTTCGCCGACATCGGGGACCCGTGGGCGGGGATGGACGACGCCACCGGAACGCTGGATCGGCTGCTCGCGCTGGCCGAGGAACTCGGCCCCGCCGAGAAGGCGCCCAAGGGAGCGCGCAAACGAGCCGGAGCGGGTCGCCGCCAATCCCCGATGCCGCTGATCGAGATCGCCCGCACCAAGACCAAGGACGAGGCGATGGCCGCACTGGACACCTGGCGTGGCCGCTATCCCGCTGTGGCACACCGACTGCAGCCGGCCGATGTGCTGGTCGACGGCATGCGCGGACCGAGTTCGATCTGGTACCGAATCCGGATCAACCTGCAGCACGTGCCGGCCGATCAACGGCCGCCGCAGGAGGAGCTGATCGCCGACTACAGCCCTTGGCCCAGCCGTTAACGGCCCACCACCGCGGTACATACGCGACAATCGCTGGATGCAGGCGGCGGAGGACTGACGCGATGGAACGACGATGGAATCGGCGCGCATTCCTGGGCCTTGCCGGCGGGGCGGGGCTACTGGCCACGGCCGCCTGCTCGTCGCACAAGACCACCGCCGGCGCCCCGGGCGGCGCAGTGACGATTCCACACGCGTTCGGCGAGACGACAATCCCCGCACCGCCCAAGCGGGTGGTCAGCGCCGGCTACACCGGGCAGGACGACCTGCTCGCGGTCGGCATCGTGCCGATCGCGGTGACCAACTGGTTCGGTGACCAGCCGTTCGCGGTGTGGCCGTGGGCTCAGCCGAAACTGGGTGACGCCAAACCCGTTGTCTTGAACCTCGACAACGGAATTCAGCTCGACCAGATCGCCGGCCTGAAACCCGATTTGATCGTGGCCACCAACGCCGGAGTAGACGCCGACACCTACCAGAAGCTGGCCGCGATCGCCCCCACCCTGCCGCAGTCCGGCGGCGAGGCGTTCTTCGAGCCGTGGAAGGAGCAGGCCACTGCGATCGGCCAAGCGGTTTTCCAGGCCGATCAGATGACGTCGCTGATCGACGGCGTCGACCAGAGGTTCACCACGATCGGTGAGCAGCACCCGCAATTCAAGGACAAGAAGGCGCTGCTCCTGCAGGGCACGCTCTATCAGGACAACGTGGTGGCGACGATCGCGGGCTGGCGCACCGAGTTTCTGACCCGGATGGGTCTGGTGATCGCCGACAACGTCAACCAGTTCGCCGTCGATCAGCAGCGCGCGTTCATTCCCCGCGACAAGATCACGTCCGCGCTCGACACCACCGACGTGCTGATCTGGACAACGGACAGCGACGACGACCAGCGGGTGCTGCTGGCCGATCCGGACGTGGCCGAACTTCGGCCGCGCAGTGTGTTCACCACCAAGGACCAAGCCGGGGCGCTGGCCTTCGCCTCGCCGCTTAGCTACCCGCTGGTGGCCGATCAACTGCCGTCGCTGATCACCAAAATCCTGGGCTGAGCGCGCCGAAAACGGCGGCCCTCTGAGCATTCGGTAAGGCGCCTCTGGCAGACCACGAAAATTACTGGCAGCCGCCGAAACCCGGGGTTACCGTCGAGTAATGAGCGTGGCAATGGACCTGAAGGTAACCGACACCGTGCTGGATTACGGTGATCAGGCACTGCTGTTGCAGTTCGACAGCAGCGCCGAGGTCTTGGCGTGGGCAGCGGCCCTGCGGGAGGCGGCGCTGCCCGGTGTGCTCGATATCGTCGCCGCGTCCCGCACCATCCTGGTGAAACTCGACGGGCCTCGCTATCAGGGCGTCACCCGGCACCGTTTGCGCCGGCTGCAGGTGACGCCCGAGGCGACGCAGATGACCCCGCCAGACGGACACGTCGACGTGGTGATCGACGTCGTCTACGACGGCGCAGACCTCGCCGAGGTCGCCGACCGCACCGGGCTGAGTACCGCGCAGGTCATCAACGCCCACACCTCCACGCCCTGGCAGGTCGGATTCGGTGGATTCGCTCCGGGTTTCGCGTACTTGGTCGGCGGCGACCCGCGATTGGCGGTGCCGCGGCGCTCGGAGCCACGGCAATCGGTGCCTGCCGGTGCGGTGGGCTTGGCCGGAGAGTTCAGCGGAATCTATCCGCGTCGATCCCCCGGCGGTTGGCAGCTGATCGGCCACACCACTGCGATCCTGTGGGATATCGACCGGCCCGACCCGGCGCTGCTGACGCCGGGCAAGTGGGTTCAATTCCGAGCCGCCTAGGAGAGCACCGATGACCACGCTGGAAATCCTGCGCACCGGGCCGCTGGCCCTCGTCCAGGACCTTGGCCGAGTCGGGCTTGCTCACCTCGGCGTCACCCGGTCGGGGGCGGCGGATCGTGGTTCACACACGCTGGCCAACCGGCTGGTGGCCAACCCCGACGACCGCGCCACCATCGAAGTGACCTTCGGCGGTCTGTCGGCCCGAGTCCGCGGCGGCGACGTCGACGTTGTCGTGACCGGTGCCGACACGGACCCGGCCGTTAACGGAATTGTGTTCGGCACCAACAGCGTTCAGCATGTCCGCGATGGGGATGTGATCTCGCTGGGCGCACCGTTGGCGGGCTTGCGCAGTTACCTGGGGGTGCGCGGCGGTATCGACGTGACACCGGTGCTCGGCTCACGGAGCTACGACGTGATGTCGGGGATCGGCCCGCTGCCGTTGCAGCCCGGCGACGTGCTGCCGATCGGCGAACGCACCGATGACTATCCCGAACTCGACCAGGCCCCGGTAGCGGCAATCGACGAGCATCTGGTGGAGCTGCGGGTGGTGCCCGGCCCGCGTGATGACTGGTTCGCCGATCCCGACGCGCTCGTGCGCACCATCTGGATGGTCTCCGACCGCAGCGACCGGGTGGGGATGCGGCTGGAGGGCCGTCCGCTGCAGTACCGCTGGCCCGATCGGCAGTTACCCAGCGAAGGAGCGGCTCGCGGCGCAATTCAAGTGCCGCCCAACGGTTTGCCGGTCATCTTGGGGCCGGATCATCCGATCACCGGTGGCTACCCCGTGATCGGCGTGCTCGCCGAGGACGACATCGACAAGGTCGCCCAGGTGCGGCCCGGCCAGTATGTGCGGTTGCACTGGTCGCGCCCCCGGGCGCCGCTGACTGCTGCCGCTGCCGCCAGCCAGTCAGCCTGGTAAACCGAAAGGTGTGTACACCCAGGTCCACACTGCTCGCCTGGTCCACACCGCCGATCTCGACTGCGAAACCCGGCACAGCGCTCGCCAGATGGTCGTCGATGCATTCGGCGGCGATTTCACCGACTGCGACTGGGACCATGCGCTCGGCGGGATGCATGCCCTGATCTGGCATCGCGGCGTGATCATCGCGCACGGTGCCGTGGTGCAGCGGCGGCTCATTCACCGCGGCAGCACCCTGCGCTGCGGCTACATCGAAGCGGTGGCAGTGGCCGAGGAGTGGCGCGGCCAAGGCCTGGCGATCGCGGTGCTCGACGCATGCGAGCAGGTCATCCGCGGCGCCTACCACATCGGCGCGCTCAGCGCTTCTGAGCGCGGACGGCGGCTCTACGTCGTGCGTGGCTGGCTGCCGTGGTGCGGGCCGACGTCGGTGCTGGCGCCCGCCGGAACGCTGCGCACCCCGGACGACGACGGCTCGGTGTTCGTGCTCCCGGTCACGGCCGATGTGGACACCTCGGCCGAGTTGACCTGCGATTGGCGCGACGGCGACGTCTGGTGACCCGCCGCGGCCAATGTGACCAACTGCACATTAACTGTGCCGCACCGCCGTCATGACCTCGATAGACGAAGCCCTTTGTGGCGCAACCTAACTGAGAAACAATAACGTAACAATGTTTCCAGCGTCCTTTCAGCTAACCGGAACACAACTTTAAGCCGCAATGGCCGAATCTGACTTGACCCGGTTCGAATCCTCATGTGTGATTGCCGAATACAGCGTCGTATGTCTCGCTAGAGACACCCTGCGCCCCGAAACGATCACTGCCTCAAACGCCACGCACGGCTCAGTCAGTTGTCATATCGCAGGCGAAATAGGTTGTGGCTGGGTAAATGTCGGAGTGATCGTGAACCCCGGCCAGTGAATGGTGTTGGCGCACCTTGGAACCGAAAGGTTATGGCTGCATGGTCCGCTCGCATCGTATCTACGACTGGAATCCCGAGGACACCGTCGCCTGGGAGGCCGGCAACAACGCCATCGCGCGACGTAACTTGATTTGCACGGTGGCCGGCGACCACGTCGCCTTTTCGATCTGGTCGTTGTGGTCGGTGATGGTGCTGTTCATGCCGGAATCGGTTTACGGCTTTTCGCCGAGCGACAAACTGCTGCTGGGCGCGATCGCGACGCTGGTCGGCGGGTGCGTACGCATCCCCTACACCTTGGGTATCGCGAAATTCGGCGGCCGCAACTGGACGACGTTCTCGGCGCTGGTACTGCTGGTCCCCACCGTGGGCACGATCCTGCTGCTGGCCAATCCCGGACTGCCGCTGTGGCCGTATGTGTTGTGCGCGGCGGCCACCGGTTTGGGCGGCGGCAATTATTCGGCCTCGCTGGCCAACGTCAACGCTTTTTATCCCCAGCGGCTCAAGGGCTGGGCGCTGGCGGTCAATGCCGGCGGCGGCAACCTCGGGGTGGCCGTCGTCCAACTGGTGGGGCTGCTGGTACTGGCCACCGCAGGCAGCCGACAGCCCTACTGGGTGTGCGCGTTTTACCTTGTGCTGCTGGCGATTGTCGGCATTGCGGCGGCCGTGTTCATGGATAACCTGGACCACAGCATCGAAGTCGGCAATCTGCGGTCGATCCTCTTCGTGCGGCACACCTGGGTAATCTCACTGCTTTACATCGGAACGTTCGGATCGTTCATCGGATTCTCGTTCGCATTCGGCCGCGTGCTCTACATCAACTTCCTGACCAGCGGACAGACCGCCGCACAAGCATCCCTGCATGTCGCCCAAATCGCCTTCCTGGGGCCACTATTGGGATCGCTGTCGCGAATCTACGGTGGCCGGTTAGCCGACCGAATCGGCGGAAGCCGCATCACTTTGGCGGTGTTCGGCGGGATGATCCTGGCGACCGGATTATTGGTCGGCGTCAGCACCTACGACGAATACAGCCACGGCTCGGCACCGGGGGCGACGCTGGCCGGATACGTCGTCGGGTTCATCGCGCTGTTCATCCTGTCGGGGATCGGCAACGGATCGGTATTCAAGATGATCCCGTCGATCTTCGAGGCGCGCAGCCGTGCACTGGATGTCAGTGAACCCGAACGCCGGCACTGGTCCCGCGCCATGTCGGGGGCCTTGATCGGGTTCGCGGGAGCCGTCGGAGCACTCGGGGGTGTGGCGATCAACCTGGCGCTGCGGCAGTCCTACGAGAGCACCGGCACCGAGACGTCGGCGTTTTGGGTCTTCCTGATCTTTTACCTGGTCGCCTCGCTGCTGACCTGGGCCATGTACGTGCGTCCGCCTGTTTCGGCGACTGCCGTCCCGGAAGCGGAAAACGAGCCGACCCGCGCCCGCGTGTGACCGGCTGCCCCAGCGGTGTGACGACGGGGCAACTCGGCGGAAATTGCCAGGTAATGCGGCGGCAATCTATCAGGCATACACACTTCATATGGACCAGCCTGACTCGCCGCCGCTGGTCGGCTATCGGGTCGCGGTGACGTCCGCGCACCGCGCCGACGAGTTGTGTGCGCTGCTGCGCCGCTCGGGTGCCACGGTCTACAGCGCCCCTGCCATCACCAAGGTCGGTCTGTTCGACGACGACGAACTGCGCCGTCACACCGAGGCTTTGATCGCCCGTCCGCCCGACATCCTGGTCGCCACTACCGGCATCGGCCTGCGCGGCTGGCTGGCCGCCGCCGACGGTTGGCGGCTGGCGACCAAGCTGACCGCAGTGCTCCGGGACGCCCGAATCGTCTCGCGCGGGCCGAAAGCGACGGGCGCATTGCGCGCCGCTGGGCTGTATGAGGAGTGGAGCCCGGGGTCTGAGTCCTCACGTGAGGTGCTGCAGTATCTGCTCGGCGGGGGCGTTCACGGACAGCGCGTTGCGTTGCAGCTGCACGGCGCCAGCGAGCACTGGGATCCGTTCCCGGAGTTCGTCGATGAGCTTCGCGCTGCGGGCGCCGAGGTGGTGCCGGTGCGGGTGTACCGCTGGCTGCCGGCGCCGGCCGGTGGGTTCGACCAGCTGGTGACCCTGATCGCCGAACGTCAGGTTGACGCCGTCAGCTTCACCTCGGCGCCGGCGGCGGCAGCGACCCTACTGCGGGCTCGCCAGCTGGGCATCGGCGACCAATTGCTCGCCGCGCTGAGCGCCGACGTGCACGCGATGTGCGTGGGCCCGGTGACGGCTCAACCGCTACTGGCGGCCGGCGTTCCGACCTCGGCACCCAAACGCATGCGGTTGGCGGCGCTGGCGCGCCATATCGCCGACGAGTTGCCGTCGCGTCGATCCCGCACCGTGCGCGCCGCCGGTCATCTGATCGAGATCCGCGGCTCGTGTGTGGTGGTCGACGGTGCCATCAAATCCCTGTCGCCGGCGGGGATGGCGACCTTGCGCGTGCTCGCCGAACGTCCGGGGGACGTCGTCGCCCGCGCCGCGCTGTTACGGGCGCTGCCGGGCAACGGCACCGACACCCATGCGGTCGACACGGCGGTACTTCGCCTGCGAACAGCACTGGGCGACAAGAGCATCGTGGCGACGGTCGTCAAACGCGGTTATCGGCTGGCTATCGACGAACAGTCGGGAGTGGCATGAGCCTGATCTTGGTGGCGCACGGCACCCGCAGCGCGGCAGGGATCGCCATCGTCGACGACCTCGCCGAGCAGGCGAGTGCGGTAGTGGGCGAAACCGTGCAGGTGGCGTTCGTCGACGTGCTGGGACCCGCGCCGAGCGAGTTGCTGTCCGACCCCGAGCCGGCAATTGTGTTGCCGGCGTTCCTGTCTCGCGGATACCACGTTCGCACCGATCTGCCCGCGCAGGTCGCGGCCAGCGGACATCCCGACGTCACCGTCACCCCGGCGCTGGGCCCGAGTCCCGAGGTGGCACGGATCGTCACCCATCAGTTGATTCGCACCGGGTGGCGGCCAGGGGATTCGGTGATCCTGGCAGCGGCCGGCACATCGGATCGCATGGCCCACAGCGACCTGCGCACCACCGCAGCAATGGTGTCGTCGCTGATCGGCTCGCCGGTGCAACCGGAGTCGGTGGTCACCGAGCACGGCATCGCCGACGCCGTGGCGAAGGCGCGTGCGCGGTCCTCGCGCCGGGTCGTGGTGGCGTCCTATCTGTTGGCCGATGGCCTTTTCCAGGGGCGGCTGCGACGCAGCGGCGCTGATCTGGTCACCGAGCCGTTGGGCAGAAACCCTGCGCTCGTGCGGCTGATCGCCGGCCGATTTCAGGCGGCCGCGATGTGCCTGGCGGCGTGACCGGCAGACTTACCGCGGCCCACCTGCACGACACCGTCTACCACTCGGGTCGGGTAGACCGGCACCGCGACGGCCGGGTCGTCGAGGCAGCGGCCATCGTCAAAAGCGAAGGCTTGCTTGGCGATCGGTGACTGCACAACCGGCTGTCCGTCCCGGTCTCCGGCGATGCCGCGAGACAGCACCGCAGCGCCCGAGAACGGGTCGATGTTGCCGATGGCATGTAGCGAGCCGTCGTCGAGCCGGAACAGCGCCACCTGCGATCCGTCGTCGAGCAGCACGCCGACACCGCGGCCGGGAATGAGGTAGTCGTAGGCGCAGGCCGCCGTCCAGGTCTGGTCATCGAAGTTCGTCAGAGCGGTGATGTCGTCCAGTAATGTCATGAGAACTCCTTGGTGCCTTAATGATTCATGCCCGCGGCATCGAGGGCATACCGATGGAAACCGAGTTGGCATTGGGGACCGGTACCGGCACCTTGCGTCCGCCGTGTTCGGTGAAGGTCACGGTGGCGTCGACGGCACGGGGTGCGTTGACGAAGGACACGAACCGCGACAGCTTGTCGGGATCCTCCAGCACCCCTTTCCACTCACACTGGTAGGTGGCCACGTGCCGCTCCATCGCGGCCTCCAACTCGTCGGCCAGGCCCAGCGAGTCGTCGCACACCACGCTGCGCACGTGCTCCAATCCACCCTCGATCGACTCGATCCACGGCGCAGTGCGCTGCAACCTGTCGGCGGTCCGGATGTAGAACATCAGGAACCGGTCGATGTAGCGGATCAGCGTCTTTTCGTCGAGGTCGCTGGCCAACAGTTGCGCATGTTTGGGTGTCATGCCGCCGTTGCCGCCGACGTAGAGGTTCCAGCCCTTTTCGGTCGCGATCACGCCGACGTCCTTGCTGCGGGCCTCGGCGCACTCCCGCGCGCAGCCCGATACGCCCAACTTGATCTTGTGCGGTGCCCGCAGACCGCGGTACCGCAATTCGAGGTCGATGGCCAGCTGGACCGAATCCTGTTGGCCGTAGCGGCACCAGTCGCTGCCCACGCAGCTCTTCACGGTGCGCACCGCCTTGCCGTAGGCGTGCCCCGACTCCATTCCGGCGTCGACCAACCGCTTCCAGATCGCCGGCAGCTGGTCGACCCGGGCGCCGAACATGTCGATGCGCTGACCGCCGGTGATCTTGGTGTACAGACCGAAGTCCTGGGCGATCTGGCCGATGAGAATCAAATGCTCGGGTTTGATGTCGCCGCCGGGCACCCGCGGCACTACCGAATAGCTGCCATTGCGCTGGATGTTGGCCAGGAAATGGTCGTTGGAATCCTGAAGCGACGCCTGCTCGCCGTCGAGGATGTGCTCCGAACCGGTTGACGCCAGGATCGATGCGACGGCGGGTTTGCAGATGTCGCAACCCTTTCCGGTGCCGAAGCGGTCCAGCAGCGCCGAGAAGGTGCGGATCGAGGTGGCGCTGACGATCTCGAACAGCTCGGCGCGCGACTGGCTGAAGTGCTCGCACAGCGCCTTGGACTGCTCGACACCCTCGGCTTCCAACAGCTGCTTGAGCAGCGGCACGCAGGAGCCGCACGACGTGCCGGCGCCGGTGCAGGATTTCAGGCCCGCCACGTCGGTGCAGCCGGCGGCGATCGCGTCGGTCAGCTCGGCCTTGCTGACGTTGTTGCAGGAGCAGATCTGGGCCGAGCCGGGCAGCGCGCCAACCCCCAACACCCCTGCGCCATCACCGGTTTGAACCGGCGAGATCAGTGCCAGTGGATCGCCGGGCAACTCGGAGCCGACCATTGGCCGCAGCACCCCATACGACGAGGCGTCGCCGACCAGGATGCCGCCCAACAGCGTTTTGGCGTCGTCGGACAGCACCACCTTGGCGTAGGTCTGCTTGACCGCGTCGTTGACCACAACCTGCAGGCAATTCTCGGTGGTGCCCATCGCGTCACCGAAGCTGGCGACGTCGACGCCGAGCAGTTTGAGCTTGGTCGACATGTCGGCTTCACCGAACTCGGCCGCGCCGTCCAGCAGCCGGTCGGCGACCACTTCCGCGCTGGCGTAACCCGGTCCGACCAACCCGTAACAGCGGCCCTCGATGGCGGCCACCTCACCGACCGCATAGACGTCGGGGTCGCTTGTCCGACAAGACAGGTCGGTGAACACGCCGCCCCGCTCTGCGATGGCCAGACCCGCGGCCGCGGCCAACTCGTCGCGCGGGCGGATACCCGCGGCGAAGATCACCAAACCCGCGTCAATGACGCCACCGTCCGACAGGTTCACCCGCACTGATGGCGGACCCTGCGAATACTCAACGGTTTCAATCGAATCCGTCGACACGCCGACGTGCACCGCCAGGCCCAGCTCGGTGATCATGCGTGCCAGCAGCGCGCCACCGGCCTCGTCGATCTGCTGTGCCATCAACCGTGGCGCCATCTCGACGACATGCGTCTGCAGTCCGAACTGGCGCAACGCATTGGCGGCTTCGAGCCCCAGCAGCCCACCGCCGATCACCACACCGGCGCGCACGCTGCCCGCGTCCAGCGTGCGCTGGACATCGGCGCGGATGCCGTCGAGGTCGTCGAGCGTGCGATAAACGTGGCAGCCGGGCAGATCATGGCCGGGAACCGGCGGGACGAACGGGTAGGAGCCGGTCGCCAACACCAATGTGTCGTAGCCGTATCGCTGGCCATCGGCGGTGAGCACCGATTTGGCCGCCCGGTTGATCTCGGTGACCCGAGTGTTCAGCAGCAGTCTGACCCGCTCGTCGCCGGCATAGTCGTTACCCGGGAGCGCCAGTAGGTCCCGGTCCCATTGCTCGGTGTAGGCAGTCAGACCCACCCGGTCGTAGGCAGCATCGGGCTCCTCGGCCAGCACGGTGATCTCACAGGACCCGTCGGTGTCCCGGGCGCATAGTGCCTCGACAAACCGGTGCCCCACCATGCCGTGCCCGACGACCACAATCTGGCGCGGGGTCTCAAGTGGAGCCATGCCTCGAGGCTAGGAACGCGATATTGCCAACATGTTTCGTGCGAAGTGCCATCTCCGTGACGCTGATCTCACACCCGGCCGCGAGCCCGGTGAGAGAGTTTCACTCATGGCGAACGCCCAGGTGGAACTTAAGCGTGGTCGACTCATGTTTATCCGGATAGCAGGCCGACGCGGTGTCGGCCGCATCACGACGAGGAGACAACGATGAGCAACGTCACACTGTGGTCGCGTCCGGCCTGGAGCACCGACCGCTGGCTGCGTGAATTCTTCGGTCCCGCAGCGGCTTCCGACTGGTTCAAGCCGGTGGTCAGCGACGGCGGCTTCAGTCCCGCCGCGGAGGTCGTCAAAGAGGGCGACGACGCGGTGGTCCGCCTGGAGCTGGCCGGCGTCGACGTCGAGAAGGACGTCCACGTCGAACTGGACGAAGGCCGGTTGGTCATCCATGGCGAGCGCCGCGACGAGCACGC
The DNA here is from genome assembly GCF_001672775.1 of Mycobacterium kyorinense. Taxonomy (GTDB): domain Bacteria; phylum Actinomycetota; class Actinomycetes; order Mycobacteriales; family Mycobacteriaceae; genus Mycobacterium; species Mycobacterium kyorinense_A. The sequence continues at coordinate 17,995 of NZ_LZKJ01000062.1, read as the reverse complement.
TGAGGAGAAGGACGGCCGCACCTTGCGGGAGGTCCGCTACGGATCGTTCCGCCGGTCGTTCCAGCTGCCCGCCCACATCACCAGCGAGGCGATTTCGGCCTCGTACGACGCCGGCGTACTGACCGTCCGGGTCGCCGGTGCGTATGCGGGAACCGGCGCGCAGCGCATCGCGATCACCAAGTAACGCGAACAGGCGCAAAGGCCCCCGCACGCCCGGCGTGTCGGGGGCCTTGTGCGTCTGCTCGCGCTAATTCCAGCGGGCCAGAATCTCCTTGGCCCGGGCTCCCAGTGCGGCCTGAAAGAACGGCCCGAAGCTGATCCGGCCCACCCCCAGCGGACCGAACGACGCCGGATCGTCCTGGTCGGGCAGTGCGATCGCGTTGACTGGAAGCGGCAACTCAGCAGTCAAGCGCCGCAGCGTCTCCGGATCGTGCCGGCCCACCGGATAAAGCACATCGGCGCCGGCCGCGGCGGCCTCTTTCAGCCGCGCCACCGCCCGCTCCACGCGATCCGATTCGTCACCGTCTTGCCGCAGGAACAGGTCGGTGCGGGCGTTGATCACCACATGCACACCGGCTGAATCGGCAGCCGCGCGCAGCGCACCGACCAGCTCAGCGTGTTCACCGGCCGAGCGCAGCCGCTTGCCCTCGCTGTGTACGGAGTCCTCGATATTCAGGCCGACCCCGCCCGCCCCCAGCAGCCCTTCGATGAGCCGCGACGGCGCCAACCCGTACCCGGACTCGATATCCACCGAAACCGGGACGTCCACCGCAGCGGTGATCTGCGCGACGCGGGCGAGCAGGTCGTCAAAGGACATGCCTTCGTTGTCGGGTTTGCCGACCGAATCGGCGACGGGATGGCTGCCGACGGTCAGTGCAGCAAACCCCGTTTCGGTGGCCAACCGCGCCGACCAGGCGTCCCACACCGTCGGCAGGATCACCGGGTTACCGGGCTGGTGCAGTGCCAGTAATGCGTTGGCCCGATCAACCGCTGTGCTGTCTGCTGACATCTTTGCTGAGCCTCTCGTCGAGGACGTGACCTGTCTCACGCCGGCGGTGTGGGGTGGATAGTATCGAGACACGTACTGTGATCCATGACACCTCAGCCCAGGGAGATCCGTTGTCGACCACTACTGAACTCGCTGAACTGCATGACCTGATCGGCGGCCTGCGCCGGTGCGTGACCTCGTTGAGGTCGCGATACGCCGACACCCCGGCCATGCGGCGCATTGTCAACGACGCCGAGCGAATCCTCAACGATGTCGAATTGCTCGACATCGACGCCGGCGAACTGGAGCTGGCTGGTCCGCTGCCGCATTCCGGCGAGAAGATCTCGATCCCCGACACCCAGTACGACGCCGAGTTCTGGCGTGACGTGGACGACGAGGGCGTCGGCGGCCACAGTCGGTCCTGACCACCCCGCGGTCCGGGTGCAGCGGTGTGACTTAGTACTCTCCAACGAGCCCCACGCGAAGAGGATCACATCAGATGAGCGCACCCACGGCGAACCGTCCTGCCACCGGCGTCTTCTCACCCACCCGCGCCAAGGTGCCGCAGTCCAACCTGCGCACCGACAAGTGGTGGTTCCCGCCGCTGATGACCGACATCGGTTTGGCCGCGTTCATCATCTACGCGACCATCCGGGCGTTCTGGGGTAGCGCCTACTGGGTGGACAAGTACCACTACCTGACGCCGTTCTACTCGCCGTGCATCAGTAAGTCGTGTGTCCCGCACGCCAGCCATCTGGGCGTCTGGCTGCCGGAATTCCCGCGCTGGATTCCGCTGGGAATGCTGGTATTACCGTTCCTGCTCGCGTTCCGTATCACCTGCTACTACTACCGCAAGGCCTACTACCGGTCGGTGTGGTTGTCCCCGGCGGGATGCGCGGTGCCCGAGCCGCGCGCCGGCTACACCGGTGAGACGCGTCTGCCGCTGATCTTTCAGAACAGTCATCGCTACTTCTTCTATGCCGCATCGCTGCTGGCGCTACTCAATACCTACGACGCCATCGTCGCGTTCCATTCCCCCTCCGGGTTCGGATTCGGTTTGGGCAACATCATTTTGGTGGTCAACGTGATCCTGCTGTGGGCCTACACCGGCGGGTGCCACTCCTGCCGGCACGTCACCGGCGGGCGGCTCAAGCACTTCTCCAAGCATCCAGTGCGGTACTGGATTTGGACCCAGGTCACGAAGCTGAACACCCGGCACATGCAATTCGCGTGGATCACGCTGGCCAGCCTGGCGATCACCGACTTCTACATCATGCTGGTGGCCAGCGGCACGATTACCGACCTGAGATTCATCGGCTGACAAGCGATTCAGTCAGGACAATCGGCAAGAGTTGAGTGAGGTTTCATGGTTGAGGTCGAACGGCACGCCTACGACGTCGTCGTAATCGGTGCCGGCGGCGCGGGGCTGCGCGCGGTCATTGAGGCACGCGAGCGGGGCCTGAAAGTTGCGGTCGTCTGCAAATCCCTGTTCGGCAAGGCCCACACGGTGATGGCCGAAGGCGGCTGCGCCGCGTCGATGGGCAACGCCAATCCCAAAGACAACTGGCAGGTCCACTACCGCGACACCATGCGCGGCGGGAAATTCCTGAACAACTGGCGAATGGCTGAACTGCACGCCAAAGAGGCGCCCGACCGGGTGTGGGAATTGGAGACCTACGGCGCACTGTTCGACCGCACCAAAGACGGCAAGATCAGTCAACGCAACTTCGGTGGCCACACCTACGCGCGGTTGGCCCACGTCGGTGACCGCACCGGCCTCGAGTTGATCCGCACCATGCAGCAGAAGATCGTCTCGCTGCAGCAGGAGGACTACGCCGAGTCCGGCGACTACGAAGCGCGGATCAAGGTGTTCGCCGAGTGCACGATCACCGAACTACTCAAGGACGGCGACGCGATCGCCGGCGCGTTCGGGTACTGGCGCGAGAGCGGTCGGTTCGTGTTGTTCGAGGCGCCCGCGGTGGTGATGGCCACCGGCGGCATCGGCAAGTCGTTCAAGGTGACCTCGAACTCGTGGGAGTACACCGGCGACGGCCATGCGCTGGCGCTGCGGGCCGGCGCGACGTTGATCAACATGGAGTTCGTCCAGTTCCACCCGACGGGCATGGTGTGGCCGCCCAGCGTGAAGGGGATCCTGGTCACCGAGGGTGTCCGCGGAGATGGCGGTGTGTTGAAGAACTCCGAGGACACCCGGTTCATGTTCGACTACATCCCGCCGGTGTTCAAAGGACAGTACGCCGAGACGGCGCAGGAAGCCGACCAGTGGCTCAAAGACAACGACTCGGCCCGTCGCACCCCCGACCTGCTGCCCCGCGACGAGGTGGCCCGCGCGATCAACTCGGAAGTCAAGGCCGGCCGCGGCACCCCGCACGGCGGGGTCTACCTGGATATCGCGTCGCGACTGACGCCAGCGGAGATCAAGCGGCGGCTGCCGTCGATGTATCACCAGTTCATGGAGTTGGCCGGGGTCGACATCACCAAGGAGCCGATGGAAGTCGGGCCCACCTGTCACTACGTGATGGGCGGTATCGAGGTCGACCCGGACACCGGTGCGGCCACGGTACCGGGGCTGTTCGCCGCCGGTGAGTGCTCCGGTGGAATGCACGGCTCCAACCGGCTGGGCGGCAACTCGCTGTCGGATCTGCTGGTATTCGGTAGGCGCGCCGGCCTCGGCGCCGCGGACTACGTGCGGGCCCTGCACAGCCGTCCGGCGGTGTCCCCGGAGGCTGTCGACGTCGCGGCCAAGCTGGCGTTGGCGCCGTTCGACGGGCCCGAAGACGGTTCAGCGGCGGAGAACCCGTACAAATTGCAGATCGACCTGCAAGACGCGATGAACGAGTTGGTCGGGATCATCCGCAAGGCCGACGAAATCTCCGAGGCGCTGTCGCGGTTGGAGGAGCTTCGCGGCCGGTTCGCCAAGGTGCAGGTCGAGGGAAACCGCCAGTACAACCCGGGATGGAACCTCGCCATCGACCTGCGCAACATGTTGATGGTCAGCGAGTGCGTGGCCCGCGCGGCGTTGGAACGCACCGAGAGCCGCGGCGGACATACCCGCGACGACCATCCCGCGATGGAAGCCGACTGGCGCAACACGTTGTTGGTGTGCCGGGCCGATAGCGGGGCCGACGACGGCAACGTGCCGCACATCAGTGTCAGCCGCCAGGAGCAGGTCCCGATGCGGGCCGACTTGCTGGAGCTCTTCGAGATCTCCGAGCTGGAGAAGTATTACACCGACGAAGAGCTGGCCGACCATCCAGGACGGAGAAGCTAGATGAGTTACAACGCGACGATGCGGGTGTGGCGCGGCGACACCGACGGCGGCGGCCTGGAGGACTTCACCGTCGAGGTCAACGAGGGCGAGGTGGTGCTCGACGTCATCCACCGGTTGCAGCAGACCCAGACACCCGACCTCGCGGTGCGGTGGAACTGCAAGGCAGGCAAGTGCGGATCGTGTTCGGCGGAGATCAACGGCCGGCCCCGGCTGATGTGCATGACCCGGATGTCGACCTTCGCCGAGGACGAGGTCGTCAGCGTGACGCCGCTGCGGACCTTCCCGGTGATCCGCGATCTGGTCACCGATGTGTCGTTCAACTACGAAAAGGCGCGCGAGATCCCGTCATTCACGCCACCGAAGGACCTGCAGCCCGGCGAATACCGAATGGCGCAGGTCGACGTTCAGCGCTCACAGGAATTCCGCAAGTGCATCGAATGCTTCCTGTGCCAAAACGTCTGCCACGTGATTCGCGACCACGAAGAAAACAAGGAGGCCTTCGCCGGTCCCCGCTTTTTCATCCGCCTCGCCGAGCTGGAGATGCATCCGCTCGACACCGCCGACCGCCGCGACCTCGCCCAGGAGGAGGCTGGCCTCGGGCTGTGCAACATCACCAAGTGCTGCACCGAAGTCTGCCCCGAAGGCATCAAGATCACCGACAACGCCATCATCCCGATGAAAGAGCGCGTCGCCGGTCGTAAATACGACCCGGTGGTCTGGCTGGGCAACAAGCTGTTCCGCCGGTAATCGCGCGGGGCGCACGAAGCGTTAACCCTCGGCCGGTCCGGGTACTCCATTCCAAGCCCAACCCGACCGGCGCGATCGCCGCGCCCCAAAGGAAAGGCGGTAGCGATGGCGATCCGAGATCCTGCCAGCCCGAACGACATTCGAACCGCGATCCGGGAGCTGTCGACTCGCGCCGATATTGCCCATAAAGAGGGTCGGCACGACGAGGCGGCCGAGATCGAGCAACGCATCGAGGGTTACCGCAAGGAGCTCGGTCAACGTCCCTGAGTCGAAGCGTCGATCAGATCCCGAGGCGACGGAAAACGCTGCGGTGAAACACGATAGGGGCCACTTCCGGATCCACTTGGACGTCAAGTACCCGCAGCACGACGATGGTGTGATCCCCCGCCGCGACCAGTTGCTCGACGGCGCTCTCCAGCCACACGCTGGTGCCTTTGATGAAGACGGCGCCGCTGCCGTTGGATACCGTTTCCAGGCCGGCGAACCGGTCTCCGGTCTTGGCGGCCAGGGTGCGAACCGCCTCGTCGTGGGCTTCGCCCAGCACGCTGATGCCCAGCGACGGCACGTTTTTGAGTTTCGGCCACGTCGCCGACGTGTTCTGCACGCAAAACGACACCAACGGCGGGTCCAGCGACACCGGAACAAACGTGCTGGCGGCCAGCCCTTCCCGGACACCGCCGACTTCCGCAGCAATGGCGATGACGCCGGATGGGAAATGACCAAAGGCCTCGCGCAGAGACGACGGCGTCAGCTTCTCGGGTGAGTTCACCGGACTTCATTCGGGTCGACGGGATTTCGCATCTCTGACCCTACTCGGCGGGCCGCCTGACTTTAGCGATGCCGGACCGTTTACTCCGCAGGCATTGCGGAGAGCACACAGCCGGCGTGCAGCCTCAAACACGGCCCGGATGCATCGCATCGGCACACCCCGTCGAAGGCGCGCGGATGCTCGCCGAGGACGGCTCTCGGAGGCCGGTGATGCGTGACACACAGCGCGCATATCCATCATCGCCGCAGGTCACAGCGTCGGGGTCGGGAAGCCCAACCGGTTGGTTGCTTAGGTTGTGAAATTTAGCTCACAGTCGCTTGCGTTGAAGTTACCGAACCGTTAAGTTTGGCGCTGTTACTGGTGGGTAACTTAGCCCTAGTACCCAACCACGAGTGGCATTCTCATCGAGGAGGAGCACGTGAGCCACTACAAGAGCAATGTCCGCGACCAGGTATTCAACCTTTTCGAGGTTTTAGGCGTGGACAAGGCGTTCGGGGAAGGCGACTTCAGCGATCTGGACGCCGACACCGCCCGCGAGATGCTGGAAGAGATCAGTCGGTTGGCCGCGGGGCCCGTCGCTGACTCGTTCGTCGAGGGTGACCGCAATCCGCCTACCTTCGACCCGGAAACGCACACGGTGACGTTGCCCGAGTCGTTCAAGAAGTCGGTGCGCGCCGTTAGTGAGGCCGGTTGGGACCGGGTCGGCATCGACGAGGCACTCGGCGGTATGCCGATGCCCAAGGCGATGGTGTGGGCGCTGCACGAGCACCTGCTGGGCGCCAACCCCGCGGTGTGGATGTACGCCGGCGGCGCAGGTTTCGCCAACATCCTCTACCACCTGGGCACCGAGGAGCAGAAGAAGTGGGCCGTGCTGGCCGCCGAGCGCGGTTGGGGCTCGACCATGGTGCTGACCGAGCCCGACGCCGGCTCGGATGTGGGCGCTGCCCGCACCAAGGCCGTGCCGCAGGACGACGGCTCTTGGCACATCGACGGTGTCAAGCGATTCATTACCTCCGCCGACTCCGGCGACCTGTTCGAAAACATCTTCCACCTGGTGCTGGCCCGCCCCGAGGGCGCCGGCCCCGGCACCAAGGGCCTGTCGCTGTTCTTCGTCCCGAAGTTCCACTTCGACCCCGAGACCGGGGAACCGGGCGAGCGCAACGGTGTGTTCGTGACCAACGTCGAGCACAAGATGGGTCTGAAGGTCTCGGCGACCTGTGAGTTGTCCTTCGGTCAGCACGACGTGCCGGCCAAGGGCTGGCTGGTCGGCGAGGTGCACAACGGCATTGCGCAGATGTTCGAGGTCATCGAGCAGGCGCGGATGATGGTCGGCACCAAGGCAATCGCCACGCTGTCCACCGGCTACCTCAACGCGCTGGATTACGCCAAGGAGCGTGTGCAGGGCGCGGATCTGACCCAGATGACCGACAAGACCGCACCGCGGGTGACGATCACTCACCACCCCGACGTGCGTCGCTCCCTGATGACCCAGAAGGCCTACGCCGAGGGTCTGCGTGCGCTGTACCTCTACACCGCGACCTACCAGGACGCGGGCGTGGCCAAGGCGGTGCACGATGTGGATGCCGAACTGGCCGTCAAGGTCAACGACCTGATGCTGCCGGTCGTCAAGGGGGTGGGCTCCGAGCAGGCCTACGCCAAGCTCACCGAGAGCCTGCAGACCCTCGGCGGCTCGGGCTTCCTGCAGGACTACCCGATCGAGCAGTACATTCGCGACGCCAAGATCGACTCGCTCTACGAAGGCACCACGGCCATCCAGGCGCAGGACTTCTTCTTCCGCAAGATCGTCCGGGACAAGGGTGTGGCGCTGGCTCACGTGGCCGGACAGATCGAGGAATTCGTCAAGAACGAGTCCGGCAACGGCCGGCTGAAGGCCGAGCGCACGCTGTTGGCCACCGCCCTGACCGACGTGCAGGCGATGGCGGCCGCGCTGACCGGCTACCTGATGGCCGCGCAGGAGGACATCTCCAGCATCTACCGGGTCGGCCTGGGTTCGGTGCGCTTCCTGATGAGCGTCGGCGACCTGGTGATCGGCTGGTTGCTGCAGCGTCAGGCGGCGGTAGCCGTCGAGGCGCTCGACGCCGGGGTCAGCGACAGCGATCGGGCCTTCTACGAGGGCAAGATCGCGGTGGCGTCGTTCTTCGCGAAGAACTTCCTGCCGCTGCTGACCAGCACTCGCCAGGTGATCGAGACGATCGACAACGACATCATGGAGCTCGACGAAGCCGCCTTCTAAGGTCGGCCCGCACGGCGAACAGACGCAAAAGCCCCCACACGCCCGGCGTGTCGGGGGCTTTTGCGTCTGCTGATCAGCAGCTGACATGACCGCCGCTGAATCCCCTCAGCCCAGCGGCGTGCCGGTTAACTCAGGGAAGCTCCGCATTGCCATCGGGTCGGGGGGTCGGACGACAACGCGGAGCTATCCGGCACGTCGAATACCCGCGGCCCGGATTGACAAAACAATTCGGGGCAGAAATTCTCCGCCCCGGATCCGATCAGGCCTCCAGAATGGCGGCTACACCCTGGCCGCCGGCCGCGCAGATCGAGATGAGAGCGCGCAGCGGCTTGCCGCCGCTCCCCTTCTGCTCGGCCTTCTTTTCCGCCAGCTGCTTGGCGGTCTGCGCGAGGATCCGTCCGCCGGTGGCGGCGAACGGATGACCGGCGGCCAGCGACGACCCGTTGACATTGAGTTTGGACCGGTCGATCGGTCCCAACGCGGAATCCAGGCCAAGCCGTTCCTTGCAGTACTCCTCGGACTCCAGGGCCTGCAGGTGCGCCAGCACCACCGACGCGAAGGCCTCGTGGATCTCGTAGAAGTCAAAGTCCTGCAGGCTCAACCCGTTACGGGCCAGCAGCCGCGGTATCGCATACGTCGGCGCCATCAGCAAGCCGTCGGCACCGTTGACGTAGTCCACGGCTGCGGTCTCGGCGTCGACGAAGTAGGCCAAGACAGGCAGCGAATGTTCGGCGGCCCATTCTTCACTGGACAGCAGCGCCACCGAGGCGCCGTCTGTCAGCGGCGTCGAATTGCCGGCCGTCATCGTGGCGTCGCCGGCTTTGACACCGAACACCGGCTTGAGCTTGGCCAGCTTCTCCACCGACGCGTCCGGCCGCAGGTTGTCGTCACGGTACAGACCCAGAAATGGCGTGACCAGGTCGTCGAAGAAGCCCCGGTCGTAGGCGGCCGCCATGTTGCGGTGGCTGGCGACCGCCAACTCGTCCTGGTCGACCCGCTTGATGCCCATCTGCTTGGCCGTGATGGCCTGGTGCTCGCCCATCGACAGCCCGGTGCGGGGCTCGCTGTTCACCGGGATCTCCACCCCGAGGCTGGCCGGCAGTTTGCCCGCCAGTTTCAGCCGCTCGACATTGGACTTCGACCGGCGCAGTCCCAGCAACGTGCGGCGCAGGTTGTCGCCCAGGCCGATCGGCGCATCCGACGTGGTATCCACCCCGCCGGCAGCGGCGACCTGGTAGCGGCCCGCGGCGATGCCGTCGGCCGCCGCGATCGCCGCCTGCAGCCCGGTGCCACAGGCTTGCTGCATGTCGAAGGCCGGCGTGTAGGACGACAGCGCCGACCCCAGCACACACTCGCGCATCAGGTTGAAGTCGCGGCTGTGCTTGAGCACGGCCCCGCCGATCACCGCGCCCAGCCGCTCACCGGACAGGCCGAACCGGTCGACCAGGCCGCCCAGGGCTGCGGTGAACATGTCCTGGTTGGAGGCCTCGGCATATGCGCGGTCAGAACGGCCGAACGGAATACGGTTACCGCCCAGCACCGCCACGCGTCGCCTGGATCGCAGACTCTCCTTGGAGGCCTGGTCGTTGGACTTGGAACTTGCAGAGGAATTGGCAGGGGCCACGTTTGTCTCCGTCAGTAGGGGTTATCCGCGGTTAGGGTCATAGTACCCACGGTTCTTACTCTGGAGTAAGTTCGGTCTCGTTACGGTTGTCGATAGATGGCACGCTCGATATGGAAGGCAGCTTCAGTGGCCCCCACGGATCTATTCTCTCAGGTCGTCAACTCCGGCCCCGGGTCGTTTCTGGCCAAACAACTCGGGCTCCCGCAGCCCGAGCCGCTGCGCCGTTACCGCGCCAGCGATCCGCCGCTGGCCGGGTCGCTCTTGATCGGCGGTGAGGGCCGGGTCGTCGAACCGCTGCGTGCAGCACTGGACAAGGACTACGACGTGGTGGGGGCCAACCTCGGCGGTCGATGGGTCGATTCGTTCGGTGGATTGGTCTTCGACGCGACCGCAATCACCAGCCCGGCCGGCCTGACGGCGCTGCACGAATTCTTCACGCCACTGCTGCGCAACGTCGGCCCGTCCGGCCGCATCGTCGTGCTGGGCACCACCCCCGAGGCGGCGGGCAGCACCGACGAACGGATTGCGCAGCGCGCGCTGGAGGGCTTCACCCGCTCACTGGGCAAGGAGCTGCGCCGGGGAGCGACCGTCGCGCTGGTCTACCTGGCTCCCGACGCCAAGCCCGCGGCGACCGGACTGGAGTCGACGATGCGCTTCATCTTGTCGGCGAAGTCCGCCTACGTCGACGGTCAGGTGTTCTATGTCGGCGCCGAGGATTCCACCCCGCCGGCCGACTGGGACCGGCCGTTGGACGGCAAGGTCGCCATCGTGACCGGCGCCGCACGGGGTATCGGCGCGACGATCGCCGAGGTGTTCGCCCGGGACGGCGCCCGGGTGGTGGCAATCGACGTCGAAGGCGCCCGCGAGGCGCTTGAGAAGACCGCGAGCCAGGTCGGCGGCACCGCGCTGACCCTCGACGTCACCGCCGACGATGCCGTCGACAAGATCACCGAGCATCTGCGTGAGCACTACGACGGCCGGGCCGACGTGCTGGTCAACAACGCCGGCATCACCCGCGACAAGCTGCTGGCCAACATGGACGACGACCGCTGGAACGCGGTCCTGGCCGTCAATCTGCTTGCGCCGAAACGGCTTACCGAAGGATTGGTCGGTAACGGCAGCATCGGCGAAGGCGGCCGGGTGATCGGCCTGTCGTCGATGGCCGGTATCGCCGGCAACCGCGGGCAGACCAACTACGCGGCCACCAAGGCCGGCATGATCGGGCTGACTCAGGCGCTGGCGCCGGAACTGGCCGACAAGGGCATCACGATCAACGCGGTCGCGCCGGGATTCATCGAAACCCAGATGACGGCCGCGATTCCGCTGGCCACTCGCGAAGTGGGTCGACGGCTGAACTCGCTGTATCAGGGCGGCCAGCCGGTCGATGTGGCCGAGACCATCGCCTACTTCGCCAGCCCAGCGTCGAACGCCGTGACCGGCAACGTGATTCGCGTCTGCGGCCAAGCAATGTTGGGGGCGTAGCGCGTGACTCAGCCAAGTGGCCTCAAGAACATGGTCCGCGCCGCGGCCGGGGCATTGCCGTTCATCCCGCGCAGCGATCATCTGTCCAACCGAAGCGTGACGGTGCAGGACGTTCCCATCGACCGCGCGAATGTCGCTGCTTACGCTGGAGTCACCGGCCTGCGCTACGGCGACAACCTGCCGCTGACCTACCCGTTCGCGTTGACCTTCCCGACCATGATGTCGTTGGTGACGAGTTTCGACTTTCCTTTTCCCGCAATGGGTTCAGTTCACATCGAGAACCACATCACGCAGTACCGGCCGATCAAAGTGACCGATACGGTGGGCATCGCGGTGCACGCAGAGAACATCCGCGAACACCGCAAGGGCCTGCTGGTAGACCTGGTGACCGATGTCAGCGTCGGCAACGACACCGCGTGGCACCAGGTGACGACCTTTCTGCATCAGCAGCGCACCAGCCTGTCCGACGAGCCCAAGCCGCCGCCGCAGAAGCAGCCCAAGCTGCCTCCGCCGAATGCCGTCTTGTCGGTCAGTGCCGGGCAGATTCGCCGCTACGCGGCCATCGGTGGCGACCACAACCCGATCCACACCAATCCCGTCGGCGCCAAATTGTTCGGATTCCCGACCGTCATTGCCCACGGAATGTTCAGCGCGGCAGCGGTATTGGTCAACCTCGAGGGCCGTCTGCCCGACGCGGTGAAGTATTCGGTGCGATTCGGTAAGCCACTGGTGCTGCCCGCCAAGGCCGGGCTCTACGTCGACCAGGTCAACGACGGCTGGGATCTGAGCCTGCGCAACATCGCCAAGGGCTACCCGTATCTCACCGGCACGCTGCGGGCGGCGTAGCACCGCAGCTTTGACGGCGAATCCTTGATTTCAGTGTGAATCCCGGGCGGGAAAATCGCCGGAATCCCGCCCTGTGTTCACACTCGAAGCCAAGGTTTCACGCTCAACGGTCGTGAGGGTGGGTGCCGCGTCGCTGGGCGCCCCTTTCAGGCCGCGCCAGAACAGGTTGATCATCAGCTCGGCGGCTTCGTCGACGTCGGTGTCGCCGGTGCTGAGTCGCGTGGCCACCGCCTCGCCCGCTCCCACCAGGGCCACGGCCATCATGTCGAAGTTGGTGTCCGGCTCGGGGTTTCGGGTGCCGGACCGAAGCAGGCGCGCCACCAGCTCGATAATTCGCTCGCGGCCCTCACGCAGCGTGTGAGCGAATGCCTGCGAGCTGGTGGCCTGCGTATACATCACGATCCACGACGCCCGGTTCGTGTCGATGTAGCGCATGAAAGACACGATGGTGTTGCGCAGCAAGTCTTTCGGACCCTGCTGAAGCTCGATGTCTTCGCGGACGCCATCGATGAAGCGGGACAGCTCGCGGTTCAGACACGCGCCGAAGAGTTCTTCCTTGGAGCCGTAGTACAGGTACAGCATCGGTTTGGAGATCTCTGCTTTGGCTGCGATCGCATCCATCGAGGTTTCGTGGTAGCCGTTGATCGAGAACATCTCGACGGCGGCGTCGAGCATCTGCTGCTCGCGGACGGCACGAGGTAGGCGCTTGGTACCACCTGCCATCGTCTGCCCTTCGTCTGCAGCCGGATATCGGACTCCAGAGTAGGCAATGTGCGTTTAGCGCACACCCGCTATCGGCCGCACCCGGCTGGCCGGCCCTTCACCGCTGCCATCCGCAGTACCGAGGCATCCACCGCCGGCTGCGCCAACTCCCCTGCGGCCAGCGCCTTCTCCAGCCGGTCGAGCACCGCGGGCACCTCGTCGGTGGTGACCCACAGCGCGACGTCGCTGCCTGCCTGCACCGCCCGCAGCACCGCCTCGGGCACCCCGTAGCGCTCGTTGATCGCGGCCATGCTGGACAGGTCGTCGCTGAACACCGGACCGTCGAACGGTGGGCCGCCATAGCCGTCGCCGGTGCGCAGCAAGTGCACGGCGGCCGGACTCAGGCTGGCCGGCTGGTCGTTCGTCAGACCGGGAACCTGCAAATGACCGATCATCACCCCGACCGGCGTCGCGCTCACCAGCGTCCGGTAGGGCACCAAGTCGTCGTGCTGCAACTGGTCCAGCGGTGGGGTGGCGACACCGCCGGTATGCGAATCGCCCGAGCCGTGCCCGTGGCCGGGGAAATGCTTGAGCACCGGCAGCAGCCCGGCATCGCGCAGGCCGCGGGCATAAGCGCCGGCGTATTCGGTGACCACCCCGGGATCCGCGCCGAACGAGCGGTCGCCGATGACCGTGTCGTCGGCGGCGTCGGTGACATCGACGACCGGCGCGAAGTCCACGGTGATGCCCAGCCCACGCATCTTGTGGCCACGGTCCAGCGCGGTCGCATAGACCTCGTCGACGCTGAGGGTCTGCGCCAGCGTCCGCGCCGACGGCGCCGCTCCGATCAGCGACGAAAGCCGGGAGACCCGACCGCCCTCCTCATCGACGCTGACTGCCAGCGGCAGTGGGCCGGCGCCGTCGGCGATGCCGCGCAGGGACCCATCGGTCAACATCGACAGGTCCGTCCAGCTGCCGACGAAGATGCCGCCGACGTGGTGGTCGGCGACCACCGCTCGTGCGTCATCAGCGTTGCGCACGCCCACCATCAGCAACTGAGCCAGCTTGTCGCGGCCCGACATCGCCGCCAGCATGGCCGGCCCATCGCCGCAGGCCGGCTTGCCGGGGGCGGGCGAGGATGCGCTCGGAGGTTCCGGTGGCTTGGCAGGGCTGCTGCATGAGGCGATCAGCGCTGACACCGCAGCAAGCACGGCCAGCACGCGTAAGAGGGCCATCGGCCCATGCTGTCACGGCACGCATCAACGACGGCGCCGCCCCGCCCGGCCGTAGTGCTAGGTTGGGCGACTAGGTCCGGCGATCACCAGTCCGCACTCTCAAGGAGCCCCCGATGAACCGGTTCGTTGCGCCCGCCGCAGCCAGCATCGTGGTCGGTCTGCTGCTGGGTGCCGCCGCCATCTTCGGGATCACCCTGATGGTGCAGCAGGACACCAAGCCGCCGCTGCCCGGCGGTGACCCGCAGTCTTCGGTACTCAACCGGGTTGAGTACGGCAACCGCACCTGACCTGACTACGTCGACTCCGGCCGCCTCACAGAAGGCGGCGTCTTCGACGGTGGTGGGCCTGTCGCGGCGGTGGTTGTGGTTGGTCGCTGCCCTGGCGCTGGCATTGACCTTCGCCCAGTCGCCCGGGCAGATCTCCCCCGACACCAAGCTGGACCTCACCGCCAACCCGCTGCGCTTCCTGGCGCGGGCAACCAATCTGTGGAACAGCGAGCTGCCGTTCGGACAGGCGCAGAACCAGGCCTACGGCTACCTGTTTCCGCACGGCACGTTCTTCCTGACCGGCCACCTGCTGGCGCTGCCCGGGTGGGTGACTCAGCGGCTGTGGTGGGCTCTACTGCTCACCGTCGGCTTCTGGGGCCTGCTGCGGGTGGCCGAGGCGCTGGGCATCGGAAGTCCCTCATCGCGGGTGATCGCCGCGGCGGCGTTCGCGCTGTCGCCGCGGGTGCTGACCACGCTCGGGTCGATCTCCTCGGAAACGCTGCCGATCATGTTGGCGCCGTGGGTGCTGCTGCCCACCATCCTGGCGCTGCGCGGCGACGCCGGCCGGTCCGTGCGCAGGCTGGCCGGGCAGGCCGGGCTGGCGGTCGCGTTGATGGGGGCGGTCAACGCCATCGCGACGCTGGCGGGTTGCCTGCCGGCGGTGATCTGGTGGGCGTGTCATCGACCCAACCGGTTGTGGTGGCGCTACACCGCGTGGTGGTTGCTGGCACTGATCCTGGCGATGTCGTGGTGGTTGGTGGCATTGGCCCTGATGGCCCGGATCAGCCCGCCGTTCTTGGATTTCATCGAATCCTCCGGTGTCACCACGCGATGGTCGTCGCTGGTAGAGGTGCTGCGCGGCACCGACAGCTGGACACCGTTCGTGGCGCCCGACGCCACCGCGGGGGCTCCGCTGGTCACCGGGTCGGTGATGATCCTGGCCACCTGCCTGGTCGCCGCGGCGGGTCTGGCCGGCTTGGCCATCCGCGGCATGCCGGCACGCGGGCGGCTGGTGACGATGCTGCTGGCCGGGGTGACGCTGATCGCGGTCGGCTACTCCGGCGGGCTCGGCTCGCCGGTGGCGCATCAGGTGCAGGCCTTCCTCGACGCCGGCGGCGCGCCGCTGCGCAACGTGCACAAGCTGGAGTCGCTGATCCGGATCCCGCTGGTGCTGGGTTTGGCACAGCTGCTGGGCAAGGTGCCGCTTCCGGGCAGCACGCCGGCGCCGGTGTGGGTTCAGGCGGTAGCCCATCCCGAACGCAACAAACGTGTGGCGGCCGGGATCGTGGTGTTGACCGCGCTGCTGGTCGCCACCTCGCTGGCCTGGACCGGTCGGATGACCCCACCCGGCGCATTCCGCGCGATACCTCAGTATTGGCACGACGCCGCCGACTGGCTGACCGAGCACAACACCGGTACGCCGACGCCGGGCCGGGTGTTGGTGGTCCCAGGTGCCCCGTTCGCCACCCAGGTGTGGGGCACCAGCCACGACGAGCCGCTGCAGGTGCTCGGCGATAGCCCGTGGGGGGTGCGCGACTCGATTCCGCTGACCCCGCCGCAAACCATTCGCGCGCTCGACTCGGTCCAGCGGCTGATCGCATCCGGCCGCCCCTCGGCCGGCCTCGCCGATACCCTGGCCCGCCAAGGTATTTCCTACGTGGTGCTGCGCAACGACCTGGACCCGGACACGTCGCGCTCGGCCCGCCCGATCCTGGTGCACCGGGCGATCGCGGGGTCGCCGCGGCTGCAGAAGGTGGCCCAGTTCGGCGCGCCGGTCGGCCCCGGGCCGGTGTCGGGATTCATCAGCGACAGCGGACTACGGCCGCGGTATCCGGCCGTGGAGATCTACCGGGTCGCGTCCGGGGGCGCCGCCCCGGCTGCCCCCTACTTCGCCGACACCGACCAGTTGACCCGGGTCGACGGCGGCCCCGAGGTGCTGTTGCGCCTCGACGAACGCCGCCGCCTGCTGGGGCAGCCGGCACTGGGACCGGTGCTGATGACCGCCGACGCCCAGCGCGCCGGCTTGCCGGCGCCCGTCGTCACCATCACCGACACTCCGGTTGCCAGGGAAACCGACTACGGCCGCGTCGATGATCACTCGTCGGCGATCCGGGCCCCCGGCGACGCCCGGCACACCCACAACCGGGTGCCCGACTACCCGACACCGGGCGCGCAGACCGTCTACGGCGGCTGGACGGGTGGACGGCTCACCGCGTCGAGCTCCTCGTCGGATGCCACCGCCTTGCCCGACGTCGCGCCGGCGACCTCGCCGGCCGCCGCCGTCGACGGCGACCCGGGGACGGCATGGGTGTCCAACGGCCTGCAGTCGGCCGTGGGCCAATGGCTGCAGGTGGACTTTGACCATCCGGTGACCAACGGGGTGATCACCGTGACGCCCAGCCCGACTGCCGTCGGCGCCCAGGTCCGCCGGATCCAGATCGAAACCGTCAACGGCACCACCACGCTGCGGTTCGACGAGGCCGGCAAGCCGCTCACCGCGGCGCTGCCCTACGGCGAAACCCCGTGGGTGCGCGTCACCGCGATCGGTACCGACGACGGGTCCGGGGGTGTGCAGTTCGGCATCACCGATCTGTCCGTCACCCAGTACGACGCCAACGGCTTCGCCCATCCGATCGACCTCCGGCACACGGTGCGAGTGCCCGGGCCGCCGCCGGGTTCGGCGGTGGCCCGCTGGGATCTGGGCTCGGAGCTGCCGGGCCGGCCGGGCTGCGCCGAAGGCCCGCACGACATCCGCTGCGCGGCCTCGATGGCGTTGGCCCCGGAAGCGCCGACCACCCTCAGTCGCACGTTGAGCGTGCCGCAGCAGGTGTCGGTCACCCCGACGGTGTGGGTGCGGGCCAGGCAGGGCCCCAAACTGGCCGACCTGATCGCCGAACCGAATACCACCCGTGCCCGCGGCGACTCCGATCTCCTCGACGTCTCGGGCTCCGCATATGCGGCGACCGATGGTGATCCGACCACCGCGTGGACGGCACCGCAACGGGTTGTGCAGCACAAGACGCCGCCGACGCTGACAGTGTCGCTGCCCCGGCCGGCGGAGGTGGCCGGGCTTCGGCTCACCGCCAGCAGATCGGCGGTGCCGACGCATCCGGCCCTGGTCGCCGTGGATCTCGGCGACGGCCCGCAGATCCGGGAACTCAGCGCCGATACCGACGGCGCAGCTCAGCTCGTGAAGCTGAAACCGCGGGTCACCGACAGCGTCGTCATCAGCCTGCTCGACTGGCAGGACGTCATCGACCGCACCGCGCTTGGGTTTGATCAGCTGAAACCGCCGGGGCTGGCCGAGATTACGGTGATCGACGACCACGGCAATCCGGTGGCGGCCGCTGATGCCGCCCGCAACCGCTCGCGTGAAGTCACCGTCGACTGCGGCCGCGGCCCGATCATCGCGATCGCCGGCCGCTTTGTGCACACCACGATCACCACCACGGTGGGTGCGCTGCTCGACGGCGAACCGGTGGCCGCCCAACCGTGCGAGCGTGAGCCGATCGCTTTACCGGCCGGTCAGCAGGAGCTGTTGATCAGTCCCGGTGAGCAGTTCAGCGTCGACGGCGTTCGGCTGTCGGGCCCTCTCGCTGACCAATTGCCCAGCGGCACAACGATTTCGGCTACAACTGGGGCGTGGGGTGCGGCGCATCGTGAAGTGCGGGCACCCGAGGCGGCGGTCTCGCGGGTGCTGGTCGTGCCGGAAAGCATCAATCGCGGTTGGCAGGCACGCACCGGCGATGGGACCCGGCTGGACCCAGTGGCCGTCAACGGGTGGCAGCAGGGC
>NZ_LZKJ01000061.1 GCF_001672775.1 Mycobacterium kyorinense | reverse complement strand
TACCGCACCCCCGCCACCGGCCGCTCCGCCGCCGCCGCCGGAGACCATCCCCGAACCGGCGCCCGTGGTGCGCCAGCAGCCGCAGCAAGTCGTCAACCCGCCGGTCCGCCAGTCGCCGGCGCGGTCGGGACGACGCCTTTGCCGTCGGGGTTTGGCCGTTGACCGACTGACGGCCGCACATCGCTGGCCAGCGAAACCACCACCGCCACAACACCGATGGCCACTATGGCCGCCGCTCCGCTACCGACCAGCAGGAACGGCCGACGCCGCGGGCTGCTGTCGTCGTCCTCATCGGCGACGGCGCTGTATGCGAGGGCGTCGGGGCCCACGCTGGCATTGGCCGAAACGTCCAGGTAGGCCGGTGCGATGACGTCGCGGTTCACCTCACCGGTTCCGGGATCTTGCGCGTAGGCCAGCGCCGCGGTCGACGACGCGAACAGCGGTGCGTTCGCCGACGCCAACGCCGCGCCCCGCGCCGCCACCGGCCGCTCCGCCGCCGCCGCCGGCTCCTCAGCTGCCGCCGATGACGATGTACCTGCACCTGCCATTCGTGACGGTGCCGATACCGATCAATCCGCCGCCGCCGCCACCGCCGGCGCCATAACGGGAGAGCTGTCATGGGAGAGAACGGTCCGTTCGGGTTCGATCCCGACGACTTGGATCGGGTAATCCGCGAGGCGGGTGAGGGATTGCGCGACGCGTTCGAACGCTTCAGCCGGTTCGTCACGGTTCCCGGCGAACGCGCCGGCTGGTCCGCGCTTTTCGAAGACCTGGCCCGGCGCTCGCGCACCCAGCCGGAAACCACCGGCGAAGCCGGTGACGGGGTCTGGGCGATCTACACCGTCGACGCCCAGGGCGGCGCCCGCGTCGAAGAGGTGTATGCCACCGAGTTGGATGCGCTGCGCGCCAACAAGAACAACACCGACCCGACGCGCAAGGTTCGATTTTTGCCCTACGGCATCGCGGTCAGCGTCCTCGACGATTCCGACGAGAGACCTTAACCCACGACTCTGAGGCGGCGCGTGACCGGATTGTGATGCGCGCCCCCACCGGCACATGGTTTCATTCGTCTGTGCCTGAGATGAATCGTCGCAACGTGATGTTGATGCTGGGAATCGGCGCCGTGGCAGCAGCGACCCCGCTGCCCACCGCCGGTGCTAACCCGTCCCGACCGGCGCCACCGCCCTCGGCGCCGCCCGGTGCGACGACGGGGGGCTTCCTTTTCCACGACGAGTTCGACGGCCCGGCCGGCTCGGCGCCCGATCCGTCCAAATGGACGGTGTCCAACCACCGCACCCCGATCAAGAACCCCGTCGGTTGGGATCGGCCGGAGTTCTTCGGGCAATACCGCGACAGCCGTCAAAACGTATTCCTCGACGGCAATTCCAACCTCGTGCTGCGCGCCACCCATGACGGCGACGCCTACTTCGGCGGCCTGGTGCACGGCAACTGGCGCGGGGGCATCGGAACCACGTGGGAAGCGCGGATCAAGCTCAACTGCCTCACCGGCGGTTGCTGGCCGGCCTGGTGGCTGTCCAACGACTTTCCCGGCCGTGAAGGTGAAGTCGATCTGCTCGAGTGGTACGGCAACGGGGAGTGGCCGTCGGGAACCACCGTGCACGCCGACCCGTACGGCACCGCGTTTGAGACCCATCCGATCGGGGTGGACGGCGGCTGGCACACCTGGCGCGTCACATGGAATGCGACCGGTTTTTACTTCTGGGAGGACTACGTCGACGGCGCCGAGCCGTACTTCAGCGTTCCGGCGATCGGCATCGAAGACCTCAACGATCCGATCCGCAAATGGCCGTTCAACGACCCCGACTACACGATGTTCCCGGTGTTGAACCTTGCGGTCGGCGGATCCGGTGGCGGCGATCCCGCCTCGGGTTCGTACCCGGCGGACATGCTCATCGACTGGGTCCGCGTCTTCTGAGCTTGGAGTTGGTTTTATCTCGCCGAAAACCGGGAAGATACCCGAGCGCAGCGTAAGTTCAGATCGGGTCGGGGGTCGCTGACGCGACACGGCGGGGGGTAAAAATGAACGGCATCGAGTGGATCCGTGCCATCCGGGCGCGCCGGTTCAGCCGCGTCGTTCCAGCTGCGGCAGTGGTGATCGCGGCGGCGCTTCTGGGCGTACCCACGCCCGTCGCGGCGGCACAGCCATGTCCTGACGTCGAGGTGCTGTTCGCCCGGGGTACCGGTGAGCCCCCCGGCGTGGGCGGCGTGGGGCAGGCCTTCGTCGACTCGCTGACGTCGAAAGTCGGCGGCAGATCGGTCGGGGTGTATCCGGTCAACTACCAGGCCAGCGGCGACTTCGGCGGCGGGATCGAATTCGCCAGAACCTTCGTCGACGGAATCAGAGACGAAGGTAACCACATCGAGTCCACGGCCGCGAACTGCCCTAACACCCGAATGGTGCTCGGCGGATACTCCCAAGGCGCCGCCGTGACCGGTTTCGTCACTTCGCCCAGCGTTCCGAAGGAAGTGCCCGCGGAGTACGTGTCGTATGTGCCCCAGCCGCTGCCTGCCGAAGTGGCTAACCACGTCGCCGCTGTGGTTCTGTTCGGAACGCCGTCGAACGAGTTTTTGCGCGGGGCCGGAGCGCCGCCCATCACGATTGGTCCGCTGTATCAAGCCAAGACCCTGGAGTTGTGCGCCCCGGATGACACGGTCTGCAATGGCGCGCCACCCGGTCAGCCCGGCGCCGCGCACCTTCTTTACCCGGTGAACGGCATGGTGGACCAGGGCGCGGATTTCGCCGCCAGCCGCCTGTAAAACCGCAGTTCGTCGCCCTGATCTGCACGCGGTGCGTCGCCGCGGGCGCTTTCCGGCCGTTACAAAATTGTGACTATTACCGGTTTTGCTCGTAAAGTGGCTTGCCGTGGGTCGGCATCGATTAGCCACGAAGCGACGCAAGTCACCGGCAATCATGGCTACCGCTATCGGCGCGGGCGCCGTCTTCTTTGCCCTCGGCGGAAGCGCCCGGTCATTCGGACCCGTCGGCGACGCCGCTTCGGTAGCCGACGATGGTGCGGGGTGTTGCCTGGAGATCGTGGGCGGAACACCGATCGCAGTTGCGTCGGCGCCGGCGGGTGAAGGTTCGGTTCCCGACGACACGATGGCCGCATCGAGATGGCGGGTCATTGATCTGCGTGCCCCGGAACTGTTGCCCGTCGGGGTGGCTCCAGAGCAGGGATTACAGGTCAAGACGATCCTGGTCGCGCGCAGTATCAGCGCGCTGTTCCCCGAGATTCAAAGCATCGGCGGCGTCCGGCCCGATTCGTTGCGGTGGCATCCCAACGGTTTGGCGCTCGACGTGATGATCCCCAACCCTGGGAGCGCCGAAGGCATCGCGCTCGGTAACGAGGTCGTCGCGTTCGCGCTGAAAAACGGGGAACGGTTCGGATTGCAAGACGCCATCTGGCGCGGCACCTACTACACGCCCAACGGGCCACAATCGTCCGGATACGGCCACTACGACCACGTCCACATCACCACCACCGGAGGCGGTTACCCCACCGGCGGCGAAATCTACATGCGCTGACCGGTTACGCCGTCTGTTCTCCGGCGCGCGCGGTGGTGGACCGCAAAAGCGTGCCGGCGCCCAAGATCGGCGCTGCGCTGCCCTAACCCTGCGCGCTTCTCCACGGAGCGAACGTCACCATTTGGACACGGCGCGGCGCGGCACGGCCCGTATTCCACACCTGTTGCAAACAATGAAGTCGGTCGTCGAGGTACGACCTCGGTACGGCTATGTGGTTCTGCTGCACCATCAAAATTTCGGAATATCTGAGCGCAAATAGAGGAGTTGAGGGTGATGACGATCTTTGATCGGCTCGAGATCAAAGTAGTTGCCAGCGCTGGGTTGTGCGGAGCCGCTATAGCGTTGAGCCCGCACGCAATTGCCGCCCCGTTCACCATGGGCGGCGCCGCGTGCGTGCAGGGCTCGGCCGGCGAAGTGCCGGCCGCCGTGGGCGGAGCGGGAGCCGCCGCGGGAGGAGGAGCGGGCGCCGCCGGTGCTGCGGACTCATGCGGTCCGGCCGCCGCGCCAGTCACAGATATGGCTGGTGTTCCGATGGCCGTTCCTGGGCCGCTGCCGGTCGGTGCGCCGGTCCCGATTGGCGCGCCGCTACCGATCGGGGCTCCGCTGCCAGTAGCGCCGGTGGTGCCGGCCGGTGCACCGCTGATCGCGCTCGGGGGCGCCCCGGCTGGTGCTCCAATCGTCGACATGTCGGGTGCCTACGCGGGTAAGGGCGAGCCGACTGGTCCGGCGCCGGCTGGCGGCCCAGTGCCCGGTGAGCCGGTTCCGGCCGGTCCTGCGGCTGGGGGCGCGAGCTGACACTGATCCTCTCCCGGCCGCACGGACCCGCTGGTTTCCGACCAGCGGGTCCGTCCTGTTTGCGGTGACGACTTGCGGCCACGACGGCCGCTTGCCTGGGGCGTCACCTAGACGGGCACCGCTTCAACAGCTTTGGCCGCGTGCTGTCCAAAAGCCGGTAGTTACAAGCAGTTTGGCGCGCTGCTACCCGCACATCAGGTGAGTGCGAAGCCTGGTGTCAGTTGAGCCGGTGTGGTCGCTCGATTCCTGATTCCTGCACAATCACCGGGTCGCCGATGTGGACCGTGTTGAAGTACCACTCTGCGTCGTCGGGACTCAGACTGATACAGCCGTGGCTGACATTTTCAAGCCCAAGTGAATTGACGGCCCACGGAGCTGAATGCACGAAGATGCCGCGGTTGGTGATACGGACGGCGTAATCGACCGAAAGGTGATAACCCTCGGGGTCGTTGACGGGGATGCCGACGCTGCTCGAATCCATGGTTACCGAGCGTTCTTTGGACAGGACCGTGTAGGTGCCGACAGGCGTGGGGAAGTGCGGCCGACCCATGGAGGCCGGCAGTACCCCTGTTTCTCCAAAGTGAGGGCGGTGGTGCGGCGTGGGTAGTGGAGGCGGCGGTCCTGCCTCGACCCCGTCGATGCTCACGGTGAACGTGTGCGCCGAAATATCGGCAATACCGACGACGGCGGGACCCGTCTTGAACTGGCTGGAGACGCCGCCCACCGAGAGTGCGATTGCACTGTGCGCCGGCCAGAATCGGTCGGGGGTCCACTGCACAACCTCGCTGTCGAGCCATTCGAACTTGCCGGTCATCGCGGGCACCGAGCTGACTCCGATGACACGTTCGGCCGCGCGCCGGTTGACGACGGGCGCGCCGAACGTCACCACCACGGGGTGTGCCACACCCACCACCGCGCCCTGAGCCGGCAAAACCGATGCGATGGTGAAACCGTGCGACTGGTACGCCGCCGGGCTTTCACCCGCCGGCCCCACGACCATGCCCGCGGCGATCACGAGCACAACAAGAGCGCAACGAACAATCGCCCGCATGAGTCTGTTTCCTTTTAATTGACAGGGTTGTAATAGGGATGGTAGAGGTGCCTGAAGAGTGGAACGGCAAGGGCGCGTTCGCAATTCGGTCAAGTCTTCGTCACGTTTTGGCTACGGCGAGCCGACCCCGACAGGTCGCGCCGGCCGAGTCTGCGCTCACGGATTCGAGCGTGTAGTCAGGGATGGCGTTGTCGGCGTGTCGCCGCCCAATGCACAGCGGATGGCAGAGGCGGAACTCGCGCGGTGACGCGCGATGACGCCCTGATCAATCTGGAGCCGATGACGGGAATCGAACCCGCGTATTCAGCTTGGGAAGTCGATTCAGCAGATCCACCTCGGTATCAGTGTGTTCGCTAATGATCGCTCCCAGTAGAAACGCGTCCGAGGAAGTTCAGCGTCGTCCGGCAATATCGCCTGGACTTGTGACATTTTCGTGACATCAGGATCGCTCGTCGAAGTCGCCCATAGCCATCGCGGGAGGGTCAGTGGCCCATGCGGTGCGGAGACGGTCCCCGCTCCACTCGCCTGGCTAAGCCAGCTAAATGGAGCTAGGAAATTGTCTTAGCTGCACCTTAGGCAGGTCAGAGCACGATCTTTATATTGATTGGCACTAGGCTGGCTTACATGTTATCCACAGCACCTCAGCTAGTTGCTCACAGGTTTGCCAGAAGTTACTAACAGGCGTGTAATTCAATAGCTTTCAAGTTACGCCATCGGGTCCTAAACTGTCCTATAGAGCACCGAAGCCCCGGGGCAATCTCCAGGGTGTGGGGGCCGCTCCAGGGCTGGTGTCTAGTTGGGAAGCTAGGCCACTGACTGTAGCGCATCTCCTGCGTAGTGCTCGCTGAATGGGCCACGTCGGCCCGAGGAGGTGTGCCGTAATGGCGCGGAGAGTTAATAGAAGCGCGAGCTCGGGGCGCTTCGTGAGCAAGGCGACAGCTAGTCGCAATCCTAAGACGACCACGACCGAGAAAGTGGGAAAGGGCACGTCGAATAAGACGACGGTCAATCGCTCCGCTGCGACGAGACGGTTCGTTAAAAACTCCACGGCCGCGCGTCATCCCAATACGACGATTTCGCAGCGGGTGTGACGTGGCGACAAGAATCGAATGGAACCCCGGCTGGGAAGACGAGCTTAAGCGTGAGCTTCAACCGATGATGCAGAAGTTCGCTGAAGATCACCAGCCGACGATGGATGCGTTGTTCGAGCGCCTCAGAGGGCGGTCGGTCGCCGAAATCACATTCGAATTGGAGCGTGAGATCGCCAGTTGGGGCGGGTCGATGCCCGATGGCGAACTGACGAGGATCGCAACCGCGATCAGCAACGGCGAGCGAGTCGTTCTCAGGGCCGGCTAGCAGCAGCTAGAAGCGCCCTCGGCGAACAGTGCGCCCGCCGGGGGCGCTTTGCAGTCTCACGATTCGTAGCCGCCAAAGGGGTTCCCCTCCCCAGTCGCGCCGACCTCCTCGATGCGAGCTTTACGTACTGGACGTTTGGGGTGGTGGACTGCGCTGGGCAACTGAGAATTCGCATGTCAGAGCGTCGGGACAGTTGGTCGTTCGCGCCGCTTATCGAAGCTGCTGAGGACGCTATACGTGTCGAGCCACCGTAAGAGACCGGGACGCCGAACTGCGGGGTACGTCGGTTCCGCCTTGAGAGATTGTCGCCGACGATTGGGCCGGCCGACCTCAAGCCACACGCTTGCGATGAGCGTAACCGCTCAACTAGCATGAGCGCGTGCGATCACCAGAGAAGGTGACGGTGGAGGAAGCGGCTGAGTTGTCGGGTGCTTCCGTTGCGACGGTCCGTCGGTGGTGCGTAACTGGCCAGATCGACGCAGTCAAAATCGGTAAGCAGTGGCTGATCGACAAGCAGTCGGTGAAGCTTGCGCGGCCTGGTCAAGCCCGGCGGCCAAAGTCCGCGAGCTCTCCGTACGACGTAGAGCAGGCTTGGCAATACGTTAAAAGGGTGGATGTATCTGAGTTATGGGTGCCGGAAGTGGTGCGCTTTCACGACTTTATCGATCAACCACAGGCAGTAATCCTTGAGGCTGCGGAGCGTCTCGCAAGCGGACGATTTATGCCAGCTCTCAAACTCGACGTGCCGAAGACCGTCGCCTCCAATCGGCCAGGCGTCATGCTCGATATGGCTGATCGATTGGCCTATCAAGCCGTAGTTGGCAGCCTTGCAGAATCGATTGATAGCGCCATTTCGCGAAGTGTGTACTCATCAAGGTTATCAAACGATCACCGCTATTTCTTCAAACGTCCTTCGAATGCTTGGAAAGAGTTTTCTAGAGCCGTAAGGTCCGATATCGACGGAGGGCGGTTGGTTTGGGTAGCACAGACCGATATAACCGGATACTTTGAACACATTCACCACAATATTTTATTTGAGGAGCTGTCAGCACTCGGGATCTCGGGAGACCCACTACGGACACTTCGTATCATGCTGTCAAAGTGGTGCACTGTGGACGGAATTGGGCTTCCTCAAGGACCGAATGCTTCTCGCTTACTCGGCAACTTCTATCTGGCTGTTGTAGATGAATCAATGGAATCGAGAGGTTATACTTACCGACGGTACATGGACGATGTCCGCATCCTGGCTGAAACCAAAGCTCAAGCCATAGCTGCGGTTCGTGATTTTGAACGGTTCTGCAGAGAGCGCGGCTTGAGCTGCTCGCCTAACAAGACAAAAGTACTGTCTGCCCAGGAATACCTATCGGAATCGGATACGGCCGAGCTGGATGCTGCAGCATACATCTTCGATGCTGAAAATGCAGATGCGCGACCTTTACTGCAGAAAATCCTGCGGGGCGCCCTGGCGGGCAAAGGTATCGATGCTACTCGTGTCCGTTTCTCAATTTGGCGCCTGGCTCGAATTAGAGACGCTAATGTTATTAGAACTATTTTTGATAAATTGGAGCACCTCGCACCATTCGCATCAGTAGTCGGCCAATATCTTCGGCCTTTCATAACGCGAGGTTCGGTTCAGCGAAAGCTGCGGGATTTCATGCACGACGAGCAGCGGTCATATTCCTATTACCTGCGTACATGGTTGTATGCGGCAATGCTTGAGGCACGCTCCATTCCGGATGACTGGGCAGATCTGGCGCGGGCCGATGCTACAGACTTAAACCTACCCTCTTTTCTCCGATCCGTTGCGGCCTGCGTTATTGGGCGCAAGCGCGGCGCTAGGGATATCGCATGGATAAAGGGCCAACTCAGCCTGGAGCACGATCCAGATGTCCTCAGAGCACATTTAGTTGCCCTAAAGTACGCAAGTGCGCTCGACCGGCGGCAAATCAAGATCGTCACGGATCGACAACCCAGACTGGCGGACTTTGGCGCATGGCTACTAAGTCAGGGCGATGCTTTGCCATCGCTCCTCTTTAGCGATCGTAAGATCAGCTTGCTGTAGGCAGCTCACGACAGTCTGCCTGCGGTTATGTCCTTCCAGCTAGCACTCGATAGACCGTGGCCCGACTCACCCCCAGCGTGTCCGCAATGGTGCTCGCAGGTTCCCCGCTTGCATGCATGCGCTGAGCCAATGCGGCTTGCTTCTCGTCGAGCACCTTCGGCCGCCCGATGTGCTGACCACGCGCCCGTCGTGCCGCGTGTGCGGCTGAGCGAGGTTCGCGCCCTAACTCCAGTTCCAGTTCGGCCAAGCTGGCGAGGACGCCGGCCACCATGCGCCCTGCGGCAGTTGACGAATCAATACCCTCGCGGATCGACCTCAGCACTATCCCGCGCTCGCCAAGCTCGCGGATGGTGGTCATTACCTCCGCTGCGTTCCGACCTAACCGATCGATGCCGACAACAACGATGGCATCGCCTTCGCGTGCGTAGTCGAGCAGAGCGGCCAAGCCCGGACGCTCCTCTCGGGTCGAGGCGCCGGAAAGCCGGTCCGAATAGGGGCGTGCAGCATCGACTCCTGCCGCCGTGAGAGCGTCGACCTGTTGATCGAGTGACTGGTGGCCAGTAGAGACGCGGGCATATCCGAGTTGAACACCTGAGGAGGTGAAACTGCGGCGGTCATACTTCGATTATGTCTCAAAAGTCTCAGAACACTACTATTGCAACGATGTTTTTGAGTCAACTTTTGAGACAAGACGACTGCCGTCTTCCGAACGGCAATCGATCTCGTTGGACATGTCTCAAATCTTTAGAAATGAGACGCTACTAGGCGCGGGGTTCAAAGCGTGGCGTCTACTTGTCGCGGCATACATCACAGAACGGCTGCCAGAAAGGTGCGAACTACAGCTACGGCCTCCTGACGTAGCCGTGCCGCCTCCTCATCGTCGCCTGCCTCCGCGAGGAAAGCGGCGTAGGCGTGCGGACCATCCTGCTCGACCGACGCAAACCGTTCGGCGAGTAGCTGAAGCGCCTCGCTCACCTGCTCGTGGGTGTGGATTGCACTTTGCGCCGCGGTGCGCCCTGCGTCGCCGGGGCCATCCTTGAAATTCAGCAAGCAGTAGACCAGGTCGTAGGAGTCCTTGTTCTCGTGACGATCTTGGAAGGCCAGTATTTTCAAAACCGTGTACGAAAGGATATTGGCGACGCGCACAGTGACCCGTGACCTCCCGCCATCATCGAGCCGGTCTGCTTCGATCACGCACTCGAAGTAGTCCTGCGTGACGAGTTGCGCACCGCGCACATTGAACGCGCCGAGGCCAGAGCCGGTGCCTTGCTTAGGCTTGAAGATCTGGCCTGCATCGACCTGGTCGGTCTCGCATAGAAATTCGAGGATGACTGTGACACCCTCGACCGTCCGCTTCCAGCGGAATGAATGCTCCGCCTTGAACTCTGCCTTCTTGAGGTTGTTCTCCAGCGTCCGGTACGCCTCCGGGCTCTCGTCCTCGACGGCCAGTCCGATGACCAGGTCGATGTCAGTCGTGCCGACGTGAGGTCGCGCACCCTCAGGAAGGGTGCCGACGATATAACGCGGCGCGAGGCCGCCAGCTAGGCACACGCGGTTGCTCCACGGGCCGATGTCGCCGAGCACCGTGACGAGAGCTCGTTCGCAGCGCGCTGTCGTCACCTCGTCGTAGTCGCTGTAGTGGCGCTTACTCAAAATCCGATGACCTCCTCGCGAAGTCGGTCTGCCTGCTCACGCCCGCGCCGCGGGTCTTGGCGCAGGTCGAAGTACAACCTGAATGGATTGACTGTCGATATTTGCTCCACCGTGATGTGAAAGACGAGAGGCGTGTCCCCTGCCGCTTGCTTGAGCAGAATGTTGTGGCCTTCCCCAACGATTTCGGCGCCCACAGCCTGCGCAGCGTCGGCGAGTGCCACGGTTTCCGTAATCCATATGTCAGTGACAGCAATAGTGGTGATGAACGGAGCTACGCGCGCCGCCCCGGCCGGTCCGGTCACTGCATGATCGATCTTCGCCTCTGTTAGAAGGCCACTGAGGGTCTGCGGATGAGCGCGGCTATCCCGTGCGAGGCGGAACGCCCGGCTTTGATTTACCCGGCGATCACGCATCTCCTCGGCCCAGAGATCCAGCAGCGCCGCCGGGTTAGAGACGCGGCGCTTGCGCTTGGGGCCAACTCCTCGAACTTCGACGAGTTGGTCGCGTTCCAGGCGAGCGAAGACACGGTGTGCTTGTCCGACTGAGACGTTGGCAGCATTCGCCAGATCGTGGACTTGCCACCAGCGGAGCGGCTCAAGCAGCAGCGCTTGTGCGGCTACGCCTGCTTTGCCGGTGAGCTTCACCGGCGGCTCATAGTTCTTCTTGCCTGTCGCTGGCGTTGGTCGCCCCTCTGCCCACACAAACAAGCCAGGCAGCTGGACGCGCATGTTGCCGTGCGCATCGATCATCGCGACGCCTGCATTCTCCAGGAGACGGCGCGCTTCCTCGGTCGTAGTTCGCGCTACGACTAGGAGGTGTGTGTCATCCGGAAGTTGATGGGCGCGCTCGATGAGCTGCCGAGCAGTAGCGGCGTTCGTTTCGCGCTGCGTCTTTATCTCTACGACGTGAGAAACGTCGCCGGCGCGCACCACGATGTCTGCCCTATGGCGGCCGCCTACTGTCGTCTCGGTCGTGACGCCAGGTATTTGGTGGAGGATGTTGAGAGCATCTCGTTCCAGCGGCCCTTCAATATTCAGAATCTCCGGCATATTCACAATGACTGTGAATATAGCATATTCAGTGAATATCGCCGGGAAGTAGTCGGCCCTGCCGGCGAGCGTCGAGCAGAGCGCGCGTCCGATGCTTTCCTTGGGCCAACATATTTCTAAAATTATGGCTAGTTGTGCTAACTACCAGGGCGGTAGGGGCGGGCTTCGGCGCAGGGATTGAGTCCCACCCTCTTAGGTCTGGGGGTCGCTTACGTAACACGTCAACCCGGACGGCCGCCCGTACCTGCCGATGGTCTGCACCATCTAAGGCCGCACGCTCGGTCATGCAGCCACGCCGTTCCATACGGATTTGATCTGGGCGGACGGAGGTGCGGGACAGCGGCGTGACACTGTGACAATGTGACACCGCGCTGACTCACTATCCGACCGCAAGTGTCCATCTGACATCACCCTGGGCCGCAAGACGGCGATTGAAGGCGGCTGGTGAGAACTTTGAACCGGGTTGTGACATCCTGTGACACCGACAGCGACGCCGGCTAGTCGAACGGTTCGAACAGCGTTGACGCTCTGCTCAAATCGGAGCCGATGACGGGAATCGAACCCGCGTATTCAGCTTGGGAAGCTGATGTTCTGCCATTGAACTACATCGGCGCGGATGCTTGACGAAGGCTAGCATCCGGCGCCGCGCCGTTCACCGGCAACGCGGCTGCCAGCCCAGCCGATACGCTCATCGCGTGCTGCTCTCCGATCGTGACCTCAGAGCCGAAATCGCCGCCGGCCGATTGGGCATCGACCCGTTCGATGACGCGCTGGTGCAGCCGTCCAGCGTGGACGTTCGACTCGACAGCATGTTCCGGGTCTTCAACAACACGCGCTACACCCACATCGACCCGGCCAAGCAGCAGGACGAGTTGACCAGCCTGGTGCAACCGGTCGACGGCGAACCGTTTGTGCTCCACCCCGGGGAGTTCGTGCTCGGGTCGACGCTGGAGCTGTGCACCCTGCCCGACGACCTGGCCGGCCGCTTGGAAGGCAAGTCGTCGCTGGGACGGCTGGGCCTGCTAACCCACTCGACCGCCGGCTTCATCGACCCCGGCTTCAGCGGCCACATCACGCTGGAGCTCTCCAATGTCGCCAACCTGCCGATCACGCTGTGGCCGGGTATGAAGATCGGCCAGCTCTGCATCCTGCGGTTGACCAGCCCGGCTGAGCATCCCTACGGCAGCGCGCGGGCCGGGTCGAAATACCAAGGTCAGCGCGGCCCAACACCGTCGCGCTCCTACCAGAACTTCCTCAAATCCAGCCAGCCGTAACGCCGAGCCGTACAGCCGAGTGAGGTACCGCACGGCCGCGGCCCCCCGGCGAAATACGAGCGGGCCGGTAGGCTTGACGTAACAGGATCAGCGGGGAGGGGTTACGCGCTGCCTACCATCGCGCGTAGCTAGCAAACTACTTTGGAGGAAGTAGTGGACATCGTACTGGGCGTGTCGATGGCACCCTCAGCGGTCCGGATGGTGCTGGTCGAAGGCGAAAATGCCGACGGTGCCACCGTCGACCGGGACGACTTCGAGATCAACGGCAACGGTCATGCAGTAAATCCCGCCGCGACCGATCAGGTGATCTCGGCGATCCTGGGCACCCGGGAAGGTGCCGCCGAAAGCGGTTACCACCTGACGTCGACCGGCGTGACTTGGACCGATCAATTCGAGGCTGCGGCGCTGCGCGACGCGCTGGCCGACCGCAAGATCGAAAACGTCATGCTGGTCTCGGCATTTCTTGCCGCGGCCGCGTTGGCGCAGGCGGCCGCCAACGCCTCCAACTACGCGAACACTGCACTGCTATTTGTCCAGCCGGACACCGCCACCCTGGCCGTGGTGGACTCGGACGACGGGTCGGTCTTCGACGTGCACCGGCGGCCGCTGCCCGACGACGACGACGAGGCCGTTGCCGAGCTGGTCAAATTGGCTTCCGAAGCCCAGGCGCTGGAGGAACGCCCCGACGGTTTGTTCGTCGTCGGCTCTGGGGTGGACATCCCGTTGATCAGACCGGCGCTTGAGGCCGCGACGTCGCTACCGGTGAGCGCGCCCGAAGAACCCGACCTGGCGCTGGCGCGCGGGGCGGCGCTGGCGTCCGCCAACGCACCGCTGTTCGCGTCGTCGACCGCAGCGCTGGCCTACGCCCAAGACCCCGGCACCGGCGCCGTGGACCCCTATGCCGTCTCACCCGGTTACCTCGCCGCCGCTGCGGACGTCCCCGCCGATGCGGGGGAAGGGGCGCTCGCGTACAGCGCGGTCCCCGACGAGGACGCCGAGGCCTACACCGCAGAAGGGCCCGAGGCCTACAGCGACCTCGCCGAGCAAGAGGAAAACCTGGATTCCGGCATGCTCGACTTTCGGCTGGCGCAGGGCGAGTCACCGAGTCGCAGGCCATTCTTGACCGCCATCAGCGTGCTGACGATCTTCGTCGGCGGCGTTGTGGCACTGGTCATTTCGCTGGCGTTCACTATCCGGCCGTCGGTCAGCGAACGACCCGACATCGGACACAACGTCGTCGCCCCGTCTAAGAAGGCTCCTGCGCCACCGCCGTCGGCACACGTGCCCAGCCCGGCACCCCCACCGCCCACGGCGGCCCCACCTCCGCCTGCACCGGCCAGGGCTCCCGCCCCGGCGCCTGCACCCGCTCCCGCGCCGGCGCCAGCGCCTGCTCCAGCACCTGCGCCGGCTCCTGCTCCTGCGCCGCCAGCTCCACCACCGCTGCCACCGGTACTGCCGCAGCTCGGCGAGATCTTGGCGCCGCCGCAGCAAGGACCACCCCTTCGACCGCGAGGCGATGACCACGGCGGCGGTGGCTGGGGACACGGTCGTGGCGGCGGGCGCGGCCACGGCGGCGGACCGGGCATCAAGATCCCGCTGCCGGTCCCAGGACTCAACCTCGGCATCGGCTAAGCGCCGGTCCTCGGGCACGCAAAAAACGGGTACTCCTCCAACCGGACCCTCACGGCGGCAAGACTTTGGAGGAGCAGTGGACACCGTACTTGGCGTGTCGATGGCACCGTCGACGGTTCGGATGGTGCTGGTGGAGGGCGACAACGGCGACGGCGCCACCGTCGAGCAGGATGACTTCGCCCTGCCCGGCAACGGCGACGCGACACTGCCCAGCGCGCCGGAGCAGGTGGTCTCGGCGATCCTGGGCACCCGAGAAGGCGCGGCCGAAGGTGGCTACCAGCTGGCATCGACCGGCGTGACCTGGACCGATCAGCTCGAGGCCGCCGCGCTTCGCGACGCGCTGGCCGCCCGCAAGATCGAAAACGTCATGCTGGTGTCCGCATTTCTGGCCGCCGCCGCGCTGGCCCAAAGCGTCGGCAGCGCCAATGGTTACGGCCGAACGGGCCTGCTGTTCGTCGAACCCGACGCGGCGACGACGGCCATCGTCGATTCCGCGGACGGATCGGTCGTCGAGGCCCGCCGCGAGCCGTTTACCAGCGGTGACCCCGCCGCGGAGTTGGCCGCGATGGTCGGCGACATGCAGACCCTCGAGTCACGCCCGGACGGGCTTTTCCTAATCGGGTCGGGCGTGGACGTCGGCCCCCTCAAGCCCCAACTGGAAGCGACCACTTCGCTGCCGGTCAGCGCGCCAGAGGAGCCGGCGACGGCGCTGTAGGCAAGGGCGTCGCCGCCCGCTGCGGCAGCGCCGTCAGGCATCGGGCGGTACGCCGGTGTCACCGCATACGGGTCGACCGCACCGGTGCCCGGATCCTGCGCGTACGCGAGCGCCGCGGTCGACGACGAGAACAACGGCGCGTGTGCCGCCGCCAGCGCCGCGCCGCGAGCCAGCGCCGTCGCCGGCTCCTCTGGCGCGCTGACCGGCAGCGAAGTGGTCGCTTCCAGTTGGGGCTTGAGGGGGCCGA
>NZ_LZKJ01000060.1 GCF_001672775.1 Mycobacterium kyorinense | reverse complement strand
CTCCAACCGGGCGTGCTCAGCGTCGTCGAGCACATCGATCGACGACAATCGCCGATGCGGGTCAGTGATTATCGCTGCCAGCACCCGCTCAAACCGAGTGATCAGTGCTTGGATGCTGGCCGCATCGAACACATCGGTACGGAATTCCACCATCCCCGAAATGCCAGCGGGCTCACCGGCTTCGGTGAATCCTTCGGCCAATGTAAACGCTAAATCCATTCGCGCGGTGTAGGTGTCGGCCGGCAGTTGCGCCACCGTCAGATCACCCAGCGTCAACCCGGCAGCGGGAGCGTTGAGGTTCTGTGCGGGGACGTTCTGCCAGGCCAATGCCACTTGCACCAGCGGGTGATGGGTGAGCGACCGGGCCGGGTTGAGCCGATCGACGAGCACCTCGAACGGCACGTCCTGGTTCTCGTAGGCGGCCAGACTGCGCGCGCGCACCTGAGCCAGCAAGTCGGCCACACTGGGATCCCCGCCGAGATCAACACGCAACACCAACGTGTTGACGAAAAACCCGACCAACTCATCCAGCGCCGGATCACGCCGCCCGGCGATCGGGAACCCCACCGCCACATCAGAACTGGCGCTCAGCCGGCCCAACAACACCGCCAAGGCGGCCTGCACCACCATGAAACTGGTCGCATTATGCTCACGAGCCACCCAAGAAACCTGCTGCTGCAACCCCGCCGACCAATCCAGAGCCACCGTGGCCCCGCGCGAATCGGCCACCGCCGGATAGGGCCGATCAGTCGGCAACACCAACCGCTCAGGCATCCCAGCCAACACATCCTGCCAATACGCCACCTGGGTGGCGATGCGGCTACCACTGTCATCGAGATCACCGAATTGGGTGCGCTGCCACAACGTGTAATCGATGTACTGCACCGCCAACGGCGACCACGTGGGCGCTTGGCCGACACAGCGGCTGGCATAAGCCACCCCCAAATCGGACACCAACGGGGTGATCGACCAACCATCGGCAGCGATGTGATGCACCACCGCGGCCAGCACGTGCTCGTCCTCGGCAACGCGGAAAAGCCGCGCCCGCAACGGAATCTCATCGGCCAACTCGAAGGTGTAGCGCGCCAAGGCATCGATGGCCTCCTGCAGGACGCTGGCCGACCATCCGGTGGCATCGACGACATCCCAACCGAAGTCGGCCCGCTCGGCAGACACCACCAACTGGCGCGGAATCCCCTCTGCCACCGGGAACAGCGTGCGCAGGCTTTCATGACGGGCCACCACATCACCCAGCGCCGCGCCCAACGCCTCAACATCCAATGCTCCGCTGATCTGCAGCGCCGTGGGCATGTTGTGCACCGGCGAGGGCCCCTGCAACTGATCGATAAACCACAACCGCTGCTGAGCAAACGACAACGGCACCACCGCCGGCCGCTCACCAGCCACCAACGGCGCCAACCCATCCCCACCAACACCAATCCGCGGCGCCAACTGGACCACCGTCGGCGCCTCAAACACCGCACGCACTGAAAGCCCGACGTCGAAGCTGGCGTTGATCGCCGCGATGACGCGCATCGCCGACAGCGAATCCCCACCCAAATCGAAGAACGAGTCATCAACCCCGACCCGCTCCACACCCAAAACCTGGGCGTAGATGCCGGCCAAGATCTCCTCGATCGCATCGCTCGGGGCACGGTAACGATCGGTGTCGTGATAATCCGGCGCCGGCAACGCACGCTTGTCGACTTTGCCGTTGACCGTCAACGGCAACACGTCCAAGACGATAACCGCGGCGGGAACCATGTAGGCCGGCAACCGCTCCGCCAGCGCGGCGCGCAGATCAGCGGGATCTGCTGTTCCGGTGATATACCCGATCAGCCGCTTGTCGCCCGGGCGGTCCTCGCGCGCGATCACCACCGCCTGCTCGACCCCGTCCAAACCCGCCAGCGCCGTTTGGATCTCCCCCAACTCAATGCGATACCCGCGGATCTTCACCTGCTCATCCGCGCGCCCCACATAGCGCAACTGCCCATCAGCGCCCCAACACACCAAATCCCCGGTGCGATACATGCGCACACCGACTCCCCCGAACGGACACGCCACAAACCGAGAAGCCGTCAACCCCGCACGCCGCACATACCCCACGCCCACACCACGACCGGCCACATACAACTCCCCCACCACACCAAGCGGCACCGCCCGCAGCCAGCCGTCGAGTACGAACACCGCCGCCCCCGCCATCGGCGCACCAATCGGCACCACACCCGACCGCGCCGCCAGTGGCGCACTCCTGGACGCATAGACCGTGATCTCGGTCGGCCCATAGGCGTTGACCATCACCCGCCCGGGCGCCCAGCGCTTGACCAACTCGGCCGGACACGGCTCACCGGCCACCACCACCGCCATTGACCCCAAACCCTCCGGCGAGAGCATCGCCAGCGCGGAGGGAGTCTGGCTCAACACGCTGACCTGCTCACCAATCAACAAGTCCTGGAGCTCATCTGGTGAGCCGACCATCGACTCCGGTATCACCACCAGCCGCCCGCCACCCAGCAGCGCAGACCAGATCTCCCACACCGATACGTCGAAGGCCAAGGAATGCCACTGCGTCCACACCCCCGCAGGCGGCACGCTGTCATCGAATGACTCCAACAGCTGGGTCAGGTTGCGATGAGTGATAGCCATCCCTTTAGGCGCCCCCGTAGTGCCCGAGGTGTAAATGAGGTACGCAATGTTGTCCGGGCTTGGCGTCGGCAGCGCAGTACTCGGCTGGCTGTTGACGGCGGGATCACAGACATCGACGGCCAACACGTCCAACCCAACCAGCCGCCCCACCAAATCCGCGGTGGTAACCACCGCCACCGCCGCAGCATCGGCGAGCATGAACGCGATGCGTGCCTCCGGCAGCGCGGGATCGATCGGCAGATACGCCGCCCCCGTCTTGAGCACCGCCAGCATCGCCACGATCGCCTCTACCGACCGCGAACACAGCAGCCCCACACACTGACCCGCGCCCACCCCATGACCGACCAATAAATGCGCCAGGCGGTTAGCCGCCTCGTCCAGCTCGCAATAGGTCAGTGCTCGCCCTCCACAGCTGACCGCCACAGCCTTTGGACGACAGGTCACCTGGTCGGCGAACAACGCCGGAATCGACGCCGCCGCGAACACCGGTTGGGTCAATATCGCCCGGTTGCCGAGCACATCCAGTCGGGCATGCTCATCCTCATCGGGCACATCCACCGACGACAACAACCGCCCAGGGTCAGCAGCCATAGCCACCAGCACCCGCTCCAAGCGCTTCCCCAAATTAGCGAGATCACAATTCGGCAGTAATTGCCCAGCGCCCGGAGTGCTGAGAAAAAGCTGATCCTCGTCCCGGAAGAAGACCAGCCGAAATTGATCGCCTAGACCATCGTGGGTCAGGGTCGCCGTCACCGCAGAGCCGGCAAGATCCGCCAAATGTGTCGTAGGGATGAAATTGACCGCTATCCGATTCGACGCCTGCTCGAAGCCGCGGAGCCGTGCGGCGCTGCTCTCAATGCTGTGCACCGGGAACCGCTGATGCTGCAGCGCTTCTTGGATGCGCGCGTTAACGTGTTCGCAAAAGGCAGTGACCGTAGCACCCGGCGATGCTTTTAGCACTAAGGGGACCACCCCGGAAATCATTCCGGGCACCACTTTTGACTCGGGACGAACACGTCTGCTTACCGGAAAATCAAATACCACCTCTGAATTCTCAGCATCGCATCCACCAACTAGCAGTGCCGATGCCGCAGTAAGCACCGACGATCGATGCACGCCCAACGCCCGCGCCAACTCGTCGGCTCCAGCGACCGCGGAAGGGCTTAATTGAACCGGCGCAGCGGGCCCATTGGCATCGTGCCCGTTAGCAGTATTGGCTAACCGGTAGCGCGGTTCGCTTTCTGATGGGAGATTTCTGGCCCAGTATTCCCGATCTTCGAGATAATCGGCGGAGGATTCGTAGTCTAATTCGCAATCAATAAGGTCACTCAGCGATCCAAAATAAGTCGGGGGAATGGACTCACCACAAGCAATAGCGTTATAGATCGTTGCGATGCGATGCAGAACTAGAGCAAGGCCGATTCCGTCTGCTACTATATGATGGCAGCACACGAAAACACAAAACTCATCTATACGTGTCTGCAATACCGCAAATTTGAATAGCGGTCCGCTTAACGGCATTGCTGTTTGCTGAATTGACGATGCCAGCCGATAAGCATCGCGCTCGGGTTCCTGCGATCCGGTCAGGTCATAATGAGCTAGCTCGACGGGCGGATCATCAACCACTCGTTGAACAACCTGGCCGTCGGCCTGGAAAAATGCGGCCCGGAGTGGCTCAGCCTCGCGGACCACTTGGCGGACCGCCCACTGCACCAAATCGAGGTCAATCGGGCCGGCGATTCGCAAAAATACGCCAACCTGCCACCTGGCATCGAAACGACCCGTTTCCTCCGCAAGCCATATATCGAACTGGCCTCGCGTTAGCGGAAATACCCGATCAGCGACATCCATCGAAGCCCCCTGCAACGGATGCAAAATTCAATATTTATGTTGCACACTGGGCTTGCGCCGAGCCTCCCGCGCAAAACCCCTCATCTCCGCACGTATTACCGCGATCCCTCGGAGCTGATCACTTGACTATTCCGCGGCCACGTCAAGCGGGATAGGGTAATCAACTACCTCAATCGAGTGACCACTCAGGAAGTCCCGATTCGGTCGGCTAGGAGACTGCGGCACACAGCCCATCGAACGCCGACCCGTTGCGCCACCCCGCCGGTACATCCGCGAAACCCCGACGCATGCTGCCCCTTCCTATCGTTAACCAAAGTAAGGAAGCTGCCGCCTGAGATCATCGAACGGATTGAGACACATACGATGAATCAATTGTGCGTCATGTTACGACGCCTGACGTCGTCGTTCGGGCAATCAGTTAAATCGCAGCCGGATCTTTCATAAGGGCGATGACACGCTTGTTGCAAATGCTGAAAATGTGATAGGCGAGCTTTTTGAGGCAGAAGATAAATGATTGCCGGACTTTCGGCGAGATATCTTGTGGTTGGCTTGCCAGCTGACGTCCGGCGTGGTGTGCGATGCGGGAGAACGCCCGACGTACGGGTCGCTGCGGCTCCTTGGCAGCTCACGGCGGGTTTCGGGTGGCCGAAACTTTAAGTGCAGGGTATCCTGAGCCTGTGACCACATCCCAGCACGTCGACTCGCTCACCGGTTCCAAGCCGGCCGGAGTGCTGGTTGCCGGCGTGCCGTGGCCGCCCCACAAGCTGGTCGCGCTGCTGGCCGGGCTGGCCACGTTGCTGATCGTCGGAGTGCTCACCGCCAGTGCGGCGCCGTCGGTCCTGGGCGCCGCGGCCGTGGCCGTCACGGCCGGGCTGGTGTCCAAGGTGGTTTTGCGCGCCTAAGACTTCACGCTGGTTGCGTCGCCGACGCGGCCTTGGGCTCGTGCACGTCGGGTCCCGGCTCTGCTGCGTACAACTCCTCTATTTCGGCGGCGTACTTGGCGGCGATCGGCCGTCGTTTCAGTTTCATCGTCAGGGTCATTTCCTCGCCGCCGGGTTCCCACAGCGTCGGCAGCACCCGGAAGCGCTTGATCTGCTCGACGCGTGAGAGTTTGGCGTTCCCCTCGGCGACCCCGGCCGAGATCCCCGCAATCACCTCCGGGTCGACCGCAAGAGCTGCCGCGGAGGCATCGGCGAGCCCGTGCTGGGCTGCGTAGGGGCCCACCGAGTCGGCGTCGAACACCATCAATGCAGTGTTGTAGGGTCGCCCATCGCCGATGGTGACCATCGCGCCGACCATCGGGCATGCGGCCAGGATCGCGTTCTCGATGTTGGCCGGCGACATGTTCTTGCCGGCCGCATTGATGATCAGCTCCTTTTTCCGGTCGACCACCCGTAGATATCCCTCGGAGTCGACATCGAGAATGTCGCCAGTGTGCAGCCAGCCGTCGGCGTCGATCGCATCGGCGGTCTTCGCCGGCTCTTTGCGATAGCCCTTCATCACCAGCGGACCGCGCACAAGATATTCGCCGTCGTCGGCGATCTTGGACTCCAGCCCGGGAAGCAGCTTGCCGACGGTTCCCAGCCGCCCTTCGCGCGGATGGAACACGCTGGCAACGCAACTCAGCTCCGACATGCCCCACACCTCGGCGATCGGGATGCCGATTCCGGCAAAAAAGCCGAGTGTTTCCTTCGGGATGGGCGCCGCCCCGGACACCGCCCACCGCAGCTGGTCCAACCCGAGTTTCGCGCGCAGCTTGGACAGCACCAACTCGTCGGCGGTGGCCCACTCCGCCGCCACATCATCGGGCACCGGGTCTCCTGCGATCAGTGCCGCAGCGCGCTTACCACTCAGCGCCAGCGCCCATTGCAACGCCTGTCGCCGCTCTTCGTCGGGCTCATTCGCCACAGCGAATTGGATTGCGGCCTTGAGCTTTTCCCATACGCGCGGCACCGCGCCCCAGATGGTGGGCCGGACATCGGGCAGCGCGGCTGCGATGGCACGGGGGTCGGAAACCACGGTGATCTGCGTGCCGAACACCTCTTGGTTGTAGAGCGCCATCATCCGGTCGGCGATGTGCGCCGAGGGCAGGAACGACGTGATCCGGTCGCCGAATTCGACACCGAGGACGGCGTCGAGGGCCTGTCCTTCGAATAGCAGGTTGGCGTGCGTCATCTCCACGCCTTTGGGGTTTCCGGTCGTACCGGAGGTGTAGATGAGCGTGACGATGTCATCGGGTTGTACTGCGCGCCAAGTTGATTCGAAGTCGAAACCGTCGGCGCCGGCGGCGTACAGCTCTTCGACGGACAGCGTTCCGTCCGGTGACCCGTCGATGCACACGATGTGCTCGATGGGCGCACCGCTGGCGCGGATTCGGTCGACGTACTGCGCTTCGCACATCACGACCTTGGTTCCGGCGTTGTCGAACAGGTAGGTCAGCTGTTCGGCGGGCAGGGTGTTGTAGATCGAGAACGAGGTGGCGCCGACGTGCTGCGCACCGACCTCCAGCGGGTAGAACTCGATCCGGTTGGCCATCATCAGCGACACCGTGTCGCCGCGGCGCACCCCCAGTCCGGCCAACCCGGCCGCGACCCGGCGCACCTGCGCCGCGTACTCGCGCCACGTCATCGTCTGCGTATCGCCCGGTGTGCGGAGCGCGACCGCGTCGGGGTCTATCGCCGCCGTGCGCTGGAATGCTTCTGGCAACGTGGTCGCACGCTCGGCCGTGGTCATGTCCGATCTCCTCCTTGGATGTTCAGCGGCGGCGGACCCGGTCGAGGTAGGCCCCGGCGGCTTTCCGCGACTCGGAATCGT
This sequence comes from Mycobacterium kyorinense, assembly GCF_001672775.1. Taxonomy (GTDB): domain Bacteria; phylum Actinomycetota; class Actinomycetes; order Mycobacteriales; family Mycobacteriaceae; genus Mycobacterium; species Mycobacterium kyorinense_A. The sequence continues at coordinate 26,720 of NZ_LZKJ01000060.1, read as the reverse complement.
GCAATGCGGTGACGAGAGCGTCGGCGTCACTCCAGCTTCGCGCGGTGGCGACCATCCCGTCGGCCACGGCGTTCGTGTGACGTTTCGTCGAGGCCAGCGTCAGCGCCGACTTGGTGAGTAGTTGGTGCACCAGGTGTTCGACTTCGTCGTCGAGATCAGTCTCCGGCACGACGCGGTTGAGGAATCCGGCCGTCTTGGCCTCATCGGCTCCGAAGGGTCGACACGTCATCACCAGTTCCTTGGTCAGCGCCGGGCCGATCTCGCGCACCAGCCGCGGAATGCCGCCCCAGGCCAACGGAATTCCGAGATCGACCTCGGGTATGGAGAACCGGGCCGAGCCGGCCGCCACCCGCAGGTCGCATGCGGCCGCGAGCACCAGTCCGCCGCCGACACAGTGACCGTGCACCCGCGCGATGGTCACTGCACGCATGGCTTCGACGGCGTCGGCCATCCGCCGCCCGGCGTCGGCGGCTTCCCGTGCTGCGCCGGCACCGTCGGCAGGATCGGTGAACGCTGCCAGGTCGGCCCCGGCCGAGAACGCGCGACCGTTGCCACTGACGACAACGACTTTGACCTCGGGCCGGGCGTCGAACCATCGGGCCGCGGCGACCAGTTCGTTGAGCGTCTGCGTACTGAGCGGGTTGAGCTTCGCGGGCCGGTTCAACGTGATCGAACCGCGTTGCCCGTCAGCCACGACCTCGACGGTCGTCGCGTCGTGGCCTTCCATGCATCCGACCGTAGGTCGTCGGGCAGCGCGCGGGGCCCAAAATCGACGTATGTTCTAGAGACATGGCCATAGCGACGACCTTGATCACCGGTGCGAACGTGTGGGACGGGGTGTCGGACGCGGCCGCGCCGCGGCACGTGCTGGTCGTCGACGGCCGCATCCACCGAATCGACGACACGATCGAGCCGCCGGCCGATGCGCGCGTGGTCGACCTGTCCGGGCACACGTTGACGCCGGGCTTCATGGACTGCCACACCCATGTGACGTTGACACCGCCGCTTGGCCCGGCCACGGCCGCCGATTCCAGCACCGCAAAGACGTTGAAGTCGCTGCCGGTGCTGCGGGCCCTGCTCCACAACGGCTTCACCACCGTGCGCGACCTGGGGTGCGGCGATCTCGACTATCCGACGGTCGACCTGCGCAACGCGGTAGCGGCCGGCATCATCGAGGGACCCCGCATGCTGGTGGCGCCGCACATGATTTCGGCGCGCGGCGGCCACGGCGATTTCAGCGGATTCCTCGCCGACGAATATCAAGGCTGTTCGCGGCCACTGGAATTGGCGGCGGCCGATGGCGCCGACGAGATCCGCACCCGTGTCAGACAGGAAATCCGCGCCGGCGCGGACTGGATCAAATTCGGTGCGACCGGGGGCTTCGCCTCGCCGTCCGACGACCCCGGCCACGCCACCTACAGCCAGGAGGAAATGGACATCCTGGTGGCCACCGCGGCCGACCTCGAAATCCCGGCCACTCCGCACAGCTACGGCGACGACGGCATTCAGCGCGCAGTCCGCGCCGGGGTGCGCAGCATCGAGCACGGCAACCTCGCCTCGGCCGACACCTTGCGGATGATGGAGGACGCCGGGGTGTTCATGGTGCCGACTCAGTACGCCATCGTGTCCGGTGCCCGACGCGACGAAAACGACCCGTTGCTTGCCGCCCTTCCCGAATACGCCCTACGCAAGTTCCGTAAATACCGCGGCCCGCTGCTGGATGCTGCCGACCGACTGGCTGCCAGCAACGTACGGATCGCGTTCGGCACGGACGCCGGCATGTTTCCGCATCAGGAGAACTGGCGGGAGTTCCCGATGATGGTGTCGACCGGCATTTCGCCGTTGCGCGCCCTGCGGGCAGCTACCAGCGTTGCGGCCGAACTGCTGCAACTCGACGACCTCGGGGTGATCGCCGAGGGCAAGATCGCCGACCTGATTGCCATGCCCGGCGACCCGTTCGCCGACATCGAAGTCACCGGTCAGGTCGACTTCGTCATGAAAAATGGTGTGATTCACAAGCATTCGGGTAAGGAGCGGTGAATCCCGCAGGTGCAGGCGTCGATCGACGGACAAGTGCAGCGTATACCCCATTCGATGACTGCTCGCGCTCGGACGAGCGAGGCCAGCTGGGCGTCGATCTCGGCGAGTTTCGCTTGGGCAAGGGCCCGGCTTACCGGCCGCCCCGGCGCGTCGTCGGCGAATAGCAGCTGGATCTCCTCGAGCGCGAATCCGGCGGACTTGCAGAGCCGGATCACCTCGAGTCGGGCCAGCACCGCGTCGTCGTAGCGACGCTGACCGCCGACTCGGGCCGGCGCCGGCAGCAGCCCGATCTGCTCGTAGTAGCGCAACGTCGTCGCCGCAATGCCGGCGTGGCGTGCCACGGCTCCGATCGTCAGTGCTGCGGCCATCGGCTCTCCTCGACATTCCAGGCTTGACTTAGAGTTAACTCTAGGCTGTTGACTCGGTGGCATGCCTACCCAATGCCTCGATGAACTGCGCACCACCCGTTATGCGATGCTGCGGTCGTTTCGCCGCGACGGGACGCCCGTCGACACTCCGATCTGGTTCGGGTTCGACGGACCGGCCGTGGTGTTTCGCACCAAAATCGGTCCCAAGACCCGCCGGCTGGCGGCCCACCCGGAGGTGGAGCTCACCGCCTGCGACTACCGGGGCCGAGTGCGCCCAGGTGCGCCGACGCTCGTCGGCCACGCCACGATCCTGTCGGACGCCGACGCCGATGCCGGCAATCGTGTGTTGCATGAGCGGTACGGCTGGCAGTGGAACGTCGTGCCGTTGATCAAGGTGCCGGGTGTCACCAACGTGCATCGAGATCTGGGTGTCCGCGAGAAGCTACGACGCACTCGTCACCGCTCGGTCTGGCCCGACAGCGTCATCGTCCGGGTCGAGCTGTCTCATGCCTGATCCCGTCCGACTCGATCCGCGAGCGTGAAACCCTTGCGAAAAAATCGCGCAAAACTCGCAACAGTTTCACGGTCGGCGCCACAAGGTCTTAGCCGCCCAGGCAGCCGGGGCCCAGCAGTGCCTTGAGGTCGCCCATCAGCGCGGGCGAGGGCGTCACCCGCAGCGAGGTGTCCAACTCCAGCGTGGTGATCCGATCCCCGCTGATCAGCCGCAGGTGCACCTGCGACGTGCCGGGGTGGCGGGCCAGCACCTGTTTGAGCGCGCTGACCTTGTCGATGGTGCACTGGCGGGTGGGCAGGCTGACCGCCAGCGGCCGGTCGATCTGCGCGCCGGAAAAGTCGGGCACGACAAGCTCGTTGGCGATCAGGCACACCCGGTCGTCGGAGATCTTCACTCGCGCACCGACGAGGACCACGGCGTCGTCGACGATGTCGGCGCCGTAGGCGGTGTAGGTGTGCGGGAAAAACATCACCTCGATACCACCGGTCAGGTCTTCCACTTGTGCTGATGCCCAGGGCATCCCGTTTTTGTTGACCCGGCGGTTGACTGAGGCCAGAATGCCGCCCACCCGCACCGACGTGTCGTTGGGCACGTCGCCGTCGAGGATGGCCGGTATGGGCGTATCCACTTGGGTGGCCAGCAGATGCGCGATCCCATTGAGCGGGTGCCCGGACACATACAGGCCGAGCATTTCCCGCTCCAGCGCCAACTTGTGCTTGTCTTCCCACTCCTCGGTGGGCACCTTGATCGCGAACACCGCTTCGGCGGCGGTATCGCTGCCGCCGAACAAGTCGAACTGGCCCATCGCCTCGGCCTTTTTGGTGCCCAGCACCGAGTCCACCGCGTCGGTGTGCACCAGGAACAACCCCTTACGCGGGTGGCCCAGTGAGTCGAAGGCACCGGCTTTGATCAGCGACTCGGTGACTTTCTTGTTGCAGGCGGCGATGTCGACCTTGTTGAGATAGTCGGAGAAGTCGGTGAACTTGCCCTTCTCGGTACGGGTGTTCAACAGCGACGCAACCACATTGGCGCCGACGTTGCGCACCGCACCCAGTCCGTACCGGATGTCGGTGCCGACCGAGGCGAAGTTGAGCCCCGACTCGTTGACGTCGGGAGGCAGCACGGTGATGCCGAGCTTGCGGCAGTCGGCCAGATAGACCGCTGCTTTGTCCTTGTCGTCACCGACCGAGGTGAGCAGCCCGGCCATGTATTCGGCGGGATAGTTGGCTTTGAGGTAGGCGGTCCAGTACGACACCATGCCGTACCCGGCGGCGTGCGACTTGTTGAACGCGTAGTCGGCGAACGGCAGGATGGTATCCCACAGCGCCTTGATCGCGGCGCCCGAGAAGCCGTTGGCCTTCATCCCTTCGGAGAAGCCCTCGAATTCCTTTTCCAGCACTTCGCGTTTCTTTTTGCCCATCGCCTTGCGCAAAATGTCGGCTCGGGCCAACGAATAACCGGCCACCTTTTGAGCGATGCGCATGATCTGCTCTTGGTAGACGATCAAACCGTAAGTCTCGGCGAGGATCTCGCGCAGCGGCTCCTCGAGTTCGGGGTGGATGGGTTTGATGGCCTGCCGGTTGTTTTTGCGGTCGGCGTAGTCGTTGTGGGCGTTCATGCCCATTGGGCCCGGGCGGTACAGCGCGATGACGGCGACGACGTCTTCGAACCCGGTGGGCTGCATGCGGCGCAGCAGATCGCGCATCGGCCCGCCGTCGAGCTGGAACACACCCAACGTCTCCCCGCGGCCCAGCAGCTCATAGGTGGCCGGGTCGTCGAGCGGCAGCGACTCGAGGTCGACGTCGATTCCCCTGTTGGCCTTGATGTTCTGGATTGCGTCGCCGATGATCGTCAGGTTGCGCAGCCCGAGGAAGTCCATCTTCAGCAGGCCGATCGCCTCACACGACGGGTAGTCCCAACCGGTGATGATCGCGCCGTCCTGCGGCCGCTTCCACAGCGGAATCGCCTCGGTCAGTGGCTCGCTGCTCATGATGACCGCGCAGGCGTGCACGCCGGCGTTGCGGATCAACCCTTCCAGGCCACGAGCGGTCTGGTAGATGGTCCGCACATCGGGGTCGGTGTCGATCAGGCCGCGGACCTCGGCGGCCTCCTTGTAGCGCTCGTGGTTCGGGTCGGTGATGCCGGACAGCGGAATGTCTTTGGCCATGATCGCCGGTGGCAGCGCCTTGGTGATCCGGTCGGCGATCGCGAAGCCGGGCTGCCCATAGTGGATGCGCGCCGAATCCTTAAGTGCGGCTTTGGTTTTGATGGTGCCGAAGGTGATGACCTGCGCGACCCGGTCGTGGCCCCACTTGTCGGCGGCGTAGCGCACCATTTCACCGCGGCGGCGGTCGTCGAAGTCGATGTCGATGTCGGGCATCGAGGTGCGTTCCGGGTTGAGGAATCGCTCGAACAGCAAACCGTGCGGGATCGGGTCGATGTCGGTGATGCCCAGCGCGTAGGAGACCAGCGAGCCGGCCGCCGAGCCGCGGCCGGGCCCGACCCGGATGTCGACCGAGCGGGCATAGTTGATCAGGTCGGCCACGATCAGGAAGTAGGACGGAAATCCCTTGCCGCAGATGACCTCGATCTCGTAGGCGGCGCGCTCGGAGTAGCCGGCCGGGACGCCGCCGGGAAACCGTCGCCGCAGGCCGTCATCCACCTCGTGCCGTAACCAGGACGCCTGGTCGTGGCCGTCGGGCACCGGGAACACCGGCATCCGGTCGCGCGGAGCCCACACGTCGGCATAAGAGCTGACCCGCTCGGCGATCAGCAGCGTGGCATCGCACGCGCCGGGAAGCTCGTGATCCCAGATCGCCCGCATCTCGGCGGCCGACTTGAGGTAGTAGCCGTCGCCGTCGAACTTGAACCGGTTGGGATCCGACAACGTCTTGCCGGTCTGCACGCACAGCAGCGCCTCGTGGTTGTGCGCGGCGTCGCGGGTGACGTAGTGGCAGTCGTTGGTGGCCAGCGCCGGAATGTTCAGTGTGCGGCCGATCTCCAGCAGCCCGTCGCGGACCCGGCGCTCGATGTCCAGGCCGTGGTCCATCACTTCCAGGAAGTAGTTGTCGGCGCCGAAGATCTCCCGCCACTTGGCCGCCGACTCCAGCGCTTCGCGGCGCTGCCCGAGCCGCAGCCTGGTCTGTACCTCCCCCGACGGGCAGCCGGTGGTGGCGATGATGCCGGCGGCGTGCTCGGCGACCAGCTCGGCATCCATCCGCGACCATTTGCCGAGTTGCCCTTCGAAGGAGGCCAACGAGGACAGCTTGAACAGGTTGCGCAGGCCGGTGGCGTTCTCGGCGACCATGGTCAGGTGGGTGTAGGACCCGGATCCCGACACGTCGTCGCTTTTCTGCCCGGGGTCACCCCACAGGATCCGGCGGGTGTCAAAACGTGAACCGGGCGCCACGTAAGCCTCGACACCGATGATCGGCTTGATGCCGGCTTTCGTGGCGGCGTTGTAGAACTCGCTGGCGCCGAACATGTTTCCGTGGTCGGTCATCCCGATCGCCGACATCTCCAGCCGCTGCGCCTCGGCCAGCATCGGCGCGATCTTCGCAGCACCGTCCAACATCGAGTACTCGGTGTGGTTATGCAGGTGCACGAAGGACCGCGAAAATGAACCGCTCATAGGGACGCCAGTCTATGACCGCCCACCGACGTCTTCCCGGCGTGTCGCGAAGCGTGTCTGCGCGGCGTCTGTGCCGGGCGGCGGCAGCTAGGCGTAGCGGTCGACGAAACGCTTCAACGACTGCTCGACGTCACCTTTGACGGCGCGAGCCGCGGCCGAACCCAACGGCCCGAACAATGCCCGTCCGCCCAGTTCGAGGCGTAGACCGAGTTCTGAGCCGTCGCCTGTGGGGCGCACCGTGAGCGTGACGCCGTATTTCGTGCCGCCTTTGCCCGATCCGGACAGTGCGAGCTCATTCGGCGGGTTCCACGTGGTCACCGTCCACGTCACCCGGTTGCGCATCCCCTTGGCACGCGCCACGCCCTCGATCTTGGTCCCTGCCGTCAACGTGTCGGGCACCTCGCCGCGCCACCCCTCGTGCATCACCAACCACTCCCCCAGCTCAGACAGGTCCGAAACATGGTTCCAGGTGTCTTGCGGAGTGATCGGCACGTCGGCGGTCATGTCGACAGCAGCCATTGCAAAAGCCTAGCCGTCACCTTCGCGGCGTAATCGAGGTTCCTCGGACAGGTCCGCCCGGTCTCCTCTAGCTTGAGGGCATGAGCGTATACCGGGTCACCGACCTTATCGGGACGAGCACGGTGTCGTGGGAGGACGCCGCGGCGCAAGCAGTGCGACGGGCGCAGGAGACCATCGACGACATCCGGGTCGCCGAGGTCGTTGAGCAGGATTTGGCCTTGGACGCGACGGGCGGCATCACCTACCGCACGAAGCTTCGGCTCTCGTTCAAGATCAGGCCGCGAGGGTCTACCGCCTAGCGGCGATATTGCCTAGCCGCGCAGTTGCCGCACGATCCGCAGCGCAGGCAGCAGCACGCTGCGCGGCGCGAACCGGCCGCCCATGCTGGCGACCTTGGGCACGATGCCCGGCACGACGCTGCGCTTACCTTCGAGCATCCCGACGATCGCCTCTTCGGCGACCTCACGCGGTGAGACCTGCGCGATGCGGACATTCACGTGCTCGGCATCGGCGATCTGGGCCCACTCGGTGGGCACCGGCCCCGGACACAACACCGTGCAGGAGACCCCGGTTCCGTGCAGCCCCTCGTGGACCGCTTCGGAGAAGGTTTGGACAAAGGCCTTGGTGGCCGAGTACACCGCCATGCCCGGCAGCGGCTGAAACGCCGCGATCGAGGCGATGTTGAGCACCGCACCGGCGCCGCGCTGGACCATCCCGGGCAGCGCCGCGTGGGTCAGTTCCATCAGCGCCAGCGCGTTGAGCGTGATCTGTTCGCTTTCCCGCTCGACCGGCAAGGTGTGAAAGGCGCCGCTGGTGCCGAAGCCGGCGCTGTTGCACAAGCCGGCAATCGGTGTGTTGGCGATGTGCTCGGCCAGCGATACCCGGCTTTCGCCGTCGGCCAGGTCGAGAGGCATGACGTCAACACCGACCGAACGTTGGTCGCGCAGCTCGTCGGCGAGCTCGTCGAGACGGTCACGACGGCGCGCGACCAGCAGCAGCGGGTAGCCGCGCCGGGCCAGGCCGCGGGCCAACTCGGTTCCGATACCGGAGGAGGCACCGGTGACGACGACGGTGGCCTGGTTGTCGGGTTTGGGCAGACTCATGATCACTCACCAATGAATTCCGCGGGTCGCTCGTACGAACGTCTCGCTGTGCTTATCGAATTTGCTTGCATCGTCTGGGGTTTCGCTGCCCTGGGCGGCCGCGGAGTCGTCGAACATACTGAACGCGCGGTTGCGGACCAGGTCCATCACCAGCGGGCTGACGGCGTCGGCGACGGCGGCCAACTGGCCGAACGGTGAGCTGACCCGGCGGGGTCGGTGCACGATCGCGTCGGCGAGCACCCCAGCCGCCTGATCCGGTGTCAGCGTCGGGAATTTGTCATACATCGTGGTCGGGCTGATCATCGGGGTGCGGACCAGCGCCATGTGCACCGTGGTGAACCGAACGTCGTCGTTGACCGTTTCGGCTTGCAACGCGTCGCACAGCGTGTCGAGCGCGGCCTTGCTGGCGATGTAGGCGCCGAAGCGCGGTGCGCGGGTCTGCACGCCCGCCGACGACACGTTGATGATCTGACCGAAACCGCGCTCCCGCATCCCCGGGATGAACTTGAGGATCAGTTGCACCGCGCCGAGGTAGTTCAACTGCATGGTGCGCTGGTAGTCGTGAATCCGGTCGTAGGACAGCTCAAGTGAGCGCCGAATGGAGCGCCCCGCGTTGTTGACGAGGATGTCGACTCCGCCGAGATCGGCCAGCACCTGATCGGCCATCGCGGCGATGGCGTCCATGTCGGACAGGTCGCATGGGTACACGTGGGCGGTGCCGCCCGCGGCGCGGATGTCGTCGGCGACTTTCTCCAGCTTCTCCGGGGTGCGGGCCACGAGCACCACCTCGCCTCCGGCGCGGGCGATTTTGTTGGCGGCGGCTTCCCCGATGCCCGACGATCCGCCGGTGATCAGGCTGATCCTGCCGTCCACGGCGTCACGCAGGGAGCGGCCCTCGACCGCCTCGAGCAGGTTGCGCAGATAGAACGGGCGGTAGCGGCCGGCTGAGTTCGGGGTGTTGACGATGTTGGACACCGCGGCCACTGGCTTTGCTACGAGGTTGGTGAGGTCACCGAGATTCATGGGTCGAGTCTGCTACACCGCCATCGCGGGTTTCGGTGATTCGTGGGCAATCGGGTTGTTACGTCAGGCAATCGCCCCGTGACGGCGGCCTAACGGCTGTGCAACCCATTGATGGTCGGCTAATCGGTATGGAATCGCTCTACGACAGAATCGGCGGCTACGAGGCGCTCGAAGTGGTTGTCGAGGACTTCTATGCGCGTGTGCTTGCCGACAGTGAGCTCGCGGTCTTCTTCGCGGGAACGAATATGAATCGGCTGAAAGGCAAGCAAGCCGCCTTCCTGGCCGCCGCGCTCGGCGGTCCCGAGCCCTACTCCGGCGCGTCGATGAAGCAGGTGCATCAGGGTCGAGGAATCACCCTGCACCACTTCAACCTGGTGGCAGGACACTTGTGTGATGCGCTGGCGGCGGCCGGAGTGCCCGCCGAGACGATCAGCGAGATCGTTGCCCGGCTCACCCCGCTGGCCGGCGATATCGCCTCGGACGTCGAGGCTGTCCGGATCTGAGTTCGGCCGTCCTTTCATACCGGGATGGCGATTGCGACCCGACCTGACCGACAATGCCTGCATGCCGCGCACGTTCGACGAGCTGGTGGCCGAAGCCGCCGCAGCCCCCGTAGACGGGTGGGATTTCTCCTGGCTGGACGGGCGCGCGACCGAGCAGCGGCCGTCGTGGGGATATCAGCGGCTGATGAGCCGGCGGCTGGCGGACGTGTCAGCTGCGCTGGATCTGCAGACCGGCGGCGGCGAGGTGTTGTCCGGCGCCGACAAGTTTCCGCCGACGATGGCCGCTACCGAGTCGTGGCCGCCGAACCGGGCTCGCGCCGCCAAGCTGTTGCATCCGCGCGGTGTGGTGGTCGTCGCGACCAGCGACGAGCCGGTGTTGCCGTTCGCCGACGAGGCGTTCGATCTGGTGACCAGCCGCCACCCGATCACGTTGTGGTGGAGCGAGATTCATCGGGTGCTGCGGCCGGGCGGCACTTACTTCGCCCAGCACGTCGGGCCGGCCACCATGGTCGAGCTGATCGAGTTTTTCCTCGGGCCGAAGCCGGCGGTGGGAGCCGAACGGGACCCGGCCGTCGAGCGGGCGCAGGCAAGCGCCGCCGGTCTGGACGTTCTGGAGATGCGGATGGAGCGACTGCGCGCGGAGTTCTTCGACGTCGGCGCGGTCATCTACTTTCTGCGCAAGGTGATTTGGACGGTGCCTGACTTCAGCGTCGACCGCTACCGGGATCGGCTGCGTGAATTGCATGACCGCATCGAGGTCCAGGGCCCGTTCGTGGCCCACTCCACCCGGACCCTGGTCGAGGCCCGCAAGCCGACCTAATCACCCGTCGGCCCGAAGCACATCCAACGCATGTTGCAGGTCCGGCGGATAGGGGCTGACGATTTCCAGCTGCCGACCGTCGCCCGGATGGGTGAACGACAGCGCTCGGGCGTGCAGCCATTGTCGTTCCAGGCCAAGCCTTTTCGCCAGCTTCGGGTTGGCGCCGTAGGTCAAGTCCCCGCAGCACGGGTGGTGCAGGGCCGCGAAGTGCACCCGAATCTGGTGGGTGCGACCGGTTTCCAGGTGGACGTCGAGCAGGCTCGCCGCCACAAACGCTTCCAGCGTGTCGTAGTGGGTGAGGCTGTGGCGGCCGTTGGCGGTGACCGCGAACTTCCAGTCGTGGCTGCGGTGCCGACCGATCGGCGCGTCGATGGTGCCGCTGGAGGGATCCGGATGTCCCTGCACCAGCGCGTGATAGCGCTTGTCGACCGTGCGCTGCTTGAACGCGCGCTTGAGCGCGGTGTAGGCGCGATCGGAGAGCGCCACCACCATCACGCCCGAGGTGCCGACGTCGAGGCGATGCACGATGCCCTGCCGCTCATGGATGCCCGACGTGGTGATCCGGTACCCGGCGGCGGCCAGCCCGCCCAGAACCGTCGGCCCGCTCCAGCCCACCGACGCGTGCGCTGCCACTCCCGCCGGTTTGTCGACGGCGACGATGTCCTCGTCGGAGTACAGCACCGTCATGCCCTCGATGTCGACCGGCGTGTTCTCCAGCGGTGCGGGCGCCTCGGGCAGCCGGACGTGCAACAAGGCGCCAGCGGCCAGCCGATCGGATTTGCCCGCCGGTACGCCGTCCAGCTCGACGTCGCCGTCTTCGGCCAGCGCCGCGGCGGCGGTTCGCGACAACCCCAGCAGGCGTGCCAGCCCCGCGTCCACCCGCATGCCCGCCAATCCCTCGGGGACGGGCATCGACCGGTCGGTCACAAAGCGCCGCTCGTCCGCATCGCTTCGCTCTGCATCGTCACTGGCGCGCATCCGGCTTACGGCGGCCCACGGTGTCGAAGTCGAAGCCGAACACCGACAGCGCGACCAGCAGGATCGCCCCGCCCACCACCGACGGGTCGGCCACGTTGAACACCGGCCACCAGCCGATCGACAAGAAGTCCACGACGTGGCCGCGCAGCGGGCCCGGTGAACGGAAGAACCGGTCGACCAGGTTGCCCATCGCGCCGCCGAGGATCATGCCCAGCCCGACGGCCCACCACGGCGACACCAGCCGCCGTCCCATCCAGAAAATGCCGACCACCACGCCGGTGGCGACCAGCGTCAACAGCCAGGTGTAGCCGGTTGCCATCGAGAACGCGGCCCCGGAATTGCGCACCAATGTCCAGGTGACGGTGTCGTCGATGATCGGCACCGGCTGACCGGGGGTCAGCAGTTTGACCGCGATCACCTTGGTGATGACGTCCAGCGCCAGCACGACCGCCGCGACCGAAAGCAGCAGGCGCAGCCGTCGCGGCGGCGCGGGAGCTTCGGTGTCTCCCGCCGTCGTGACCGGCTCAACCGATCGTGTTGATTCTTCAGTGCACAAACGCCGCTCCTCTCCCCGGCAAGCGGGAGGTACCTCCACATCGCTGTTGTGCTCTGCATCGTCGCTGGCGGTCACACCCCTATCATCCCAGCATGGGCCGCCTCACCGTCATCGCCACCGGCGGCACGATCGCCACCAGCACCGATGCCGACGGCGTGCGACGGCCAACCCGCGGCGGCGCGGAGCTGACCGCCGGCCTCGACGTGGACGTCGTCGACGTGCTGGCGCTGGACAGCTCGCAGCTCACGCCGGCCGACTGGGATGTGATCGGCGCAGCGGTGCGGGCGGCCGCCGATCACGGCGCCGCGGGGGTCGTCGTCACCCATGGCACCGACACGCTCGAGGAAACGGCGCTGTGGCTGGACCTGACGTATGGCGGTCCGGTCCCGGTCGTTCTCACCGGCGCGATGCGCAGCGCCGATGCGCCCGATGCCGACGGCCCGGCCAATCTGCGCGACGCGCTGTCAGTAGCGGCCAGCTCTGCTGCCCGCGACCTGGGGGCGCTGGTGTGTTTCGGCGGGCGGGTGCTGCAGCCGTGGGGTCTGTACAAGATGGCGACGGGCTTCACCGGGGCGGTGCTGGGCACCGTCGACGGCGGGATCACCGAGCCGAAGACCCGGCCCTATCTGGGTGAGCTGAGCGCCGCGGCGGCGCCGCGGGTCGACATCGTCGCGGTGTATCCGGGCAGCGACGCGGTGGCACTGGATGCCTGCGTGGCCGCAGGTGCACGCGGCGTGGTGCTCCAGGCGTTGGGATCGGGTAACGCCGGCGCAGCGGTGATCGACGGGGTGCGCCGGCACTGCGCCGACGGCGTGGTGGTTGCCGTGTCCACCCGCGTCGCCGGCGGCCGGGTCAGCCCGGGCTACGGCCCCGGCCGCGACTTGGTCGACGCCGGCGCGGTGATGGTGCCGCGGCTGCCGCCCAGCCAGGTCCGGGTGCTGGTGATGGCGGCGTTGGCCGCACAGCTACCGGTGCACGACGTCGTTGGCCGCTGGAGCTGATTCAACCAGCGCCGCAACGTAATCCGGCCACTCGAGGCTGTCGACGGGATTGGCGGGCGTCAGTTCGTCGGTGTCGAGGGGAAACGTGCGCGCCGGGCCAGGACCGGTGCTGCGGGTTTCGAACCGCACCGTGACCACGCCGTGGCCGGCGCCCTGTACCCAGCCGTGCCCGAAATCGCGGTGGGTGACGTCGTCGCCGATCCGCCACGTCGCCGCGTCCGGCGCCGTCGGCGCGTCTGCGGCGTGATCGGCCTCCGAGGTTTCCGCCGACACCTCCAGGCCGGGAAACAGCGATTCCTGGCGCACGTCGGACAGACCCGAAAACCCAACGCCGAGTAGACGAATCGGGCCGACCTGATGCGGGTCCAGCAGCAGGCGGCGAGCCACCGCGGCCAGCGCGGCCGCATCGGCGGTGGCATAGGGCAACGTCGCCGAACGGGTCAGGGTGCTCATGTCGGATTTCTTCAGCTTCACCGTAACCGTGCGCGCGCCGCGGCCGTCGCGGGACAGCCGCTGATGGGCGTGCTCGGCGATCGGGCCGACCGCGTCGCGCAACTCGTCGAGCGTGGTCAAGTCGGCCGGGAAAGTGGATTCGGCGCTGATCTGCTTGGCTTCGGCGCGTTCAGCGACTGGGCGGTCGTCGATGCCGCAGGCCAGCCGATGTAAAGCGGGCCCGATCGTGGCGCCCAAGATGCTGGCCACTTCGGGCTGGCTCAGCGCGGCCAGCTGACCGATTGTTTCGATGCCGAGTCGGTGCAGCTTCTCTTCGGCGACCGGGCCTATCCCCCACAGCCTGCGCACGGGAAGCCCGCCCAGCAGTGCCGTCTCCTCGGCGCGCCGGACCACCCGAATCCCGTCAGGTTTGGCCAGGCCCGAGGCGATCTTGGCGATCTGCTTGCCCGAACCGGCTCCGACGGACGCGATCAGCCCGGTCTCGTCGCGCACCCGTCGACGCAGGTCTTCGCAGTAGGCCTCGACGTCGGCGGCTGAGGCGCCGGCGAGTTCGGACGGCTCGGCGAATGCCTCGTCGAAGGAGAGCTGCTCGACGACGGGCACCGCGTTGCGGACGGTCTCGAACACCCGCCTGCTGGCCACCCCGTACACCACCCCGCGCGGCGGCAGCACCACCGCCTGGATGCCGACGAGTCGACGGGCCTGATGCATCGGCATCGCCGAACGCGCACCGAAAACCCGTGACTCGTAGCTGGCGCCGGCCACCACGCCGCGGCCCCCCAGCCCGCCGACCAGCACCGGGCGGCCGCGCAGGGTCGGTCGCGTGAGCTGTTCGACGGACGCGAAGAACGCGTCCATGTCGAGGTGCAGCACCCAGCGGGAGTCCACAGCCATCGATGCTATTGCGCTAGCGTCTGAATCCATGGCCATGAATCTGTGTCACCGGTTGTGTTGTAGTTCGAACCGCTACTTCAAGGCGGTCGAGGACGGGCTGCTGCCGTGGGTGCTCGGCGACGTCGATCTAGGCGACAACGTGCTGGAGATCGGGCCGGGTTACGGCGCCAACATCCGGGTGCTGATCGACAAGACCCCGCACTACACCGCCGTCGAAATCGATCCGCCGATGGCGCAGCGGCTGCAAGGGCGGTACGGCGGGCGGGCGCGGATCATCAACGGCGATGGCACGGACACAGGGCTGCCGTCCGACGAGTTCAGCGCGGTGGTGTGCTTCACGATGCTGCACCATGTGCCGACACCGGCATTGCAAGACCAATTGTTCGCTGAGGCGTTTCGGGTGCTGCGGCCCGGCGGCGTGTTCGCCGGTAGTGACAGCGCGGCGTCAACCCTGTTCTCGATTCTGCATTTCCGCGACACCTGCAACCCGGTGTCGCCGGACACTCTGCCAGACCGGTTGCGCCGTATCGGGTTTACGGATATCGACGTGGATGCTAATCGCCGTCGACTCCGCTGGCGCGCGTTTGCCCCCTAGCCGCGAAAGTGCAACTACCGACGCATATCGCGAGTAAGCCCGTCGGTAGTTGCACTTTCGCGGTTCTAAACTGAGCACCCGGCGGCACGCAGCGCGTCGCGGACGCGGCCTACGACGATGTGCGGTCGGTAGCGCAGTAGCTGTGCACTCACCCGGATAAGGATCCACCCCCGACGCTGCAGCTCAACGGTGCGGTCGATGTCGTTGGCGCGAATGCTCGGGTCGGTCCAATGTTGGGGGCCGTCGTATTCCACGCCGACAAGCCACTGCTCCCAACCCATGTCGATGCGGTAGCTGCCAACCTCGATCTGGGTTTGCGGGCGCGGTAGACCCGCGCGGATGAGCAGCAGCCTGGTCCGCGTCTCTTGCGGCGATTCGGCACCTGCGTCGACCAAGGGAAGCACCCGTCGCAGCTGCTTCATGCCGCGAGCGCCTCGGTGGGCGTCGATCAGTGGCAGAACGTCGTCGACCGTGACCCCGGTGGCCCGCATCAGCGAGTCAATGCGGATGACCGCGGTTTCGAAGCCGCGCCGCCGGCCCAGGTCGAATGCGGTGCGGGCAGGTGAGGTGACCGGCACAGCGCCGGCTGTCGTAGTCTCGCCGGCCAACAGCGTCTCATTACGGGTAATAATCAACGGTGGCGGACGTTTGCGATCGGTGATGAGCTCAGCGGGCGCATGCGGGTCAACCCACTTGGCGCCGAGAAGCGCGGCCGCTGAGTTGCCCGCGACGACGGCTTCCTTCGCCGACCAGAGCCACGCGGCGACTGCCCGGTCTTTCGCGGTGAACTCAGCGCCGCGGCGCTGGTAGACGTTGCGATAGATGCGCGTGCATGAGCGCCGCAGCTCACGCTCGGTCAATGTGCCGGCGCGGAGCGCTTCAGTGCCGACGAACGGTGCTTCCAAGACCCACCCCTGTCCGCGAGAGTGCAACCACCGACGGGCCCACCCGGAAAATGCGTCGGCAGTTGCACTTTCGCGGCTCAGAGTTTAGAGATACTCACGCGAACCCCGTCACCGATTTCCACAGCCTTGACCGGCTCGCCGAACTGAAAGCTGGTGGCCAGGATTTCGCCGGCGATCAGCTCCGAGTGGGTGCGGGCCCAGTCGGCCCGCTCGGCAGGCACCGCCATCACCACGCTGATGCGGTCAGAGACGTCCAGGCCGGTTGACTTGCGTAGCTCCTGCAGTTCGCGGATGCGGTCTTTGGCCCAGCCTTCGCTTTCTAGTTCGGGGGTGACCGTGCCGTCCAGCACGACCAGGCCGGCGCCGTCGGGCAGCGCGGCGGTGTATTCGGGGTCGGCGGCCACCAGCCGCGAGCTGTACTCCTCGGGCTGCAGCACCGCCGGGCCGGCGGTCAGCGTGCCGTCGTCGTTGACGACGCCCTCGCCGGCTTTCACCGCTTTGATCGCCGCTTGCACATCCTTGCCCAGCCGCGGCCCGGCCACCCGGGCATTGACGGTGAGCTCGAATCGCCCGTAGCGGGCGATGTCCGCGGTGAGCTCGACGTTTTTCACGTTGAGCTCGTCGGCGATCAGGTCGGTGAACGGCGCCAGCCGCTGCGGGTCCTCCACGGCCACAGTGAGTTTCGGCAGCGGCAGCCGCACCCGTAGCTGTTTGGCCTTGCGCAGCGACGACGCGGCCGAGCACACCTCGCGGACCAAATCCATCGCGGCAACCAGGTCGGCGTCGGCGGGCACCTCGTCGGGAGCCGGCCAGTCCGTCAGGTGCACCGAGCGTTCGCCGGTGACATTGCGCCAGATGACTTCGGTGGTCAGCGGCAGCAGCGGCGCGGCCAGCCGCGCGGTCACTTCCAGCACGGTGTGCAGGGTGTCGATGGCGTCGGCGTCCTCCTCCCAGAACCGCTGGCGGGACCGTCGCACATACCAGTTGGTCAGGGCCTCGGTGAACTGGCGCAGCTGCTCGCAGGCGCCGGAGATGTCGCAGACGTCCATCTCGGCGGTCAGGTCCTCGCGCAGCGCCGCCAGCTTGGCCAGGATGTAGCGGTCCAGCACATGGGTCGAATTCGTGCGCCAGCTACCGACTTTCGGCGCGTAGAGCGCCAGGAAGCTGTAGGCGTTCGTCAGCGGCAGCATGACCTGGCGCACGCCCTCGCGGATCCCGGGTTCGGTGACGATCAGGTTGCCGCCGCGCAGGATCGGCGACGCCATCAAAAACCACCGCATCGCATCGGAGCCGTCGCGGTCGAACACCTCGGACACATCGGGATAGTTGCGCAGCGACTTGCTCATCTTCTGCCCGTCTGAGCCCAACACGATCCCGTGTGCCACACAGGTTTTGAACGCGGGTCGGTCGAACAGCGCAGTGGCCAGCACGTGCAGGGTGTAGAACCAGCCGCGGGTCTGCCCGATGTATTCGACGATGAAGTCACCCGGATAGTGGGTCTGGAACCAGTCCGCGTTCTCGAACGGGTAATGCACTTGGGCATACGGCATCGACCCGGAATCGAACCACACGTCGAACACGTCGGGGATGCGCCGCATCGTCGACCGCCCGCTGGGGTCGTCCGGATTGGGCCGGGTCAGCTCGTCGATGTAGGGGCGGTGCAGGTTATCCGGGCGCACCCCGAAGTCGCGTGCCAGCTCGTCGAGGCTGCCGTAGACGTCGACGCGCGGATAGGCCGGGTCATCGGAGGTCCACACCGGAATCGGCGTGCCCCAGTAGCGGTTTCGGGAGATCGACCAGTCGCGGGCTCCTTGCAGCCACTTGCCGAACTGGCCGTCCTTGACGTGCTCGGGATACCAGGTGATCTGCTGGTTGAGTTCGACCATGCGATCCCGGAATTCGGTCACGCGGATGAACCACGACGACACCGCTCGGTAGATCAACGGGTTTCGGCAGCGCCAGCAGTGCGGGTAGGGGTGCTCGTAGGTTTCGTGGCGAATCAGCACCGCGCAGTTAGCCGCTGCGGCGCCGGTTCCGTTCTTCAGGTCGCGGATAATGTGCGGGTTGGCGTCGAACACGTGCTGCCCCTGGTAATCCGGGACAGTGACATCGAAGCGGCCCTTGGCGTCGACGGGCGTCACCGGCACGATGCCGGCCAAGGCCGTGGTGTCCATGTCGTCTTCGCCGTAGGCCGGGGCCAAGTGCACGATCCCGGTGCCGTCGTCGGTGGTCACGAACTGCCCGGCCAGCACCTGAAACGCGTTGGGCGACTCCATGAAGAACGGGAACGGCGGGACATACCGCAGACCCAGCAGGTCGGCTCCGCGGTAGCGGGCCAGCACTTCGGGCTCGTCGCCGAATTCGCGCGCGTAAGCGGCCAGCCGGGCCTCGGCCACCACCACCCGGCGGTCACCGACCCGCACCTGGACGTAGCTGACGTCGGGGTTGACCGCGACGGCCAGGTTGGACGGCAGTGTCCACGGGGTCGTCGTCCACACCAGCAGGTAAGCGCCGGCCAGGTCACCGTCGGGCACCCGGAATCCGACCGTGAGCGCCGGATCTTGGCGGCTTTGGTAGATGTCGTCGTCCATCCGCAACTCGTGGTTGGACAGCGGCGTCTCGTCGCGCCAGCAGTACGGCAACACCCGGTAGCCCTCATAGGCTAAGCCCTTGTCCCACAACTGCTTGAACGCCCAGATGACCGATTCCATGTAGGACAGATCCAGCGTCTTGTAGTCGTGGTCGAAATCGACCCAGCGGGCCTGGCGGGTCACGTAGGCCTGCCACTCGTCGGTGTAACGCAACACCGATTCGCGGCAGGCCTCGTTGAACGCGGCGATGCCCATCGCGTCGATCTGCGATTTGTCGGTGATACCGAGCTGTCGCTCGACCTCGAGTTCGGCCGGCAGGCCGTGGGTGTCCCAGCCGAATCGGCGCTCCACCTTGTATCCGCGCATCGTGCGATACCGAGGAAC
This sequence comes from Mycobacterium kyorinense, assembly GCF_001672775.1. GTDB lineage: Bacteria > Actinomycetota > Actinomycetes > Mycobacteriales > Mycobacteriaceae > Mycobacterium > Mycobacterium kyorinense_A. The sequence goes on along the minus strand of NZ_LZKJ01000060.1, from coordinate 7,842 downwards.
GATGTCTTTGACATAGCCGGTGAGCAGATGCCCGTAGTGCGGCAGACCGTTGGCGAACGGCGGGCCGTCGTAAAACACATATTCTTCGGCGTCGGCGCGGCGGGCGATGCTGGCACGGAACGTGTCGTCGTGGTCCCAATAATCCAGGACCTCGAGCTCTGATGCCGGGAAGTCGGGCGCGCCGCCGGCCGGCTTCGGATAGGTCAAAGCGTCGTCTCCCTGTGCCACGTCTCTGGCCGGGGACGACAAACGCGCCGGTAGGCGCGAGCGCCGCGGTACCACCCCGCTTGCCGCGCCGAAGCGCGACCGCTCTATGACGGCTGTGACGGGCCTACCCGTTCGGTTCTACTGGGCCTGAAGGGGCTGTTCTTCCGAAGGCTCCCCGGTGATGGCCGGATCGACGCCGCTGGGTCGATTGTACGGGGCGGAGGCAAATCCAAACTCAGCCCAGCGCCGCCCTCGCGTCGGCGAAATTGTCGGCGCGCAGCACCAGGCGGGTGTTGGTCGCAAGGTAGACGGTTTCCAGGTTGACCTGCGCGGCGCCCAGCTTGTGCACGGCCTCGCCGAGCGCGCCGGGCCGATCCTCCACGTCGAGCACGATCACCTCTTGCTCTTCGGCGATTTGAATGCCGGCGTCCTGCAGCGCTTCGAATGCCGAGGTGGCGTCGTGGACCAGGATATGAACCTTGGCCTGCCCGCCCCCGCTGGTGACGGCGCACAGACCGGCGATGTTGACGCCGGCCTGGCCAAGCACGTCGCCGACTTGGGCCAACTCGCCTGGGTCGTCGTCGAGATAGAGCATCAGATCGGTGGCCATGGCGCGCTCCCTTCGGACCGGCTCGGGTAGCTCAACGCTACTGCGGATGCCGACGCCGGTGGAAGCGAGCAATGGGCCGTCGCCGTCAAACGTCCACGAAATCGGGGCGGCCGTTTTTAGACTGCGGTGTGGCTTTCGACGCGTCGTTTGCTCGCGACGTGGTTCTGCCGCTGGCGACGGCGGCCTACACGGTGATGGATGGCAGCGCCCCGGCACTGCCGTCGGGATTCGTGCAGACCTCGCTGATCGAGGCCAGCGGGGTGGTGCTGGCCGCGATGGTCAACCCGCATCCCGCCGTGACGGCAATGACCAAGGACACCAACATTTTCGGGTTGATGGGCCACGACGCCACCAGCCGCACCGCGTTCTTGTCGTTTCGCGGTACCTCAGACGTCGCGGATTGGGTGGCCGATCTCGACGCCGTCCCCGAGAACTATCGACCGCTGGCCGGGTTCGGCCAGGTGCACGACGGCTTCCAGGATGTCTACGAGACCATTCGCACCAGCATCGCCGCGGATCTGGCCGCCGCGACCGCTGGCTGCGATCAGATCCTGCTGACCGGTCACAGCCTCGGCGCGGCGCTGGCCGTGCTCGCGGCGCCCGACATTTTCAAGAACATGCCGCCCAACACCATCGAACCGCGACTCATCACGTTCGCCGGGCCGCGAGTCGGCCTGCCCGACTTCGCCTCAGCGTTCAACGCCGCTATTGAAAGCTGCTTTCGGGTGGTCAACTTCCTCGACATCGTGCCGCACGTACCGCCGTCGCCGTACGTGCACGTCGGCAGCCAAATTATGGTCGACAGCGGCGGTCCGATCGACATCGGCTGGCGTCACAGCCTGGCCGCCTACCGCGACGGGCTGAACACGCTCATTGCGGCTCAGACATGAGGCGCTCCCGGGACCGAGGCGGGACACCTCAGTGCCGGGAGCGACGACAACGTTCTTACGAGCTGATCTCCAGCACGCCGGCCCGCCACAGCGCAGCGTAGAGCTGCCGCAGCGGAATCGACAGCAGCCGGGCCGCCCCGTCGACCAGCGGGTCACCGGCGAATAAGCGATCGGACTGCTTGGAGACGTGCTTGGGCGTCGCCGTCGGCTGGGGCACCACCCTCAGCTTCGGGGTCTGCGGTGCCGTTACCACTTCGTCGTAGAGTGCAGCGGTCATGGTCGCCTCCTAGCGGGGAAAGTCAAACGGGAACAACAGGATTCGGATGTCCCGTCCGAAACGGCGCCTTGAGGCAAACGCGCTAGCTCAGCTGAGCGCGGCGTGCCGGAGGCCGGATCGGGACGAAACAAAGCCCGGATATCGGTCCGGACTATCACTGGAACTCATGCGTCCCTCACCTCCTCGCGGCCGTCTGGCGTGCGGCTGTCCGCACGGTTTGCGCGCAAGCAGGAGTACAGAACCCGATGACTCTCGGGAAACCCGCACCCCACTCGTCAGAGCTTCGGCACTACACGGCGTATCCGGAATCCGGAAGCCACTTGGGCTCAACCCTTAAGCCGGGAGGAGCTGTCCTGACCCTGGGCGTCTCTCGACGTTCGGGGTCAGTGGCCTATATCCATGTAGACGCCTCGCCTAACGAGGTGCTTACCCAACCGATGATGCATGATGAGCTCGGTCGGGTCAATTCAAACACACCTGTGAATTCGCTGAACCACCGCTGAATGCCATGAGCTGCGGTTATGCCGTGGCCTGTGAGGAAACGTGGGCATCCCGCAGCCTCAGCGGCGACGGCGGGCTCGGTTAGCGGCCGGACTCACCGATCGACCAGGTCGTCGAGATGCCCGACGGCGTCGATGAACTCCGACACCATCTCGAGCACCACCGACCGCGCCGGCTTCACCTTGTCAAGCGATCCGACTACCTGCCCGACGAAGTAGGTCGCCAGCTCGCGTGCCTTGGCGTCAGCGTGGCCGGCGGCCTGGTTGATGCGCAGCTGCGGGTCGGCGACCAACGCGCTTTGCAGCGGCATGCCCAGCGGCGACGGACTCTCCGGCCGCTCCCACTCGTCGGTCCACGCCGTGCGCAGCATGCGCGCGGGTTTGCCCGTCAGCGAGCGTGAGCGCACCGTGTCCGACGACGATGCAGCCAGGAACTTGTCCTTGACCGCTGGCAGTGTCTCGGCTTCCTCAGTGGTCAGCCACACCGATCCGCACCACACGCCCTCAGCGCCCAGGGCCAGCGCCGCGGCGACCTGGCGGCCGCGGGCAATCCCGCCGGCGGCCAAGACGGGCAGCGGCGCAACGGCGTCGACGATTTCGGGGACCAGCACCATTGTCGCCACTTCTCCGGTGTGTCCCCCGGCCTCGGTGCCTTGGGCGACAATCAGGTCCACCCCAGCGGCCGCGTGCCGCAGCGCGTGCTGCGTCGTGCCTGCCAGCGCGGCTACCAGCACGTCGTTGTCGTGGGCGCGGGCGACCAGATCCGCCGGCGGTGGGCCGAGTGCGCTGGCGATCAGGCGGATGTCGTGGTCGAAGGCCACATCCAGCAGCGGCTGATAGCCCTTCGGCGACACGTTCAGCCCGGCGGTGGGCCGCGGTTTCGGTTGGTCGCTGGCCGCCGCGATGCCGTAGCGGCCCAGCAGGTCGTCGAGAAACGCGCGGTGCTCCTCCGGCAGCAGCTCTGTCACCTGCGCCGCGTCGATGCCACCGGATTCGGCGCCGACGTACTTGGGCGGCAACAGCAGATCGACGCCGTAGGGTTTGCCACCGGTTTGCTGTTCGATCCAGCTGAGTTCGCTGTCCAGCCGTTGCGGGCTGTGCGCGACGGCGCCGAGAACGCCGAAGCCGCCGGCGTTGGTCACCGCGGCCACCACGTCGCGGCAATGGCTGAATGCGCAGATCGGAAACTCGACGCCGAGCATCTCGGCGGCTCTGGTTTGCACGGCGACGACGCTACGAGTCATTGATTGACGTGTCAATCGGTCTGCAAGCTGACCCGAATGGCCAGTTATCGCACAGCTTTTAGTCGGATGCGTGTCCTAACTGGCCACTCGGCGCGCGCCCGTCGGGCGGCCAGCCCAAAACGCCGTCCTCCAACGGGACTCGCAGGCTGTGCAGGATCGACGCAACCATCCGCCACGCGCCGATGGCCGTGACCAACTCGATGAGCACTGCGCGATCGGCGAATTCGCTTTCACACGCCGCCCAACTGTTGGCACTCACCGCGCCGTCGCGTACGACGTCGTCGGTGGCCGCCAGCACCGCCCGTTCGGCGGCGCCGAACCCGTTGTGGGACTGCCAATCACGTACGCCCAGCAGATCATCGGCGGAAACGCCGAGGCCTTGTGCCACCCGCCAATGTTGGGTCCACTCGTACTCGGAAGCGGTGAGCCAGCCGATACGCATGATCACCAATTCACGCAGCCGCGAGTCCAGAGCGCCGTGCCACAGCATGGTCGCCAACAGGTCATTGAGTGCGCGCGCCAGGCTCGGATGGTTGAGCAGCATCTGAAAGATGTTGAGCTCGGCCATGTAGTCGGGTACACCGGCTTCATCAGCGGCGGCCTTGGCTTCGACGACGGGCAACAGCGGCAGGCGGGGTTCGGTCATTGGCGCTGCTCCATACCCGCACAGTATGGAGCCGCCTACGGCTGGGTCAATCAGGCAGCGGTCTGACAGACCCAGCCGGCCGGCGTGCTACCGCTTTCGATGAACCGGGCTAGCTCCTCGGCGGTGTGGGCAGGCAGGCCGGTGTCGGCGTGCGGGTAGATGACCGGTTCTTCCTTGGAGTTGTGCTGCTCGAGTTGGTTCAGCAGCGTACGGCAGGCTGCCGCCAACCCCTCGCTGTCGGTTCCCGCGGTCAGCAGATCGGTCAGCTCGTCCATCGTGCGCCACAGCTCGCCATGTTCGCGCAGCATCACGAAGATCGGCATTACCATGCCGGCTTCGCGGAGCGGCGGAAACAGGAACACCTCTTCGAGATAGATGTGTCTCCGCAGCGCTTCCAACGCCGCGACCAAGGGTTCGGGTTGCACGCCACCGCCGTCCAATGCTTCGACGAATGCGGCGATGCCAGCGTCGATTTCGTGGTGTTCGCGTTCCAGCGCTGCTGCCAGTTCGGGCACGGTGGCCTACTCGAGTTCGACGTCGACGCTGATCTTGGCGCCGGCAAACAACCGCGACACCGGACACAACGCGGCGGCGTCGTCGACGATGGTCGCGAACGCGCCGGCATCCAAGCCGGGCACCCGACCGCGCACCGTGAGCCGGGACGTGGTGATCGTGGGGAGGCCGTCCACCTCGTCGAGTGTCACGGTGGATTCGACGTTGAGTCGCTCCGGTGGGGTCTTGTTCTCGCCCAACTTCAGCGCCAACGCCATCGCAAAGCACGACGAGTGCGCGGCGGCGGCCAACTCCTCGGGACTGGTCTTCCCGCCCGGCTGCTCGGTACGCGCCGCCCAGGACACCGCCAGGCCGTCGAGCGCCCCGCTGCTCCCCTCCACAAGGACACCGCCGCCGCGTGCCAGTGGGCCTTCCCATGTCGTCGTCGTAGATCGTTCGGCAATGCTCATCGGCACCTACTCCTCTAGAACGCTTTTTTACAACCGCGACTTGTGTAAACAGTAGTGCACCCTGTCGGCGATGAGAAGGGGCTGATTGGCGCTGTGCGGCGCAGGCGATGTGCGCTGTTAGCATGCGGTACCGGTCGGACCGTAAGGCGGATGCGTGAAAAACATTGCTCAAGTGCTGCTCTTCGGACTTGCTGAACTTCTGGTGTTCGGTTTGGTGCTGTTTTCGGCGGCCGGCACGGTCAACTACTGGCAGGCATGGGTTTTTCTGGCGCTGTTCGTGCTATGGACATGGGTGCCCAGCGTTTACCTGCTGCGGACGAATCCCGATGCGCACCAGCGGCGTCGGCGCGCGGGGCCCACAGCCGAGAGTCGAACGGCGCAGAAGATCGTGATCGGCGGGTGGTATTTGTCGCTGGCGGCAATGGTCGTGGTGAGCCCGCTTGACCACCGCTTCGGCTGGTCGTCGGTACCAACCGCACTGTGCTTGGTCGGTGATGTGCTGGTGTCGGTTGGACTGGGTCTGACGGTAATGGTGGTCATTCAAAATAGCTACGCGGCCTCAACTGTGCGGGTGGAGGACGGTCAGCAGCTCATTTCCACTGGGCTGTACGGGCTGGTGCGCCACCCCATGTACACCGGCAACGTGATCACGATGGTCGGCTTTCCCCTTGCGCTCGGCTCCTACTGGGGGCTGGTGTTCGTGATACCGGGCGTGATCGTGTTGATCCTGCGCATCCGCGACGAAGAAAAGCTGCTCCGGGAAGAATTGGCCGGATACCTCGAGTACACGCAGAAGGCGCGTTATCGCCTGGTCCCACTGATGTGGTAAGCGTAGCTGAACATATTGGGAGCCAACGTCTTTAAGTTGCCGGACGATCTTTCACCGAGTCGACGTCGGTGTCCAACTGCGCGCTGAGGCTTCGGACCGACGGCGCCTCGAATAGGGCGGGCACCGCAAGGCGGGTATCGAGTGCGGCGTTGATCGCTGCGATTGCCCGCATCGCGGCCAGCGAGTCCCCGCCCAGATCGAAGAATGACTCGTCGACTCCGACCCGGTCTAGTTCCAGCACTTGGGCGTAGATGCCGGCCACGATCTGTTCGACCAAGGTCGCGGGGGCGTGATACTCACCGTTGGTGTCGTGAGCGTTCGATACCGACGCCGTGGTAGCCGAAGGGGTCGACAGCACCCGGGTGCTCCACCCGTCCAGCCCGGCGTGCTCGGTACCCTCCAGCAGATCCAACGACGACAACGGCCGCGTCGGATGGGCAGTCATGGCCACCAGCACCTGCTCGAACCGCTCGACCAGCGCTTCGATGTTGTCCAAATCGAAGACGTCGGTGTCGAATTGGACGCGAAGGCTCAGTTCCGTGCCGGGCCCGGCCTGGACGGTCAGCGGGTAGTGGTAGTAGTCGCGGCTGGTGAAGCCGGTGATGGACAGCCCGTCGACGCCCGGCGCCGCGCCGGTGTCGGTCGGGTAGTTCTCGTAGACGAACACGGTGTCAAACAGCTGTTCTTGACCGGTGATCCGGTGAATGTCGCTGAGTGGCACATGCTGGTGTTCGAGCGTCTCGTTGTGGGCGTTTTGCAGTTGGTCGAGCAGGTCTGCGGTGGAGGCTGCCGACGCGATGTGCGCCCGCACCGGAACCGTGTTGATCAACAGGCCGACCATCGATTCCGCGCCGACCACCTCCGGTGGCCGCCCCGAGACGACGGTGCCGAAGGCCACATCATGCTTGCCGGTCAGCGAGGACAGCAGCAGCGCCCAGGCGCCCTGCAGCACGATGTTGACGGTGGTGTGTTGCGAGCGGGCCAGTTTGGTCAGGGCGCGAGTGGTCTTCGCCGACAGCCGGAAGGATTCAACGCTTCGCCGGCGCAGCCCTAACTTGTGCGGCGGACCGACCAGGATGGGACTGTCAAAGTCGGTGAACACCTCGCGCCACGCCGCATGGGCGGCAACGCGATCCCGTTGGGCCAGCCAGGTCATGAAGCTGCGATACGGCGAGGCCGCGGGCAGCCGCTGCTGGTGGTAGCCGGCGAAGATCTCGTGCATCAAGATGGGCATCGACCAGCCGTCGAGCACGATGTGGTGATTGGTCAGGACAAACCGGTGCCGGTCCGGTGCGGTGCGAATCAACACCACCCGGAAGGCCGGCTGGACGAGCAGGTCGCAGACCGCGGCGCGTTCGGCGGCGCAGATCTGCTCGATCGGCTCGTCGGTATCGCCGGCGTCCAAATCGACATACCGCCAGGGCGCCACCGGATCTGCGGGAATGACTTGCACCGGTTGGTCGAACTGCGGGCAGAACCGGGCGACGAGCTGGGGATGCCGGTTGACCACCGCCTGCACGGCATCGCGCAGCCGGTGCTGGTCGAGCGGGCCGCTCAACGCCAGATCCAGTTGCACCGCATACACGTCGTCACCGGAGCCCTGCGCGATGCTGGCGTGGTAAAGCAGTCCTTGCTGCAGCGGGGTCAGCGGCAACACGTCGGCGACGCGGTAGTGGC
>NZ_LZKJ01000059.1 GCF_001672775.1 Mycobacterium kyorinense | reverse complement strand
GCGCAAGCCCAACATCTAGGCCTGCCGGGAAGTTGTCGGTTATGTGACGATCACGTTCGCCCTTCGACTTGGACGACTTGCGGTACATGTCGTCGGCCAAGCTACAGACTTCGTTGATAGGTCGCTCGATCATGTGGCGGAGCTGACTCGGCAGCGCCACCCGCATCTTCGCCACGTTGATGTTGAATGCATCGTCCAAGTCGGTATCGAACTCGACGCTTGCGCGAGCGAGCTTTGTGTGCTCGTCAATGCTGCGGACTCCCGCCCACCCGCCCCATTGGATTAACCGGCCTGCACGGTAGGTGTACAGCCCCTGCTGGCGGTTCCACTTAAGCGGTCCCGACATACGTTCGAACTCTGACGGAGAACTGAACTGATCGCGGCCCGGAAGTACGAACCGACGCAGGGTCACCTGACCGGCGGCGTCACCGTGTTCGATCTCGAAAACCTGCTCGACCAGTTCCTGGGTTCCCGATTCGGACCGAGCAAAGGGATCCCACGGGACGAGCTTCTGACCGTTGACTGTGATTACGAGACGCTCGGTGCCGACCTCGCCGCTGAGGAATTTGTGAAAGACCATCGCGAGGTGCTCAGCGGCCTTCTGCTGCAGCGTTTCAAATCGACGCCTCGCCCAACCGCCCGAAGCATTCTTAGCGGGAACAACGCGGTCAAGATTCTCCCAAATCACGACGGTCCCAGGCGCATCCTCGAGCAGGTTGCGCGCCCGCTCGATGACTTCAGTCCGATCCGGCTCGATAATGAGCCAGTCATCAAACTCAGCTATCAAGTCAAGGTCAAGTTGCCTAGTCTGGATGACGCGCCGGCCGGCTGACGTCCGCGTGACCACTGTCAAGCGACGCCCCTGTGACAACGATGCCGTCTTGAGACCGAGACCGTAGCGTCCGAGGTCGCCGGACCCGTATTTCCGCCGGCTGCCGAACCTCATCGCTTCAGTCAGACCATTGATATTCATCCCTTTGCCGTTATCAGAGATGAAAACGCGCGACGCTTTGCCGTCGAACTCGACGACGACGTTCACCTCGGTCGCCTCAGCCGTGATGCTGTTGTCGACGAGGTCGGCGATGGCCGAGCTGAAGTCGTAACCGATGTCTCTCAATGAGTCCGTCAGGCGCGCCGCCGACGGAGTCACGCTGGTCGTGCCTATTAGCACACCGCCCCCTTTCGTCAGGACCAGGGTCTCACGAATCGCTGGCCTCATCTATTTGACCCGCCGAGCGACCAACACGTTCCTGCCAAACTTTGTAGATTTCCGCTGCGGCTGCCACTGGGTCCTCGTGTTCCCATACGTGAACAGGTACCCAGCCCATATCCTGCAGCTGTCGATCCTTCCGACGATCGCGCGCCACGTTCCCATCGAGCTTCGCGGCCCACCAGATCGAATTGTTCTTTGGCGACGTTCCATGTTCCGGACAGCGGTGCCAGAAGCATCCGTCTACAAAGACCGCGACCCGTGCTTTCGTCAATGCGATGTCTGGCGTCCCTGGTAGGGGACGGAGATGCACGCGGTAGCGCAAACCGAGTCGATGCAACTCACGACGTAGCGCGAGTTCGACGCCGGTGTTTCCGCGGGGCATCGACTGCATCTGACGCCGGACGATTTCGTTAAGCGGCCGCGGTCCGATCCCGCGGCGACGGTCTTGGGAAACCACTTATCTCCCGGGAAGAGAGTTGTAGGCACACTCGGCGCAGTTGGTGCTCACAAGGGTAGAACGTCGACAGCTGCGTGCGTCTCGGCATGGGGTCGATGCCCGTTCCGAGTGATCCCAAGTTAGTCGGCGGCCGAGTAATCCGAAACAGGCCAATCGCGCGCTAAGGTTAGCCAGATCGGGCGCCCCGTGTGGAGGTGGGGGCATGGTTCACGCGCGCGCGCCTTAAGTTGCCCGATGTTTATCTGGCGGGGATATCCTCCGGGTATACGATTTGCGGAACGTATTCCGGGTGCGCTCGTCGAATCCGTTGAGAGCATTCGGATCGCGACCGCTAGCTGCCGGAGAGCTCGACGTCGCGATGTTGGGCGAAATTCCAGATGATCTCGGCCCATGCGCCAGCCAGCATCGCGATGGATTTCCAGGCGACGTCGCCGACTAAATCGCGGAGCTCGAAGTCCGTGCCCACTCGCGATTCGGCGACCAGGACGTCGCCTGAAACCGTTCGCGTGCGAGCATGTTCAGTCCAGCTGGGACGGGACGGATGCGCTGTATGCTGCTAGGTACCCCACGCCGCCACTCGGATGACACTTCGTGCGGGCTGCTGGAGCGTCGGCTGTCGCGACCTCAAGCGCGGTGTTTCCGGTCTATCCCATGGTTCTCGTGAGACGAGGAGGTCTGAAGGATTATGGGCAGATGGATTCGGCTATGCCCGTTGTGGGCTTCGTGGCCTTCCCGCCGCCGACAACGCAAACGGTGACAACGCAAACGGTTCCTGCGGCCGAGTTGGGATCGGAACGATGACTAGTAGATCTCGTTCAGAGGCTGCGCTTTCGCTGCCGCTATGCCCGACGTGGCCGATCACTCTCACCCCAGCGATTTCTGGGCAGATGAAGTAGCAAGAGGTAGTAACGAGCATGTCGAAGTCCATCGAGACCTGTTACGAGGACCTCCAGCAATCCGGAAGCGGGAGAACCACGGAGCGCGCATCCTCCATCGAGCGCAGAACCTTGGTTGCGGACAACCACGTGGCAGCCGATAACAGGTTCGAGAAAGGGTCCGAGACGGACGCCAATGCGCATTGCTGGCGTCAGTTTTCAACTTTATGCCAGAACACTGTCGCGTCAGGTACGCGATTCGTAAATGCGTTGAATATATCGGCTGTCGCGAGGGCCGCTACCATCGAGCTCGGCGTCAATTCAATCGACGGGCGTGGCACGGCGGTGCGGATTTGGGTCATCCGAGCTGCTGGGTCGCGAAAGGTTTGAACGTGGACGAGAAGATCATTCGTCGGACACTGATCGACGTCATGAGGCGCCAAGGGATCTCGCCCGAACAAGCCGCGCAAGAGACAGCACGCGGCTTCGGAATCGATCCGAGCCAGTTCTCAGGAGTTCTCGAGGAAATCAAGCATGAGGCCGACCGCAACTTCGTTCTGGACTCGCCACCAGGGGTTTTCGCTGATGGGCTTCATGCTGAGGCGAGTACGATGCGTTGGTACAACGGGCCACAGGAGGGCGATCGATTCTGGCCTCAACTACGAGCGAAGCTGGAGTCCGGTAGCCTCAAATCTGTAGTCGACGAGATCGAGAATGCTTCCACCAAGGTCGTCGCTCATCTGGGATCCCCCTACGTCCGCAACCTGTCGAAGCGCGGCCTCGTGGTGGGCTACGTCCAATCAGGAAAGACGGCAAACTACACGGCGGTGATGGCGAAGGCCGCAGACGCGGGCTACCGCCTATTCATTGTACTCTCCGGGCTGCACAACAACCTACGGCGACAGACGCAGGTCCGTCTAACGAATGACTTAGGTGATGAGTATTGGCACCGTTGGACGTCGGCGGATGCCGACTTTGGCGGAGCCGAGCCTGGAGCACCCGTCCTTGTGGGCGGAGTGCCGTCGCTGGCCGTGGTGAAGAAAAACCAGTCCCGCCTGAATTCTTTAATTGACTGGCTGGACACAATTCCACTCGAAATTCGGAGGCGGAGCCCGATCCTTCTGCTCGATGATGAGGCTGACCAAGCGACACCGAACTCGGCGCAAGCGCGTGATCAGTTAACGAGAATCAACCAGCTCGTCCGCGATCTGTGGTCGAAGATCCCGACCGGCACCTACATCGGCTACACCGCGACGCCATTCGCGAACATATTTATGGATCCAGACGACGAGGAGGAGTTGTATCCCGCCGACTTCATCATCGACCTGCCGCGGCCCGATGCTTACTATGGAGCCGAGCGTGTATTCGGTAGGGAGCCGATCGACGACGCTGACGAGCCGGACTCCGGTCTTGATATGGTCCGCGAAGTGACCGACGACGAAGCCGAGTGCCTGCGAGCGCCTTCGGCGAAAACAGAGCGACTTTTATTCGATCCTGATTTGCCGCAATCGCTTATCGACGCAGTTGTCTGGTTCGTCGTCGCTACGGCAATCCGACATGCGAGAGGACAAGAGCGCGAGCACAGTTCGATGCTCGTGCACACGACTCACTATGTACAGCCGCATTTTGCTATGAAGGCTAGGCTCGATGACTTGCTCAACGAGTTCAGAATTAGATCTGAGAAGAGCGACCAATCCGTTTTCCTCGCCTCCTACCAGAAGGAAAGCGCACGCGCTGCAGAAGAGGCAACGCTTCCGCTACCGGCTTGGAACGATGTGGAGAAGCGTCTGAGTACCGTGCTGAAGAGCATCAGAGTGGTTGTCGATAATGGCTACTCCGATGACCGGTTGGACTACGGACGCAAGGAGAATGGGCGGTCCGTCGTTGAGACGGTAATCGCTGTCGGTGGAGGCACGCTCTCCCGCGGTCTGACGCTGGAGGGACTTGTAGTGTCGTTCTTCACACGAACGTCGAACACGTACGACACCCTGCTGCAGATGGGTCGGTGGTTCGGTTACCGCCCTGGATATGAGGATCTTCCGCGAATCTGGATGCAGCCAAGCCTCGAGGCAGACTATAAATTCCTCGCTCTCGTCGAGGAAGAGATACGACAAGACATGCGCCACATGGAACGGATGAAAGTTACGCCTCGCCAGCTTGGTGTCCGAGTTCGGGCCCACCCAGGCCGATTGGCCATTGTGGCTCGCAACAAGATGCATCACGTCGATGCGGTACGGATTTCCTACTCAGGGCAGAGGCTTCAGACGTTTATCTTTTACGAGGACAATCGGATTCTCACAGGGAGTAACAATGGTGCTCTAGTCGAGAATCTTGCGTCCACGCGCAACTTCCTCGATGCCTGTCGCTCGGCGGGGAATGCAGTCGATAGTCGAAAAAGCGCCCGTTGGTTGTTCAAGGACGTTCCAGCCGCCGTTGTGACGTCTCTAATCCGCTCGTACACCTTCCATGAGGATCAGTCGACGGTGCGGAAGGAAGACATGCTCGGCTGGATTGAGCGGGCTGCGTTCGATCGGCCATGGAATGTCGTGGTCGTTGGAAGCGACAAAAAACACCGGGATCTCGAGGGTCAACAGATCGAACTCGGTGAAGTGGATCTCGGCTTTGATCGCCTCGTCCCAGCAGTCAATCGCGCGCCTTTGAAGGATCCGAAGCACACGACGGGCACAGCGAACATCAAGGCACTGATGTCGCACAATGACTGGTTCGCCGACCTCGACCCTGATCAGGTCAGGTCGCTCGGAGACCGTGCGAAGGAGGATCCCAAAGGGGTACGAAGAGAGCTTGCGGACGGTCGCGGTCTTGTCGTCATCTACCCAGTCAGCAAGGACTCAGTGCCAATGGGCGCGGCGTTGAAGACCGACAGCCGTCGGGACATGGAAGCCGCCGAACACCTCGTTGGGTTAGGCCTAGTGTTCCCGAACGTCGATCGCGAAGGTTTCGCCATAGAAGGCACTTACTATTCCGTCCACCCAGATTGGGAGCCAAGTGCTGTGGACGACGAAGAGGACGAAATCCCCGAGGATCGTGAGGCAACTATGGGCTCTTCCGGAACAGGCGAGGCCGAGTCGAGTGAGTGAGGTGGGCGAACACTTCGTCTTCTTGGCTGCCGAAGCAAGGCAGATCTCAGGGACGCGATTGCTCACCCGACCGGTGGGACTCACGCTCCACGGCCGCGATGTCCTCGTGGCTATGGATGCAGTTGATGAGAAGCACTTACTTGTGCCCATCTCTCATTCGACCGTAGCGGAAGACCAATCGAGCCAAGGCGTCACACTGGGTTCGCGAACGTTGCGTGTCGGTACGGTCGATGTCGCCTTTGCGGACCTGCACTGCCGCATCCCCTCGCTCGACCTTGTCTTCGAACGACTTGTTGATGATGTAGTAACGCGGCTTACCGACGGCGCCGTGGATCCGGTCAGTACTTGTCGCCGTGCGCTCGATGACTGGCGGTCTCTCCTCAAGACAGCTGGCGGGGGAATCTCCCGAGAAAATGTGATCGGTTTGGTTGGTGAGCTAGAGGTACTGCGCCACTTAGCTACCCACGCGCCAACTTCCGCCCTCGACAGTTGGCGCGGTCCATCGAAATCCGTTCACGACTTCGTGCGGGTCGGCTGGGAGCTTGAGGTCAAAACGAGCACCTCAATTTCTGGCAACGTCATAACGGTGTCGAACATTGACCAACTCGACCCCCGCTTGGTTGATACCCTGCACCTCTTGGTCGTTCACGCCCGGTTGGATGAAACGGCACCTAGCCTCGACGAACGCATCGATGAACTCGTTGCGATTGGGGTACCGCGAGGCGCACTCCTCGCGAAGGTCGACGCGGCGGGGTATGTCTACGAGAGCGGAATAGATATCGACGACCGCTACACCGTGCGGTCAGTGCGAGCCTGGTTGGTCGATGACTCCTTCCCTGGCCTACGGGGTGACGAGATAGGCGAGGTACGGCTCAAGGGTGTGGACAAGATTCACTACGAACTGAACCTCGACGCCGCGCCGAGCCGGCTGAGCGATACGGAATTAGTGAGCCTCGTCGCCAAATGGACGAAAGCCGAGACGTGAAGGAATTTGAACTACAGCGGGCGCTGGAGCCCGTAAGGGATTATCTCTCGGGCAAGGAGGTGAATCTCAACACCGTCCTAGCTGCCTACCTTCGGTCGAAGGGGTTGCCCGCTTCTGGCCAGCCGTGGCAACGGGCCAAAAATGCTCTACGGCAGGGCGCAAGCTTCCCAGACGCCGTCCTCGCAGCCGAAACCCGCCCCGCCACCAGCGCCGACTACGGCCCCGTCGCACAGAGTGATGAGCCCGCACCGTACTCAGGAACGAGCCTTGGATGGTTCCCAAAGCAGTTTGGACCAGGCGACCTGGACGGTGTAGGTGCGAAGCGCCTTTTGGGGACGCCCGACCTTGAACGGGCTTCGGTATTAGTTCGCGAGATGGCTCAGAACAGCTGGGACGCTCGGGGGACATCGCCTTCAATCGCGTTCGTACTGAACCTCCGACAACTCGACTTCCCCACGATTCGGGTGCTTCGCGAGCGGGTCTTTACCGGGGACGCCCCTAAGACCGGGCTCTCGGAGCTCCTCCGACGCGATACAGTCTGGGCACTTGAAGTCTCGGACCGGGGGACTGTCGGACTCGGTGGACCGATCCGCAATGATCTCGCGGTCGAGCAAGGCAAGGACACAAACTTCATCGACCTTGTCTTCAATATCGGTGCGCCTCGAGATGTGCATCTAGGCGGCGGCACATACGGCTTCGGGAAGACGATCTCGTACCTAGTTAGCAGTGTCGGCGCCATCCTCATAAGCTCCCGCTGTGAGGGATCGCGAGGCGTGGAGCAGCGTCTCATCGGGTCGGCAATCGGTGACGGGTTCGAAATGGACGGGTATCGGTACACCGGTCGTCACTGGTGGGGCAATGCCATTCGCGACGAGGACCGTGTCGAACCTGTGATCGGCACTTTAGCCGAGGAACTTGTTGGGCTGGTATTCGCAAAGAAATTTGCGCCCCAAGACACTGGCACCAGCGTCCTCATTCTTGCTCCTGAACTCGGCGGCGAATCCTCCGAGGAGGACGTGCAGATGCTCGTGGACGCGGTCGTCTGGAATCTTTGGCCCAAGCTGGTCTTGGACCAGGACGGCCGCTCGAGGATGACCGTCAGCGTTCAGCTTAATGGTATGGAACTGCAGCTTCCCGATATCGGAACTCATGCCTCTCTCAGCGGACATGCCGATTGCCTTCGGGCTGTGCGCGCTACCCAATCGGGCAGGGACGTAGAGTCACTCGGTTTGAGGTATCCCGTCAGTGTCCAAGAAGTTAGGAGTGAGCGGCCGCGAAAGCTACTTGGGCATATAGCTTTGACCCGGTACCCCGTGCCACGGAACGCCCTCGATCAATCGCGGTGGGTGACTTTGATGCGCCACCAAGCGGAGTTAGTCGTCAAATACATCGAGCGCCAGCCGCTTGACGTTGGAGGTTTTCAATGGGCAGCAGTGTTCAAACCTGTCGCGGCTGTGGACGACTCCTTCGCCCTTGCTGAACCACCTGCCCATGACGATTGGATCCCGAAGGCCGTTCAAGATAAAGCGTGCCGCCGCGACGTCAACATCGCGCTCGATCGGATACGGAAGTTGACTGATATTTTCATCAGCCCGCACAACGGTAAACCGTCGAGCGTCGAACCAATAGAATCGGCAGCAATTGCAGGGGATGCTCTCGCGGGCCTCCTTGGCGGGATTGCAGGATCCGCCCCCGACGGACGAAAGCCGCCTTCACAACCCGCCGGAATGCGTGGTGCGCGGCCCCGTGTGGAGGTTGTTGAGGTTGGAACCGCGGATGCGCGTGCGCCGGGTTGGACGCGTACATGGCTCGGCATTCAGCTCTCGGACTCTGGTGGCGCGTCGCTTCCAGTAGACGTAGCAGTGCGCGTGGGAATTGACGGCGGAAGCGAGACCGACCTCGATGCCATCCGGATCCTCGGATGGAAAGCAGCCGAGACGGCCACCGACATGTACGAGCTGTTGCCCATCGAACTTGCTCCAGATGAGGTCCGTCGGTTCGAGTTCGAAGCACGCAGTGATCTCGCCATAGATATTGATGCAAAGGTCGTCGGTCAGTAATGGCCAAGCTGCGTTTGTTACCACACCGAACTGCCGATTCAGCAAGCGTCACCTTCGGTGACTGGTGGATCGAACGAGACGCCGCGCGAGTTGCACTCCCCCACTTGCTTGGTGGTTGGGACTATGCCAGCAAAGAGATCGTTGGGTTGAGCTTGACGATCGACGAGGATCTATTCCTCGAGAGCACGGGTCTTCGGGATCTCGGCGATGTGGAAGTCCTGCTAGTCGGCGATTGCAAGGATTCGCAGGTGCGGGTCGTTAGTCGACACAGCTTGGAGGCTCGGGCGCCGGTGTGCAACACGGCCTTCGATCTCGCCCTACCCGCTGGACAGCTTGCGGGCTCACTGACACTGATGGCGATTATTGTGTTGGCTCGCAACCTGCCACGAACCGGCGATCGGATCCCGTATCTGCGTGGGGCAAGGCTGATCTCGTCCAAAGCGACCGTGGTTGCCCTCGAAGGTGAAGCCTCACGATTTCCCACAGAGCCGGCCGCATTCTCACGTCTGTATCTACCAGACGCTCCGTGGACGCTACAAATTACGTACGAAAGCCTCGACGCCAGCTTTATGGGCGGTGTGCGTTTGCTCGTCAATACCGAGCACCCAGTTGGTCGGATGCTGCTAGACGGTGCCACCGCTGCTCGAGTCTCGGGCATTGCTATGGCCGATGTCATACGCCTTCTCGTCGCCAGTGTGTCCGACCACACCGAAGACCTCGAGAGCACGGACCATGAAGAAGGCTCGGTCGCATACGTGCTTGGCAATATGTGTGAGTTCTATCTCGGTCGGGAGCTTGCTGCGGCCATCCGGCTGTATCAGACGGAGCCACTTCAGTTCGATCGCCTGCTGCATGAGCGTATTAAGCCACTCACGAAGGTGTTCGAGTGAGTCAGCTGGTATATCCGCGCTTGTCGTACTCAGAAGCTCAGCTCCGAGTCGGCGAGATGTCGGCTGCATTCAAGTCTGGGAGATTGCATGCGCTCGAAGAACTCGCCGCGTGTGATCATCCGAACGCCGCACCAGTCGCAACGGGTGGACGGGTAGCAGACGTGGATCACATCGCGAAAGTCCGAGACGCAGTAGTTAGCGCCGTCGATATTTGGAGAGAACGCGGAAGTGTAGGTCGCGCAGATGCAGCCAAGTTCGATCTGGCGATTGGTCGGGTGTTGCACGATGCCTTACAGATTATCCCAAGCGACGCCGCGCATGATGAAGTCTGGAATTTTCTGACGCTGGTGGTCTTCCCAGATATCGCGGTGCTGAGATTCCCCGACATGCATCCGAGCCGGATGCTTGGCAGTAAGCGAAATGCGTTGCGGCGCGCTTGGTTACGGCGCGACACATTTGGCGACCTGACGGACCGGTACCCACGGCCTCTTGGTGAAGATGAGATGGTCGGTCTCTTTGAGCGTTCGGCTATGGCACGTAATCGCCCACTGATACGCGCTTTGGGCTCGGCGGTCATGGAATACTCGGGACCAGCGCGGTCCGAGTGGGCGCGTGCGTTATATAAGAGGGTCCGTTACTCGACCGGGCCAAGGTCACTGGATGGGTTCACGGAGGAGGATCTGGCACCGCTGATTCGCGGAGATGAAGTGGCCCATAGCCCGCTCGGGCGGCGCCACAGACTGAGTGAGGCACTTAAACAACGCGATCAGTAGACGACCAAACAGCGCGAGGACCGACTTGGAAGTTCAGTTCGGCGTGATGGAGTTTCACAATCGAGCCCAATGTCGAATTCGGCTAACGCCACATACCCTGCCCTGCATCGTCGCAAGAGATGGCGCCTTCCTTCCACTCGCTGATTGCGGAAGATAGATGACGCCTCAGATGGATCCACACGTCCGCCTTCCGCGGCGGTCTTCCCAGGGAAAGTCTAGGATTCCTTGGGGTCCCAGCGCGTTCCTTTCGTTCGGTTGCATGCGGGGTGTAGAAGCTGACCGTTTTCCTCGACGGTTTCGCCCCCCTCGGCCCAGGGCTGGATGTGATCGACGTCTGAGTTTTCGAATGATAGATCGCCGAAGCACTCCGGGCATTTGCGATCAACGGGAGCGAGTTTGTCCCAGATGTTGTGTTTTTGCTGCCGCGTGAAGAAGCGGCGTTTCTTCCCGTCGGGAACCTCCTCGAAAGTGTAGCGTACCATCGCACGGTAACGCTCAAATCTATACTCGACATTTGGCTTACCGGTCGTGCCTCGTTGTAGCGTGTCATTGAATCTATCGTTCAGTGTGTGGAGACGGCGTGCATTTTCAATAAGATCCAATCGATTTTCGTGCAGCGCTTTGTCGAACGATGCGGCGTCACTGAATCCATATGTGCTGTGATCGAGAAATGAATAAGCCTGCACCTCCATCAAAGGGCGGTTCAGAGTTGATGCCCATTCTCCATCATTCGACTTTCCATCCACGATCCGAAACGGCCGAAATCGAAACTCGCCAAACACAGAGTTGACCCGCTCTAACGCCTTGGTTACCCTGGCGATAAGCTGAACCCGCTCTTCCGGAGACTTACTCGCCCCAGTCTTCATTTCCTCATTTAGGAATTTGTCGAGCTTTTTGTTCGGGAACTGAGCTGGTCCGCTTCTTGCGAACGCCACAAGGCGTGTGAGGAACTCCACGTCTTTCATCCGCTTGTAGTTTGCTTCGGTTATGCGAAGCAGGTCGTTTAATCCTTTCGCTGACTCGATCAGTAGATCCAAATAGGGGCCAGTGTTGTCCGCATTGCGTAGCTCTTGAGCTGTAAGGGTGGTGGGATTCTGGTTCAACCGACGGAAGAGTTCATGCTTGCCAACTTCTGTCTTCAAAGGGATTGTCGCGGTTGATAATTTGAATTGGGTAAAAAACGCCTGCCGCTTAGGGGAGAGCTCTTTAAACTTCTTATTTTCAAGCCCGGCGACGGCCGAGTCTTTCGGCATTAGGAGGTCCCCGTTATAGAAATCCCGGATTGCCCTCAACCGTTGTTGTCCGTCTACAACCTCTCGGTACGGGATCTCTTCACCATCGATGGTGCGAGCGGCATCAGCGAGGTAGAAAAGTGGGAGCGGCAAATTAAAAAAAATTGACTCAATAAGCGCGGCCTTCTTCTTTTCACTCCAGATATCGCGACGCTGCCATTTAGGAGATATATCGATCGAGCCTGATGTAATCTCAGTCAGGATCGAAAGGACGTTCTCACTAGCTGGTGCCGAGGGCTTGGGGCTCTCGGGAACGTCGACGGGATCGATGGGAGCGAGATCACCTTCGGCGTCCTCGGGATCGTCGTCAAGCGGTTGGGCTGTGACGACCGCAGGGTTAGGGTTTGCTTCTGGCTGGGTCACAAGGAGCAAGGTTAGTGGCCTGCCGTGTGAAGCTTTCGCGGTTTCGATAACGAGATCCACGCCGTCGAGATCTGCCGCCGCGCCCGTACCCAGCTTCGTCGAACGCGGCCGGCGCGAGCCATCTGGAGCGGATAGATCAGTTCGGGGCGTTGATCGCCAGAGCGGAGCTGGAGCCTTAAGGCTTTGAGGTTGATGAGTTGTGGTAGTTCGAGGACGTGAAGGCGTCGGTGACTGGTGCGCAGCCACGGCAAGGTGGCAACGCTGACCCTGCCAGGAGCAACTGATGGCCCGCTATGGGCCGCAAGCTTCTGAAGGAGCTACTTGATCAGGCAAGTCGATGCAGGCTGCTTTATCCAGCAGGACCGGTAGATCGCAGCTGCACGCCGAGGCGGCCGCTGCAGTTCACCCGGCAACGGAGGCAGCGAAGGAGTCTGGCACCATCGGGTAAGAGGGGCGACCCCATTAGCGATTGCGAGCAGGTGGTCACGCTTCTGCGCAGCCACACCCGATGTGGCTCGGGCGGGGCGCCGTTGTAGCCGACTGCGGTTGAACCCAGTAGAGCACCCGCATCGATGGCGTTGCCCGATTGCCGACACGACTATGCCTTTCAACGCGATGATGGGCTGGTGGCAGAAATACTGCAGCCCGTCTTGCTCGGCGGGTATGCGGCCAAGCGGTGTCCTGTACGCGTACAAAATGATTTCCTACCCCTTGTGCCTACGCTGGAGTGGGACCCGTCGCCAGAGGAGAAAGCCCGGCTTGAAGCGGGGATAGCCTTCGAGCAAGACGTATTCGGGAAGTTGAACGCGCTTCAGCCCGACGCCGTAGTGGTGGATCCCCAACTGGGCAAGTCCGCGGCGATCGCGGCGACCATGCACGCCATGGACGCAAGTGCGCCATTGGTACTGGGTGGCTGGCTGCCGGATGACACTGAAGGTGGACGCACCGGTCGACCGGACATCTTGATCAGAGTCAGCAACGGCTATCTCCCGGCCGACGTAAAGAACCACCTCACGGTGCAACCCCGAAAAGCGGTCAGCGCCCTCGTATCAGCCGCCAAGTCGCCGGACGAATTGCTCGAGTTAACGGGCTCGACGGCAGCAACTTCGCATCGCTATGAAGACTGCCTACAACTGGCCCACTACACGCGCATGCTTCAGGCGTGCGGCTACCACCCGGGACCCGACCAATTACGCGGGGCAGTGCTTGGCACCAGCCAAGTCGCAGTCACGCCGAACGGCGATCCGGGTTTGGTGTTCGTCTGGCACGACCTCGACGAGCCGTTGATCTCCACGTTCTCCCGCAGTCGCGGCAAGGTGCGCCGATCACTGCTCGAGCGTTACGACCACGAACACGCCTTCCGTGTGAAAGTGGCTGCGACCGCCCAAAAAGTCTTGGGGGAGGACGATGATCCGCAGCCGTTGGTGGAACCGATCGGCCAAAACGAATGCCGCAGTTGTCCTTACGAGCAATGGTGCGCTGAGCAGATGGGCCCGGACGATCCGTCGGCCGCAATCAAGATTGGGCGACTCAGCACGCGCGAATGGCTGACGCTACGGAGCATGGGCATCACCACAACTGAGGCTCTAGCGGTGCTCGACCCGGACGATCCAGCATTCTTCGACACATACGCCGCCGAAGTAAGCGACCTCACCCCGAGCACGTCCCGTAATCGTATCGGAGCAGCCATTGAACGCGCCGAGATGATCTGCAATGGAGTCGCTCTCAAACGGACCAGCGACGGCCCCGTGGAGATTCCCGCTGCCGGCGTCGAGATCGACGTCGATATCGAATACGACCTCAACAATCGGGTTTACATGTGGGGCGCCCGCCTACGCCAGGGGACCGACGACGCTACTGCGGTCTACGTCGACGAATTCGTCGACTGGGTGCCACTCGATTCCGAACGCGAAAGGACCCTCGCGGCACGGTTCGCTTCATGGCTACGCCAACAACGAGATGGAGCCCAAGCCGCCGGTAAGACATTGAAAGTCTTCCACTGGTCAAGCCCAGAGACGGCGAAGTTGAAAAGCATCCTGGGCGCGGCTGAAGTCGCGGACCTGATCGACCCCACGACCGGCGTGTTCGTAGACTTGGAGAAGGTGTTCAAGGCGAACTTCTTCTCGCTACACGGCTCAAGCCTCAAGAAGGTGGCGCCGGTCTTCGGCTTCAATTGGCGGGCCGACGACCCCGGCGGTGCGATCTCCCAAACGTATCTCGCGAAGGCACAATCTAGTGCCAATCCAGACGAGGCAGCGAAAGCCAAGCAGTGGCTTCTCATCTACAACGAAGACGACAACGCCGCGATGGCCAGTATCCGTGACGGCATGAGGACTTGGACACCATGAAGACGTGGGGCGAGCGATCGACACCGCTACCAATCGCTGAGTCGCAGATCGTCTATCCGGCGTGGGCGATCTAAAGATCCTGCAGGGGATCGACTCTCACCCGACGAAACTTCCGTCGGATGTTTCGTGGCGGCGCGCCAAGGCGAGGGCACCCCATAGCCCGTCTGGATCTTTCATATAGTGGCCCCGCGCATCGAACCAACGGCAGCGCAGACATGCCGCATGCGCAATCCACAGCACCTCGTCCAAGACAACACCGGGGTGCTGCGACGGCCAGCCCTCCGGATCAGGGCCATAAACCGCCTCGTATGCGCGGCGAAAGTGCTCGCGTTGATCCCACAGTCTGCGCGCGACGTTGTAGCCCGAAGACCTGCGTTTAAAGTCGATCCAAGGAGACACTACGCGCGGCGGAAACAGCGCGTTCCAATACGCGCCCCACGGATTGTCCATGCTGAATTGCGTTGAGGGCTTCAACTTCTCATTCTTGCCGATCTCGGTCATCCGTCATCCTTCGCGTCGAGCCGGCCAAATTTTGAAGTGCATCGGCGCGAACCAGCGCCGGCGATTCGCCTGTGTTCGGACCGCCAACGATGGCGCGGCTCGCGCAATGTTCTGCCGGACCCACTCGGGCGGCTCGTACAACAGAACCGCCGTCACGAGTCACCGCCAGTTAGCGGGCACAGTCGCCGCAGCGCCGCGCGGAATCCTGGGTTTGGGTTGGCGCCCGGAAGCACCGCGGCCACGTCATGCACCGCCTGATCGATGTCGACGCCCTGTCTGCGTGCCCCGTAGAGGGCGGCGACCGCGGGGGTGCGGCTGTATGCCTGGACGCAATGGACGAACACCGTCCGATCTTCATCTCGTAGCTGCTCTATCGCACGTACCGTATCGAGCAGTACGAACTCAAGATGATCGTTCTCACCCTGGTCGTCGATGAGCCGAACATCGAGTTGTTGCACGCCGCCGGGCAAATGCAAGTCATTGACCCGGCACAGTGACACGATCGCATCCACTTTCGAGGGCAAGTTTCCAAGAGCGGCTATTCCCCCGATCCACACCTTGTCGTCGTACGGATGCCGCACGATTTTGCGGCCCTCGGGAAACCCACCGTAGGTGTAGTCGAAAGTGTCGGGCTGGCCTTTACGGATGATCTGGGTGGCAAGTTCGATCAGGCCACGGGTGGTCAGGCCCGGCCAGCCCTGCAACTTCAATCGCCAGCGCGAAGGCACCGCGGATGCGCCGTATGCGGCACCCAGCAAGCCACCCGCGATGGCCGCGACGGTGTCCGTGTCGTGGCCGCCACGTACCGCCGCCTCTAGCGCGAGCCGCAGATGATCGGCACGAAATACCTCCGAGGCTGGGTCATCCACCGGGATAGGCGTGCTCACGATCGCTGACCATGCGGCCTGCAGGGCCGCGACCACCCAGCCGTTGTCGGCGGTGAAAGCTGACGGCTTTGACGTCTCGGCCTCGTCCAAGCGGGACACCCACAGGTCGCGGCGGTCGTTGCCGATGTGGTGCAGGCCAATTCGCGCATCAAGCTGTCCGGTCACGATGGCGTGGCGGATCGCGGTGCACCACAGTACGCAGGCATCACCGGCATCGGGGTCGTAGTGTGTCAGCTCGCTGATCGCACGGGCCGCCTCGACTAGCGCCGTCTCGTCATCGAGGTAGGCGAGGGCCACCGGCGCGGTACGCATCAGGGAGCCGTTGCCGGCGGTGTGGCCGGTGCGCTTGTGTAGGGCCGCGGATTCTTCGCGCGCAGTTCGTGCTGAGATTCCGCGTCGCCCAGCGGCGGACAGAACCGAGCTCGTCTGCGCACCAATGTCTTTAGCGCTTTTCGCCCACCAGTGCCAGCGTTCGACGATGTAGTCCTGGGCCTTGTCTTCACGCAGGTCGGCGCCCGTCGCCGCGATCTCGGCGATCGCGATGGCCATCGATGTGTCGTCGGTCCACTCGCCGGGCTTAAATGGTCCCAGGCCGCCACCGATCATGTCGACCGGGACATCCGGAGCGAGCGCCGGCCCGAATTCATAGCCGGCGCCGAGGGCATCCCCAGCCGCGGCGCCGAGCAGTGCACCGCAGGCCCGATCACGTTGTGCAGCAGTAATATCCATTATTGGCCTCCTTCGTTGCGCGAACGCGCATAGCAGAACTGGTTGACGATCGCAGTATGTGTGTGACGTAGGTGTGTGTCGTCGAAATGGTGGGGCGGTAGACACCGAGCAAGCGGACAGCCTGATCAGACGAATCCTTCGTCGACCAGCACCGAGCCTTCGGTGGTGATCAGGTGGGCTTGGCCGGAACCTCCGACGAGGCCGCACCAGCTCTTGACCTCAAGCGCTCCGCGTTGCAGCTCGATGTGGAACCCGTACTTGCCGGGCAGCGGAAACCACACCCGCTGCCCTGGCAGTTCGTGCAAGATCTCAACCGGCGGGTACCGCAACACGGTGCGCAGGTCGCCGTCGTAAAGGCGCTCATGGATGCGTCCGTCGATCAACTCGGCGAGCCGCGCGTCGAGCGCTCGAATCTGTTGCCGCGTCAGTGGGCAGCGCGGCGGGCGCAACAACTCCCGCAGTGCGGGCGTGTGGTTGTGCTCGACTGCCACGTCGAACGCGGTACGCCCCTTTGAGTCCGGAAGGGACCGCAGCGAGCCTCGGTCAAGCAGTTCTTCCACGACGTCGGACGGTGCTCCGTGCAAGGCGGCCTGGTGTAGGACGGTGAACCACAGCGTGCCGCCTGGCCGCCACTGATTGATGACCAGCCACTTCCACTTGCGGTCGAGCACTTTCAACGCGGCCGGCCAGTTGCCGGCTTTCGCGGCGTCGGCGAGTTGGTGACCGGCGCGGGCCAAATCGTCGGACATAACCGAGGTGTCCAAGACGCCCTGCCATGGCCGGGCACCATCGATGATCTCGTTGTAGGACGTCATGCGGACCTCCCGTGTTTCGGGCCTCCCCGCAGGAGGCGCTCTTGCCGGCATCGGTCGATGGCGGCCGCTTCGTCATCCGAGCCACCCGCGAGCGTGGGGTTGGCGCGCCGTCTAGTCGGAGCTTGGCAACGGCGTCTCGTGAAGCAAGGTCAGTGTAGAGCGATGTACTGACAATGTTTGGTGCATGCGCTCTTCCCGCCGCTCCTTTCCACCAGTTGCCAAGCTACTACTGCGTCGTTGCAGTAACTACTGTAGGTACACAGTACCACATCCGGGCGACGGTATTCTGCGGCTAAGCAGCGTATGCTGCAGGCATGCAGACACCCGGCGTCCAACCGCGAGCGTCGAACGACGAGGTCAGCGGCACCTTCGCTGAGCGGGCGAAGGCCGCGCGGCTCCGTGCAGGCCTGACGCAACAGCAACTGTCTGACCGTCTGAAGAACGAAGCCGATGTCGCACTCGACACGTCCGCGATCACCCGAATCGAATCCGGGCAGCGGGAGCCGCGGCTCGGCGAGGCCCTCGCTATCGCCAAAGTGCTGGAATTCGGGCTGAACAACCTTGTCCAACGGGCCGACTTGGATTTTTACATGAGTGACGTCGAGCGGTTGATGGATGAAAGCCGAGCGGCATTGGTGAAGATGGCCCAGTCGGTCGACCCAGTCATCGACTTCGTACGCCGCCATCCAGGCAGCCTGGGCGACAGCCGCCTTGATGACCGATTCCGCGAAGTGGTCGAGTGGTTTCATCAGCGCGTCTCAAGCGATGACTCCTGGCCTGAAGAGCAGGGTCCCGTGAACTTTGCTGTCATGACAAATCGAACCGATGAGAAACTGAAGCGCCAACTCCTGCGGGCGGTCTGCGAAGGAATTTTGGTCAGAGCAGAGGAGCTTCAGCCGGCGTACGAGCACTGGTATGAGGGCGATTTCAGCGCAGGCCGCCCTGAGCGCAAGAGGGCTCCGAGGACGAGCGAGACACATCCGGGATGGAAACGTGTTGAGCCTCGCGTCCATGCCGAACAGTGGGAGAAACGCTTCCGTCAACTACGTGACTACGTCCGTCGCAATGGTGACGCGCGCGTCCCGCGCTCGTATACCACCAATGACGGCGACCGACTCGGCGAATGGGTCGCGGAGCAACGCAAGCGCTTCGCGCGGGGCATGCTCGATCCCGATCGCTCAACAAGGCTCGAGAAGTTGCCGGGTTGGACCTGGGGTTCGCGAGCCGGGTCGATCAAAGCGAAAAGCACGACGCCAGGCAGGGCGTGACGCCGGTATAGGCGAGGCGAGCGAATTTCCGGAGTCCCCCGCCGGGGGGATGCAAGCCGTCGGGTCCCCGCCGGGGGCGCGGGTTCGGTTCCCCCCGTCGGGGGCGTGGGCTTTGGGTGTCCCCGCCGGGGGGTGCGAGCTTCGATTGCGCTTCGGCACTTGTCGGTGCATGGAGGCAGACTGCTAGTCATGCCCAGAATGGAAGTGTCGTCGACGGCGGTCGCATTGGCCAGCGAGCACCCCGATGTTCGTCGTGCGGTCCAACTCGTGGGGCAGATTCTCGCGGGGTCAGTAACCTCGCGCACGACGCTGGATGGGTTCTTGCACGCAACTCTCGGCCGGTCCGGGTCAGATTTAGTCTGCGACTCACGCAAACTCTCCTCGATCGGGCACGTGACCGTGGGCCTAGCCGTCGCGGCGCTGATCGACCGCTTCGATCCTCAGATCGGGCCGGGTGATGACGACGAACCCCCCACCTGGGGACACGTAAAGATCGGTGAGCAACACCTCGCACCGCCCTCGGCCCTATCGGCTTACTTCGCCGCCGGCAAGCTCGCTCCGGCACCACTGGTGGTGCGACTCACCGAGCAAGCAGGATTCAGTGACGAGCCTCGACTGCAGGTCTACACCTCGCCTGCAGACCGAGCGGACGGCGTTGCAGCGCTTGAGGCGATCATGGCCGACGCGGAGGGCGCCAAGAACCTGTTCCGCCGCAACGCGCTCTCCGCGACCGAACGCAACGGACTGGTCCTTGAAGTTACTGAGCTTCCAGCTCTGACACGTGCGAATGTCATTGTGCCCGACTCGGTGTGGTCGGAGATCGATCTAAACGTCGCCGCAGTGACCACTCACCGCGAGCTAATGACCAAGCTGGGGTTGGGTGTGCGCCGCGGTGTGCTGCTGGCTGGTCCGCCCGGTGTTGGCAAGACCGTGATTTCACAGGTGATCGCGCAAGAAATGCTTGGCGCATTCACCGTGATGATCGTCGACGCTCGCGCCGGGAAGTCCGCCTTAGCCGGGGTGTACAAGGAAGCTCACACGCTCGGGCCGACCTTGATCGTGCTGGAGGACCTCGACCTGATTGTCGGTGATCGCCGCAATAGCTTTGACACCCGCGCGTTGTCGGAGTTCTTGGCGGTGATGGATACCGACCCGTCCGCGCCGATTCTGACCTTGGCGTCCACCAACGACCTCACCGCCCTGGATGCTGCTTCCATCCGTACCGCACGCTTCGACTCGATCATCGAGGTCGGTTACCCGGACCGCGATGCCGCTGCCAAGATCTTGTCCACTTACCTGCGAGGCGTTTCCGGAGGTGACAACGTTGACGCTCAAACCGTGGCCGCCCGCTTCGGTAGCGAGATCAGCGGGGCGGATATCCGCGAGATCGTGCGCCGCACCGTTCTTGCCGACGGTGAGATCTCCGAAGCTGGTTTGATCGGCACGGTGCAATCTGGGCGCTTCAAACCCAAACTCCCGCAAGGTAATTACCTGTAGCCATGGGTCGAGGTGTTCCCGTGCACACTTGTACGACTAGGAAGTAACGAGTGCCGAGGCGGCGGCTAACCCGCGACCAGGTGAAGATGACGACGTGGAGCATCCACGGATGTGGATGGCTGAGCCGAGACCCCGTATGCCGGGCATACGGCGTTCCCCGCATTCACATCAACACGCCATGGGGTTCGCTCAGCATTGGCGCCCGCACCCAAATGTGGTTTCCGTGGAAGGTGCGCAACCGATGGGCAGAAGGCGGGCGGTCCCACTATTCCGACCACATCTGGTCGCCCATCGTCTGGCACCCCGAGAGCGAATAAGGACGGGATCGTCAGCTCGACGGCCAGCTCCCCTCAGCGGCGAGGCCGCATATCGACCGTCCCGAAGCCCTAATAGGTGGCAGCGTTACGCCGAGGTGCGGCTGCCCAGTAGCCGATGACGCCGAAATGCACACGTGCTCAAGGAGATCCGTGCAATGGCCGAACAATTCGCGTCGAGGGTGATCTTGCTTCGGCGCCGGCGTGGCGCCTACCCTCACTCCTCGGTTTCCGTCGGCGGGCCGCCGCCGACCAAGGTGCCTGTCTTTGGCGTCGGGCTGAATGGATCAACCCAACTTCGGAGACGTGCCAACTCACCTGCAAAGGCGATGGAGGCGATCGAGCCGCTCTTGGTCGCGGCGAAGGCCTGGCCGCCGACCGCTCGAGCCGCTGCATCGATGGCGTCATCCTCGGTATCGATGTCGGCCGACATCCTCGCGTGTAGCGCAGCCTTCCTTGCCGGGTCGCTGCTATCACCGCTGATGAATCCGGCCCTTGCGAGTACCGCCACCGCGACTTGCCGCTGGCCGCCTACCAATCACCATCGGCGACAACTGTGCCGGGCGCCCCTTTCAGGGTGACCACCTTCGTGGGATCGACGGGAACGAACGGATTTTCGTGATGCCCGAGTACGTCGCCGACACTCTTGACCTTCGCCAGATCCTGGGCCGCGGCCAGGTCCTGGGCGTCGGCGTCGTAGTAGTCGAACCAAGGCAGCCCGGCCTCCACGTAGGCGTCCCGATCGGCCGGGGTTGGGGGCGGCACCTCGCCGGTGATGGCAGTCCACTGCGCGGCCGAGCACAAGTGGACGAATACCCGCCGGGCACCGCTCTCGTCGTAGTCACCGAGCTGGCGGTCGTCGGCGTACACTTCCTGACGCATCCGGCCACTAGCACCCAGACCCATGCTGGCAGAGGGCGCCAGGAGCGGGCCCCCGTCCGTCACCGGGCCATCGCAGCACGCAGTCCGCGCTGCCTGGGCGGCGTGCCACGCCGCAAGTGCCTGTTCGGTCAGACCGACGGCCCGTAACTGGACTCCACCATGGGTCTCCTCGCCGGTGACCTGCCCTTCGACTGTGGCGCCCGAACCGAGCGGCACGGCAACGAACTGACGGATGAACCCATCGCCCGCGTTGATACCGTCCAGCCACGGCTGGCGGGGCAGCGCAACGTAATTTTGCGGGTCCTTGACAAGGTGCTCGATCCACGGCAAACCGCTGACCGCGCATACCTTGCCCGTACCAACCTGCAAAGCAGTGGGTTCGGAGGCATTGAACGACAGCCACATTGCTTCGCGCTGGTAGATCGGCAGCATGACCCCGCCACGAGAAAGCCACTCGGCTGGTGCGGTGTCGGGGTAGTCCGCGACTCGCCGCAACGGAAACCGGCCCAGACCCGGCGGCAGCGGATGCAAACCCGTCTCGGGGATTCGCAGCGTCCGCTGAAAATTCACCGTCACCGGACCTAACACGAGCTGGTCCCTGACGATCTCTACCGGCGCGCTGTGCGTCATGACTACCTCCATCTCGGCGTGTTGCCAATATCTGTAGCACCAGGCACCGACACGTCACCGCGCGCCGTGGTCGGCAGCCTCTGACCGGCCGCCGCGGTGCGACGACTTCTCACCCGAGGTCGGGCAGAAACTCCATTACGATCACAGACCCCCCACCAAAAGGCGCGGTTACTCAATGAAACCGGCCTCCGAATTCGGCGGGACGGGTCAGCGGTCGTACACATAACGGTGGCGACCCCGATGAGCGCGCTCATGGCTGCGATTCAATCTCCGACGAGTCGCTTTGTCCGCCGGCGAAACCGCTTGACGTGAAGCGAGTAGTACTTCCCCGCTTGACCTGCTGCCGACCAAGGGTGGCCCGTAAGAGCGACACGATTCGGCTGCGCTACCGGCAACATTTGCATGAGTGGTAGCGTTAGCAGTGCGGTTAGGAGGTGCCTGATGGACAGCGCTGTGGTGCACCCCTCGTCTGCTGTTGCGCACGCGTGGGAGGCGGCATACAAGGAGTCCGTGTTGACGCCGGCATGGGAGCAGGCTCGTCACCTGATTGGATCTGTGGGGGTCCGCTACACCACCGCCGCTCTGGGGCTGCGAGATGCCCGCACCGTTCGCAACTGGGTCGAGCGTCGGGCCGAGCCCCGCGAGCATGACGTCGCCAGCCGACTTGCCGTGTTGTTTCGGGTGGTCAAGGCTATCGAATCCATCTATAGCCCGACGGTAGCGGCTGCATTTCTCAGGTCGTCCAATCCTCAACTCGACGACGAAGCACCCTTGGTTGTGCTCGCCACCCAGCCCGTCGATGAAGGCGAACAGGCGGTGCTCGCGGCAGCACGAGCATTTCTCGAAGGGTGACCAGCCTGCTTCCTGTGCCGCTGCCTGGTTCGGGCGCGGTCCGGGTGCACCCTGCGCCCGAGGCGCTTCCGCAGTTGCGGCATGAGGGCCCCGGGCGCAACAGGTTTGATGATCCGCACGGAAGTTTCTTGATGCGGTATACGGCGGAGAACCTTCGGGGCTGCCTCATCGAGACCATGGCGCGGTTCCGGCCGAATTCGGCCGCTGACGAACTTCTCGCTGCGGTGGATTTCGTCGGCGCAGACGTTGACCCACCGATGCGAACGGTTTCGGCCGTCGCGGACTGGCTTGCCAAACAGCGACTCGGCCACGTAACTCTGGTGACACCGCATCCGCTTCTCGTCGACATCGAAGCCGCTGACCTCTTGGTCGAACTGGACACCCACCCGCTGGTGCGTGAGGCGATCGAGAATTCCCCGCTTCGCGACGGCCCTAACTCGGTTCGTCTCGACGCGGGACTAATCCGGCTGGGCGCAGATATCGGTCGCCCCATCACTCAGGCCGTCTCGCGCGCACTGCATGAGCTGCACCCAGAGGTAGACGGTATTGCCTACTGGTCGAG
This sequence comes from Mycobacterium kyorinense, assembly GCF_001672775.1. GTDB lineage: Bacteria > Actinomycetota > Actinomycetes > Mycobacteriales > Mycobacteriaceae > Mycobacterium > Mycobacterium kyorinense_A. Next base: position 69,573 of record NZ_LZKJ01000059.1, on the reverse strand, counting down.
GATCGATTCCAGCGAGCGCTGCTGGGCAATTTACGGTCACGTACCGGTAGATGTATCGATCACAGATTTGTCCGCCGAGAACCCGCTCCATCGTTCCGCAGTGCGAGCGGCGGCGGCTTTATTGAAAGTCCCACTGCCGCCTGCCTGGCGCTAGCGCCTAACCTCGAGCCACACCACTTCATCGGTCGCAGCTACCTGGTGTGTCGCTGAAAGTCGCTCTGAGGCAGGCATTTCGCATAGTGGTTTGGTCGCGTGACTGGTGGGTCGGAGGCGATCAAAGCCGACCGGACGGCCAATCAATCTGCGTAGATGCGCGTGACCGCAACGCTACTAACGACCTCGGGAAGCCGATGGTGGCTCCGTTATCGACAGAGGCCGATTGCCGTCTCAACCCCCAGCCGGAACAAACACATCCTTCATCTCCCGCAACCACGACGTCAACGGCAGCGCCTCAAAACCGAGCATCGCAGGCGTGAAGTGTCGTTCCGTGCCGTGCAAGCTGTTGCCGTTTTTCAGCAGCTCTTCAATGAAGGGAACCTCGTGGTGACAGTAGGTGAGGATGTACTCGGCGGCGTCCTCGCGGCGGTAGTACTTGCGCAGCCCAGCGCCGAGTTCGCGCAGGAACGCCTCGTCGCTGCCGTCGTAGCTGATCGGCACGCCCCACGCCTCGCTCATCATCTGCGGGATCGTGCTGAACCTGACCAAGTCGTCGATGCCGTTCTCCAGATGAACGGTCTCACCAATCTCGGTCAGCGACGGATCCAGCAGCAGCTCGGCCACGCACCGCCCGATGTCGCGGGTGGCAATGAAATTCATCGGCCGGTCGGCGGCCATCACGAACGTCTGCTTGTCGCGGATGGGCTCCAGCAGAAACCCGGAGAAGTCCTCGAAGAACCACCCCGGCACATTGGCGTAGACCACCGGCACGCCGGCACCCGTTAATACCTTGCGGGCCCGCAGATGCTGCACATTCGTCTTCTCGCCGTCAAAGCCCGGCAACGCGGTGACTTCCGATTCGTCGCGCAGCCCCGGCGGGTCACCGATCAGCCGAATGAGCCGCACCAGCCTGCCCGATGCTTTGATCGCGTCGGCCACATTGCCCATCGCGGTCTGCTCGTCCAGGAAATCCGGAGTGACGACGAACGCCGCATCAATGCCCTCGAACGCCGCGACCATGTCGTCGGCGTTCAGGTAGTCGGCGATCACGACCTCGGCACGTGGGTGCATCGTCGCCAGCTCGTCGGCCATCTCCGGCCGGCTCGAGACCACGCGGATTGTAGCCGCCGGATGGCGCTCGGCCAGCCACTGCGCGCAGGGACCACCAATGTGTCCGGCAGCACCGAAGACCAGAAACGACGGATCGGACGGCAACGTCATGCTGACTCCCTCTGTAGCCGTGGATGATTCGGTGATCAGCCGACGATGACGTTCTCTTCCTGGACGTACATCGTCACCCCGCCGGTCGCGAAGTTGGCGACGTCGGCGCCGGCGGCGCGCATCTCCGGTGAGGTCAGCCCGGTCTTGAGTGACTCGGCGGTCTCGAACCCCAGCCGGGCCACCATGTAATACGGCGGCTCGGAGCGATCCAGCGACCGGCAGTTGCCGGTGGTAAAGCTCACCAGCCCCGGCACTTTCAACGCCAGCGGCGTGTGGGTGGCGGCGTAATAGTCGTCGAACGCGGCCGGGTCGGTGGGCTGGCGGTAGCAGACGGACACGACATGCATCAGTGCTCCTCGGGAGTAACGGGTTGCTTGGCCACCAACGTCAAGACGTCGTAGATCGCCACCGGTGAGTCATCCTGGTTGGTGACCACGGCGTCCCACCGGACTTCGCCGTAGTCGGCGGAGATTCTCGGGGTGACCTGTTTGGCGGTCAGGGTGACCGTCAACGCGTCGCCCGCCTTGACCGGGGTGAGGAACCGCAACCCGTCGACACCGAAGTTCGCCAGCACCGGGCCGGGGTTGGGCTCGACGAACAGGCCCGCCGCCAGCGACACCACCAGGTAGCCGTGCGCGACGATTCCGCCGAACAGCGGATTCTGCGCTGCCGCTTCGGGATCGGTGTGCGCGTAGAACGTGTCTCCGGTGAACTCGGCGAAATGCTCGATGTCCTCGAGCGTCACCGTGCGTGGGCCGCCGACGATCGTGTCGCCGATCCGCAGCTCCTCCAAGTGTTTCCGGAACGGATGCACGTCGCCGACGTCGCGGACCGCACCCGCCGTCCACCGCCCGGTGATGGCGGTCAGCATGTCGGGGGATGCCTGCACGGCGCTGCGCTGCATGTGGTGCAGCACGCCGCGGATCCCGCCGAGTTCCTCACCGCCGCCGGCCCGCCCGGGCCCGCCGTGCACCAGGGTCGGCAGCGGCGACCCGTGCCCGGTGGACTCCTTGGCGTCGTCGCGGTCCAACACCAGCATCCGGCCGTGATACGGCGCGATACCCAGCACCACCCGGCGTGCCACCTCGGGGTCGTGGGTGACCACTGAGCCCACCAGGCTGCCGCGGCCGCGCGCGGCCAGCGCGACCGCCTCGTCGACATCGCGGTACGGAATGACGGTGCTGACCGGACCGAACGCCTCCACGTCGTGCAGCGCGGCGGCGGCACCGTCGTCGGCGCGTAACAGCAGCGGCGGCACGAACGCGCCGCGATCGGCGTCGGCGCCCTCGACCGCGAAGTTGTCCGGGTCTCCACTGACTAACGTGGCGGCGTCGGTGAGGCTCTTCAGCGAGCGCAGGACTTCGTCGCGCTGGGCGATGCTGGCCAGCGGGCCCATCGTCACGCCGTCGGCATCCGGCTTGCCGACTACCACCGTCGCCAACCGGGCCTTCGCGGCCGCCACCACGTCGTCGACCAAATCCCGGGGCACCAGGGCGCGGCGGATCGCGGTGCACTTCTGCCCGGCCTTGGCGGTCATCTCGGCCACGAGTTGCTTGGTGTAGAGCGCGAATTCGGGGGTCTCGGGGGTGGCGTCGGGTCCCAGGATCGCGCAGTTCAGCGAGTCGGCTTCGGCGTTGAACCGCACCCCGGCGCCGACGACGTTCGGGTGCGCGCGCAGCGCCGCCGCCGTGCTCGCCGATCCGGTGAACGCGACGAGATCCTGCTCGTCGAGTTGGTCGAGCAAGCCGTGCGGGCTGGCGCACACCAGTTGCAGCGAGCCCTCCGGCAGCAGGCCCGAGTCGATGATGTGGCGTACCACCAGTTCGGTCAGATACGCCGTCTGGTGGGCGGGTTTGACGATGGTGGGGACACCGGCCAAAAACGCCGGTGCCAGCTTCTCCAACATGCCCCACACCGGGAAGTTGAATGCGTTGATCTGCACCGCAACCCCGAGCCGCGAGGTGTAGATGTGCTGGGCGCTGAATGTGCCGGCGCGGCCGATACTTTCGGTCGGGCCGTCCAGATAGATAGTGTCGTTGGGCAGCTCGCGGGTGCCCTTGCTCGCGTAGCTGAGCAACGTGCCGATGCCGCCGTCGACGTCGATGGCCGAGTCACGCGCCGTCGCGCCGGTCGCAAACGACAGCGGATAGAACTGCTCCTTGTCGGCCATCAGCTGCTTGCCGAGCTGCTTGAGCAGCGCGGCCCGTTGATGGAAGGTGAGCTCCCGCAACGCGGGCCCGCCGACGCGCCGGCCGTAGTCGACCACTGCGGCGAAGTCGAGGCCCTGGCTCGAAAACCGTGCCACCGCCTCGCCGGTCGCGGCGTCGGCGAGGGTGACGCCGTCATCCGACGCGCTGCTCCACTGCCCGTTCACATAACTCTGCAACAACGCCGCCATCCGACCGCGATCCTTTCCCAACCGTCCGTTCGTTCGGTTATCAGACTGGCAGCCGGAGCGGGTCGGCGTCAAGGGTCGCGGCACCCGCGGCGGAATCGGACAGCGTCAGCGTTGGCCGGACGACGGCACCCGCAGGCCGTCGAAGAGCGACTTGACGACTGCGTCGGCCAGCGCGTCGGCGCCCAGGCCACGCGTCGGCTTGTACCACTCGACGAGCGAGTTGACCGTGCCGAAAATCAGCCGGCTGGTCAGGGCGGGGTCGACGTCGGGTCGCACGCTGCCCTCCTCGGCGGCCTCCTGCACCAGCTGCTCGACGATCTGATCGAACTCGCGACGACGCGCCAGCGCGCGGCGCTCGACGGTGGTGTTACCGCGGATGCGCAGCAGCAGTGTCACGTATGGAAGTTGCTCTACCAGTACATGAATGCTGCGACGGACCAGATTCTCCAGTCGATCGATCGCCGGCCCGGTGGTGGTGTCGGGTTCCCGGGTGGCCGCGAACAGCGCATCGAGTGCCCGGTTGACCGACAGCCGCAGCAGCTCGGCCTTGCCGGGCACATGGTGATAGATCGACGACTTGGTGATCCCGAGCCGGCTGGCCAGATGCTCCATGCTGGTGCCGTCGTAGCCGCGCTGGTTGAACACCGTCACGGCGACGGCCAGCAGTGAGTCCAGGTCGTAGCCCGGGCGTCCGACCTGGCCGGCGGGTCGAGAACGCGGCGCAGCCATACCGCACATCATCGCACTGCCGAACGCGTTGACGGCGTCAACCGGCCGACCCTGGCTTGATTACCGACCGAAAGGTCGGTTATTGTTGGCAGCTGTGACGGTCTTCGACACGCTCCGGGTGCACGCGGCCGACGACCGCGTCGTCGTCGGACTGCACCGACCCGACCACCGCAACGCGATCAACGCCGCGATGGTCGCCGAACTGCACCGCGTCTGCGCCGACCTGGAACGCGAGCCGCGGCTGCTGATCATCACCGGCGCCGGGACCGATTTCGCCGCCGGCGCCGACATCGCCGAGCTGCGCAGGCGGCGCCGCGATGACGCGCTGGCCGGGATCAACCGCGCCGTGTTCGATCGGATCGCCGCCCTGGCGATGCCGACGATCGCCGCCGTCGAGGGCAACGCGTTGGGCGGCGGCGCCGAACTGGCGTATGCCTGCGACCTTCGAATCGCCGGGGCGAGCGCCCGGTTCGGCAACCCGGAACCGAGGCTGGGCATTGTGGCCGCGGCCGGCGCCAGCTACCGGCTCGCCGACCTGATCGGCATGTCGGTGGCCAAGCAGGTCATCCTGGGTGGTCGGCTGCTCGACGCCGACGCAGCTTTGCGCCACGGGCTGGTGTGCGAGGTCGTCGAGACCGGCGCGGCGTTGTCCGCCGCCCACGCGCTGGCCGACTCCATCGGGCGCTCCTCGGCGCTGGCGCTGCAGCTGTCGAAAGCCGTGCTCGACGCCGCCTCGCCGCACCCACTGCTCGACGACTTCGCGCAGGCGCTGTTGTTCGAGAGCCCCGACAAGACTGAGCGGATGACCCGGTTTCTGGAAAAGAGCCGCGCATGACGAGCGTGGTAGCGGTGATCGGCGGCGGACGGATGGGTGCGGGCATCGCGCAGGTATTCGCCGCCGCCGGCGCGACGGTCACGATCGCCGAAGCCAACGCCGACGCCGCCCAAGCCGCGCGGGAGCGGGTGGCCCGCGGCCTGGCCAGGGCCGCCGAAAAGGGCAACGGCCATACGGCGCTGGGCCTGCTGCACACCGTCACCTCGCTGACGGACCTGCCGTCCGACGCCGGTCTGGTGATCGAGGCGGTGCCCGAACGCGGCGACGACAAAATCGCGGTGCTGAGCGCCGCCGAGAAAGTCATAGGCCGTGACGCGGTGCTGGCCAGCAACACCAGCTCGCTGTCCATCGGAGATCTCGGCGCCGCGCTGGAGCGTCCGCACCGCTTCCTGGGCATGCACTTCTTCAACCCGGTCCCGGCGTCCAGTCTCGTCGAAGTGGTGCGCGGGCCCGCCACCGACCACGCGACCATCGAATCGGCCCAGCAGTGGGTCCAGGCGTTGGACAAAACCGCTGTCGTGGTGAACGATTCGCCCGGCTTCGCGACCAGCCGCCTGGGCGTGGCGCTCGGCCTGGAAGCCATCCGCATGCTCGACGAGGGAGTGGCCGACGCCGCGACGATCGACTGCGCCATGGAACTGGGCTACCGCCACGCGACGGGGCCGCTGCGCTCCACCGACCTGGTGGGCCTCGATGTGCGGCTCGCCATCGCCGAGCACCTGCACACCACCCTGGGCGAGCGGTTCTGCCCGCCGCAACTATTGCGCGACAAAGTCGCCCGCGGCGAGCTCGGCCGCAAATCCGGCCAGGGCTTCTACGCGTGGCCCCACACCGAAGGAGGACAGCCCCGATGACCACCGTCAGCTACACCGTCGACGACGGCGTCGCCAGCATCGTCTTGGACCGGCCCGCAGCGTCCAACGCCTTGGATGGCGCGATGAAAGAGGAGCTGCTGAAGGCATTGTCGGCTGCGGGCGGCGATCCCAGTGTTCGCGCAGTTTCCCTCACCGCGTCCGGGAAGAACTTCTGTGTCGGCCAAGACCTCGGCGAGCACGTCGAGGCGCTGCGGGCCGACGCCGGCCACGCCATGGACACCGTTGCGCAGCACTACAACCCGATCGTGCTGGCACTGGACGCCATCGAGGTTCCGGTCGTCGTCGGCATCGGTGGAGCCTGCGTCGGCGCCGGTCTCGGCATCGCGTTGGGCGCCGACATCCGCATCGCCGGGCAGCGCAGCAAGTTCGGCACCGCGTTCTGCGGCATCGGGCTGGCCGCCGACTCGGGGCTGAGCGCAACTCTCACCAGCTTGATCGGCAAAAGCCGCGCGACCGGGCTGTTTCTCCTCGGCGACACCATCGACGCCGACACCGCGCACGCCTGGGGACTGATCCACCGCGTGGTGCCCGACGCCGACGTCACCGCCGAAACCGCCGCGGTAGCACGGCAACTCGCGACCGGGCCGACCGCAGCGTTCAAAGCCGTCAAACATCTGATCGCCGACAACGCCGGCGCCGACCTCGCCGATGTGCTCAGCCGCGAAGCCCGCGCCCAGGCGCTGCTGGGCGCCAGCACCGACCACCGCGCCGCCGTCGAAGCGTTCCTCGCCAAGCGGCGCCCGACCTTCGTCGGACAGTGAGCACCGCGATGACCTTCGACGAGATCATCGCCGCCGGGCAGCGCGTGGAGCCGCGCGATCAGATGCCCGACGGCTACCGCCACACGCTGATCCGCCAGATCGCCCAGCACGCGCACTCGGAGATCATCGGCATGCAGCCGGAGGGTAACTGGCTGACCCGAGCGCCGTCACTGCGGCGCAAAGCGATCCTGCTGGCCAAGGTGCAAGACGAAGCCGGCCACGGCCTGTACCTGTATTCCGCTGCGGAAACCCTCGGCGCCGACCGCGGCGACCTGACCGCGAAACTCATTGCCGGCAAGCAGAAATACTCGTCGATCTTCAACTATCCGACGCTGAGCTACGCCGATATCGGCGTGATCGGCTGGCTGGTCGACGGCGCCGCGATCTGCAACCAGGTGCCGCTGTGCCGCAGCTCCTATGGACCCTATGCCCGCGCGATGATCCGGATCTGCAAGGAGGAGTCGTTTCACCAGCGGCAGGGCTTCGAACTGTTGCTGACGATGATGCGCGGCACCGACGAGCAACGCGCGATGGTCCAAGACGCCGTCGACCGGTGGTGGTGGCCGGCGCTGATGATGTTCGGCCCGCCCGACGACCAATCACCGAACACCGCCCAGTCGATGGCCTGGGGCATCAAACGCCACACCAACGATGAACTGCGACAGCGGTTCGTCGACATGACCGTCCCGCAGGGCGAAGTCCTCGGCGTCGGTTTCCCCGACCCCGAGCTGGCGTGGAACGAACAGCGCGGCTGCTATGACTTCGGCACCCCCGATTGGTCGGAGTTCCTGGCCGTCGTCCACGGCAACGGCCCCTGCAACCACGAACGGATCGCCACCCGCAAAGCCGCCCACGACGAGGGCCGCTGGGTGCGGCAGGCCGCCACCGCCTTCGCCGACAAGAGGAAACACGATGAGCGACAAGCAAGTTGACCCGGCCTGGCCACTGTACGAGGTATTCGTCCGCGGCAAACGCGGCCTCAACCACGTCCACGTAGGATCGCTGCACGCCGCCGACGACGAGATGGCCCTGCGCCACGCCCGCGACGTCTACACCCGGCGCAACGAGGGTGTCAGCATCTGGGTGGTGCGCTCCGCGGCGATCACCGCCTCCAGCCCTAGCGAAAAAGACCCGTATTTCGCACCCAGCGGCGACAAGGTCTACCGCCACCCCACCTTCTACGACATCCCCGACACCGTCGCGCACATGTGAGGCCAGGACCCGCCATGATTGACCACGACTCGGCCTACACCGGCCTCGTCGACATCGACGCCGCCGACCAGTGGGCATTCGGCACCAGCTTCGACGACCCGCTGGCCGGGGTGGACACCCGCCTGGCCGACGGCATCGACGGCGCGGATCTGGCCAGCTACTGCCTGATGCTCGGCGACGATGCACTGATCGTCGCGCAGCGCCTGACCCAATGGCTCACCCGCGCACCGGAACTCGAAGAGGAAGTCGCGCTGGCCAACATCGGCCTGGACCTACTCGGGCAGGCCCGGCTGCTGCTGGCCCGCGCCGCCGCCGCCGACCCCGACGTGGTGCCCACCCTGCCCGAGGGATCGCCCATTCCCGCCGAGGACGCGCTCGCGTTCTTCCGCGGCGAACCGCAGTTCGTTAATGTGCGACTGGCCGAACTCGACAACGGCGACTTCGCGGTGACCATCACGCGACTGCTGGTGTTCGCCACCTACCGGCTGGCCCTGCTGCAGCGGTTGCGTGGATCCCGCGACCCGGTGCTGGCCGCAGTGGCGGCCAAGGGCGTCAAAGAGGTGACCTACCAACGTGACTACGCCGCCCGCTGGCTGATCACTCTGGCCTGCGGCACAGCCGAATCCCGGCGCCGGGTCGAGGCCGCCCTCGGCGTGGTCTGGCCCTACGTCGGTGAACTGTTCATCGGCCATCCGGTCGAGACGCGCCTGGCCGCCGTTGGCGCCGGTGTCGACCCGGCCGACCTGCGCGCCGAATTCGATGCGGTGATGCGGCAGGTGTTTCACGCCGCCGAACTCCTGGTTCCACCGTCAACCTCGGGCGGTCGGAGTGGGCGCGACGGCATGCACACCGGGGCGATGGGACCGCTGCTCACCGAAATGCAATCCGTTGCCCGGGAACATCCATTGGGGCAGTGGTGATCCCGCTCGACCGGGCGCGACGGGTGGCCGCTGAGGTCACGGACCCGGAGCTGCCGATCCTGACGCTCGCCGACCTCGGGGTGCTGCGCGACGTGTCCAGCGACGAGCACGGGCGGGTGGTCGTCACCATCACCCCCACCTACTCCGGGTGTCCGGCCATGGCCACCATCCGCGCTGACTTGCGGCGGGCGCTGGCCAGGGCCGGGTTCGACGACGCGCAGATCCGCACTGCGCTGAGCCCGGCGTGGAGCACCGATTGGATCAGCGACGACGGACGCCGCAAGCTCGCCGACTATGGCATCGCCCCGCCCGGGCCCAGTCACAGCGGACCGGTGCTGCTCACCCTGACCCCGCGCCGCCAGGGGGTCCACTGCCCGCGATGCGGATCGGTCGACACCGAGAAGACGTCGGAATTCGCTGCTACACCGTGCAAGTCGCTGCACCGCTGCCGATCCTGCGCCGAACCGTTCGAGCGGGTGAAGGAGATCTAGGATGACCACCCGCACTTTCCACCCGCTGTCGGTGGCCGCGGTGCAGCACCTCTGCGACGACGCTGTGGCCGTCACGTTCGCCGTGCCCGACGAGCTGCAACCGGCCTTCGCGTTCCGGCCTGGCCAGTCGGTGACATTGCGAAAGCGGTCGGGCAGCACCGAAGAACGACGCAGCTATTCGATCTGCGCGCCGGTGGGCGAGCCGCTGCGGATCGGGGTCCGGGAAGTACCGGGCGGAGCCTTCTCCCCGTGGATGGTCCGCGACCTGCGTCCCGGTGACACGGTAGAGGTGCAGACCCCGGCGGGCAGCTTTGCCGCCGAACCCGGTGGCGGTGCCCGCCACGTGCTGATCGCCGCGGGATCCGGCATCACGCCGATCCTCTCGATCGCCGCAAGCGTGCTGCACCAACCCGATTCGCACGTAACGCTGTTCTACGGGAATCGGCACGCCAGCTCGGTGATGTTCGCCGAGGAACTCGCCGACCTCAAGGACAGCTTTCGCGCGCGATTCGAATTGATTCACGTGCTCTCCCGCGAGCCCCGCGGCGTGGACCTGTTCAGCGGCCGACTCGACGCCGACCGCATCCGGGGCCTGTTGCAGACTTTGGTTCCGATCGATGCCGTCGACCACTTCTGGCTGTGCGGGCCGCACGGCATGGTCGTCGACGCTCAACGGGTGCTGCGCGACCTCGGCGTCCCCGGCGACCGGGTGCACCGAGAACTGTTCTTCGTCGAAGACGTTGCCCCGCCACCGGCCCACCACCTCGAGGCCACCGCCGATGGGCCCACCAGCGAGGTCACCATCATCCTGGATGGCCGCTCCAGCACGCTGCGCTTGCCGCGGCACAGCACGGTGCTCGACGCCGCGCAGCGATCCCGCGACGACTTGCCGTTCGCGTGCAAGGGCGGGGTGTGCGGCACCTGCCGTGCCAAGGTGACCGCCGGCAGTGTTGATATGCGCCGCAACTACGCACTCGAAACTGCGGAATTAGCAGCAGGTTTCGTGTTGACCTGCCAATCGCTTCCGTGCAGCGACGCCGTCACCATCGACTTCGACGCCTGACCGAGGAGTCACACATGACCGAGATCGTCGACCGCCCCGCGGCCTGCCGTTCGCCCGATGAGCTCGAGCCGATCGAGACCGCTTCCCGCGACGAGATCTCCGCCCTGCAGCTGCGCCGGCTGAAATGGTCACTGCAGCACGCCTATCAGAACGTGCCGCACTACCGCGCGGCGTTCGACGCTCGCGGCGTACACCCCAGCGACCTCAAAGAGCTCGGCGATCTCGCGTTGTTTCCGTTGACCACCAAGGCCGATTTGCGGGCGAACTATCCGTTCGGCATGTTCGCGGTGCCGCAGCCCCGGGTGGCGCGGTTGCACGCGTCGTCTGGCACTACCGGGCGTCCCACCGTCGTCGGCTACACCGCCGCCGACATCGACACCTGGGCCAACCTCGTCGCGCGCTCGTTGCGTGCCGGGGGCGTGCGCTCGACCGACAAGGTCCACATCGCCTACGGCTACGGGCTTTTCACCGGCGGTATCGGCGCCCACTACGGCGCCGAACGACTCGGCTGCACTGTGATCCCGATGTCGGGCGGCATGACCGACCGGCAGGTCCAGCTGATCGCCGACTTCCGGCCCGACGCCATCATGGTCACCCCGTCCTACATGCTGACCATCGCCGACGCTATGGAGGCGGCCGGCATCGACCCGCGGGCCACGTCGCTGCGGGTTGGGGTGTTCGGCGCCGAACCGTGGACCGACGAGATGCGGGTCGAACTCGAACACCGCCTCAGCATCAGCGCCGTCGACATCTATGGCCTGTCCGAAGTGATGGGTCCCGGCGTCGCCCAGGAATGCGTGGAAACCCGGGACGGGCTGCATATTTGGGAAGACCACTTCTATCCGGAGATCATCGACCCAGTCACTGAGGAAGTGTTGCCCGACGGCAGTGACGGCGAGCTCGTGTTCACCTCCCTGACCAAGGAGGCCTTCCCGGTCATCCGATATCGCACTCGTGATCTGACCGCTTTATTGCCCGGCACCGCCCGCTCGATGCGCCGGATGCGCAGGATCACCGGCCGCAGCGACGACATGATGATCTTGCGTGGTGTGAACGTATTTCCGAGCCAGATCGAGGAATTGATTCTCCAGCAGCCCGCGTTGGCGCCGCAGTTTCAGTGTGTGCTCGACCGCCCGGGCCGGCTCGAGCAGTTGACCGTGCGGGTGGAGCACCGCCGAGGTGTTGGGGTTGAACACCGCCAACGCGCAGCGGATGCGCTGGCGCGGCAGATCAAGAACCGCATCGGCGTCAGCGTGATCGTGAGTGTGGTGGCCGCCGGCTCGATCGAGCGATCAGCGGGCAAGGCGCACCGGATTGTCGACCAATAGGACAGTTTCCATTGCGATATCACGAGCGATATCACGATTGAGAATCGCCTCATGGTCAGCTCACGGTACTAGTGTGGCTCAAGTGATTACGACAGCACTTCAGCCTCGTCAGCAGTCAAAATCCCCGCGTCGGCCAGTCGCGTCACGAAGCGTGGCAGCCGCGGGTTGCGCTGAGCAGCGTCGGCCAGCAGGCGGCGCGCCTCGGCCCGTTGCCCCCAACGGGCATGCAGCACCGCCGACCAAAACGTCGCCTCGGGATTGGGGCCCAGCACATCATCGGCAGCTGCGAGAGCCACAGCAGCCGCAGCGAATTCGGTGTCATGTCCGCCGAGCACGACTCCCAACGGATTGAACACCACCCGCGACACCTCGTCGTAGGCGTCGGCCAGCTTGATGAGCCTACTGAGCTCGCCGATCGGATCGGGGTGGTCGTCCACCCGTACATCCCGCAGCACACCATCCCACGGGCTGTCGGTGCGCTGACCGTCGACCACCAGCAGCGCCGCGGACTGGCTGCCCCGGATATCGCCGCCGGCCTCCTCACCGCCGCGCAGACCGGCGAGCAGACGATGCGCAAGGTCACCGTCCGCCCCTTCGAAGCCGCGCAGCATCGCGCCCAGCACATCGTCGCTGTCCAGCATGTTGCCCAGCGCGGCGGCGTGATCGGTAACAGCCACGCCGGCCGCCGCAACGCACCGCTCACCGCTGTGAAGGCCAAAGCCGCCAGGGCCTAGATAGCCGACTTGCCGTAGTTCGCGATCAGGGTCGGCGTCGACCAGCAATGACAGTGCCTCGCGTGCAGATTGACCGTCCCGCATCAACGCCAAGCCCTGCGGCCCGTAGGAACGTTCCGGAAACGCCTGCGTCGCCACCACTCCCACGCCCGCTTCCGCCCACGTCACCACCGCGCCGACACCGAGATAGTGCGACTGCGATGCGACGCCCAGCGCGCCGGTGGCCGGGTCGCGAGCCAGCAGCGAGAAAGTCATTCAGAAGTCGGTTTCCTCGACCAGCTGCGCGTAATGATTGCGGTATTCGGTGGTCTGGGTGATCGGCATCAGCGCGGCCAGCTTCGCGACGTTGCCGGTCAGCTTGACCCGGCCTTGCATGAAGGCGGCGTTCGGGGCCAGCTCGCCGCGCAGCATCGCGACGGAATCGGCATACGACGCCGACATGGTGCCGTCCGCGGCCGGGTCGTCACCGAGCTTCTGCGAGACGATCCGGCCATCCTGCACATCGGCGAAGTAACGGATGTCGTCACCGTCGGGCGCCTGGGTGAGCCGGTACTGCACCCGCGCCGACGCGCCGGGCCGCCGACCGAAGGCTTGTTGCAGCTCGCGCTGACGGTCCAGCCATTCCTGCGATGCGTACTTCATACCTTCTCCTTCGGTTGAGTTGCGCTGGCTTGTCGATCAATTGCGGCCAAGAGGCGTTCTGCGGTGATCGGAATGGTGTCGACGACCGCGCTGCTGTCGCCATCCAGCGCGTCGCGGATGGCGTTGGCCAGCACCGCCGGCAATGGGATCGCGCCGCTCTCGCCGGTACCTTTGGCGCCGTTGAGCGAGAACGGCGTCGGTGTTTCCAGGTGCACCAACTCCACGGCAGGCATATTGGCCGGCAGCGGCGGAAAGTAGTCCCACAGCGACTCGACCACCGGCTGACCGTCCGCGGTGTACGGCAGCTGTTCGTAGAGCGCGGCGCCCAGCCCCTGCGCCGCCCCGCCGATGATCTGCCCGGCGACGTTGGCCGGATTCAGCTGCACACCACAGTCATGTCCGAACACCATCCGCTGCACCGACACCGTCCCGGTGTCGCGATCGATCTCCACCACGGCGGCCACCGCGCCATAGGAGAACGCGAACGCCTGCGGATCGTAGGTATACGACGATTCAAACCCGGGCTCGGTGTCGGGCGGAAGATCGCGAGCCTGGTAGGCCGCTTCGGCGACCGCGGAAACCGTTAGCGTACGACCGGATTCGTCGGCGAAACCGCCGTCGACGTCACACACCACCTCGGCTTCCAACAGGTGGGCCGCGATACCGCGCATCCGATCCCGCAGCCGGCGCGCCGCCATCATCACCGCCGAACCGGCCACCCCGGCGCCCCGGCTGCCGCCACTGCCGTAGCCGGTGTACGGGCAGGACAACGTGTCGCCGCAGATCACCGACACCGACTCCAACGGCACCCCGAGCTCGTCGGCGGCGACCTGCGCCAGCACCGTCTCGAGTCCCTGGCCCATCGACATTTGGCCGGTGAACACCGTGACCAAGCCCGACGCGTCCATCCGCACGACCGCGCGGTCATGTCCGGGACTGTTGATGCCCATCATCGCCGCGGTCAACGACGGCCCGAAATTCGTGGCCTCCAAATAGCACGCGACGCCGACGCCGACCAGCCGGCCGGCGGCGCGGGCTTCCGCAGACTCGCGCTGAGCGCGATGCCAATCAAGATGGCCTGCAACGAGATCCAGCATCTCGCTGTAGCGTCCGCTGTCCAAACACATCATCGCCGCGGTCCAATAGGGCAGCTCGTCGGGACGCAGCAGGTTGCGGTGCCGAATCTCGATCGGGTCGATCCCGAGCCGCCGCGCACCCTCATCCATCGCGCGTTCGATCGCGAACGTGGCTTCGGGCATGCCGAATCCGCGGTAGGCCCCAATCGGCGTCTTGTTCGTCACCACGGCCACCAGCTCGCTCAAAGCGTCGGGAATCCGGTACGGGCCGAGCACCGTGGCGGCGGTGACCATCCCGGTCCCACAGCCCACCATGTACGGCGTCGCGCCGCAGTCGAGAAACACGGTCGCCCGCAACCCTGATATCGCTCCGCCCGCGGTGAATCCGACTTCGAGGTCGACCGCGGTGCCGCGCCCGTGAACCGTGGCGACAAACGCCTCCGAGCGGCTCTCGATCCAGCGGACCGGCCGGCGCACGACGCGAGCCGCGAACGCGACCAACGTCTCCTCGATGTAGGCGCAGGCCTTGTTGCCGAACGCGCCGCCCATGTCTGGGCACAGGACCCGCACGCGACTCTCCGGGACCCGCAGTGTCGCACTCAGCGAGCTGCGCACCTGATGCGGTGACTGCGTCGAGGTCCACACCGTGACCGACTCGCCGGTGATGTCCCAGACGGCGCGCACCCCGCGGGCCTCCAACGACAGCCCCGCGACCCGGCTACTGGTATAGCGGCCGCTGACGACCACCGCCGCGTCGCCGAGCGCCGCGGTGGCATCTCCTGCCTCGAACCGATTGCGGCCGAACACGTTATCCGGCCACTCGTCGTAGAGCAGCGGTTGGCTGTCCGGGGTCGCGTCGACGACGGCGGGTAGCTTCTGGTAGTGGACGTCGACGAGTTCGGCGGCGTCCTCCGCTAGATACGCGTCGTCGGCGACTACGGCGGCGATCGGCTCACCGACGTAGCGGACCTTGTCGGTGGCCAGGCACCAGGTGGGCGCGTCGGCTTGGATCTGCGCGTTCCACATCATCCCCATCGGCTCGGTGCAGTCGCGGATGTCCGCGCCGACGAGCACCGCGTGCACGCCGGGCGCGGCGCGGGCCCGCAGCGGGTCCACGGTGATGAGGGCGTGCGGTTCGCGGGAGCGCACGATCACCAGATGCAGTTCGCCGGCGGCGTATTCGTCGGCCAGATAGCGTCCGCCACCCGCGGCCAACCGCGCGAAGTGCAACCCCGGCGGGCCCTGACCAACGTGGCTCATCGGCTCTGCTCGACAATCTTGGCGGCGACGAGTTCCTCCGCGGCCGCCACGATCGGCGCGTATCCGGTACAGCGGCACAACGATGCGGCCAGTCGGTCCCGCAATTCCGCCGGGGTGGGCCGAGCGCCCGCGTCGACCTCGGCCAGCAGCTCTTCGATCAACACCACGAATCCGGGTGTGCAGAAGCCGCACTGCAGCGCCCGGTGCCGGATCAGGCAGTCCTGGACCGGGGAGGGCTCCGCTGGCTGGCTCAGGCCCTCGATCGTGACGACATCCGACCCCTCGGCCTGCACCGCCAGCGTCAAACATGCTCGCACCGAACGGGAATCGAGTAGCACGTTGCAGCTGCCGCACAACCCTTCACCGCAGCCGATATGGGTTCCGGTCAGGCCGAGCCGCTCACGCAGAAAGTCGGCCAACGACATCCGCGCGGGCACGTCCGCGCGGGTCGGGCGCCCGTTCACCCGTAGTTCGATGGTCACGGCAGGCCCTTCCGTAATCGACGCAGCAGGCGCGCGACCATGCGCACCGCCAACCGCCGGCGATGCTCCCCGGAGCCATGCGCGTCGCCGGTGAAGCTGAGACCCGCCGCAAACGCGTCGGTGAGCACCGGTACTTGCCCCGCACCACCGACCACGATGCGCACATCGGTGACCTCGCCGTCGACAATGCTTCCGGTGACCGCGGCACTGATCAGCGGCGTGTCGCCGGCGCCGCGCAGTGTGACTTCGTCGAAGTACCCGACGGATTCGGTCTTCGGCCGATGGAACGTGACGCTGTGCACCAACTCGCCGGGGTGCAGGGCGGTCTGAAACGGCGTCCGGAAAAAGTCCTCGGCTGCAATAGACCGGAACCCCGTCTTCGACACGGCGGTGACCTCACCGCCGAGGGCGACCAGGCAGACACCGAGTTCGGCGGCCGGGTTAGCGTGGGCGATGCTGCCGCAAATCGTGCCGCGGTTGCGGGTGGTCACCTTGCCCACCCGCGGAAGCGCCTGCGCGAGAACATGAAAACCGGCGAGGGCGGGGGAGAACTCGGCGGCGCGTTGGGTGGTGGCGGCGCCGATGCGCAATCCCTCGCCAGTGGCGGACAGGTCGTGCAGTTCCGCGATCCGGGTGATGTCGACCAGTCGGCGCGGCCGCTCCAGCCTGCGGACCAACAGTGGCATCAGACTCTGCCCGCCGGCGAGAACCCGTGTGCCGCTGGGATCGCCCGCTAAAGCAACGCAGGCTTCGGTGACGGAGGCAGCTGCCAGGTAGTCGAACGGCGCCGGATGCATCGCATAAACCTCAGCCGGTCGGCACGCTGCCGATGTGCTGCAGCCGCTCGTCGATCAAGTGCGCGACCAACGCCGGAGCTTCGATGTGGGCCAGGTGCCCGCGCCCGGCCAGCACCCGGCACTCCGCCCCCAATGCCGCCGCGAGCTCGGCGCCCAGCGCCGGCGGGCACGTTTGATCGTGCTCGCCCGTCAGCACCAGCGCTGGCGATGCGACTTGTGCTGCGGCAGAGGAGATGTCGGCGGAGAATGCTGCGCGGATGATCTGCTCTATCGTGCTGCTGTCGTTCCGGGCGGCCCGGTGTACCGAGTCGGCCAGCAGCGCGTCGTCGGTACCGGGTGCAAAGCTCGCCGCCGCGAACTTCTCGAAGAACAGCGTCGGCCCGAGCCGGTGTAACTCGTCGACCACAGCGGCGCTGTCCACCCCGACGACCCGCAGCGCGCTACCGATCACCGTCACCGACTCGATGCGCGCCGGCTGAGTAGCCGCCAGCACGATGCTCGCGCTACCGCCGAACGAGGCGCCTACCAGATGGGCCCGCGGAATGCCGAGAGTGTCCATCACTGCGGCGATATCGGCGGCGTAGTCCGCGGCGCCGTAACTTCCGCCCGGCTCGGAAAGACCGTGTCCCCGTAGGTCGACGGCAATCGAGCTGCGGTCGGCGAGGTGCTCCATCACCGGCCACCACTGTTCGGCGGCGCCGTTGATGTGATGGACGAACACGACCGGCGCGTCGGTGCCGTCGCAGACTCGTCGCACA
Organism: Mycobacterium kyorinense; assembly: GCF_001672775.1. Taxonomy (GTDB): domain Bacteria; phylum Actinomycetota; class Actinomycetes; order Mycobacteriales; family Mycobacteriaceae; genus Mycobacterium; species Mycobacterium kyorinense_A. Next base: position 51,835 of record NZ_LZKJ01000059.1, on the reverse strand, counting down.
CCCCCGATCACACCGACCGGTCCCGACACCGCGTACCGTTCCATGGCCGCTACCCGGCCTCGGTGGGCGCGTGGGCGGAGAAGTGCGCGTGCACCAACGCCCATGTGCCGTCGCGGCGCCGCCAGATCTCGGTGCTGCGCATGCCGGCGTTATAGCTGCCCAGATCACCGAAGTCGGCCCGATAGTGGTTGAGGTAGGTCACCCACGCGACATCACCGACCACCTCGATGCGCTCGTCGCGAAGCTCGCTGCTGATCGCGTCGCCGGTCATGGCCGACGACAGCATGTCCCACAGCTGCGCGATCTGATCCTGCCCGACGTAGACCGCGAGGTTGAGGTTGTACCAGACCAGTTCGTCAGGTATCGCGGTCACCCGTCGTCGCAGATAGCTTGAGTCGAGTGGTCCGTTGGCGTCGACGAATTCGCGGTGCAGGCGCATGATCTCGCGGGTGTCGCCGTCGAGCAGGGTGTCGGTCATGGGCGTGGTCCGTTCTTCGGTCAGGGTTGGGCGGCGAGCATCGGCCGGCACTCGGCGATCGAGGCGATCAGGTCGGGTAGCTGGTCGGGCGGCGCGAACGGCACGATCGCGATCTCGTCGATCCCCGTCTCGGCGTAGGCCGCCAACGAATCACCAATGGTCTCCGGCGGGCCGACCATCGCCACCGCATCGATGACCTCGGGGGTAAGCACCTTGGCGGCCTCGCCAGGCTCGCCTCTCGCGATGGCGTTCACCAGCGCGCCGTCCGGAATTGCCCCGGCGGCAAGGTATTCGGTGGTGGCCGGGTCGAACGCCGACAACAGCTCGGCCACTTGAATGCGGGCTGCCTCGACGTCGTCGGTGATGAATGCGGTGACCACAGCCGAAATCCGGAACCCGTCGCGCGGGCGGCCGGCCTCGGCGAGCGTCGCCTCCACCCGCTGCACGGTGTCGGCCAGATAGGTGCGTGACGCGCCGGCGCTGAGGCAGACCCCGTCGGCGTAGCGGGCGGCGGTTTCCACCATCTTCGGGCGCACGGCCATGATGTCCAGCGGGGGCGGCGCCGCCAACGGGTTCAACGTGTATTGCTCGAACCGGAAGCCGGGGTAGTCGGCGGTCAATTCGTCACCGGACAGCGCGGACGTCAGTGCTTGGTGCAGCGCGATCGTCGACCCGATCGGCTTGTCCACCGACCGGCCGAGCTTGGCGATCATGTCCGGCACCCCGGTGCCGATCGCGGCCCGGACCCGGCCCGGTGCGATTTCGGCCAGCGACGCCAGTTCCATCGCGGCCACGCCGGGGTGACGTCCGGCCGCGCTGATGCCCATCAGGACCACTTCGAGCCGCTCGGTCTCCCGCAGGTAGACGGTCGCGGGAACGACCGCGTCATGGGCGCAGATGTGTTCGGCGTACCAGAGGCCGTCGAACCCGCACGCGTCGGCGGCGCGCACGGTCGGCAGGTCGGCCAGGATCGAGCCGAATCCGGTAAACGACAGGCTGACTCGCACGTCCGACCCCATCTCTCACTGCGCGCTTCGCCCGGCAAAGGCCGGCGGTTGCGCCCAACGTAACTCCATCTGTGACATAGTGTCAACATTAATGTTGTACATAGCGTCCATATCGTGCGAGACTCGGTGACGTGACGACGCGACAGAGCGATCTGCAGGCGCGGCGGCGCGAGCATCGGCGTAATGCCCGACGGCGGCTCCTGGACGCCGCCCATCGCCTGCTGGAAAACCAGCCGTGGGCCGAAATCTCGCTGGACGACATCACTTCCGCGGCCGAGGTGGCCCGGACCGCGTTCTACCGCCATTTCGAGGATCGGCAGCATCTGCTGATGGCGATGCTCGACGACGTCGGTCTGGAGCTGGGGCATGTCGCCGACGAGTGGATGGCCGATAGCGACGATCCCGCCGCCGAGCTTCGGCACAGCCTGGCCGACTTGACCGCGATCTTCGTCGAACACGGTCGGCTCATCCAGGCGATCTCGGATACCGCGCGATACGACCCGGAGATCAGCGAGCTGTATGCCGCGCTGGCCGAAGGTCTGGTCACGGCCACTGCGCGCCGGATCGAGGCCGACATCGCGGAGGGCCGCAGCCAGATAGCGCAGCCTCACGAAGTGGCGCGGGCGCTGACGTGGATGAACGAGCGCTACCTGCTGGCGTCGTTCGGGCAGCGGCCGTTCGCCGATCCGGCCGCGGCCACCGAGGCGCTGACCACGATTTGGATCAACACGCTGTACCGCCAATCGGTGGAGGGATCGTGAGCCCACGGCTGCTGGTGCACGGCGGCTGTGTCTTTGATCCGGTCTCCGGCACGGCAGCCGCTGCCGATGTCGTCATCGAGGGTGAGCATGTCGTCGACGTGGGGCCGGGCCTGGACGGTGACACCGCACTGGACGCCACCGGGCACCTCGTGGTGCCGGGCTTCATCGATTGTCACGTCCATGTCATGCTCGACGACGTCGACGTCCTGCGGCTGATCCAAACTCCGTTCTCGCTCAGGTTCTTTCACGCCGTCCGCAACCTGCGGCTGACACTGCACGCCGGCGTGACCACGATCCGCGACGCGGCCGGGGCGGACCTCGGCGTCAAACAAGCGGTGGCCACCGGCCTGATCGACGGCCCCGACATGCAGATCGCGATCGGAATGCTCAGCCAGACCGGCGGCCACGCCGACGAATGGATGCCATCGGGGGAATGCGTGCACGCCCTGTGGCCGCCCTATCCCGGCAGCCCGTCGACGATCGTCGACGGCGCCCACGAGATGCGCCGCAAGGTCCGCGAATTGGTCCGCGCCGGTGCCGATGTCATCAAAGTCGCGACGACCGGCGGGGTTATCAGCGCACGCAGTGACCCGCGCCGTGCGCATCTGGCCGTCGACGAACTTGAGGTGATGATGGCTGAGGCCCGAGCCGCCCGAGTGCACGTGATGGCGCACGCGCACGGCACCGACGGCGTCAAGAATGCAGTGCGCTGCGGTGTTCGCTCCGTCGAGCACGGGGTGTATCTCGACGAGGAAGCCGTCGCGATGATGGTGGAGCACGGAACCTGGTTGGTGCCAACGCTATCGGCGCCGCGCGCGCTGCTGCAGATGGTGCAGACCGGAGCCGGGGTCACAGACGCCACCCGGGCCAAGGTGGCCGATGTAGTCGAGGCGCACGACAGGTCGTTGCGGCTTGCCCACGCGGCGGGTGTGCGCATCGCGATGGGCACCGACGCCGGAATCGCCCGCCATGGTGACAACCTGGCCGAGCTCGAACTGCTGCAGCATCAGGGACTCTCGGCGGTCGAGGCGCTGCGCGCGGCGACGACGTCGGCGGCCGAATTGCTGGACACCGCTGATGATATCGGCGAACTGACCCCCGGCAAGCGGGCAGACCTGGTGTTGTTGGACGGCACCGACGTCGACGTACGCGGGCTGTCCGAGCGGGTACGCGCAGTCATCCACCGCGGCGCCATCTGCCGCAAAGTGCCCGCGGAGGCGCGGTCGTGCCGCAACCAGATTGGACATGGTGCATCACTAGTCGGGGCCGATTAGGCAATATGTAGCGGTTATCGCGCGTGCCAGCTGCAGAGACGGCTCCAACGCCTAGCATCTGTGGACATGAGTTTGGACGATGTCTTGCGCTGGGACGGCGAGTTGACGGTCACCCGACACGACCCTGAGACCGGGGCGTCGTTTGTCATCCGGGTGGACTCCACGCGATTGGGCCAGGCCGCCGGCGGCACCCGCGCTGCGCAGTATCCGTCGCTGGCCGGTGCTCTCGAGGATGCCGGAAAACTCGCCGGGGCAATGACGTTGAAGATGGCGGTGAGCGGCCTGCCGATGGGTGGTGGCAAATCCGTGATCGCGCTTCCGGCGCCGCGCAAAGACATCGCCCCGGAGAGATGGCAGCGGATCCTGCAGCTGCATGCCGAGAACATCGACCGGCTCAACGGCACCTACTGGACGGGGCCCGACGTCAACACCGACTCCGCTGACATGGATGTCCTCAACGAGACAACGGAATTCGTCTTCGGCCGCTCGGCAGATCGCGGCGGCGCCGGGTCCAGCGCCGTCAACACCGCGCTCGGGGTGTTCGAAGCGATGAAGGCCACCGCCTCCCATGCCGGACTGGGATCGCTCGACGGACTCAGCATTCTGATCCAGGGCCTCGGTGCCGTCGGCGGGCGCCTGGCCACGTTGGCCGCGGAAGCCGGCGCCCGACTGCTGGTTTCGGACACGGACTTTCAACGACTGTCGTGGGCTCGGGAATTCGGTTGCACGATCGTCGAGCCCGACGCGGTGTCGACGACGCCCTGCGATATCTTTGCTCCCTGCGCGGTGGGCGGCGTCATCGACAGCGCCACCGCCGCGCGGCTGACCACCTCGGCGATCGTCGGCGCGGCGAACAACATCCTCGCGGATGAGCGGGCCGGTGACATCCTGCGTCAGCGCGGCATTCTGTATGCGCCCGACTTCGTCGCCAATGCTGGCGGCGCTTTCCACCTTGTCGGGCGCGAAGTGCTCGGATGGGACGACGACACGGTTGCCCAGCACACCAATCGAATCGGCGACACCCTGATCGAGGTCTACGCGATCAGCGAGGCCGAGGACATCACCACCGACGCCGCCGCCCGGATACTGGCCCGCCGCCGGGCCGCTCATTCACAACCAGTCGGCGGGTAAGCCGTTCCACTCCTCGAACACCAGCCAGGTGCGGGTCGACCGGATGCCGGCCATGCCGTGCAGTCGTTCCAGCACGACGGTACGCAGCGTCGCGTTATCCGGGGCGCGGACCACGACGAGCACGTCGAAGTCGCCGCCGACAAGGGTGAACCGCTCGACGAACTGCAACGTCTTCAACTGCTCGGACAGGCCACGCCAGGCATCCTGCTGAATGGACAGCGCGATCAGCGCCGACGTCGCAAAGCCCGTTCGCTCCAGGTTGATTCGTGCGGTGAATCCCTCGATGATCCCGCGCTGCTCGAGCCGTTCGATCCGCGAGTACACATGCGTCCGCGAGATGTGAGTCCGTTTGGCCAACTCCAGCATCGAGACTCGACCGTCCTTGACCAATTCCCGGATCAGCCGCCGGTCCAGATCATCCAGATCCATGTGTTCGCCACCTCGTGTACTTCCGCCGGTCCTGTGAACAGTATGCATGTGAATGCCGCTATTAGAAATCAATACATCTCCAGACCGCAGCTTGGTAGTGCATCGATGGCCGTCGATGTTGAACATTGACAAGCAAGTAGACAACGTGGAGGCAGCGGTGACGGTGGTCGAGCAGATCGGCGCGACATACGCGAATTTTCTTCCCGCCGACGTGCCCGTGCAGTACCTCGACCCGACAGGTCAGCTGACCGACAGCCCCGCGAGATACCCACGGTCATCCGAGCAACGACTGATCGACATGTACCGAAGCATGGTTCTTGGACGGCGGTTTGACGAGCAGGCCACCGCGCTGACCAAGCAGGGCCGGCTGGCGGTCTATCCGTCCGCACGTGGACAGGAAGCCTGTCAGGTCGCCGCCGCGATGTCGCTGCGGCCCGAGGATTGGCTGTTTCCGACATACCGCGATTCGATGGCGTTGGTCACCCGCGGCGTGGATCCGCTCGAAATCCTCAGCATGCTGGCCGGTGATTGGCACTGCGGCTACGACCCGGCACATCACCGCTGCGCGCCGCAGTGCACACCGCTGGCCACCCAACTGCTGCACGCGGCCGGGTTGGCGCATGCCCAGGCCCGCAAGGGTGCCGACGCGGTGGTGCTGGCGCTCTGCGGCGACGGCGCGACCAGCGAAGGCGACTTTCACGAAGCGCTGAACTTCGCGGCGGTCTTCGACGCGCCGGTGATCTTCCTGGTGCAGAACAACGGGTTTGCCATCAGTGTGCCGCTAGCGCGGCAGACGGCAGCGCCGTCGTTGGCGCACAAGGGAGTCGGATACGGCATCGGCAGTGAGCAGGTCGACGGCAACGATCCGATGGCGATGCTGGCCGTGATGGACGAAGCGCGTAACTACGTGCGGCAGGGCAACGGCCCTGTCATCGTCGAAGCGCACACCTACCGGGTCGAGGGCCACACCAACGCCGATGACCCGACCCGGTATCGCACCAATGACGAAGTGGCGCATTGGCGCACCAAAGACCCCATCGCCCGGCTGGAAACCTACCTGCGTTTCGAGGGCCTGATCGACGACGCCCATGTCAGCGCCATCGCTGCCGAGGCCGAGGACCGCGCCGCGGTGCTCCGGACCGGGATGAACGCCGAACGGCCAACCGACCCCGACGACCTGTTCCGCTACGTGTTCGCCGAACCGAGCAGTCAACTGCGCGACCAACAACGCCAACTACACGCGGAATTGGCCGCCGAGGCGCGGGAGGGCTGACGGACATGACCATGCTCACGATGGCGCAGGCCCTCAACACCGCCCTGCGTGATGCCCTTGCCGAGGACGAGTCGGTGGTGGTGTTCGGCGAGGATGTCGGCGAGCTCGGCGGCGTGTTTCGGGTTACCGACGGTCTGGCGAAAACGTTTGGCAGCGACCGGTGCTTCGACACCCCGCTGGCCGAATCGGGGATCATCGGGTTTGCGATCGGCATGGCGATGGCCGGCTTTCGGCCGGTGGTCGAGATGCAGTTCGACGCGTTCGCCTACCCGGCGTTCGAGCAGATCGTGTCCCATGTGGCCAAGCTGCGTAACCGCACCAGGGGAGCGCTGTCGGCTCCGATCGTGATCCGCATCCCGTTCGCCGGCGGCATCGGCGGGGTCGAGCACCACTGCGATTCCAGCGAGGCGTACTACGCGCATACCCCGGGCCTCAAAGTCGTTGCCCCGGCATCGGTCGCGGACGCCTACGGGCTGTTGCGGCAGGCCATCGACGATCCCGACCCGGTGGTGTTCCTCGAACCCAAGCGGCTGTACTTCTCCCGCGCCGACGTCGAGCTGCAGCGCGGAGACCCGATCGGGCAAGCGCGAATCTTGCGGCCCGGTCATGACGCCACGCTGATCGCCTACGGCCCGGCGGTCGATCGGGCGCTGCAGGCCGCAGACGCGGCCGCCGCCGACGGCCGCGACATCGAAGTCGTCGACTTACGATCCATCGTTCCGTTCGACGACGACACCGTCACGGCGTCGGTCCGCAAGACCGGACGGTGCATCGTGGTGCACGAGTCCCAAGGATTCGCCGGCGTGGGAGCCGAGATTGTGGCCCGCGTGCAGGAACGCTGCTTCCATTACCTGGAGGCACCGGTGCTGCGCATCTGCGGATTCGACATCCCTTATCCGCCACCAAAACTCGAACGGTTTCACCTGCCCGGTTGTGATCGGATTCTCGACGCGCTCGACCGGTTGCAGTGGGATGACCGCATCCACATCGTCGCCTGAAGGAAAGGGAGTGAAGCTGTGCTCACTGCAATCGGATCGTTAGCGTTGATGCTAGTGCTGGTGCTGTTCCCGCTACTCATCCCCGCGCTCGTGTCCATCGGGCACGCCGTCGGCTCGGTGCGCGTTCGCGAACCCCAGATCAGTCCCGCGGCCGAAACGGCGTCTTAGTGACCGACCAGACGTTTCTGCTTCCCGACCTCGGCGAGGGCCTGACGGATGCCGTCATCGCGGAGTGGCGGGTGCAGGTCGGCGACACCGTGACGGTCGACCAGGTGATCGTCGAGGTCGAAACCGCCAAGGCAGCCGTGGAAGTCCCGGTGCCGTTCGCGGGCACGGTGATTGAACTACACGGCGAGGTCGGTTCAACGCTAGCCGTGGGCACCCCGTTGATCACCGTGCGCGCCGAGGAACAGGCCGGCTCCGGCAATGTGCTGATCGGCTATGGGACCGGCGAACCGGATCGTCCTCGTCGCCGTCGCACACCGGTGGGTGCGACGAAGGTGATCTCACCGGTGGTCCGTAAGTTGGCCCGCGACAACGGTGTTGACGTCGCCAGCCTGCCGGCCACCGGCTTCGGCGGCGTCATCACTCGAGCCGACGTCGAACGCTCACTGACCCAACCCGACACCAGCAGCCAAGACCGCACCGCAATCACCGGCGTGCGCAAGGCAATCGCGGACAAACTGTCGACCAGTCGCCGCGAGATTCCCGATGCCACCACGTGGGTCGACGTTGACGCCACTGCGTTGCTGGACGCCAGACGGTGCATCCAGGACGCGACCGCGCGCAAGGTCAGCCTGCTGGCCCTGCTGGCCAGGTTTACCGTCGCGGCGCTGCGGCAGTTCCCCGAGCTGAACTCGTCGGTCGACACCGCGCGCTCGGAAGTCATTCGGTACCGTCACGTCAACCTCGGAATCGCGGCACAAACCCCGCGCGGACTGATGGTGCCCGTCATCGACAACGCCGACCAGCTTGACCTACTTCGGCTTTCGGATGTCCTGACCGAAGCAACGGCGTCGGCCCGAGACGGCACACTGCCGCCCGCCCGGCTGACCGGGGGAACCTTCACCCTGAACAACTATGGCGTCTTCGGTGTCGACGGGTCCACCCCGATCATCAACCATCCCGAAGCGGCGATCCTGGGTGTCGGCCGCATCATCGACCGGCCATGGGTGGTCGACGGTGAAGTGACCGCGCGGAAAATGACGCAGGTCTCGCTGAGCTTCGATCACCGGGTGTGCGACGGCGGCACGGCCGGCGGGTTCCTGCGGCTGTTCGCCGATTTCATCGAGAACCCGATCGCGGCGCTGGCGCGGTTATGACGGCTGTTTCCGACGTGCTGATCCTCGGGGGCGGGTCGGCCGGTTACGCGTGCGCGTTGCGGGCCAGTCAACTGGGGCTCTCCGTAACGTTGATCGAGGCTGACCAGGTGGGCGGCACCTGTTTGCACCGCGGCTGCATCCCCACCAAAGCGCTGCTGCACGCCGCTGAAATCGCCGACGTGACCCGGGCAGCCGAATGCTTCGGCGTGCGAGCCACTTTGGCCGGCATCGATATGATGGCGGTACACGCCTACAAGCAGTCGGTGGTCGACCGGCTCCATACCGGACTGACTGGGTTGATCGACCGCCGCGGTATCTCCGTCGTTTCGGGTATGGGCCGCTACGTCGGAAACCACACCGTCGTCGTCGACGGCATTTCCTACACTGGCGATGCGGTGGTGCTTGCCACCGGTTCGGCTCCCCGAGGCATTGCGAACATCCCGATCGGTGACCGGATCATCGACAGTGATCATGCCTTGCAGCTGTCCGAGATCCCGCGGACCGCAATCGTGCTCGGCGGCGGCGTGATTGGCGTCGAATTCGCCAGCATGTGGGCATCGTTCGGCACCACGGTGACCGTCCTCGAGGCCATGCCGAGGCTGCTGCCGGGGGAAGATGAATGGACCTCCAAGATGCTCGGCCGGGCCCTGCAGCGGCGGGGTATCACCGCGAAGACCGGCGCCACGGTCACCGCGGCAACGCAGAACAGCGTCGGGGTAGCAGTGGAATTGGCCGACGGCGAGGTCATCGAGGCCGAGATGCTGTTGGTCGCCGTCGGCCGCGGGCCCAGATCGGCAGGCCTCGTCGAGGCCGGCATCGAGATGGACCGCGGGTGTGTCACGGTCGACGATCGGCTGGCGACCAACCATGCCGGCGTCTACGCGGTCGGCGACCTGGTGGCCGGGCTCCAGTTGGCCCACCGCGGATTCGCCCACGGCAGCTACGTCGCCGAACAGCTCGCCGGCCAAAACCCGGTGCTGACACCGGATTATCTAATTCCGCGGGTGACGTACTCGCACCCGCAGGTCGCATCGGTTGGGCTCACCGAAGCCGCGGCGCGCGAGCAGTACGGGGACGTCACCACGCTGGTCTATGATCTCGGCGGCAACGGCAAGAGCCAGATCCTGCGAACGTCGGGCGGCGTCAAGGTAATTCGACGCGGTGGCGGTCCCGTCGTCGGGGTGCACACGGTGGGGGATCGGGTCGGCGAGCTGATCGGAGAGGCGCAGCTGATGGTGGGTTGGGAAGCATTGCCGACGGATGTCGCGCCGCTAGTGCATGCGCACCCCACCCAGAACGAGGCGCTGGGCGAGGCGATGCTGGCATTGGCTGGCTCGCCGCTGCATGCCTAACCCGAGCGACTCATTCGGCAAACAGCGCCATCGATGCCGTAAACGTATGCAACGCATTACGTCCCGCGATCGGGCCGATCTCCCCACCGGCGAAGAACCCCGCCAGCGGAATCCCGCCCAGGAGGTCGGCGATCGTCGACGCATCGTGATCGGGGACCCCGAACATCCGCCGCCCGCGCCCGGTGCAGGTGAACAGCAATCCGCCCACCGGGCGCCCGGGCAGCTGCGCCACCGCCCGCTCGACGCTGTGGTGCAGATCCGCGGTGGCCCCGGCTGCGTCGCGAACCTGAAACTGCACGGTCGCGCCCACCTCGACCAGCTCGCCGACTTCGATCGCGCCGCTGGCCGGGTCGGCGCCGAGTAGTGCGCGGATCAGGAAGTCGCCCTGGCCGGGGTTGGCCAGGTGCTCGTCGCCGACGATGCCGATGTGCAGGCCGGTGGTAACCAGTTCTTGCTCGTCGCGCGGCATGCCTTCGACGATTTCGCGCAGCCGTTGCATGGGTGTGCGGCCGCCCAACTCCGTGATGACGTCGTCTTGGGCGCCGGTGACGATGTAGGGGTGACCGATCGGCCGGCAGCCTTGCGACACGATCGGGACCGCCTGTGCGCCGGGCAGTCGCACCCCGACGAGCCCGGAGGTCAGCACGTCGTGGTCGCGGAACAGGCGGGTCTCGCCGGGTCCACGCCCGCCGCTGACCACGCCGCCCACCACGGACGTGCCGGGCAGGTCGGCGTTGAGGTGCTCGATGAGCAGATGTGCGGGGAACGTGTAGGGGTCGGGCAGCAAAAGATGCAAATCCGTTGCTGCACGGTCGAATTGGTATCCGGCGAGCAGTGCGCCGGAGCCGGTGCGCACGAAGTCCAGCTGGAAGGTCTCGGCGGGCAGGTCAGACGCCAGCCACACCGCCACCGCGGGCTGGCCCTCCATCTCGCGACGGCCGGCGACCACCGTGTGGGCGACACACCCGATCAGCGCGGGCGGATCCAGGGTCTGTTGCACCGCGGCCAAGACATCGGCAGCTTTGTCGGTGTGCGACTGCGATGCGAGCAGCACGGCCAGCGACGGCGCCTCACCGGCCAGCTCGTCGCGCGCCTGCGTGGCGGCTTCCACTGCGGCCCGCCGCCCGTCGGGCACGGTGGACACCCCGACTCCGATTCGCACCCTCCCATGATGCGCCGCCCGCGGCTAAGCGCTGGTAGCACTTCTGCTACCGTCGGGCTATGGTGACCATTCCCCAAAAGGAACTCCGCAACAACGTCGGGGAGGTATTGCGCCGGGCAGAAGCGGGCGAAGAGATCACGATCACCGTCGCGGGCCGGCCGGTGGCACGGCTTGGCCCGGCTATGCAGAAGCGATGGGTCGGTGGTCCGGCGTTGCGCGCGGTCTGGCGCACCCCGGCGCCGAGAACACTGAGCGAAGACCTCGAGCGGTTCCCCGCGTCGGTTGCTGATCCGTTCGAGTAGCCGATGCGCGCAGTCGTTGATACTTCGGTCCTTATCGGTCAAGATCCGCCATCGCACGTGGAGGCCGCGATCAGCGTTGCGTCGATTGCCGAACTGCACTTTGGCGTTGTTGTCGCCCGCGACGACGACGAACGTGCGGCGCGTACCGCGCGGCTGGGCGCAATCGAGTCCGCATTTGATCCCCTTCCGGTCACCGTTGAGATCGCTCGAGAATGGGCCCGGCTATCAGCGGCCGTGAGTAACCGGGGCGGTCAGCCGCGGCGCCGCGCAGTGGATCTGGTAATCGCTGCTACGGCAAACATTTACGGCGTTCCGCTGCTCAGCCATGACAGCGGTGACTTTCGGATCATCGCTGATCTTGTTGACGTTCGCCGGCCATCGGAGGTTCGGCCGCCTGAGCCGGAAGCTGACGAGTAACCACCACCCGTGCTCGCCCGACCGTGCCGCTGAAAGTCGCTCAGAGGCGGGCATTTCGCCTAGTGGTCCGGCGGCGTGACTGGTGTGACAGACGTGGCTAAAGTCACCCCGTGAGTGCGTCTATGCGGTAGCGGCTGACAGTCCAGGGCGGAGTGTCGCGGATGGGCGTGATCGTGATCGTGATGCGGTCTTTGCCGGCCGTGAGCGACTCACACCGGCACAGCATCAAAGGCTAGCCGCCCCACCCCCTCCCCAATGGGCCGCCCGAGCGACGGCCAGACTGGTCCTCATGCAGATCCCGTTCGCCGGCGCGGTGCTCAACCGGCTGGGCCGCCGCGACGCCGGGCTCGAGCAAATCGAGGAGATCGAGGACGAGGCCGTCGAGACCCCCGACGCCGCTGACCTGCTGTCGGCCGAGCCGGCGCTGCTGCTGCAACGGATGGAAAACCGGCTCATCCGCCACCACCTGGCCAACCCGGACGTGTTGAGCACCGAGGAGCTGCGCCGACTGCGCTACATCCTCAACTTCGCGCGGCTCGCCGATTTCGAACCGGGGGCCGCGGGCCCGGGCGGCAGCCGCGGGCGCGGCGACGTCTCGGTGGGCGCCGAAGTCGGGCCGTGGCTGTCTCGGGTCGCCGACACGCTGTACGGGCCGCTGCGCGAAGAGCCGGACCCGATCACGGCGCTGAAGGCGGCCCGCGAGGCGCTGGCGGCGCTGGCCGCCGACCAAGACGATCAGCGATGCGTGCTGATCGAACGGCACGGCAATGACTTCTCCGCCGCGGAATTGGACGCCGAAGTCGGCTACAAGAAGCTCGTCACGGTGCTCGGCGGCGGCGGGGGTGCGGGTTTCGTCTACATCGGCGGCATGGAGCGGCTGCTGAAGGCCGGCCAAGTGCCCGACTACATGATCGGCGCATCGTTCGGGTCGATCCTGGGCAGCCTGGTGAGCCGCGAGCTACCGGTGCCGATCGAGGAGTACATCGCCTGGGGGAAAACGGTGTCCTACCGCGCCATCCTTGGACCGGAACGGCTGCGCCGCCGCCACGGCCTGGCCGGCATGTTCGCGTTGCGCTTCGACCAGTTCGCCCACGCCATGCTCACCCGCGAAGATGGTGAGCGGATGCGCATGTCGGACTTGGCGATTCCGTTCGACGTCGTGATCGCCGGGGTGCGCCGCCAGCCGTATTCGGCGCTGCCGGCGCGGTTTCGCCGCCCCGAGTTGTCCGCTCTACAGTTGCGGTCATTGCCGTTTCGCCCGATCGGCATCGGCGCGCAAGTGGGTGCGCGGATGTGGCAGGTGGCGGCGTTCATCGATTTGCGTGTGGTCAAGCCGATCATCATCGGCGCCGACGAGCCGGAGCGTGACTTCGACGTGCTCGACGCGGCGTCGTTCTCGTCGGCGATTCCCGGTGTGCTGCACCATGAAACGAGCAATCCGCGGATGATCCCGATCCTCGACGCGCTCTGCGAGGAAAAGGATGTCGCGGCGCTGGTCGACGGCGGCACGGCCAGCAATGTCCCGGTCGAAATGGCGTGGAAGCGGGTGCGCGACGGGAAGCTGGGCACCCGCAACGCGTGCTACTTGGCGTTCGATTGCTTTCACCCGCAATGGGATCCGCGACATCTGTGGCTGGTGCCGATCACTCAGGCGATCCAGTTGCAGATGGTGCGCACGGTGCCCTACGCCGATCACATCGTCCGATTCTCGCCGACCCTGTCGCCGGCGAACCTGGCGCCCTCTGCCGCGGCCATCGACCGGGCGTGCCGGTGGGGACGCAAGAGCGTCGAGGCAGCGATCCCGGTGACGTCGGCGTTGTTGAAGCCGACGTGGTGGGAAGGCGACGGCCCGCCGGCTGCAGGGACCGCGGTACGCGCGAAGTCGGTGGCGTCGCCGATGAGCGCGGTCATGGCTGCGATTCAGGCTCCGACGAGTCGCTTTGCCCGCTGGCGAGACCGCCTGACGTGAAGTCCTGGCGCCGTCTCGGGGCATCACGCCCGGCGTGCTCACGCCACTTCCGCCAGCCACGCCGCGCAGCGAACGCGCCGACGACGGCGGTCACGCACCACACCGCGATCGCCGCATAGGCCAACGGCGCCGACCGATCGGCAATCGACGCCCCCAGCGCGGTATAGACGAACGCCCGCGGCACCGACCCGATAAATGCCCCGACGGCCATCTGCCACAACGGAACTCCGAACGCTCCGAACGCATAGGAGGCGAGCGCGTCCGAGATCCCGGGGATGAAGCGCTGGCCGACGACCGCCCACAGTCCGCGTCGTTCGATCAGCGCGTCGACGCGGTCGGCGCGTGTCGTTCCCAGCAGAGCCCGCGCGCTGTCTCGGCCGGCCCGGCGACCGACGAGGCTCGCGACGATCGCGGTCCCGACCGTCGCACCCAGCGTCACGAACACACCGACCACAGGACCGAACAGCACCCCGCTGCCCGCGGCCAGCACCGGGCCGGGCACGAACAACGCGCCCAGGACCGCCGATGCCAGCACGTAGGTCAGCGGCGCCGCCGGCCCCGTCGCCGCGACCGCGCGCCGCATCTCCTCGACATCGACGACTCGCCTGACGGCAACGAGGTAGAACAGCACAAGGAGGAAGACCGCGAACACGGCGAGACGCACGATGTAGGGTCGTCGCGATGTCAGGGCGGAGGTGTCGTCCATGATGACCGTAATTCTTCCGCATCGACGTTCGCGAGCGCGCAAAGCCGTCGCAACTGTCCTGCTCACCCTCGCCACGGCGTGCTCGGGCTGTGCCGCGCACCCGACGGTCAGCAGCACGCACGCAACGCAGGCGCCGAACACGGCTCCCACTCGCGACTTCCCGGCAGTCGTCAAGCTGATGAACGACGCGATTGCGGCTGAGCGACTACCCGGTGCGGTGGTGGTGATCGGACACGCCGGCCAGCGCGTCTTCCACCGGGCTTTTGGCTCACGCAAGCTTGCCGGCGAAGCGGGGCTGGACGGATTGCCCGCACCTGCCGAGCCGATGACCGAAGACACGATCTTTGACATCGCCTCGCTGACCAAGCCCCTGGCAACGGCGACTGCGGTCATGCAACTGCACGAACGCGGCAAGGTCCAGTTCGACGATCCCGTGCAGAAGTATCTGCCCGACTTCAACACGGCGAACGATCCGCGACGGGCGCAGGTGACGCTTCGCATGTTGCTGACCCATACATCAGGCGAGCCGATTGACGTCAACCTCATAGATCCATGGGGACTGGACCGAGCGGATAAAGCCGAAGGCATTCGTCGTGCGCTTACGACTCCACTGCAGTCGGATCCCGGTGAGGTCTTCCGCTACTCGGACATCAATTTCATCCTGCTGGGCGCGCTGCTCGAGCAGCTCACCGGCGAGCCGGAGGATGTTTACGTCCAGCACAACGTGTTTGGGCCACTGGGCATGGCGGAGACGCGCTATCGCCCGCCCGCCGGTCTGTTGCCGCGCATTGCGCCCACGGCGATGGACGGCGACCATCTGCTGCGGGGCAGCGTGCATGACCCGACGGCGCGCCGCATGGGCGGGGTGGCCGGCAACGCCGGGGTGTTCTCGACGGCCCACGACGTCAGCGTCTACGCGCAAGCTCTACTAGATCGACGTGCGAACCGCCCCAGCGCTTTTCCGCTGAAGCAGGCGACTCTGCAGGCGATGACGACTCCGCAGCAGCCCGGACACACCGCCCGACAACTCGACGCAGCCAACGAGGCGGTCCGAGTCGCTGTCAACTATCCGGCGATCAAGGGGCAGAACCTGTTTGGCTTTGGCTGGGACATCGACACGGCCTACTCCATGCCGCGCGGCACGATCTTTCCTATCGGCAGCTTCGGCAATACCGGCTTTACCGGAACGTCGCTGTGGATCGATCCGGGCTCAGATACGTACGTCGTTCTGCTCTCCAATGCGATCCATCTGCGCGGCAGCACACCGATCTCGGATCTACGCGGTGAGCTGGCGACAGCGGCTGCCAAGGGGCTGGGCCTGACGTAGGGTCGGAGCGTGGCCAGAACCGATAACGACACCTGGGAGATCACGGAGAGCGTGGGCGCGACGGCGCTGGGCGTGGCGGCGGCGCGCGCGGCGGAAACCGAGAGCGACGACCCGCTGATCAGCGATCCGTTCGCGCGGGTTTTCCTCGACACAGTCGGCGACGGCGTGTGGAACTGGTACTCCGCGCCCGAGTTGCCCGCCGAGGTCGTAGAAGCCGAACCTGAGCTGCCGCTACGGCAGCAGGGGTTGGTCGACTATTTCGCTTCGCGGACCAAGTTTTTCGACACGTTCTTCCTCGAGGCCGCCGATGCGGGCATCCGCCAAGCGGTGATCCTGGCGGCCGGCCTGGATTCGCGGGCTTGGCGGTTGCCGTGGCCCGACGGCACGACCGTCTACGAGCTCGACCAGCCCAGGGTGCTGGAGTTCAAAGCGTCGACGCTGGCGGGGCACGGCGCGCAGCCGACCTGTGAGCGGGTCGGTGTCGCGGTGGATCTGCGGCAGGATTGGCCAACGGCGTTGCAGCAGGCTGGTTTTGATGCATCGGCGCCGAGCGCCTGGTCGGTTGAGGGGCTCTTGATGTACCTGCCAGCGGCGGCGCAAGACCTGCTGTTCACCCGCATTCAAGAGCTCACCGCCGCGGGCAGTCGGATCGGGGTCGAGGCGCTTGCACCCAACTTCGCCGACCCGGAGGCCGTTGCGCAACGGCGTGAGCGGATGGAACGCGTCCAGGCGTTGATGGCCAAGGCGGATCCGCAGCGTGAAGTCCCGCGCAGCGACAAGCTGTGGTACTTCGAGGACCGCGAAGATGTTGGCGACTGGTTGCGCCGCCACGGCTGGCACGTGACGGTCACGCCGACCGAGGAGCTGCTGGCCGGCTATGGCCGCGCACCTGCGCAGGACCTCGAGCAGGCCGCCCCGTGGAATCTGTTCGTGTCCGCGGTCCGGGCCTCGTGAACGACGGCGCGGCCGCACACCTCGGCACAGCTTCGCCACATCAGTCACATCAGCACCGTCGCCCGACCATGACATCCTTCTCAAAGTCGATGGCGTATGTGATATCACTGCGGGCGCGGGCCGCCCAAAGTTGCGCTACCGCTTCAACATTCGCCCCATAACCGGCAACACCAACGGCGTCGGCATGAACCGAGTGGACCCGAGCGCCACGCGTACTTGCGGCCCACCCGGGACTACCGAGGCGCGGCCCCGGTCGGCGGCCTTCAACGCGTCGGCGACCACCCGCTCGGCCGAAACCTGGGTGAAGCCCGGCAGCCGGGCAACAAGATGCTCGGCGTCGTTGGTCGCCTGAAACTCAGTCGGCACCGGGCCGGGGCAGACTGCGGTGACGCTGACACCGCTGTCGGCGACTTCGGAGTTGACCGCCTCCGAGAGCCAAAGGACGTAGGCTTTCGCGGCGGCATAGCCCGCGTTGTACGGCGCCGGCTGAAATCCCGAGACCGACGAGAGGTTGATGATCGCGCCGCGGCCGCGCTCGACCATGCCCGGCAGGTAGCGCAGCATCAGGTCGGCCACCGCCTCGACATCGACGCGCAGCATCTGCAATTCCTTGTCGCGCCCTTCAGCGCCGAACTTCGTGTAGATGCCCAGGCCGGCATTGTTCACCAGGACATCGACCTGCGCACCGAGCTCGTCGATCCGTGCGGCGAGCCGGTCCCGGTCCTCCGGCACCGCGAGATCAGTGCCCACCGCGACGGCGTGCTCGTCGCCGCCGAGTTCGGTGCACAACGTTTGTAGCCGGTCTACCCGGCGGGCGGTGACGACGACGCGGTAGCCGCGCGCCACGAGTTGTCGAGCGAATTGTTCGCCGATACCGGAGGATGCGCCGGTGACCACGGCGACCGACCCTGGCGATGGTGGGGGAAGCGTCATGAAGGGAGCCTAGAGCGTGCCGGCTCCGAGTTACACAATCAGCATGCGCAGGTTGCGGGGTGCGGTGCCAGAATCTTGTCCGAGAATGTGGAACGCCGTCCGCATGGCGGCGTCGCCCTGACTGATATAACTCGCCGCTCGCGCCAAGTCTGGACCGTCATGGGATTGCGTTGCCGAGATGCAATAGGGAAGCCCAAGGTCGTAGTTGACAGCTGCCCGTTGCAGCGCGTTGGTCAATACCGGTTCCGGGCTCGGCAGCTGTCGGTGCAAATTCGCCACTGCGCCAACGGCGTTTTGGCAGGCCGCGCCGGTGCCGGCGATGTCGTGTTCGGCTGCGGCCGCGGCGATGTTGTTTCGCGCGGCGACGAGATCGTTGATCGACCGCTCGGATTCGGCGAGCCATGCGCCCATCGTCTTGCGGACCGAAGGAGCCGATGTGCTCGACAGCGGGATCGCAGCGCTTTCGGTTGAAACAGGTTGGCCCGTCGTCCATCTGTACAACATCCACGTCGACACCGCGACGACGACTATTAAGAACACGACGCTGCCCGCCGTCGCAATCTGTTGATCGCGGTGATACCTACTGGCGGAGTGAAGACTGGCTGTGGCCATGGCTGGCTTCCCTAGATTTCCGGCTGCTGTTTGGTCCAGGGGCCGAAGACTTGCCCTGGCGACCGAGGCTCGATCGCCGGGTGCATATGGCTCAGCAACGTGCAGGATCTACGACCTCGTGCTGTGCGTACCCACTCCTTCGGCGGGTAATCCTCGTATGTTCAATAACCGGCCATGCCTGTGGCGCCACCGTGGAGTTGTTGCGATCACGAGCAGTCGGCGCCGCGCCGCTTCCACCGGGTTTCGACCACACCCGCGGTAAGCGCAACATGAAAAGCTCTCTGGGCGAATGAGTTTGGGAGCGGTGGTCTGTTCCCAAGTCCGATCCCGGTGCGACGGCGGCTGGTCACATCAGTCACAGGCGTACCTAGAACTCGGGGCATCCGTTGTGCCCGCCTCGTAGCGACAATCCGTTGGGACCTTCGATTTTGTCGCTGATAGCCGGGCACGCTGAAACAGCGGCATTTGCCGTAACCGCTGTGACTGGTAAGACGCCAGTGCCACAAGAGTCACAAGTGGCAACTCCGCGTTAGACGCGACCAGGCACAACGCCGGCTTGTCGCTACGAGGCGGGCACATCGTCGATACCTCCCGCGCCGTGGCCCGTGTGACAGATGTTACGTCTGCAACCGCCGTCGCAAACCCGTCGCTCGGATCGCTCGCCGCTCGATTGCAGCGCGCACCGAAGCCTCGGTCCCGACCACCCGGACCTTTCGCATCGCGCGAGTCACCGCGGTGTAGAACAGCTCCCGAGTCAACAACCGCGACTCCTCCGACGGCATGAGCACCGTCACCTCGTCGGCCTGGCTGCCCTGGGATTTGTGGATGGTCATCGCGTGCATGGTCTCGACGTCGGAAAGCCGACTGGTCGAAAAGTCCTGTGGCCCTGTGGCACTGGCGATCACAGCGCGCAGGCCATCAGCGCCGGCGACGGCCACACCAATTTCTCCGTTGTAGACACGCAGCCCGTAGTCGTTGGCGGTCACCAGCAATGGGCGCCCCGCGTACCACTCGGACCACGGCGGCAGGCCGGTCTCCTCCGACAGCCACGTTTCCACCTGGTGGTTCCACTGCGACACGCCATACGGTCCGCGGCGGTGCGCGCACAGCAGTCGATGCTCATCGAGCGTGGCCAGTGCCACCTCCGAGGCACCCAATAGGGCGGCCTCTCGCGTGCGCAGCGCGTAGGGAACCAGCACACCACGCAACCGCGCCGTCGCATCCTCAGCTTCGATCCACTCGATGTGCTCACCACCCGCCCGAAGCAGCGCGATTACCCGATCGGCGTCACCGACACGGGTCGCCGCGGCCAACGCACCGATCGACTCACCGAATCGGTGTGACGTCTGCAACGAGGCCACCCGCACGTCGGCGCGCGCCGACAGACCATCCACCAGGTCGGCCAGCACGGCGCCGGCCTCCACCGACGCCAACTGGTCGGCGTCGCCCACCAGAACCAGCCGGGCGCCGGGGCGCACCGCCTCCAGCAGCCGCGCCATCATGGTCAGCGACACCATCGACGTCTCGTCGACCACAATCACGTCGTGCGGCAGCCGATTTCCGCGATCGTGCTTGAACCTCGACGACGTGTCGGGCCGGCTGCCCAACAAACGATGCAGTGTCATCGCCTGCAGGTCACCCAGCCGCACGCGATCGGACTCGTTCAGCTTGGCTACTTCATGCGCGACGGCTTCCTGCAGTCGTGCAGCGGCCTTGCCCGTCGGCGCAGCCAACGCGATCCGGGGCCGCGACGCGCCGGCGACCTCGGACTGCTCGGCCACCAGCGCAAGCAATCGGGCCACGGTGGTCGTCTTCCCGGTGCCCGGACCGCCGGTCAGCACGGTGACCGCTTGCGTCAGCGCGAGGTGCGCGGCCGCGCGCTGCTCCTCGAACCCCTCGGGGAAAAGCCGCTCGAAGGAGGGCACGGTGACCGTCGGCTTGGACTGCAGCAACGCGAGCAGGTCGTCGCATACCTGCTTTTCCTCGAGCCAGTAGCGATCCAAGTAGAGCAGATCGCCCAACAGCCGTAGCACCGGCGGCTCTCCGCAGAGCGGCGACGCCCGCACCGCCGTCATCCAGGCTGCGGGTTCAGGCCACGCCAGGCCGGCAATCCCGGCCTGCGCCTCGACGTCCCGCAGATCCACACACACCGAACCGCCCCGTAGCGCCCGTACCAGCAGCGCCACGGCCAACGCCACCTGCTCGTCGGATTCCTTGCCCAGCACGCAAATCCGGCCCGCCACTTGCACATCGGAGATATCCAGCACGCCGGCCGCATTGAAGGCGTGCAGCACGCCGCGCGCACTGATGGCGACCTCGACATCGGTGGCCGTCATGCGACCTGCCTACCCTCGTCGAGCAGGTCCGACAACGCCACAACCAAACCCGCCGGCGGCTGCCAGCTGAACACTCCGCCGCCCGGTGTGGTGGAGCCGCACATGCCGCGGACGAACAGATACAGCACCCCGCCGAGATGGACAGCCGGGTCATAGTCGGGTTGCCGCCAACGCAGGAAGCGATGCAGCACAACCACATACAACAATGCTTGCAGCGGATAATCCGAGTGCAGCATGGCTTCCGCCAAGCGGGGTTGCGTGTAATCGGACGCGGTGTCGCCTAGATAATTGGTCTTGTAGTCGACCACCAGGTACCGGTCGGCAACACGTAACACCACATCAACCGAGCCGGTCAGGTATCCACGCAACGACTGCGCGCCCAAAGCTGCGGATCTCAGTCGGTCCGCGTACGTCGCCAACGGATCGCCCGACGGCACGTGCACCCCCAACAGCTCGCCCACATCGCCAAGCGACACATCCGGTGCAGACCCTCGCAGATCGCCACCTGCCAGCGGGATCTCGAAAGCCAACTCCCGCAGACGGTCTCGCAACCCGATCTGCCGCAGTGTGGCCCCGAAAGCCAGCGGCCCCAACGGGGTGTCGTGCATCGGCACCATCGCGGCGCCCAGTTCCTTCGCGGCGACTTCAACCGGCCACCAGGACAAGTGCCGCCGAACCTGCTCGGTGAGTTCGGTCGACAGATCCGGAGCCGAGGGGTCTGCCGTCTCCAGCACCGCGTGCACCAGCGACCCAAACCCGGCCCCCGCTGGCAGACCCGCCATTGGCGACGTGACGTCGACGGCAGCTTCAGCGGCGGTGACGACAACGGTGTCCACCTCGTCGTCGCGGGTGGTGATTTCGGGTTCGCTTTCTACGCCCGCGGATTCGACGCCTCGCACCAGCGCGGAATACGACGTCCGCCGCCACGTGGTGTCGACGGCACGGTGAAAGTGCCGGACCGCGAAATCGCCCTCCCACGAAGGCTGTTCCACCGTCGTGGGAGATACGGGCACCGATTCCTCGACCGACGGGCCGCCCGCGGACTCCCACTGCTTAAACAACGTCCATGCGTCGTCGTCGGTGATGTGGGGTGTGCACTTGTCCACGACCTCGGTCTCGCCAGCACGCCGGCCGCGCAATAGCCGCGACAGCCCACCACTGACCTCGTCTCGCGTCGGCGCCCACCAGGCCACCACCTGCGACTGCGCGCGGGTCAGCGCAACGTAGGTGACCCGGAGGTTGTCGCGGGCGGCCTCGATGCGGTTGAGCCCTTCGACCGCTTTGCGTTCGCCGTTAGGCTGCTCGCCGCCGATGTAGAGGCAGCGGGTGTCGGTCTCGTCGTGGTAGAGCAGGATGTCGCCGGTGCGGACGAACCGGTTGAACGCAAACGGCAGATACACGATCGGGAACTGCAATCCTTTGGCGACGAACACGGTCATGATCTGCACCGCGGCGGCATCGCTGTCCAGGCGGCGGTTGTGTTCGCTGATGCGGGTGCGGGTGTCGCATTGCCGTCGCAGCCAATCGCGCAGTGCCGGTGGACTGTAACGCTCCCGATGCGCGACCTCATGCAGCAGCTGAGCGATGTGCGCCAGGTCGGTCATGTGCCGTTCGCCGCCATGCTGGGCCAGCACCCGGCGACCCATCCCGCGTAGCTGTGCGGCTTCGTACACTGCGGCCACCCCGCGCAGCCGGGCGTGGTTGGCCCACTCGCGCAACGTGGTCGCGACCCGATCGGTCAGCCCATCACCGCCGGCGGCAAGGGTGTCCGCGGTCTCGCCAAAAAACATCGTGCACGCCGCGGCGCGGACCAGCCCGCTGCGATGCGGGGCGTCGAACGCCTCCAGTAGGCACAGCCAGTCCTTGGCGGCCGGCGATTCGAACACGTCGGTGTCGCCGGTATAGATGGCAGGAATACCCGCGGCTGCCAACGCATCCCGGCAGGCCCGGGCATCTCGGTGTTGCTCGACGATGACCGCGATGTCGCCGGCGGCCACGTGACGGCCGTCGTAGCTGGCGCCACTGGTCAGCAGCGCCGCGATGTCGGCGGCCAGATCGGTGGGGATATGGCGGCGCAGCACATCGATCGGGACGTTGCCGGTGTCGGCATAGCCGAGAGGTGGTCGTTTGACCACCCGCAGCCGAAATGGTGCGTTGTGCGGCGCACCGGCTAGGCGATGCCCGTCATGGTGAGCGCGAATATCGTGCACGATGATCTCGGGGTGGCCCAGCGCCGCGCCACCCAGCACGGTCTGCAGGCTGTCGACGAGCACCCGGTCGCTGCGCCAATTCACGCCCAGCGTGTAGCGGGCATCGGCGGTGCGGGCCGCCGCCAAGTAAGTGTGGATGTCGCCGCCGCGAAATCCGTAGATGGCCTGCTTGGGGTCGCCGATCAGGATCAGCGTCGAGTGCCCGCTGAACGCGCATTGCAGCACCCGCCATTGGATGGGGTCGGTGTCTTGAAATTCGTCGACGAGCACCAGCCGCCAGCGCTGACGCATCCGGTCACGGGCCGGAGAATCTGCTGCCTCAAGGGCTTTCGCGAGCCGAGTCAGTAGGTCGTTGTAGCCGAGGATGCGCAGCCGGCGTTTGCGGCGTTCGAGTTCGGCCGTCACAGCGTCGGCGAAGCGCAGTCGGACATCCGCTTCGCTGTCGGGGTCAGCGTCAAGCGGCCGCCATTGCGCGCACGGATCCTCCACGACGGCGCGGGCGAGGTCGAGCGCCTGCTGGTAGCTCAGTACCGGGTCGTGTTCCTGACGCCCGAAGTGGGCCAGATAGAGGTCGTCGACGATCTCGGTGACGAGATCCTCGAGGCTCTCCTGCAGCTTGACGTCGGCCGCGGTATCACCGGCCACTCCAAGTGATTTGAGCACCCGCCCGCAGAATTCGTGCGTAGTGGCGATGGTGGCCGCGTCGAAGTTGGCCAGTGCATCACGCAGCCGCTGCCGGCGAACGAGTCGATCCTCGTCGCCCCCGGACAGCAGATGCTCGACCAGCGCGCTGCAGGGCGGCACAAGACCGTCGAGCGCGGCCAGCGCTTGCACGATCTGAGCGCGGACCCGTTCCCGTAGTTCGCGGCTGGCGCTGCGGTTGAAGGTGATCAGCAGCATCTGGTCGAGCGGCATGTCGGTCTCGGCCAGGAAGCGGGTGACCAGTCCGGCCAGTGTGAACGTCTTACCGGTGCCGGCGCTGGCCTCCAGCACCGTTGTCGAGCCGTCGCGGGGCAGTGGGCCCAGCACATCGAAGCGCTCCATCAGCCTGGTGTTCCTTCGGCGGCCAGCAGCGGCAGCCATAATCGTGCGGCGAGCGCACCCAGGCGGGTCTCCTCGCCGGGCATTTCCTCACCCGGGCGGGGTGGATCGAGCAGCACATCGAAGCGCGGATGAAGCCCCCACACCTCGATATGCGCCTTTGCCCGGTCGTCGCCCTCGTAATAGTTGCTGCTTTCCCACTTGGTGCGGGCGTATTTCACCGGGTCCCGTCCGCGGTGCCGCTTTTCCGCCCAGGCGTACGACGTCTTCAGCGGCAACGGCAGCGGCTCGCGACGCCCGGCGTCGAACAACATGACAAGGTCGCTGAGCACTGCCCGGGCATCGGGCGGCGCACGGAAGCAGCACTCCTCGACGCTGTCACGCGACCCGCGTCCGATGCAGATCGCGATCCAGTCACGGTCGGGATTGTCGGCGGCGAGAGCGATCAGCGAAATCCACGCTTGCAGTTTGTGTTTGGCGGCCAGCCGCGAGTAGCTGACCGTGACGACCCGATTGTCGTAAACCCGGTTCACCGTACCGGCGACACGGCGGCCGCCGTCCAACTCGACGGCGACATCATAAGCCTTGCCGCGCACCCGTTGATGGCGCAGTGCGGTGATCGCGAGTTGGGCGGCTTCGCCGCTGATCTCGTCGGCTTTGCGCCAACCCAGCCGGCCGGGTGGCAGGGTGCCGCGCCGCCATTCGGTCTCCTTGGCCACTTCGAGGTCGATGCCGCGCAGCATGTCCTGCAGCATCCGGTCCCCGACCGCCCGTTGTTCCAACGGGGCGATGTGGACCGGCATCGAGTCCTTGACTGCGTCGACGTCCCACGGCAGCGCGTAGTCGAGTTGGCGGAAGAACCCTTTGACCGGGTCCTTGAAGAAGTCGAGCAGGTCGGCCAAGACCACATCGGCTGCGGGGGGTGCCGGCAGCGGATCGGTGAAAAACTGTTGGGGTGCATAGCGTTTCCCGGCCGCAGCCTCGGCAGCGGCCAGCGCGGTGGGATCGAACGTGAACGGGTCGCCAGATACCAGCGCTCCCGGGATGACGTTCTGGCGGTCGAACGGCTGTAACGGATGTGTGGTCACGATGCGGTCGCGGACCGGCCGCGGGGTGGTGCGGTCCAGCGCGTCGAGCAACTCGGCCAGCGGTACCGCGGGTGGGCGCTGGTGGCCGGAGTGCTCGTCGGCGCCGGTGTAGGTGATCACCAGCGTCTCGGTGGCCGCGCAGACGGCGTCGAGCAACAATTGGCGGTCCTCGGAACGAATGTCACGCTCGCCGGTCATCGGCGCACGCGCCAGTACGTCGTCGCCGTCGGGAACACTCATCCGCGGAAACACACCGTCGTCGAGCCCGACTAGGCACACCACCCGATGCGGCACCGAACGCATCGGCACCATCGTGCACACAGTCAGGGTGCCGGTGCGGAAGTTGGCCCGCGTCGGCCGGCCGGCTAGATGCGTCGACAGCAACGCACGCACGTCGGCCAGCTGCAGCAGCGTGGACGCGTGAGCACCGGCCTGCTCGATAACGTCGGCGAACTCGCGTTGTAGCTGGGCGTCCTGCCACGCCTCATCGGAGTGGGTCAGCTGGGCGACACCCTCCGTCAGCGCGGCCAGCCAGTCGGTCAAAGACTGTGTGCCGCCGAGACTTTCGATCACGCGGTGCAGCCGATCGACGAACTCGGCCAGTCGTCCGGCCAGCTCGATCTGGTTGCTGCCGACGTCGTCGAGCGGCAACGCGGTGCCCAACCAGGCCCGGGAATCGTCGGACATTGCGACGCCGGTGAGAATGCGGTCCAGCCCGAACCGCCATGTGTTGTGCACGATGTGGTCCAGCCCGAACAGCTGGCGATGCTGTGGGTCGAACCCCCAGCAAATGTTGGATTCACGGACCCAGTCGGTGATCGCGTCGAGGTCGTCGTCGGTGAACCCGAACCGGGCCCGCACCGGCGCGGCCTGGGCGAGGTTGAGCACCTGGCTGGCGGTGGCTCGCGTGCCGGCGAGGGTGAGCAATTCCGCGGCGGTCGCCAAGAGCGGGTTGGTCTGAGTGAGGGCGCGGTCGGCCAGCCGGACGCGCAGCCGGTGCGCGGGATGGCTGTCACCGGCCGTCTCGCCCAGCCCGAAGCCGGCGACGATCAACGGCGCATACGTCTCGATGTCCGGGCACATCACCACGATGTCGCGTGGCTCCAGCGTCGGATCGTCCTGCAGCAGGCCTAGCAACACCTCACGCAGTACGTCGATCTGGCGGGCCGAGCCGTGACAGCTGTGCACCTGCACCGAGCGGTCGTCGGCGGCCAGTGCCCTGCCGTCGGGCTGTACCGCATTGGCGGCGATGTCGTACTGCAACCAACCCAGCAGGCTATCGGATTGTGTTGGGCTGGTGAGGTATTCGTCGGTAGTCGGGCCGGTCGGCAGCACGCGCTGCAGCTCGCGCAGATCCCGGCCCAGGGTTTCCAGCAGCGGGTGGTGGGCGGCGTCGCGGCTGGTGTCCTCACGACGCGGCACCGCGCCGTGCAGACCGCTGAGCGCCTGCCACAACTCGTCGCTCGGGTGCGGCAGCCACAGGTGCAGGTCGTGGTGGGTGGCCACGGCCTGCAGCAGTTCGATGTCGGTGCATGCCAGCCGGGTGTGCCCGAACAGCGACAGCCGCGGCGGCAGGTCGCTCGGGCCTTCCCGCAGCCGGGCCACCGTCACGCGATGCCGGATATGCGGGGGATCGGCGTCGATCGAGGCGACCAGCGCCCGCCACAACTCCGGCTGCCAGGCCAGGTCGGCGTCGAGGCCCGTCGCGTCGCCGTCCAGCCAGTCGATCAGCAGCTGCGGGCGCTGCCGGGCATAAGACGCAAACAAACCAGCAAGCCGGCGCGCCACCGCATAGCGCCGGCCGCGGCGCAACTCTGCCTCGGCGTCGGGCAGGCCGCGACCCAAATGCGTTGCCAATGTGCGACACCAAGGCTCATCCAACGAGCAGTCGATGACCTCGAGCAGCGGCCACGTCATGGCCTCCGGCGACCACGGATCGTCGTCGACGGTGCCGGTGATCTCGGCGATCAGCGAGCCCGGGCTGCGAAACGCAACCCCCGCGCACACCCCGTCGTCGCCGCGGCCAGCGCCCAATACGTGCGAGAGCCGCTGACTGAGCCAGCGTTCCACACCACGCGCCGGCACCAACACCAGTTCCTCGGCGAAGGGATCGGGCAGCGGGTCTGCCAAGAGCGCACCAAGCCCGTCGGCAAGCAGGTCGGTGCGTTCGGCACGATGGAGATGTAGCGCCATTGCGGTGCCACCATAGACGGGCGTACCGACATATGCCGGAGAGTTTTCGCATCCGGACGGACGACGACGCTATGGGATGCTGTTCGGGTGCCCGCCGCCCCAAAGAAAGCGCCCCTGGCGGCTTGGACCATCGCTGCCTATTTGCTCTACCTAGCACTATTTGTGCTCGGCCTCTTTGAGGCATTCTTCGCGGCCTTCTTCGCCATGGCCACCGACGGCTGTCACGATGCGGCGTGCGACGCCAGCTATCACGTGTGGCCGGCGATGCTCACGATGTGGATCGGGGTGGCCGTGGTTTTGGCGTTGACGGCGGTTGCCATGTTTGTCGGTACTGCCCGCCGCAAGATCGTGGTTGGCTGGCCATTGGTTGGCGCCCTAGGGCTGGGGATGGTGTACGTCCTCGCGCTGAAGGTTTTGCATTAGGCGCACCCGACGAGAAAGGCACACGATGGAAGCCTGGGACGCGATCTGCGCTCGACGCAATGTGCGGCAGTACACACAGCAGCCGGTGTCCGACGACGATCTGAACCGGATCGCCGAGGCCGGCTGGCGGGCACCGTCGGCGAAAAACCGCCAGCCGTGGGACTTCGTGATCGTCACCGATCGGGCTCAACTGCAGGAGCTTTCCACGGTGTGGCAGGGCGCCGGACATATCGCGTCGGCCGCGGCCGCCATCGCGTTGGTGATACCGGTCCCGCCGAATGACCGCCGCAGGGTGACCGATCAATACGACGTCGGTCAGGCCACGATGGCGATGATGATCGCGGCCACCGCCCTGGGCATCGGCACCGGCCATTCGTCGGTCGGGGACCAGGGCAAGGCGCGGGCCATCCTCGGGGTACCCGACGAACACCTGGTGGCCTACCTGCTGGGGGTCGGCTATCCCGCCGATCGGGAGCTCAAGCCGATCCGCAAACCGAATCGGCGACCGTTTTCTGAGGTCGTCCACCACGGACGCTGGTGAACCTTGAACGGTGTATGAGGGACTTCTAAATCCTGGCTAACTGCTCGCGTCGAGCCGTTACCCTCGCACGATGACTTTCGGGGGACCCCAACCCGGCTATGGGATGCCTGTTATCGGCCCGCCGCGCCCGTGGCGATGGCTGGTCGCTGCGGGTCTCGGTGTGCTGGTCGGTGTTGCCATCGGGGCGATGATCCCGGCGGTCAGCAGCCATCAGGCGCACGGCTACCGCGTCGGTGACTGCGTGGTCGTGGAGCCGACGTCCGGCGGCGAGCTACACACCACCCGCACCGGCTGCGATACCGACCCCAGTTTCACCGTGGCCAAGTTGGCCGACCGGGCAGGCGACTGCGCTGCTAACGGATACGACCGGTTCCGCCCGCCGATCGCCGACGCAGCCACCGCCAAACTGTGCCTGGTGCCCAACCTCGTCGCGGGCCACTGCTACCGCTTGGGCACTGCGGTCGGCGTGTGGGACTTGAGCAACTGCGCCGACCGCGGACCGACGACGATCAAGGTGAGCAGCCGACTGGAAACCGACAACGCTCAAGCGTGTTCGTCGGACGGTTATCTGCCCGCGCGGACCTATCCGTCGCCGCCGCGGACCTATTGTCTGGCCGGCATCACGTAACGCGGCCTATAGGCTGGGTGCGATGCACCAGCACAAGGGCGACTACGGCATCGACGGATCGTTCAAGACGGTGTCGGCGCGCGGACAGGCGATCGGCCTCGGCGCCCAGGCCGCTGCACTGCTGGGATTGGCGGCGATCAGCTGGCGACGCGGCAAGCGGCCGACAGCAGCGGTGGCTGCGGCGGGCGGTGCTGGAATCATCGCCAGCACAGCGCTTTACCTCTACGCCACGCGCTCCGGCAAGTTCGAAGCCTGGGAGCGAATCCTGGACAGCTTGCAGCTGCGCGGCGACGAGACAGTGCTGGATATGGGCTGCGGCCGCGGCGCGGTGTTGCTGGCCACCGCCAAGCGGCTGCCCCGCGGCCGGGCGATCGGCATCGACCTGTGGCGTCCCGACCAGACCGACAACTCGCCGTCGGCGACGCTGAAAAACGCCGACCTGGAGAACGTCGGCGACCGCATCGAGGTGCGCACCGCCGACATGACGGCATTGCCGTTCGACGACAACAGTTTCGACGTGATCGTGAGCAGCCTGGCGATTCACAACATCCCCACCCGCGAGGGCCGGCGACAGGCGCTGCGCGAGGCGACACGAGTGTTGCGGTCCGGCGGCCGTCTCGCGATCGCTGACCTCTGGGACACCCGGCGTCACGCCGCGCAGCTCCGCGAACTGGGCTGGCAGGACGTGCAACACCGCAACGTCGGATGGCGGATGTGGTACGGCGGACCCTGGGTGTCCACGCGCTTGGTGACGGCGACCAAGCCAGGCTCGATACCATAGGCACCATGCGCGTTCGGCGATTCGGTGAGCTCGAGGCCGCGGTCATGGACCGGGTGTGGAATCGCGGACAGCAGAGCACGGTCCGCGAGATCTTCGACGACCTGGCGCGCAACCGCGAGATCGCCTACACCACCGTGATGTCGACCATGGACAACCTGCACCGCAAGGGCTGGTTGCAGCGTGAGCGCGCGGGCAAGGCGTTCCGTTACTGGCCGACGATGACCCGCGAGGAACACTCGGCGGCACTGATGCGCGACGCGTTCGACACCGGCGGCGACTCCGACCTGGTGCTGGCGGCTTTCATCAACCAGATGGACGAGAAGGAGTCGACGCGGGTGCGCGCCGCCCTGCGTCGCCTCATCGACGAGGGCCAGCAATGAACGCCGCCACGGTGATCCTGCTTTATGCGGCCGCGCTGACCTGGCTGGCGCCGCCGCTGCTGCGACGGGTCACCGCCGGCGGAATTCACCCGCGCCTCGGCGTGGCGGCATGGCTGACAGCGGTCGGCGGCGCCGTCGCGGCGTGGTTCGCCGCATTGGCTGTCCTACTCGTCGACGCGGTAGCCAGCATGTGGCGCAACTCCGCATTGACGTTGTGCCTCAAAGTACTTGGCTTTGCCGGTCATATCGGGGTGCCGCAGCCGATCGGCTCGGCGTTGGCGCTGGGTCTGCTCGTTACGGGCCTAGGCGTCACGCCGGTCGTCGCGCTCAACGTGACGCGCCGGCTGCGGCGGATGCGCTCGCACAGCCACCGCCACGCGCTGACCGCGCGGATGATCGGCCACGCCACCGACCGGCCGGGTGTGGTCGTCATCCCGGGCGAGGAAGCCGCCGCCTACTGTGTGACCGGTCGCCCGCCTGCCGTCGTCGTCACCACTGCGGCCCGCGACCGGCTCGACGAGCCGCAACTTGCGGCGGTCCTGGCCCACGAAGCCGCCCACCTAAGCGGTCGCCACCACGACGTGCTGATGGTGTTGCGGGCGCTGGCCGCCGCCCTGCCGCGGCTACCGCTGTTTCCCGCCGCCGCAGACGGTGTGGCGGGTCTGCTGGAGATGTGCGCCGACGACATCGCAGTTCGCCGGCACGGCACAGTGCCGCTGCTGGGCGGACTGCTGGCGCTGGTAGGTCAGCCGCCGGTGGCGTCGGCCGCGCTCGGCGCCGCCGATTCGGCGGTGGTGGCCCGCGCCGAACGCCTGGCGCTGCCGGCCCCTGGCCGCATCCGGTGGCGCGACCGCCTGGTCCTGACGTCGGTGATCGGCCTCTGGGCCGCTGCGCCGATGACGGTGATGCTCACCTGCCAGCTGTGACGGAGTCCCGGCGCCGCGCGCGCCACACCGTCGCCGCGATCCCGGCGGCAACCAGCACGGCGCCCACCCCCAACAGCGGCCACACGCCCAGCGTTTCGACCTGGTGGGCCAGCCAGCCCTGCACGGCGGCGGCGGTGTTGATGATCGGGTCGTCGGGGCCGGCGTCGGTGAAGTACAACCGGATCTCGTAGTAGCCGTAGTAGGCGACATAGAGACCGGTGAGCAACACGATCACGCCGACGATGCGATTCACGTAGGGCAGCACCCGGCGGAACGCCGCGGTGGCCGACGAGCCGGCGAGCGCCACCGTGAGCGCGGCAACCCCGACCGTGATGGTCATCCCGGCCGCATACGCGACGAAGGCCAGCACTCCGGACAGTATCGAGCCTTGTTTGAACGTGGTGCTGATGACCGCGAGAAACGGTGCGATAGTGCAGGATAACGAGGCGACGGCGTAGCCGAGGCCATAGCCGTACATCGAACCCAGCCGGGCCGTCGGCGCGCCGCCCGCCAGCTTGGGCAACACCACGCTGATGTCTTTGCCGGCCAGTAACCAGATCGCGATGCCGATCAGCAGCACGCCGATCACCACCGTGCCGAACGGCAGATACTTTTCCGCCGAGGCGATCACCGGTGAGATCGCCAGGCCGAACACGCCGAACACGGTCAGGAAGCCGGCGGACATCGCCACGGTGGCCAGCCCGGCGCGGGCTAGCGCTGCCGACCGCGAGGTCTCCTGGCTGCCGGCGATCACCAAGCCCAAATAGCCGGGCAGAAAAGCGAATCCGCACGGGTTGAGAGCCGCCACCAGTCCGGCGGCCAACGCGAAGCCCAGCGCCGCGGTGTCGATCATCGCTTGCTCAGCGCGCTGACTCGCTCGGACAGCTGCGATTCGGTCATCGTGCCCTTGACGACGTCGATGCTGCCGTCCGGCTGGACGAACGCGTACGCGGGCTGTTGGGTCACACCGAATTTGGTCCACACCGCCGACTTGGTATCGGCCAGCTGGGTGAACCCGTCGACGTGGTATTTGTCGACGAACTCGCGCATGGCGGATTCTTCGGCGCGCGCGGCCACTCCGACGAACGTCACTGTCGGATTCGCCGCGGCGACCTTGGCCACCGTCGGCGCCTCGCGTTGGCAGTTGGGACACCAGGGCGCCCAGAACCACAGCACTGCGGGCTTACCGAGCAGCGTTTCGCCGGAGAACTGCCGACCGTCCAGCGTGGTGGCGCTGAACTGCAGCTGATCGGGCACGCCGTGGGCGTGGCCGGACGCCGGCTTGGAACCGCACGCGCCCACGACGAGCATGGCGGCGATCAGCATGGCGATCAGGCGATGTGACATCGCGGTTCCCTCCGGTCGAATGCTCACAGTACTACCTACGTACGTAGATAGTAGATGATGAGGCGGGCGAGCGCTGATCGCGCCCGACAGACTGAAGCCTGCGAGCTGGGGGCATGCTGGGGACATGACCAGAACCGAGATCACCGAGCAGATCGTCGTCGCCCGCCTGGAGAAGGGCTTGACCTGGCAGGAATTGGCCGACGCCATCGATCGACCGGCGGCATGGACCACGTCGGCGCTACTGGGCCAGCATCCGATCCCCGCCGAGTTGGGCAAGGTGCTCGTCGCAATGCTGGGCCTCGACGAATCGGCGGTCGCGGTGCTGGCCGCGCCGCCGATGCGCGGCGGGTTGCCGACCGCGGTGCCCACCGACCCGACCATCTACCGCTTCTACGAAGCCCTGCAGGTCTACGGGCCCGCGATCAAAGAACTGATTCACGAGCAGTTCGGCGACGGGATCATGAGCGCGATCAACTTCAGCGTCGACGTGCAAAAGAAAACGCATCCGTCCGGTGATCGTGTGGTGGTGACTTTCGACGGGAAATTCCTGCCCTACGACTGGGTTTCGGGTGAGGGCCAGTGACCGACGACGGCTTGAAGGCCGACCTGGTCCTGTCGGGTGGCGGCGTCAAGGGCATCGGGTTGGCCGGTGCCATCGTCGCGCTGATGGACGCCGGTTACCAGGTGCCGCGGGTATCGGGGACGTCGGCCGGCTCGGTTGTCGGTGCGATCCTGGCCGCCGGCGCCGACCAACTGACGCCCGCCGACGTCAAGAACCTGGCGATGACGTTGCCCTACCGCAAATTCCTGGATCCGGGACCCATCGAAAAGATCCCGGTCCTCGGACCGGCCTGGGGTCTGCTCAGCGAAGAAGGAGTCTACAAGGGCGATTTCGCCCACGACTGGATCCGCGGGCAGCTGAAAGACTTGGGCGTCAACACCTTCGGTGATCTTGCCCTCGACGACGACACCTTACCGCCGGAGCGGCGCTACCGGTTGGTGGTCACCGTCGCCGACGTCACCACCGGCCAGTTGGTGCGGCTGCCCTGGGACTATCGCCGACTCTACGGGCTGGATCCCGACGAACAATCGGTCGCCGACGCGGTGCGCGCCTCGATGTCGATTCCGTTCTTCTTCCACACCGTCAAGCTCACCAGCGCCGAGGGGCTGACCTCCACGCTCGTCGACGGGGGAGTGCTGTCGAACTTCCCGATCGACTCGTTCGACCGGCCAGACGGCAAGCCGCCACGCTGGCCCACCTTCGGAATCACGCTGCTGCCCAACCTGCCTCAGGACAACGCCAAGGTGATTCCCGCGCTGGCGCCGCTTCATTGGCTCGGCGGCGGGCCGACTCTGCTGGAAAGCTTGATCACCACGATGATCGTCGGCCGCGATCAGGCCTACCTCAACCAACCATGGGTCAGCGCCCGCGCAATCCGCGTCGATTCGACCGACGTCGGCTTCCTCGATTTCGACATTTCCGACCCACAGAAAGAAGAGCTCTACCAACGGGGCTACGACGCGGCAGCGGCGTTCCTGTCCACCTGGAGTTGGGCCGAATACCGCAAACGCTTCCGGCGATGAAGGAGTCTCATGGCTGACGACCCGAAGAACGCGGATCTCATCCTCTCCGGCGGGGGTGTGAAATTCATCGGTCTGGTGGGCGCGATCGTCGCGCTGATGGACGCCGGATATTCGTTCCCCCGAGCCTCCGGCGTGTCCGGCGGGTCGGTGGTCGCGGCGATCATCGCGGCCGCGTCCAAGGGCAATCAGCTGACCAGCGCGGAAGTCAGAGACCTGGGATTGTCCGTGCCGCTGCGACAATGGCGCGACGCGGCGCCGATCCCGTTCTTCGGCCCGGCGTGGGGCCTGGTGCGGGACACCGGCCTGTACCGCGGCGACTTCGCCCACGACTGGATCCGCGGCGAGCTGAAGAACTTGGGCGTCAGCACTTTTGGTGATCTTGCCATCGACGACGACAATTTGCTCGAGGAGCGGCGCTATCGGGCCGTGGTCACCGTCGCCGATCTGACCACCGGCCAGCTCGTGCGGTTGCCGTGGGACTACAAGCGGGTCTACGGACTAGATCCTGACGAGCAGCCGGTCGCCGACGCGGTCCGGGCCTCGATGGCCATCCCGTTCTTCTACCGTCCGGTCACGTTGACCAGCGCCACCGGGCGCAAATCCACACTGGTCGACGGCGGACTGCTGTCGACCTTCCCGATCGACTCGCTGGACCGGCCCGACGCCAAGCGGCCCCGCTGGCCGACCTTCGGAATCACGGTGATTCCCAAGCTTTTCGAGGGCATCGAAAGTGCGATCCCAGCGCTGAGGCCATTACGGCGTCTCATGGGACCGCCGTCGCTGCTGGAACACCTGATCACCACCATGCTGATCGGCCATGACCAAACCCACCTGAACGAGCCGTGGGTCAGCGCCCGGGCCATCCGGGTGGTCTCCACCGAGGTGAGCGCCTTGGACTTCGGCATCTCGAGAGGCCGTCTGGAGCAGCAATACGACCGCGGCTATGCGGCCGCCCAGGAGTTCTTGTCGACGTGGGACTTTTCGGCGTACCTCAAGCGCTTCCGCCGATACCAGGGCGTCTAGCTCGTCAAAGCCGGGCGTCTAGCGCGGCGATCGCAAGCGCGGCGAAGCCGGGCGCGGCGGGTCGCCGCCAAACTTAGCTCGTCAACACCTGCGGCGACAATTCCTTGAGCATGCCGTTGGCCCAACGCATTTGGCGCAACGTCTCAGGGTGGCAGCGTTTGGTCAGGTCGAGTAGCTCTTGGTCTTTGGTGGCCTGCGCGACCTGGCCGAGCAACTCCCAGTCTACCGACGCCCCCGCGGCCATCCGATGAATGCGCCGCAGATCGGCCAGCAGCAGCAGCCCCGGCTCGGGACGCTTGCGCAGCAGTCCGCTGAGACGCGACTGCAGAAACCCGCTGAGCGCCCGGGTTCGCGGCTCGGCCGACAACCG
Organism: Mycobacterium kyorinense; assembly: GCF_001672775.1. Taxonomy (GTDB): domain Bacteria; phylum Actinomycetota; class Actinomycetes; order Mycobacteriales; family Mycobacteriaceae; genus Mycobacterium; species Mycobacterium kyorinense_A. The sequence continues at coordinate 16,557 of NZ_LZKJ01000059.1, read as the reverse complement.
CAGGCCGTAATGACGGCCATGGTCGGCCAGGTCACGCAGATGGTGTTGCGACCAGCCGGCCAGGTCGTGGGCGATGTGGTAGATGTCCTGGTCGCTGCGATGCCGCGACGCCATCACGTTGAGCTCGTGGGCCAATTTGCGTTCGGAGCGGTGCAATTCGCGTAGCGCCAGTTTGATTTTCATCACTGACCTACCGTGACTTCGGATACGGTGGCCGCGGCGCCGCCCACTGTCGCAGGCACTTGGCCGTTGACCGGGGCCGAGGCCGCCGTCGTCGGGGCAGCGGCGACGTGACCGTTGCCGTCCTGCTTCCGGCGCAGCGCAGCGGCGGCCGTCTTGTAGATCGGCTGCTTGGACACCGGATCCCAATCGGTGAGCGTGAGCTCGTTGCCGGCGCGGTGGTGGCCCGCCCTTTTGGACCCGTCGGCGTCGAAATAGCCGTAGTGGAACGGCACGAACAACACCCCGTCGCGGATAGCGCTGATCCGGGCGGCGCAGCTGATGCTGCCGCGCGGGGTGCTCACCTCGACCATGTCGCCCTCTGCGATGCCGAGACGACGGGCGTCACCGGCTGAGACCTCCACCCACACCTCGGGTGCGGCGGCGTTGAGTTGCGGTGCCCGAGCGGTTTTGGTGCGAGTGTGGAAGTGGTACAGGGTGCGGCCGGTGATCAACGCGAACGGGTATCCGGAGCCGGGCATTTCGTGCGGCGGAACATATTCCGCGGCCTTGATGATCGCCTTGCCGTAGGCGTTCATCGCGCGGTATTCGGTTGGCTCCAGCGGCGCGCCGGTGATCATGTCCTTGCCGAATGCCTCACAGTAATCCGGGTGTGCCCAGAACTTCCCGTCGGCGTACAGGCGTTCGGTCCCGTCAGGGTTCTCGTCGTTGCACGGCCACTGGATTCCGCTGCCGCCGCGCAGCTTTGCGTAGCTCAGCCCGGTGTAGTCGCAGGGACGGCCGGCGCTGCATTTCTTCCACGCCTCGAACGCCGACTCGGGGTCCGTCCACGGCGGGAACGGCTGACCGTCCTTGTCGCGGAAGTCCATCCGTCGCGCGTAGTCGAGGAAAATGTCCAGATCCGAGCGCGCTGATCCCGGCGGCTCCACAGCCTTTTCGGAGATGTGCACGGTGCGGTCGGCGTTGGTGAAGGTGCCGGTCTTCTCGCCCCACGCCGCAGCCGGCAACACTACGTCGGCAAGTTCGGCGGTCTCGGTCATGAAGATGTCCTCGACCACCAAAAACAGCTTTCGCTGCGACAAGATGTCGCGGATCCGGGCGAGCTCGGGCAGCGACACCGCCGGGTTGGTCGCGGTTACCCAGAGCATTTGCAGGGTGCCCTCTTCGGCGAAGCGAAACATCTGCATGGCGTGCGTCGGCGGTGCGTAGTGCGGAATCTGTTGCGGGTCAAGGTTCCACAGTCGAGCCAGGTCGACGATGTGGTTGTCGTTGGCCCAGTTGCGGAACCCGGCGAGATCGCCGTCGGCGCCGCATTCGCGGGTGTTCTCGGCGGTGGGCTGTCCGTTCATCTGCAGCACACCGCAGCCGGGCTTGCCGAGCATCCCGCGCACCAGGTGAATGTTGTTGACCTGCACCGACGCCGCGGTGGCCTGATGGGACTGGTAGAAACCCTGCAGCACCGTGGACAGCAATCGCTCGGCGGTGCCGATCAGGCGCGCCGCCTCCCGGATGTCGTCGATGTCGACGCCGCAGATCTCGGCCGCACGTTGCGGCGGGAATTCGGCGACCCGCTTGCGCAGCTCGTCGAAACCGATGGTGTGCGAGTCGATGTAGTCGTGGTCGACCCAGTCGTTGGCGATGATCTCGTGCAGCAGGCCGTTCATCAACGCCACGTTGGTGCCCGGCAGCGGCGCCAGATGCACGGTGGCATGCAAGGCCACCGGCGTCTTGCGTGGGTCGACGCACACGATCGCCGGCGGCGACCCGCCCACCAACCGGTCCAGCATGCGCGCCCACAGCACGGTCTGCGTCTCGGCGACGTTGTGCCCGAACAACGCAATCACGTCGGCGTGGTCGACGTCGGTGTAGGACCCCGGTTGGCCGTCACAGCCGAACGATTCCTTCAGCGCCTCAGCGGCCGTCGCCGTGCACAGCCGGGTGTTGCCGTCGACGTGGTTGGTGCCGATCGCGCCGTGCGCGATCACGCCCTGGGTGTAGTACTCCTCGAGGAACAACTGCCCGGAGGTGTAGAAGCCGATTGCGCTGGGGCCGTGGCCGTCCAGCAGTTCCCGGCTGCGGGCCACGATCGCGTCCATCGCAGTGTCCCAGTCGCACGGCTGCAGCCGGCCGTCGCGGCGGATCAGCGGGGTGGTGAGCCGATCTGGCGACGCGTTGGCCTGCCAGCCGAACATGTCCTTGGGGTCCAGTCGCCCGTGGTTGACCCGGTCGACGGCGCGGCCGCGGACGCCCACGATGCGCCCGTCCTTGACAGCGATGTCCAGGCCGTCGCCGTTGGAGTGCAATACCGCCGCCGACTGCACCCAGCGGTCCACCGACTCCGAGTCGATGCCCTCGCCCAGATAGTTGTCGACACGCTGCGGCCAGGGCTGGCCGGGTTCATAGGGCGTTCGCACGCCCCACGGTTCCGCGATCGGATCAATGGCCACCATGGCCGAGGCGTACCCGACCAGGGGATTCCGAAACCCGCGCCTGCGTCTACAGCCCGAACTCGGCTGCCATACCGTCGATTCCGCCGCGGATGCGGTCCAAAGCGTCGGCGCGGGTCCGCAGCTTCGTCGCGGCGTGGGCTTTTTGGTGCAATGTGGCGAACTCCCGCGCGGCCTCGACGGCGCGCTCCCGCACCACCTCGGGCAGCACGATCTCGTCGACAAAGCCCGCCGCCACAGCGGTTTCGCCGAAGAACGTCTTGGCCAGCCCGGCGGCCTGCTGATAGGCCGACGGCGTCAAGCGCAGCTTCATGATCTCCAGCGCCGCATAGGGAATCGTCATCCCGATCGCGACTTCGTTGGCCTGAATGTTGTACGCGGGCGCGGCCACTCGATGGTCACCACTGGACAGCAGGAACGCGCCCATCGCGATGGCGTGGCCGGTGCAGGCCATCACCACCGGCTTGGGATAGGACAACAGCCGATGCGACAACTCGAAGCCGCCCTTGAGCATGTCGATCGCGGGCTGCGGCTCGCCCGACGTCAGAACTTTCAGATCGAAGCCGCCGCTGAACACCCGGTCGTTGCCGGTGATCACTATCGCGCCGACGTCGTCGCGGTCGGCGTTGTCGAGCGCCTCCTGCAACGCCTGCTGCATGGCAGGCCCGAGCGCGTTGACCTTGCCGTCGTCCATCGTGATGATCGCGATGGACTCGTCGTGGCGATAGCTGACCGGGCCGCTCATGGGAGTCGATTCAATCACGCCCGCCCGTTAGCTCCGATGCTTACCGGCCTCCGCTGTGGCCCGGTCCCACCGCAGATGCACATCGGTCGGATCGTCGAGTTGGCGGGCCCGCCACCGGTCGCGCGTTTCTTCCGCCGCGCGATTGATGCGCTCGATCTCGCTGCGGAACACGTCGGAGCGAGGTTCGGTGCTGGCGTAGTGGAAGTAGGTCAACAGGCCGCGCAGCAGTTCCAACTTCTCCTTCTCGCGGCTGGCCAGGTCGTGCGTCGTCATCAGTTCGACTCGCCGCACCGGCGGCAGCGCATCCCAGTCGAGCACCACTTTGGTCTCGAACGGACGCCGCTTGCGCTGCCAGAACTTCCACGCCGGCCGGTCCTCGGGGCGGTCGTAATAGGTCACCGCGCCGGCGAACCGCGGCTCGATGTCGTCGCCGAGTTTGGCCCGGTTGAGCACCGAGTCCCACACCACCCGCCACTCCTGGTTGGGCGCCAGCGTCGCCAGCTCCTCGGGCAGCTTCATCTCGACGACGTCGGTGTAGCCGTCCGAGGTGTTTTCGTAGGCGGCGACGGTGGGCGGCCGCGGAAACGAGAAGCGGATGTTGTAGGCCGCGGTCTTGCCGAAGTTACGGACGACCAGTTCGATCACGTGCCAGTCGGCGCCGTGCGGCTCCATCGACATGCCGATGTGCGGCCGGGTCTGCTCGATTGTCACCTCACGGTTGCGCCGCACCTGCTGGTTGGCCCACAGCAGGGCGAACACTCCGACCGCCAGCACCGCCCAGCTGCCCAGCGCCACCCAGGTGTTGGAGCCCGCCCCGGTCACCTCATGCCAGCGGTCATGGAACCAGCCCATCGAAGACCTCCGCGTATGCCACCGTGAATCGGGGACCGAAAATTCGCTGATGCGATCTTAAAGGGCGCTCAGCCGCCCATCATCATTCGCCACTGATCAAGATTGGCGGGGCGGTAGACGTAGTTGGACCGCTTGACCTCCGACAGCGATGCACTCGGTTCGGCCGAATACCAGTGCCCGGGAAACACCGTCGGGTCACCGGCCAGCCCGGCGAGCTGGCGCAGGCTGCGATACATCTCGTCGGAGTCGCCGCCGGGGAAGTCGGTGCGCCCGCAGCCCTCCAGAAACAGCGTGTCCCCGGCGACCAGCCGGCCGTCGAGCAGAAAGCACTGACTACCCGGCGTGTGGCCGGGCGTGTGCAGCAACTCGATGTCGATATCGCCGACGCTGACCACGTCACCGTGCTCATGTGCGGTCAGATCCGCCATGCTGATCCCGGTGACCCGCGAAACCCACTGTGTCTCATGGGTATTCACGTGGACGGGGACGCTGGTGCGTTCCAACAGCTCGGCGAGGCCCTTGAGTTCGAAACCCATCATCGAGCCGCCGACGTGGTCGGGGTGGTGATGGGTGACCAGCACCCCCGAGAGCCGCATGCCGTCGGCTTCGAGCGTGTCGAGCAGATCCCCGGCGGCGTAGGCCGGGTCGACGACGACGGCGTCGCCGCTTTGACGATCGCCGATCAGGTAGGCGAAATTGCGCATCTGCGTCGCGAACATGTCGCCGGCGGCGAAGTCGCGCCCGGAGAGCAGTTGACGGAAATACAGCCGGTCCGTGTCAGGCACCCGTCCAGCCTACGGCGCGGCCCGTGGCGCCTCGGCTGCACTGTCCATATGTTTGCCAGGATTTTGATGGTTCACGTTTCGCCAAACGGGTATCGTTTCTCCATGACGTTCCGCAAAGTCGAGATCGAGGTTGACAAAGCCCTCGTCGACGAGGTCATACGCAGATTTCATATGCACAGCACGCGGGAGGCGGTCAATCTCGCGCTGCGGACTCTGGTCGCCGATGCCGACGCTTCCCAATCTTCGCTAGATGACGACGAGGTCGACGAATTCAGCAACCTGGACGCGCTGCGGCTGCACCGCTCCAGCGAGTCTGTGTGATCTGATCGGGCTGGGTAGCCCGGGTCAGTGCCGGGTTTCTGCGCGCCCGCTATCGCCGCCAGGCTGGTTTGGCTGGCCTGCGGCCCAGGCTGTACCCTCTTTTAGGCCCGAGACCGACTCGAATGGTCGCTTCGGGTGAGGCCCCCTTAGCTCAGTCGGCAGAGCGTTTCCATGGTAAGGAAAAGGTCAACGGTTCGATTCCGTTAGGGGGCTCGGCGGACGCCGAGCAGGCAGGCGGCGCGTACCGAGGCGATGTAGCTCAGTCGGTTAGAGCGAACGACTCATAATCGTTAGGTCGCCGGTTCGAGTCCGGCCATCGCTACAGAACAACAACAAGACATGAGAAAGAGAAGCGGACGTGGCCTCCAGTACCGATGTACGGCCGAAGATCACTTTGGCGTGCGAGGTGTGCAAGCACCGCAACTACATCACCAAGAAGAATCGCCGCAATGACCCCGATCGGCTCGAACTGAAGAAGTTCTGCCCCAACTGCGGCAAGCATCAGGCACACCGCGAGACGCGCTAGCCGTCGACCGCAAGTAGTTGAGCAGAGGGCATAGGTAGGTTCTGAAGCCGTGTCGTTGGGCAAGAACGTCGTCGGTAGGCACTATCGGTACCCCGACCATTACATGGTCGAGCGGGAAAAGATCCGGGAGTACGCCGCGGCCGTCAAAAACGATGACCCCGCTTTCTTCGAGGAGAAGGCCGCCGCCGAGCTCGGCTATGACGGGCTGCTGTCACCGCTGACGTTTATGTCGGTATTCGGCTACAAGGCTCAATCGGCGTTTTTCGCCGACGCCAACATTGCGATTCACGACGAGCAGATCGTCCAGGTCGACCAGGTGCTCAAGTATCTGAAGCCGATCCAAGCGGGCGACAAGCTCTATTGCGACGTCTACGTGGACTCGGTGCGGCAAGCGCACGGCACCGACATCATCGTCACCAAAAACGTCGTCACCAACGACACTGGAGAGCTGGTTATGGAGACTTACACGACCCTGGCGGGCCGTGCCGGTGAAGGAGAAGAGGGTTTCAGCGATGCCACGGCGTGAGTTCAGTTCGGTGAAAGCCGGTGACCAGCTTCCCGAGAAGGTCTACACCCTGACCCGTCAGGACCTGGTGAACTATGCCGGCGTCTCGGGCGACCTCAACCCCATCCACTGGGACGACGAGATCGCCAAGATGGTCGGCCTGGACACCGCGATCGCGCACGGCATGTTGACCATGGGTCTCGGCGGCGGCTACGTCACCTCCTGGGTCGGCGACCCGGGCGCGGTGACCGAGTACAACGTCCGATTCACCGCGGTGGTGCCGGTGCCCAACGACGGCAAGGGGGCCGAGATCGTGTTCAGCGGTCGGGTCAAGTCCGTCGACGAGGACAGCAAGTCGGTGACCATCGCCATCACCGCCACCGCAGGCGGCAAGAAGATCTTTGGCCGGGCGGTCGCGTCGGCGAAGTTGGCGTAAGCATGGCGATCAAAACGGACATCCGTGGGATGGTCTGGCGTTACCCGGACACCTACGAGGTAGGCCGCGAGCAGATCCGCAGTTTCGCCAAGGCCGTCAAGTGCGACGATCCAGCGTCTTTCGACGAGAAGGCGGCCGCTGAGCTCGGCTATGACAGCATCGTCGCGCCGCTGACGTTCCCGACGATCTTCGCCAAACTGGTCCAAAGCGACTTCATGCGCAGCGTCGACACCGGCTACGAGACGATGAACATCGTGCAGGTCGACCAGAAGTTCATCTTCCACAAGCCGATCGTCGCCGGCGACGTGTTGCACGCCGAGATGGAGGTCCAGTCCGTCAACGAGCGGTTCGGCGCCGACATCGTGGTCACCAGGAACATCTGCACCAACGCCGCCGGCGAGGTCGTGCTGGAGGCCTACACCACGATGATGGGGAACGAGGGCACCGACTCGGTTGCGCTCAAGTGGGACATGGAGGCCGGCCAGATCGTCCGGACTGCGTGATTAGTACCTGACACCGGCGCCGTTGTACACTCGGACCTCGGGGTTTTCCCATCACAAGCGCGCTTTCCGGTAGTCGAACAAGCGGAGAGCGCGTACTCATGTGAAGCCCCGTGCGCGCAGGTTGGCCTGCCAACCGGCATAGGGGCGTAGCTCAACTGGCAGAGCAGCGGTCTCCAAAACCGCAGGTTGCAGGTTCAAGTCCTGTCGCCCCTGCTGACCATTGGATTTCAGCGATGGTGGACACTGGAAGGTGACCACCCGAAAAAGGCAAACAGAGGAGCATGCGGTGAGCGACGAGCGCGACGGTGCCGACGCAGCCGACGGCCGCACGGCGGTAGCGACCCGACCGCAGCGCCCCAGCGGCAAGCGGTCCCGCCAGCGGGCGGAGGACGTCGAGTCGTCCGCGGTCGAGCTCGGCGAAGCCGGCGCCGATGCCAAGACGAAGAAGAAGGCCAAGAAGGCCAAGACGTCGCGGGGCCCCAACCCCTTCGCGTACGTCTACAACTACCTGAAGCAGGTCGTCGCCGAACTGCGCAAGGTGATCTGGCCCAACCGCAAGCAGATGATCACCTACACCTCGGTGGTGCTGGCCTTCCTGGTGTTCATGGTGGCGCTGATCGGCCTCGCCGATCTGGGTCTGGCCAAGCTCGTGCTGCTGGTGTTCGGCTGACGAACGTACAGCGGGTTATAGAGAGGAACTGAGAGAACCGTGACTACCTCCGACGGCGACCTGCCCGTGGGTGAGACGGTCGACATCGAAGAGGCCTTGCAGGAGGTCACCGCCGAGTCCGATCCGGACGCGGCGGCCGAGACCGTCGCCCCCGAAGAGCCGGCCGAAGAGGTCGACCCGGCCGTGGCGCTGAAGGCCGAGCTGCGCACCAAACCCGGCGACTGGTATGTCATCCACTCCTACGCCGGCTACGAGAACAAGGTCAAAGCCAACCTTGAGACCCGTGTGCAGAACCTTGACGTCGGCGACTACATCTTCCAGGTGGAAGTGCCGACCGAAGAGGTCACCGAAATCAAGAACGGTCAGCGCAAGCAGGTCAACCGCAAGGTGCTGCCGGGCTACATCCTGGTTCGCATGGACCTGACCGACGACTCGTGGTCGGCGGTGCGCAACACCCCGGGTGTCACCGGGTTCGTCGGCGCGACGTCCCGCCCGTCGGCGCTGTCGCTGGACGACGTGGTGAAGTTCCTGCTGCCGCAGGGGCCGGCGAAGAAGCCGGCCAAGGGCGCGGCCGCCACCGCCGCCGCGGCCAGCGAGGGCGGGCTGGAACGACCGGTGATCGAGGTCGACTACGAGGTCGGCGAGTCGGTCACGGTGATGGACGGGCCGTTCGCCACGCTGCCCGCCTCCATCAGCGAGGTCAACGCCGAACAACAGAAGCTCAAGGTGCTGGTGTCCATCTTCGGTCGCGAAACACCTGTGGAACTGACCTTTAACCAGGTCTCGAAGATCTAACCCGAAAGGAAGACCAACACCTCATGGCCCCGAAGAAGAAGGTCGTCGGGCTGATCAAGCTGCAGATCGAAGCCGGCCAGGCCAACCCCGCGCCGCCGGTCGGTCCCGCGCTCGGCCAGCACGGCGTCAACATCATGGAGTTCTGCAAGGCGTACAACGCCGCAACCGAGAACCAGCGCGGCAACGTCATTCCGGTGGAGATCACCGTCTACGAGGACCGCAGCTTCACCTTTGCGCTCAAGACGCCGCCCGCCGCCAAGCTGCTGCTCAAGGCCGCTAGCGTCGGTAAGGGTTCGGCCGAGCCGCACAAGACCAAGGTCGCCAAGGTGACCTGGGATCAGGTCCGCGAGATCGCCGAAACCAAGAAGGCCGACCTCAACGCCAACGACATCGAGGCCGGCGCCAAGATCATCGCCGGCACCGCACGATCGATGGGCATCACGGTCGAATAGTTTTTCTGACCGGTGGGAGGGCCAGCTCCGGCCCGTTTTTCAACCACAACCAACCACGAGATTGGATATCGAATGAGCAAGAACAGCAAGGCATATCGCGCCGCCGCCGAGAAGGTGGACCGTTCGCGTCTGCATACCCCGCTGGAGGCGGCCAAGCTGGCCAAGGAGACATCGTCGACCAAGCAGGACGCGACCGTCGAGGTGGCGATCCGGCTCGGTGTCGACCCGCGCAAGGCCGACCAGATGGTGCGCGGCACGGTCAACCTGCCCCACGGCACGGGTAAGACCGCCCGGGTCGCGGTGTTCGCGGTGGGGGAGAAGGCCGAGCAGGCGGTGGCCGCAGGCGCCGACGTCGTCGGCAGCGACGACTTGATCGAGAAGATCCAGGGCGGGTTCCTGGATTTCGACGCGGCGATCGCCACGCCTGACCAGATGGCCAAGGTCGGTCGGATCGCTCGCGTGCTGGGCCCGCGCGGGCTGATGCCCAACCCCAAGACCGGCACCGTCACCCCCGACGTCGCCAAGGCCGTCGCCGACATCAAGGGCGGCAAGATCAACTTCCGGGTGGACAAGCAGGCCAACCTGCACTTCGTGATCGGCAAGGCTTCGTTCGACGAGAAGAACCTGGCGGAGAACTACGGCGCCGCACTCGACGAGGTGCTGCGGCACAAGCCGTCGTCGTCCAAGGGCCGCTACCTGAAGAAGATCACGGTCTCGACGACCACCGGCCCCGGCATTCCGGTCGACCCGTCGATCACCCGCAACTTCGCCGCGGAGTAACTTTTTCGCGCCGAACGTCGACTTGTTGGGCGACTTGCCCAGGATCGGGCTCGACAAGTCGACGCTCGGCAGACTTAGGCGCCTGAGCATTCGGCGATCCGGCGGCGCAGAAACGCCCGTGCCGGCTCGGAGCCGGTGAGCTCCAACGCTTGGCGGTAATACCGCAGCGCTTCGGCGGCCCGCCCGTCGCGGCGCAGCAGGTCCGCGCGGATCGGGGCGACCGTCCGGGCCAGGCGCGAATCGTCCTGCACCGCATCCAGCGCCGCCAAGCCGGCGGCGTAGCCATCCCGAAAGCCCACGGCCAGCGCACGATTGGCCCGCGCTACCGGCGACTCAGTGATGGCAAGCAACCGGTCATAGGCGGCGCAGATCGCCGCCCAATCGGTGTCCTGCCAACGCGCCGCCGTGGCGTGCACGGCGGCGATCACCGCCTGTGGTAGATACGGCCCGCCCGATCCTTGCGCCAGCCGCAGCCGATCCAGGCCGCGGGCGATGCGGCCGCGGTCCCACCGGCGGCGGTCCTGTTCGTCGAGCGGTACCAGCGCCCCGGCGGCATCCACCCGAGTCGATCGCCGCGAATCATGCAGCAGCACAAGCGCTGCCAATGCGTGAGCTTCCCGCTCATCAGGCATCAGGCTGCACAGCTCGCCGGCGAGCCGGACACCCTCGTCGCACAGCTCGTCACGGATCGCCGACGGCCCCGCCGTCGACCAGTAGCCCTCGGTGAACACTGAGTAGACACAACCCAGCACGTGCGGTGTGCGTTCGGATAGCAGCTCGGCAGGCGGCACCCGCAGCGGGATGTTGGCGTGCCGGATCTTGTTCTTGGCGCGGGTGATTCGCTGGCCGACCGCGGCCTCGGTCTGCAGCAGCGCGCGAGCGATCTCCGCGACGGTCAGCCCGGAGACCAGCCGCAGCGTCAACGCCAACTGCGACGTCCGGTCGAGAGCGGGATGGGCGCAGGTGAACATCATCCGCAACTCGTCGTCATGGACCGGGTGGACGTCGGCCCGGTCGGTGCGCGCCCTGATCTCGTCGACCACCGCCGCCAATTCCTTTCCGGGACGCGCTGATTCGCGCCGCAGCCGATCGCGGGCGCGGTTGCGCGCCACCGTCAGCACCCAGGCGGCGGGGTTATCTGGCACGCCGTCGCGCCGCCATACCCGCAGCGCCTCAGCGAAAGCTTCCTGGACGGCGTCTTCGGCAACGGTCAGGTCACCCGACCAGCGGGCCAGCGCGGCCACCGCCGGGCCCCATTCCTTCCGGAAGACGCCGTCCAGGTCGGCCATGCGCTACAGGTGGGAGAGGCCGGCCAACTGGCGCAGCTGCACAGCCGAGGCGGGAATCATCTCGGCCAGTTTGACGGCCTCGTCACGGTCGGCGGCCGAGAGCAGGTAGAACCCGGTGGCGATCTCCGCACCCTCGACATACGGGCCGTCGGTCAGCAGCACCTGCTCGTCGCGCACCCGCACCGTCGTCGCCGTCGCAGGGTCATGCAGCGCAGCGCCACCGACGATGTGATCCCCTGCGGTAGCGGCGAATTCGCCGTGACGCGCCGCCTCCTGCTGCCACTCCGGTGTGCCCGGGGCGTGGACGTTCGTTGCCGGCTCCAGCAGCAGCGCCAGCCACTGGCCGCCGGTGCGCGACCACTCGGGATCGAACGCGTGGTAAATCGGCCTGACTTCGATCGCCCCCACCTTGGCGACCGGGATGGCCCGGGCCAGTGTCAGCGCCTCGTCGAGGTTCTCCGCTTCGAACACGTAGTAGCCGCAGGCCACTTCGGCGGACTCGGCGAACGGGCCGTCGGTGACAACAGGGGCGTCCGGGCCGCCGCTAATCCGCACCGCGGCCGCGGAGGGCGTCAGCGCGTCGCCACTGCGCAGCGCCGAGGCGGCACCGGCTTGGAAGCTTTCGAATTCCGCCATCAACGCGGCCCGCTCGTCGGGCGTGCGGTCCCGCTCCTGGCTGGTCAACAGAGCCAAGTACTGCATCGTGATCACCTCCGGTAGTGAGCGAAACCCCGTGTTTCACTCTCTACCTGTTCGACGAACGAGGCGACGCGAATCCGACAACACCCGCCCACCAGACGCAAAAGGCCCTTTCCCTTCGGCGTGTCGGGGGCTTCTGCGTCTGCTCGCGGTGCTTGGCGGCGGTGCTTGGCGACCCGCTCCGCCGCTATGCAGCCGCCGGCTTGAGGTAGGTGACCAGACTGCAGTCCAGCGCCTCGTCGGCGAAGTAAGCCTCGCAGCCGCGCAGGTATTTCATGTACCGCTGGTAGACCTCTTCGGACTGGATCTCGACGGCCTGGTCGTGGTGGGCCTCCAGCGCGTCCCCCCAGATCCGCAACGTCTTGACGTAGTGCGGACACAACGAAATCGGTTCGGGCACAACGAAACCGGCCTTCTCGCCGTGCTCCACCATCATGTCGGTGGTGGGCAGCCGGCCGCCCGGGAAGATCTCGGTGACGATGAACTTGATGAAGCGTGCAGTCTCGAAGGTCAGCTTCTTGCCGCGCGCTGCCAGGTTGTACGGGTGATAGCTGACGCTGCTCTGCACGGTCATCCGACCGTCGTCGGGCATGATGTTGAAACAGTTCTTGAAGAAGCGGTCGTAATTCTCGTGACCGAAGTGCTCGAACGCCTCGATGGACACGATCCGGTCGACGGGATCGCTGAAGTCCTCCCAGCCGCGCAGCAGCACTTGTCGTGAGCGATTGGTGTCGATGTCGTCCAGCACCTGCTGAGCGCGGGCACGCTGATTCTTCGACAGTGTCAGCCCGATGACGTTGACGTCGTACTTCTCCACGGCGCGCTTCATCGTGGTGCCCCACCCGCAGCCGATGTCCAGCAGCGTCATGCCCGGCTTGAGGTCGAGCTGGTCGAGGTTCAGGTCGACCTTGGCGATCTGGGCTTCTTCGAGTGTCATGTCGTCACGCTCGAAGTAGGCGCAGCTGTAGGTCCGAGTCGGGTCCTGGAACAGGCCGAAGAAGTCGTCGGACAGGTCGTAGTGCGCCTGGATGTCTTCGGGACGCGTCCGGATCTCTGTCGGAGCGGCTGGCTTGTCAGGCATTGATGCTTGGTCGCCTTTCTGGTGAACTATTCCCGCACAAGGCATCGACTGGTGAGAGCACCATACCTGTCCTTCACCAGTGCGGGGCGCCGACTGGCGTTACTTCTCCAGCGTGAACTGATTGACGTCGATGTAGCCGACCCGGAATCCCTTCGCGCAGCCGGTCAAATAATGCATGTAGCGGTCGTAAACCTCTTGGGACTGAATCTCGATGGCTTTGTCCTTGTTGCTCTCCAGCGCCGCCGCCCAATGGTCGAGCGTCTTGGCGTAATGCGGCTGCAGTGACTGCCGACGGGTCAGCGTGAAACCTGCGGTCGACGAGCGGTCTTCGACCATCTCGATCGACGGCAGCCGCCCGCCCGGGAAAATCTCGGTGGCGATGAATTTGAAGAAGCGGGCCAGCTCGAAGGTCAACGGCATGCCCCGCTCGACCATCTGCGGTCCGGTCAAGCCGGTGATCGTGTGCAGCAGCATTACCCCGTCGTCGGGCAGGGCCTCGTAGGCCATCTTGAAAAAGTCGTCATAGCGGTCATGGCCGAAGTGCTCGAACGCTCCAATCGACACGATCCGGTCGACCGGCTCGTCCCACTGCTCCCAGCCCTCCAACAGGATCCGCTTGGTGCGCGGGCTGTCCATCTCGTCGAGCGACTTCTGCACATGGGCGGCCTGGTTTTTCGACAGCGTCAGGCCGACGACGTTGACGTCGTACTTTTCGACCGCGCGTCGCATGGTGGCGCCCCAGCCGCAGCCGACATCCAACAGCGTCATCCCCGGCTGCAGGCCCAGCTTGCCCAGCGCCAGGTCGATCTTGGCGATCTGCGCCTCTTCCAGCGTCATGTCGTCACGCTCGAAGTAGGCGCAGCTGTAGGTCTGGGTCGGGTCGAGGAAGAGCCGGAAGAAGTCGTCGGACAGATCGTAATGAGCTTGTACATCCTCAAAATGAGGCTTCAGTTTTTGCGCCATGGTGTGCGCCTTCCTGGTGTTAACGACGTCTCCGCCTCGACTGAGCGGGACTCCCCCACCCGTTATCCCCAACCCCCCCGACATGCTAGTCGATCAGGGGTGACGAACCGAATTGCGAAACGGGACGCTTGCTGATCAGCCTTCGGCGAACGTGGCCGTCAGCTCGCTGATCACCCGATCCCACAGCTGCTCGGGTAACTCGTGGCCCATGCCGTCGAACGTCACCCAACGCGCGCCGCGGATCGCCCGGGCCACCGCGCGCCCGCCGGAGGGCCGCATCAGCTTGTCGGCCAGACCATGCAGGACCACGGTCGGCGCGGTGATCTGCCGGTCGTAGTCGACGAGGCTGCCGCTGGCCAGGACTGCGCTGAAATGGCGGGGGATGCCCCACGGGTAGTAGCTGCGCTCGTAGCTCTCGATGGCCTCTTCGCGGATCCGCTGCTCAGGGGCCGGGTAGGCAGGGCTGCCGATGATCCGGGTGACCCGCACCGCGTTGTCGATGATGACGTCACGCGGCGATCCCGGCGGCGGTCCTTTCAGCAGCGCCAACAGCTGCCGCGGTCCCGGCGGTGGCAGGAATCGGCGGTTGTTGCTGGAAAAGATCACCACCAGCGACCGCGTCCGCTCGGCGAACCGCGCCGCCACGATCTGGGCGATCATGCCGCCCATCGAGGCGCCGACGACATGCGCCCGCTCGATCCCGAGATGGTCGAGCACCGCGGCGGCGTCATCGGCCATGTCTTCTAGCGCGTAGGCCGATTTGCCGGGCAGCCCCAGCCAAAAGCGAAGCATCCGCATGACCAGCGGCCCGCCGGAGGATTGCCCGCGTTCGGTCTTGCTGGACAAGCCGACGTCGCGGTTGTCGTAGCGGATGACGCGCAGCCCTCCGGCGACCAGCTTTTCGCAGAACGCGGTGCGCCACAGCAGCAGCTGCGCGCCCAGACCCATGATCAGCAGCACCGGTGGGTCGTTGGGGTCGCCCATGTCTTCGTAGTAAAGGTCGACGTCGCCCGATCGGGCCGTCCCGGAGCGGACCTGCACTACACCTCCACGTCGCTTTGATGCTCGCGGCTGACCTCCACCATGAAGTTGGCGAAGTAGCCGGTGAGCTGCGGATCCGACATCATCTGCCAGCGCGGCGCCAGCAGCTTCATGTAGCGCTCGACATAGAGGAATTGCTTGCCGATCAGCACCAGCTCGCGGGGCAGCTTGACGTCGTAGGCGTCGGCCAGCGTGGAAAGCTGCCGGCCGATGTCCGCGTACGACATCTCACCCAGCGTCTGCATGGTCAGCGGAGTGGAGAACTTTTCCAGGTCCTTGGCGGCCTGCGCCTCGGGCTTGACCGTGCCGACGGCGCCCATCAGCACGACGATCTTGCCGGCCGCCGCGTGGTCCTTTTTGACCAGCAGCGCGTAGACCAGCTCGCGCAGCAGCCAGCGGGTACGCGGGTCGATGCGGCCCATGATGCCGAAGTCGAAGAACACGATGCGGCCCTGGTCGTCGACGTAGAGGTTGCCGGCGTGTAGGTCGCCGTGGAACAGGCCGTGCCGCAGCCCGCCCTCGAACAGGCTGAAGATCAGCGCCTTGACCAGCTCGACGCCGTCGAATCCGGCTTTGCGGATTTCGGCGGCGTTGTCGATGCGGATGCCGTGCACCCGTTCCATGGTCAGCACCCGATCGCTGGTGTAGTCCCAGTACACCTGCGGCACCCGGATGTTGCGGCCTAGCGGCGAGGCGTGCAGGTGGGAGACCCACGCCTCCATCGACTGGGCCTCGAGGCGGAAGTTCAACTCCTCGGCCAGGTTGTCGCTGAAATCGGCGACGACGTCCTGGGCGGACAGCCGGCGCCCCAGCTTGGCCAGTTCGACGGCTTGGGCGAAGCGCTTGAGGATCTGCAGGTCGGCGGCGACGCGGCGACGGATTCCCGGGCGCTGGATCTTGACGACGACGTCTTCGCCGCTTTTCAGCGTCGCGTAGTGCACTTGGGCGATGGAGGCCGACGCGAACGGTTTCTCGTCGAAGCTGGCGAAGAGCTGCGACGGTTCGGCGCCGAGTTCGTCGACGAAGAGTTTGTGGACGTCGTCCTGATCTGCGGGCGGCACCCTGTCGAGCAGACCGCGAAATTCCCGGGAAAGCTGCTCGCCGAATGCGCCCGGGCTCGACGCGATGATCTGCCCGAACTTGACGTAGGTGGGGCCCAGGTCGGCGAAGGTCTGGGGGAGTTGCTTGATCACCTTCTGTTGCCAAGGGCCGCGGCCGGGCAGCGTGGCGACGACGCGGGCAGCAGTGCGGGTGAGCTGCCAACCGGTCGCGCCGATGCGGACCGCTTCGACCGGCAACGGCACCCGGTCAAGCTTCGCTAGCTCGCGATGATTGTTGGAACTCATCCGTGCAGTCTGCCAAATTGCGCAGGTCGGTATCGAATCGCGCAGCTCACCTCTCGGCGCGAGTGTGTTGCTCCTATGTCAAGCGGCCGCGTGTCGTGGTGGTTGAAGGTTGGTTTGGTGGTCGGTGCGTAAGCGTTGAAC